>NZ_CP020370.1:0-600000 GCF_002813775.1 Candidatus Thiodictyon syntrophicum
ATGGATCCTTGGCAGGATTGTGTTCAAAGACTGAAAGGGGAATTGACGGCAGCCGAGTTCAACACGTGGATTCTGCCGTTACAGGCGCAACGCGATGGCGACCTGCTACGTTTGCTGGCGCCCAATAAGTTCGTGCAGGACTGGGCGCGGCAGCATTATGAACAACGTTTGCTTGAACTATGTCGTCACACGAGCGAGGGAACCATTACCCAGTTGAGATTTGATGTCGGCGGGCTCGATCGCCCGACGGGCGCGCCCGGACCGGGTTCCTCCGCGATCAGGATGCAGCCCTCTGCACTGAGCGAGCGGCGCGCGGAAGCAAACATCAACCCGGAATTCAGTTTTGCCAGTTTCGTGGAGGGCAAGTCAAATCAACTGGCACGGGCGGCGTCGATTCAGATCAGCCAAAATCCCGGTATTGCCTACAATCCATTGTTTATCTACGGCGGTGTTGGACTGGGCAAGACGCACTTGATGCACGCAGTCGGCAACATGCTGCTGGAGAGCAACCCGAATGCGAAAGTGACCTATCTGCACTCGGAGCGGTTCGTGGCGGAGATGATTCGCGCCTTACAGCACAACCGGATCGATGAGTTCAAGAAGACCTACCGTTCCCTGAACGCCTTACTGATCGACGACGTGCAGTTTTTCGCCGGTAAGGAACGTTCGCAGGAGGAGTTCTTTCATACTTTTAATGCGCTCTTTGAGTCCCGGCAACAAATCGTCCTCTCGAGTGATCGCTTTCCTCGGGAGGTTGTCGGCCTCGAAGAACGTCTGAAGTCGCGATTCGGGTGGGGGCTGACGGTCTCGATCGAGCCTCCCGACCTGGAAACAAGCGTCGCGATCCTTCAGAGTAAAGCAAGCCAGTTCGGCATTGTGCTCCCGGAGGATGTGGGTTTTTTCGTTGGCCGACGCATCCGTTCCAATATCAGAGAATTGGAAGGAGCGCTGCGGCGCCTCGTGGCAAATTCCCAGTTTACCGGCCGGGCAATCACGGTGGAGTTCGCCAAGGAGACGCTACGGGATATGTTGGCGGCACAAGACAAACGGGTGACGATCGCCAGTATACAGAAGACGGTTTGTGAATATTTCAAGGTTCGCAGCACGGACCTCCTGTCGGCCAAACGCAGTCGTTCAATCGCCAGGCCGCGGCAGATTGCGATGGCCTTGGCCAAGGAACTGACGAAACACAGCCTGCCTGAAATCGGCAGTGCCTTCGGCGGGCGGGATCATACTACAGTGCTCCATGCAACGCGGAAAATCCGGGAGCTTCGGGATAGTGATCCTGCGGTTGAGGAGGATTTCAAGAATTTGTTGAGAAGCCTGTCGTCCTAACTGTGGATAACCTGGGTATGGTATCCGGAGCGGGTTCTGCGGGGCAGTTGTCCACAGGTTGATCAGCGCCTCAGAGTGCTCAGGCGTGATTGCAGTGCAATGAAACCTATGGAGAAAAGTGTGTAGCACACATTTCCACAGGCCTTATAACTACAGACTATATTTTATTTTCTACTTTTTAAGAGGGGCAGCGGTATGGATGTGAAGATCGGGCGGGAGCAACTCCTGCCGGTGTTGAGTCGGGTGGTAGCGGTGGTCGAGCGACGCCAAACGCTGCCGATCTTGGGCAACCTGCTGTTACGGGCACAGGACGGTGGGTTGATAATCGTTGGAACGGATATGGAGATCGAGATCCGCTCCCGTTGCTTGGCGGATGTGATTGAGGAGGGGGAGGGGACCGTGCCTGCGCGCAAACTGGGGGATATTGTCCGTTCCCTCGCGGAAGGTTCGGAAGTGCGCCTGAAGATTGCCGGCGATCGCTGTGTATTGACGGCGGGACGCGGGAGATACGTCTTGGGAACGCTGCCGGCGCAGGATTTTCCGTTGATGGAGGCGGTGTCGCCTGAACTGGTGATGGAGATTGAAGAAGGGATTCTGAAGCGAATTTTCGAGAAGACGGCGTTTGCGATGGCGCAGCAGGACGTTCGGTATTATCTGAACGGCTTGTTGCTTGAACTCGATGAATCAGGCCTGCGCGCAGTGGCGACGGACGGGCACCGACTCGCGTCCTATGCCCATGCCTGTGCGCTTGACGTGCCCGAGAGTCGGGCCGTGATCATCCCATTCAAGACGGTGAATGAGCTCAGGAGACAGCTGAGCTTTGGGTCAAATTCGGTTCGGATTGAGATTGGGGAGCGGTTGATACGATTCGTTCTGGGAGATACGGTGTGCTCGTCGAAGCTCGTTGATGGTCGGTATCCAGAGTACGGCAGGGTGATTCCGGCCGGACTGTCGAAGGTGGCGATCGCGGATCGGGAGTTGCTGAAGAAGGCGCTCTCGCGGACGGCGATTCTTTCAAATGAGAAATATCGCGGCTTGCGCGTCTCCTTTGAAGCGGGGGTGTTGAGGCTTGTGGCGCATAATCCTGAGCAGGAAGAGGCGGTGGAGGAGATGGAGTTGGATTATGGCGGTGAGTCGACCGTGATCGGCTTCAACGTCGCCTATTTGGCGGATCTCCTTGCGGCGGTTGACACCGGTCAAGTGGAGGTTCATTTCGACGATGGAAGCAGCAGTTCTCTCTGGCGGGGGCTGGGTGCGGTGGGTGAGACTTATGTCGTGATGCCGATGAGGCTTTAGGGGCAGATGGGACGATGGTTAGCGCGAGCGTGGAACTGCTGAGGATCGACGGGCTCAGGAATATTGAGCACACTGAGGTGGATATCAGGGGTCCCTGCTCGCTTTTCGTTGGGGCCAACGGGTCTGGGAAGACATCGGTGTTGGAAGCGGTGTATTTGTTGGCGCGGGGCAAAAGTTTTAGAGGGAGAAGGAGTGGTGACCTGACGTCCTTGGGCAAGGAAGTGACGAGGGTGGTGGGGGATATCCGGGAAGGGGGTGAGGACGCGGTTTGGCAGTTGGCGTATCTCCGCAAGAGGACTGTGAGAGCGCGATACGTGAAGGGCGTCATGGTAGGTGATGGTGCTGAATTTGCCAGGTGGTTCGTCGTGCGGCTGATTGGGGAGGGTTCCGGGCGGCTTTTTGAAGGTGAGCCAGCGGTTAGACGGTGCTTCCTCGATCTCAATTTGTTCCACGTGGAACAGCGTGGATCTGAGGTGCTGAGGGCGTTCAAGCGGGTGCTGGAGCAGCGAAACGCCTGGCTGCGCTCTGGGGCTCGCGGTCGCCCGCTGTGGGACCATGAGTTTGTTCGCTTGGGGGTTGATCTCGATCAAGCGAGGAAAGGACTTTTCAGCGATCTGCGTGAGGCTTTCTTGGTTCTCGCGGAAGGTTTTCCCTTTCTTAAGGGGATAACTTTGACCTTTCGGTCTGGGTGGCCGGATGGGGTGCATCTCGCTGATGCGGTCGCTGCAGATTCCGGCGGGGAACAGATATCGGGTCATACACGGGTCGGCCCGCATCGAGCAGACTTTTCGCTGCGGAACCGGGATGGTGAACTTCCGATGTCCCGGGGACAGACAAAGATCGTGGTGTGCCTCTTGCAGCTAGCGTTTGAGCGAGTTCAGATGTCTAGACTGGGCTATGGTTCGGTCTGGTTGCTGGACGACCTTTGGGCAGATCTGGATAGTCGCTCGTGGGGAATCCTCTGTAGCCTCTTTCGTTCTACCGGCGGACAATGCATTTACACGCGCGTGGGAGATACGGACGGTCTTGAGGTGCTAGGTCTCCCGTCCGACACTCGGTTGTTCCACGTGGAACGGGGGACGGTCGTTGACCTATCATGACGATCGGTCCAGCCAACCTCTGTGTAGCGTGTGCCGATACGTGGCAAAACAGATTCTTGCGATCGGGTATAATTGCGCATCGGCCGGCGTCCAGGACGGTGCGAACAACCTTTCTGAGTCCCGTTAGGCTCGACCGCTTGGTTGTCCCAGGCCAACTATCTTGCGAGACCAGACACTGCAATGACATACGATTCAACAAATATTAAGGTTCTGAGGGGCCTGGATGCAGTTCGCAAGCGCCCAGGTATGTATATCGGCGACACCGACGATGGGACCGGACTCCATCACATGGTTTTTGAGGTGGTCGATAATTCCATCGACGAAGCACTCGCGGGCTATTGCACTGAGATAACTGTCACCTTGCATCGTGATGGGTCTGTTAGCGTCAGCGATAACGGCCGCGGCATTCCGGTAGATATTCACGCGGAGGAAAACCGCTCCGCGGCGGAAGTTATCCTGACCGTGCTGCATGCCGGCGGTAAATTCGACGACAATTCCTATAAAGTCTCTGGGGGCCTACATGGAGTCGGGGTGTCAGTGGTGAATGCGCTTTCGCAGCGCTTGATCCTGCGCATCGCAAGAGGCGGCAAGCGCTATGACCAGGAATATGCGATGGGGGAACCTCTTTATCCCCTTCGTGAAATCGGCGACGCCTCCGAGACGGGCACCTATGTCCGATTCTATCCATCACCCGAGATCTTCTCTAATCTCGATTTCCACTACGATATTCTCGTCAAGCGCCTCCGTGAGCTTTCGTTCTTGAACTCCGGCGTGCGGATTGTACTTTCTGAAGAGGTGAGTGGCCGCCAGGACATTTTCGACTACCAGGGTGGTATTCGTGCATTTGTTGATTACTTGAACCGGAATAAGACCCCGATCCACCCGAGTGTCATCTATTTCTCCGCTGAACGCGCGGGTATCGCATTGGAATTGGCTCTCCAATGGAATGAGGGATTCCAGGAAACGATATTCTGCTTCACCAACAATATCCCTCAGCGCGATGGCGGAACCCATCTGGCTGGCTTTCGCGCCGGGTTAACGAGAACGCTCAACGGTTATATCGAGCGGGAAGGACTGGAGAAGACACAAAAGATTAAGGCAATCGGCGATGATGCCAGGGAGGGTCTGACGGCCGTCCTGTCGGTCAAACTCCATGATCCGAAATTCTCGTCGCAAACGAAGGAAAAGCTCGTCTCTTCGGAGGTTAAGGCTTCCGTCGAATCGCTGGTGGTAGACCACTTCAACGCCTTTCTGGAGGAGCAGCCGGCCCAGGCCAAGATTATCGCTGCAAAGATGCTTGACGCGGCGCGCGCACGAGAGGCCGCAAGGAAAGCTCGGGAAATGACGCGCCGCAAGGGTGTCTTGGATATCGCCGGCCTACCGGGAAAACTTGCCGATTGCCAAGAAAAGGACCCTTCAAAATCTGAACTTTACCTCGTAGAGGGGGATTCAGCAGGTGGATCGGCGAAGCAAGGGCGTGACCGCAGTTTTCAGGCTATCCTGCCATTGAAGGGGAAGATACTCAACGTCGAGAAGGCGCGGTTCGATAAGATGCTTTCTTCAGCGGAAGTCGGGACCTTGATCACCGCGCTTGGCTGCGGCATTGGACGCGATGAGTATAATCCGGAGAACTTACGCTACCATCGCATCATCATTATGACCGATGCCGACGTCGATGGGGCGCACATCCGCACGCTCTTACTGACTTTTTTTTACCGCCAGATGCCGGAACTGGTCGATCGTGGGCATATCTTTATCGCCCAGCCGCCGCTCTATAAGCTCAAGAAAGGCAAGCAGGAAGACTACCTACTGGACGATGCTGAGCTCAACGCGGCTATGCTCCAGGCGGCCCTCGATGAGGCAGCCCTGTATGTTGCCGCCGATGCACCTGCGCTGGCAGCGACTGCTTTGGAATCACTGGCTCGGGAGTATCAGATCTTCGAGGGGATATCGCGTCGCCTCTCGTCTCGCTATGATCCAAGCCTTCTGCATGAATTGGTCCGCAGTCCGCGATTGGACTCATTGAATCTCCAGGATTCCGAGAGCATGGCAACCTGGTGCCGCGGACTTGCGCAACGTCTCAATGAACCCCATTTGGCCCATTCGTCGCTTCGCTTTATTCTGACCTATGAACAAGGGGAATCCCAAAAGGGGAGCTTCCTAAAGTTAACTCGCTTGATACATGGGATTCCAGAAACAAAACAAATCCCACTCGACTTCTTTCTCACCGCGGATTATCAGCGAATCGCTGAATTTGGGGAGAAGGTTGAGGGCCTATTGCAGCCCGGTGCCCAGATGGCACGTGGCGAACGCAGGAAGGATATTATCGATCTTGGTGATGGAATCCGCTGGCTGCTGGCAGAGGCACAGCGCGGATATAGTATGCAGCGCTACAAGGGGCTGGGTGAGATGAATCCGGAGCAGTTGTGGGACACGACCATGAACCCGGAGGGACGCCGGTTACTCAAGGTGACGGTAGAAGACGCGGTCGCGGCGGATCAGATTTTTACCACACTAATGGGTGACAATGTCGAGCCGCGACGGGAATTTATCGAACGCCACGCACTTGATGTGGAGCATCTCGATGTCTAGCGGGCACTGTTCATCCCGCTCAGTGACTGAAGTGCGCGCATCTGGCTAGTCGGACTGCGCAGGACTGCGCTGTAAATCGGCGCGTGTTGGTAGGCGGGCAACGACTCCTTCAATCCAGCTTTCCGTTTCTCGGCTCAGTTGTTGGGCGCTCTTACCGGTGCTGTTGATACTCTCGCCTATGACCAGTTGGATAGTTCCCGCCCGTTTAATCAGGCTGCGCCTACCCCAGAATACCCCGGCGTTATGGGCTATCGGCAAGATCGGGTAGCCGCTGCGCTGTGCGAGGAGGGCGCCGCCGACGTTGTAGGAAGCCCGTTCACCGGGCGGGACCCGCGTTCCTTCCGGGAAAATGACCACCCAATGTCCAGTGCCAAGCAAGTGCTGGCCTTCCGTAACCAGTTGTTTGAGGGCCGCGCGACCGGCGGAACGATCGATTGCAATAACTCGAAACCGGCGCAGCGCCGATCCGAGGATTGGTATGTCGAGTAATTCCCGCTTCAGAACCCAGGTGTGCTCAACCGGCAGCAGCGCCCGTAGAGCAATGGTTTCCCATGCCGATTGATGCTTACTCATGACGATGCACGTCGAGGTGGGTAAGTGTTCCAGCCCCTCGATCCGATAATCCAGCCGGCACAGGGATTTCAGTGCAATCAGGTTTGCCCGCGCCCAAATCCGTGCAACCCGGCTGAGGAGTCGGAACGGCACCCACCGCCCAACGATTGCAATGGCCCCGCCGAACAGCGCAACGGATAGCATGAGGAAGACCTGGTAAGCGAGCGAGCGTAGCAGAATCAAGAATTGCACCAATGGTTAATCAGTTCGTCCGTGGCGGCCCTTAAGTCCTCAAAAACAGGAACGCCCTCCAACTCCGCGGTTCCCAGCCCTAAAGTTCGCAGCCCCTTACCGCTCTTCACCAGCATCGGCTTCATTCCGACCAGTCGTGCTGCTCGAACGTCGCTGATGGAATCCCCGATGAACGGCAGCCCGCGCAGGTCTAGCCCAGTACGGTCGCTGACACTGTGCAGGAGTCCCGTCCGCGGCTTGCGACAAGCGCAGTTTTCACCCGGTCCGTGCGGGCAGAACAGGATCATCTCGAGTCGACCACCCCGCAGCGAGACCAGATCACGCAACTTCCGGTGCATGGCGTTCAAGGCGCCAAGATCGAACAGACCTCGCGCGAGCCCTGATTGGTTGGACACGATCGCAATCCGGAATCCGGCATGCGTCAATGCCGCAATGGCGTCCATACTACCCGGTATAGGCACCCATTGCGCCGCGCAACGGATGTAGTCATCTGCGTCTTCGTTGATGACTCCATCACGGTCGAGCAATACGAACCGTTCACACGACATGGCAGGCGATCATTGCTCGATGAACTGCGTATGGGCGATTTGCAGCATGGAGATGTCAGCCACCTGCAAGAACAACGCCCGTAGCAACGTCAGCAGCAGCAGTCGGTTATCTTGCACCGACCGATCCTCGCACATCACCATCACCTGATCGAAGAACTGGCCGACGTCGTCCCTCAACTGTGCGAGTTGCTCCAAGACCCCCGCGAAATCGCACTCGCGCATGAGCGGTGCTGTCGCCAGTTCCAGCCCTTGTATCCTGTGCCACAGTCGATGCTCCGCGTCATCGGTAAACAGGTCCGGATTCGGCCGCGCCGCGCGATCAAATGACGCCCGGGCCTTCGCGAGGATGTTACTGATTCGTTTGTTGGCCCCTGCCAAGGCCAAGGCTTCCGGCCGGTTGCGAAACGACTGCACCGCCCGAATCCGCCCGTCCAGTTGGCTGAGTGTGGCCCCCCCTGCGCCAATGACCGACGCCACGCTGTCCGGTAAGACCCCTCGCTCCTGGTAGTAGCCTTCCAAGCGGGCCATGACATAGGCCAATACCTCGTCGGTGGTGCCGGGGCTGAGGACGCCGGATTCAAACCCCCCCTGAGACGCCGACAGGAGCGAGTTAAGGTCGAGGTCCAAGGGTGTTTCCACGAGCATGCGTACTACCGCAATGGAGGCACGTCGCAAACCATAAGGGTCCTTGGCTCCGGTTGGCCGGTGCCCGATACCAAAAGAGCCGACCAACAGGTCCAGCCGGTCCGCCAGGGCAAGCACCAGACCACAGCCTCTGGCCGGCAGCGCGTCGCCAGCGTGGCGCGGAAGGTACTGCTCTTCAATCGCGGCACAGACTGCCGGCGGCTCGTCGGCATGTTGGGCGTAGTAGCGGCCCATGATCCCTTGGAGGCTCGGGAACTCCGCTACCATGGTGGTCGCCAAGTCGCACTTGGCCAGCATTGCCGCGCGCCCCACCAACTCCGGGTCCTCGCCAATCGTCGCAGCAATCGAACCGGCCAGTCTTGCGACGCGCCGACACCGGTCAGCGACCGAGCCGAGCTTATCCTGAAAGACAATCGACTCCAAACGGTCGAAATAGGCCGCAAGCGGCTGGTTCAGACCTTGCCGCCAAAAAAATTGGGCATCCGCGAACCGGGGCCGGATCACCCGCTCATTGCCTCGTATCACTTGTTCCGGGCACTTGCTTTCGATGTTGGAAACGGCAATGAACCGTGCCTGCAAGCACCCGTTATGGTCACGCACCGGGAAGTACTTCTGATTTTTCTCCATGGTTTCGATGAGGACCTCGGGGGGCACCGACAGGAAGCTTTCATCAAATGACCCGAAGATCGCGGTGGGCCACTCGACAAGCCCCGTCACCTCATCGAGCAGTTCCGGCGGCAGGTCCGCCGTGACGCGATGGGTGGCCGTAAGTTGTTGGACTTGGTCGACGATGAGTGCGCGCCGCTGTTCAAAGCACGGCTCGACAAAGCCCCGTTCCCGCAACAACCGTGGGTAAAGCGAGGCGTGCGTTACCGTCAGCGGGCCTGGGGCGTGGAAACGGTGGCCGAAGGTCTCGGTCCCTGCGCGAACCCCAAGGACCTGCGCCGGCACGGCTTCATCGCCTAAGAGGATACAGACCCAGTGTACCGGGCGGACGAACTCCGCATCGCCGGTGCCCCAGCGCATGCGTCTTGCCACGGGTAATCCAGCGAGGGCTTGCTCAAGTACTCCCGGCAGCAGCCGCGCAGTGGTCTGTCCGGACTCGAGCGTCCGACAGACGACCCACTCCCCCTTGTCTGACCGTTCGCGCGCCAGATCCGATACCGCGACCCCACAGGAGCGGGCGAAACCTTCCAGGGCCTTGGTTGGGTGACCCTCCGGGCCGAAGGCGGCCGCGACGGCGGGACCCCGCCGGGTGATCGTACGATGCGCCTGCTGGGTCTCGACCTGCGCGACCAGTACGGCAAGCCGCCGCGGGGTGCAATAAGGAGTGCCCGGCCCGTGACCGATCCCATTCTCGGTGAGTTGGGCGTCAATCCCGTCGGCGAAGGCCTTTGCCAAGCCCTGGAGCGAGACCGGAGGCAATTCCTCCGTGCCGATTTCTATCAGAAGATCCTGGGTCATGCGCGCGCCCGTATCAAGAGTCATGGCTTAAGCATCGGAAACCCGAGGGATTCCCGGCGCTCATAATAGGCGCGCGCGACGTTTCTTGCGAGCGCGCGAACACGCAGGATAAACCGCTGTCGTTCGGTCACAGAGATGGCCCCGCGCGCATCAAGCAAATTGAAGGTGTGGGAGGCCTTGAGCACCTGTTCATACGCCGGCAGGGGCAGACCATCCGCTACGAGTTGGTGACTGATCCGTTCGCTGGCGTCGAACGCCGCCAGCAGCGCCGGTACCTCGGCCTTCTCGAAGTTGTAGGCCGACTGCTCCACCTCGTTTTGATGGAAGACGTCCCCGTAAGTGACGAGGCCGAACTGGGAGTGGCTCCACACCAGGTCATAAACGCTCTCGACCGACTGCAGGTACATCGCAATGCGCTCGAGGCCATAGGTGATCTCACCGCTGACCGGTCGACAATCGAGTCCACCGACTTGTTGAAAGTAGGTAAACTGCGTCACTTCCATGCCATTGAGCCACACCTCCCAGCCGAGACCCCAGGCGCCAAGGGTCGGCGACTCCCAGTTGTCCTCGACGAACCGTATGTCATGTACGAGCGGATCGATCCCAACATACCGCAGAGAATCCAGATAAAGGTCCTGAATGTCGAGCGGTGCCGGCTTCAGCAGGACTTGAAACTGGTAATAATGCTGTAAGCGGTTTGGATTGTCCCCGTAACGACCGTCGGTGGGGCGGCGCGAGGGTTGGACGTAAGCGGTACGCCAGGGCTCAGGTCCGATGGACCGCAAGAAGGTGGCGGGATGAAAGGTGCCGGCGCCCACCTCCATATCATGGGGCTGTACCATCACGCATCCGAGCGCCGTCCAATAGCGCTGCAACGCAAAAATGAGACCCTGGAAGCTGGAAACATCAACCGGCTCGAGATTCAAGCTGTACCCCCTACCGCGTTCGCGAAGTATAAGGGTGAGAGTATATCTGTTATGCGGGTCGGGTTGGAACTACTTCGCAGCGCTGCGGCTGCGCCTATTCCCGACGTTCGGGCATGAATTACGGGACCCCTGCGCTCGACCCGCCCATCTCCCTCACACACCCGGTGTCATGGCGAGGGCGCACCGGTGTCGGTGCACTATTGCAGTGCAGCCTGACCAGGGGGCGGTCCGTTCTAGTGCGCTTCCCAAGGGGGGCGTGAGCCAGCCGAACAGTCGCCGATGATCGGGGACGGCTGGGTGGGCTGTCGCAATGGGCGCTGGACTTAGACTCCTCACTCCCCCAAGGCGCCGGAGCTGGGTCACACAAGTGCCGGGTGGCCCATCCCCTGGCGCCCGAACCCTGTAGCCGGGGGTGAGTCCCGTCGCCGGGCGCGTCCGCGGCAGACGCTGCCGCTGGCGCGAATCGTGCTTAACCCTTGCGACGGATCGCCGCGCACGCTGCGTTCGACCAGCCCCAGGGTCGTGCCCTCAGGGTCGGCAGCGCGGGCGCCGGGTCATCCAGCGGGTCAGGCGTGCAGCACTTGCGTCGACCTGTTAGGCTCGCTTGCCCACGAGCGCGGGCGGCGGCAAGTTAGAACCACCCCCTCGCCGCCTCCCCGGTGAGTCGCACCAATTTATCCAGCCAGCATTTGGAGTATTCAATGGCCGACGTCCTGAAGATGATCAAAGAACATGAGGTCAAGTTCGTTGACCTTCGCTTTACGGATACCAGGGGCAAGGAGCAGCATGTGTCCATGCCGGCGTCGCTCGTCGACGAGGACATGTTCAAGGACGGCAAGATGTTCGATGGGTCCTCGATCGCGGGTTGGAAAGGCATCCAAGAGTCGGACATGGTGTTGATGCCCGAGGCATCGACCGCCGTGATGGACCCCTTTGCCGACGAAAATACCCTGATCATCCGCTGCGACATCCTCGAGCCGAACACCATGCAGGGCTACGAGCGCGATCCGCGCTCCGTCGCCAAGCGCGCCGAGGCCTACCTGAAGTCGACCGGGATCGCCGACACCGCCTTTTTCGGCCCCGAGCTCGAATTTTTCGTGTTCGACGACGTCCGCTGGGGCGCGAACATGGGTGGGTGTTTCTACAAGGTCGATTCCGACGAGGCCGAGTGGAACTCCGAGCGCGTCTTCGAGGACGGCAACATGGGGCATCGGCCCGGGGTCAAGGGCGGCTATTTCCCGGTGCCGCCGGTCGATTCCCTGAACGACCTGCGCGCCGCCATGTGCCTGGCGCTCGAAGAGATGGGCGTGCCGGTCGAGGTTCACCACCATGAGGTGGCGACCGCGGGCCAGTGTGAGATCGGCACCCAGTTCACGTCCCTGGTCAAGCGGGCGGACTGGAACCAGATTCAGAAGTACGTGTGCTGGAATGTCGCCCACGGTTGGGGCAAGACCGTGACCTTCATGCCCAAGCCGATGGTCGGCGACAACGGCACCGGGATGCACGTCCACCAGTCGCTCAGCAAGGATGGGGTGAACCTGTTTTCCGGCGACAAGTACGGCGGCCTGTCCGAGATGGCGCTCTACTACATCGGCGGCATCATCAAGCACGCCCGGGCTCTGAATGCCTTCACTAACGCCTCCACCAACTCCTACAAGCGGCTGGTTCCCGGCTTCGAGGCCCCGGTCATGCTCGCCTACTCGGCCCGCAACCGCTCGGCCTCGATCCGTATCCCGCACGTGTCCAGCCCCAAGGCCCGCCGGATCGAGGTCCGTTTCCCGGATTGCACCGGTAACCCCTACCTTTCCTTTGCGGCCATGATGATGGCCGGGCTCGACGGGATTCAGAACAAGATCCACCCCGGCGATCCGATGGACAAGGACCTCTACGATCTGCCGCCCGAGGAGGAAAAGGCCATCCCGACCGTGTGCCATGCCCTTGACATGGCGCTCGCCGAGCTCGACAAGGACCGGGAGTTCCTGACCGCGGGTGGGGTCTTCACCGATGATCTGATCGACGCCTACATCGCGCTGAAGATGCACGAGGTCACGCGGCTGCGCATGACCACCCATCCGGTCGAGTTCGACCTGTACTACAGCCTCTAGAACCCCGGGGCCTCGACCCGGCGCGTTGGCGGTGCCCCGAAACGGGGTGCCGCCTCCACGTTGAGTCAGAGGCCCGACTCGACTATCCTGTGTCGATGATCAGGATACTGCCAGTCGTTATCTTCTTCATGTCGATCGGCGCGTCCGCGCAGGTCTTCAAATGGGTCGACGCCGATGGTCGTACCCATTTCTCCGACCGTCGCGAGCCCGACGCCCAGGCCATCGGGCTCAAGTTGCCCAAGCCGGTCGCCGGCGACCCAACGGTTTCCCCTACCGCGGCTGCGCCAAAACCAGGACCCTATTCAGCGTTCGAGATCCTGTCCCCCGAAACCAACAAGACGTTGCGGCAGCCTGAGGACACAGTGGCCGTCAGCCTGCTGCTTGACCCGCCCTTAATGGATGGACACAAGATCGAGTTGGTCCTGGACGACGTCGCCATCCCGGTGGAGAAGTCGGCGGGGACGCAACTGAACCTTCAGGGGATCAGCTTCGGCAGCCACCGGGCCTATGCCCAGATCCGCGACCCCCAGGGTGCGGTCATTGCCGGCACCCCGATCGTGATCTTCCATCTACGCAAGCCTATTCCGCCGGGCGTGCTGCCTTAGCTGTTGCTGGTGGAATGCGCTGCCCTTGTACACCCTACGATGCCGCGTAGCCGGAAATGTGACCAAGCATTTGCGGCCAAATACTCTTCTTAGGATCAACTGCCGACCGCGCCTTCGCGGCCGAGGCAGGACTGTGGCGCGATTATTGCTTATTTGAAGCGGGGGAGACCGGACGACCGAGGTATCGGTGCGACCGGGTCCGCGGCGCAAGTCCCCGCGGCGTCCCCTACGCAGCGATAGCCACGACCTTCTAACGCCATCCATCGGGATGAGTGTGCGCCGCCTCAGACACCCGACAGGAATATCAGCAACGTGGCCACATCGCCGCTTGAACAAACGGTTCTGGATCATTTAAACACCGCGGTGATGCTCTTCGGTGCCGACCTGTGTCTGCGGTACTTGAACCCGGCGGCCGAGATGCTCTTTCAGTTCAGTGCTCGCCATGTGGTCGGTCTGCATGCCGTCCATGTGCTGCCCTGCCCGGACACCAAGGTCGAGCACCGCCTCAAAGAGGCCTTGCGCTCGCGGCAGCCCTTCACCGAGCGTGAACTCAATGTCACCCTCCTGGACGGGCGCACCATCACGGTGAACTGTACCGTGTTACCCCTGCACCATTTCGATGCAGAGGCCGAGTTGCTGGTCGAGATACACCAGGTGGACCGACAACTGCGCATCAGCCGCGAAGAGCACCTGCTGTCTCAGCATCAGGCTACGCAGGCCCTCATCAAGGGTCTCGCCCACGAGATCAAGAATCCGCTGGGTGGTCTGCGCGGGGCCGCGCAGCTCCTGGAGCGGGAACTCCCCGACCCGGGGCTGCGCGAATACACCCGCATCATCATTGAAGAGGCCGATCGCCTGCAGGCCCTGATGAACCGCATGATTGGGCCGAACCGGATGCCGATCCGCGTCAAGGTGAACATCCATACCGTGCTCGAGCATGTACGCGGACTGATCCTGGCGGAGAACCCGTCGGGCCCCGCGGTACAGCGCGACTATGACCCAAGCATCCCCGAGTTTACCGCCGACCAGGATCGCCTGATTCAGGCCTTGCTGAACATTGCGCGTAATGCCGCCGCCGCGGCCGGCAGGGTCGGCACCCTCGGTTTTCGCACCCGCGTGCTACGCCAATTCACCATCGGCAACCGGCGCCACCGCCTGGTATTGCTCGCGGAGGTCAGCGATGACGGGCCCGGGATACCGGATGAGCTCAAGGACCAGATCTTCTTTCCGATGGTCTCCGGGAACCCCGGCGGCACCGGGCTGGGACTCGCCATCGCCCAGGAGCTCATCAACCAGCATGGGGGGCTGATCGAATGCGAGAGCCGCCCCGGCGAAACGCGGTTTTTCGTCTATTTGCCGTTGGAGTCCGAACATGACTAAAGAGCCCAGGGTGTGGGTGATCGACGACGACCGATCGATCCGCTGGGTCCTGGAGCGGGCACTGCGCAAGGCCGAGATGCATGTCACCTGCTTCTCCAACGGGGTCGGCATCATGGAGGCCCTGGAACGGGAGCGGCCGGACGCCATCCTGTCGGATATACGGATGCCCGGGATCGATGGGCTGGATCTGCTGCGCCAGATTACCGCCCGTTATCAGGGCCTGCCGGTCATCATCATGACCGCCCATTCGGATCTCGACAGCGCCGTCTCGGCCTTTCACGGCGGGGCTTTCGAATACCTCCCCAAGCCCTTCGATATCGACGAGGCCGTCTCCCAGGTCACCAGGGCCTGCCGCCGGGTGCGCAGCGATGTCCAAGAGGACCTGCCAGAGCTTGATCGGCCCGAGATCATCGGTGAGGCCCCGTCGATGCAGGAGGTCTTTCGCGCCATCGGCCGGTTGGCGCGCTCCAACATCACCGTCCTGATCAACGGCGAGTCCGGAACCGGCAAAGAACTGGTCGCCCGTGCCCTGCACCGCCACAGCCCCCGCAGCGAACGCCCTTTCATCGCGCTCAACATGGCTGCCATTCCCCGCGACCTGCTGGAATCCGAGCTCTTTGGACATGAACGCGGCGCCTTCACCGGGGCCCAGGCCAGGCGTGAGGGGCGCTTCGAGCAGGCCGACCGCGGCACCCTCTTTCTCGACGAGATTGGTGATATGCCCGCCGAACTCCAGACGCGCTTGCTGCGGGTCCTGTCCGACGGCGAATTCTATCGCGTGGGGGGCACGGCACCGATTCGGGTGGATGTGCGGATCATCGCCGCGACCCATCAGAATCTGAATGAATTGGCGCGCCAGGGGCGCTTCCGGGAGGACCTGTACCACCGCCTGAACGTCATTCGCATCCACCTGCCGGCCCTGCGCGATCGGCGCGAGGACATTCCGCTGCTGATGCGCCATTTCCTCGTCCAGGCCGCCCGCGAGCTCGGCTGCGAGGTCAAGCTGCTGCTGCCCACCGCGGTCGACCAGCTCCAGCGCCTGGATTGGCCCGGCAACGTCCGCCAGCTCGAGAATACGGCGCGCTGGCTCACCGTCATGGCCTCCAGCAAGGAGGTCCATGCGGAAGACCTGCCGCCTGAGTTGAACGCGGTAAAATCCGACGGCGATCGGGACGAATCCTGGGAGGCGGTATTCCGGCGCTGGGCGCGCCAGAGTCTCAAGCGCGGCGAGAGCGCCCTGCTCGACCAGGCCATGCCCGCCTTCGAGACCATCCTGATTCAAACGGCCCTGGAGCACACCGGCGGGCGCCGTCAGGATGCCGCCCGGCTCCTGGGCTGGGGTCGCAATACCCTGACTCGCAAGATCAAAGAGCTTCAGCTCGATCTCGGCGGTGATCCGCAAGACGGCTGACACGAATCCCAAACGCCCCAGGACTCTCCCATGGACCACAGCCACATCGACCTCAAGGGCTCACAGATCGCCTCGATTACCGAGACCGAGTCCGCAATCGGCATCGTATTTTCACGCGCCCTGATCATCAAGCGGATGACCGGTTCACCGGAGCGCACCCGCTGGTGGCAGGCCGGCACACTCGTACTGGAGGACGTGGCGGCTCACCGCGGGTTGCCGCCCGGTCCCTGCCACTGTGTCGGCGGGGAGATCGATGAGAACATCTACAGCTATCGGGATATGATCCCGATTCCGTTCTCCAGCCGGGGCCGGATTCGCTGCCTGCTGCTGCTCGAGGGACAGGACCAGCCGCTGGTGGTCGAGGCGGGTGCCGTGCGACTGGAGTTGGAGGGGGTGCCGAAATACATTGAACACCTGCGGGCCTGAGCGGCCCGCGGGGTCCTGCGGGTTTTTGCCGGTCCTGATCAGGACCTACACCATCAGCGCAAGCCGTTGACCAAAAAAGTAAAAAGAAGTTTAGCCGCAAATGAACGCAAATTGACGCAAATAATCTAAAGACTTGCATTTACTGCATGTTTACTGTCCGGGTGACGCCCGCGACGATTCTAACCGGCAGATTTATTTGCGCTTATTTGCGTTCATTTGCGGCGAAATACTCTTCTTGGGATACTCCGCCTCCCCCCGTGTGGGAGCCGGCGGGGTCGGGGGCGCAACGCTTACCGTGTCAAATGCGCGACGAACCGACGATCTGATGCGCCAGGTCCACCACGCGGTTGGCCATCGCCATATATTCCTGCGGATAGCCCGCCAGCGGTCCCCCGCCCGTGCCCCAGTAGTCCTTGCCGCCGACGCCATGCTCATGCTCGTAGGCGATGAACCGCTGTTGCATCGCGTGCATCTTGTCGATCAGTGCCTGTTTCTCGGTCTTCAACGCATCAAGGTCGCTCATGAACGTCTCCCCCAGGGGGTTTGGGTCGAAAGTGGTCGGCGAATTTAGTAAATTCGGAAGTCTTAATATACCATGCAGATCCGAGCCCTGGTCAACCCGGCCCCCGACCCCGTCTACCACCCGG
The DNA here is from genome assembly GCF_002813775.1 of Candidatus Thiodictyon syntrophicum. Lineage (NCBI taxonomy): Bacteria > Pseudomonadati > Pseudomonadota > Gammaproteobacteria > Chromatiales > Chromatiaceae > Thiodictyon > Candidatus Thiodictyon syntrophicum. The sequence continues at coordinate 17,285 of NZ_CP020370.1, forward strand.
ACCTCCCTGCGCGGGAGGGCGTCCCCACGCGCGCCCGCGCCTGACTGACAATGTTCCATCTCATTCTTTACCAACCGGAAATCCCGCCGAACACCGGCAATGTGATGCGCCTGTGCGCCAACGTCGGCGCGACCCTGCACCTGATCGAGCCCCTTGGCTTCAGCCTGGATGACCGGCGCCTGCGGCGCGCCGGCCTCGACTACCGCGAATGGGCGGACGTGCGGGTGCACGCGTGCCTGCCCGACTGCCTCGTCGGACTGCCCCACGCCCGGGTCTTCGCCCTCAGCACCCATGGCCGGGTCCGCCATGACGCGCCGGCCTATCGGGCGGGGGACTGCTTTCTGCTGGGGCCCGAGACCCGCGGCCTGCCGCGCGATCTGCTCGAGGCCCTCCCCGCCGAGCGGCGCCTGCGCCTGCCCATGCAGCCCGGCAACCGCAGCCTGAACCTGTCGAACGCGGCGGCGGTGGTCCTCTTCGAGGCGTGGCGGCAGCATGGGTTCAGCGGGGCCTGTGAGCCGGAAACCTGACATGAGACTCACCCAACAACAACTCGAGGCCCACCTCTGGGGCGCCGCCAACATCCTGCGCGGCAAGACCGCCGGGCAGGACTACAAGAACTACATCCTCTCGCTGATGTTCTATAAGCGCCTGTGCGATCAGTGGGAAAACGAGGCGGACGAGGCCATCGCGGAGCTTGAGCGTCAACAGGGGCGCGCCTTCACCGAGGCGCAGAAGGCGGTCTTCCGCGCCCGCGGCGCACACCGATTCTTCATCCCCGAGGACTGTCGCTGGGGCGACATGCTGGCCGTGTCGGTCAACCTGGGCGAAGAACTCACCCTGGCCATGCGCGCCGTCGCTGACGCCAATGAGGAACTCAAAGGCGTCTTCACCGTGGACTGGAATCAGCCGGCCCCGGACGGGTCCGGCCGCCCGCTCATCCCCAATGAGGTGGTCTACGCGCTGATCCAGCACTTCAACAGCCACGACCTGTCCAACGCCAGCGTCCCCCCCGATGTGCTGGGCGGCGCCTACCAGTATCTGCTGAAGAAATTCGCCGACGACGCCGGGGCCAAGGCCGGCGAATTCTTCACCCCGCCCGAGGTCGTGGACACCCTGGTGCACATCCTGGAGCCACAGCCCGGCGACACCATCTACGACCCCACCTGCGGCAGCGGCGGTATGTTGGTCCATTCGGCCGACTTCTTGCGCGAGCAGGGCCACCGAGCAACTGCGGCCCAATATTTCGGCCAGGAGATGAACTGGAGCAACGCCGCCATCGGCAAGATCAACTCCGTGCTGCACGGGTTGGAGGCCCAGATCGTCGCGGGCGCCAGCACCATCACCGACCCGGCCTTTCGGGGCGCCGCGGGCAAGGTGCGCAAGTTCTCGCTGGTGCTGGCCAATTTCCCCTTCTCCGATGAATTCTGGTGGCTCAAGCCCGAATTCCAGACGGACGACAAGAAGAAAAAGGACAAGCTCAAAAAGGAGACCTTCGGCAAGGAAGGCTACAAAGACCCCTTCGGGCGCTTCGGGCGCGGCACCGCCTTCAAGGCCCCGCCGGCGGGCTATGGAGACTATGCCTTCATCCTGCACTGTCTCGCCTCGCTCACCGACACCGGTCGCGCCGGTGTCGTCTGCCCGCAAGGCGTCCTGTTCCGCGGTCAGCCCGAGGTCGAGGAAGAGACCGGCGAGTTCGACGATGAAGGCAACCCCAAGGTCAAGCGCCGCAAGGCCGACGACGAGCACCTGATCCGTCGCGCCTTGCTCGAATCACGGCTCATCGACGCCGTGATCTCGCTGCCGCTCAATGTCTTTTACGGTGCGGGCGTGCCGGCCTGTCTGCTGATCCTCAAAAAGCAGCGCCCACCCGAGCGGCACGACCAGGTGCTGCTGGTCTATGCCGCCCGCCACTACCGCGAACTCTCCAACCAGAACGAACTCCGCCCGCAGGACCTGATGCGCATCCTGGTCCATGCGCACGCCTATGGCGACCCGGCCAAGGTGCCGGACCTGGTGGCCCAGCACAGCCGGCGCATCGGCAAACAGATCGACGCCCGCGAGACCGATGAGGTGGAACGTCTGGAGGCCGAATACGCCGACTGGGCCGACACGCTCACCCGACTGGAGACCCAACTGACCAAGGATAGTGCGGCGCTGGCCAACCTCACCGCCGGGGCCATCAGGGACAAGGCGAAGGTCGGACTCGCCCGGCTCCAGGCCCAGCGTGACCGGGCCGCCGCCAAGGTGGCCGAGCGCGACGAGAAGATCGCCGAGACTCGGCGCCGTGCAGATGACGACCGGCGCGATGTTGAAGTGTTCGGCGCCGAGTTGGGCGCGATCTACGGCGACCCGGACGAACTGATCAAGCACGCACGGGTCGTCGGCATTGATGAGGTCGAGGAAAACGAATTCAATCTGAATATTCCGCGGTATGTGGATACCTTTGACCCGGAGCCGCGGGTGGAGGTCAAGGACGCGCTGACGGCGCTCAGAGATGCTGAGAGTGCTCTGAAATCCGCCGAGGGCCAATTGCTAGCCTTGTTGCGGGGAGCGGGCTATGAAGCCAAGTGATGCGCTCCCGCACCCTAGTGGTTGGCAGACTGAGATCGTTGGAAACGCCATCGAAATTAAGCGCGGGGTGTCCTGGTCGAAAGATCAAGAGCATTCGGCTCCCTACGATGGAGCGGTCCGGGTGATTGGTATCAGCAATGTTCAGGAGCGGCTTGATCTGGACAAGACCCTGTATATTTCCGGTGTCAAGCCAAAAGCAGTCGAGAAAAAGCGCTTAGAGAAAGGTTGGTCGGTCATTGTGGGCTCTAACGGCAATCGACAGCGCATTGGCAACGCTGTATTTATTGCCGAGGATTCCGCGTTTCTGTTCGCGTCCTTCTTAATTGCGGCCAAGCCAAAGCAAGAAAGCCCGATTACGCCTGAGTTCTTCTTTCGTTGGCTGCGGACAGAACAGGTTCAGGCATATCTGAGCGCTTCATCGGAAGGGTCGACCGGGCTTAGCAACCTAAGCCACAGTTTTTTCGTTCGATGTCAATTGCTTTTCCGGATGGTAAACAACAAACCGCTATTGCCCGAATTCTCGATGCCGCTGACATCGCAATTGATCAAGCGCGGGAAGCTGCGACCCAAGCAGAGAGCGCCAAGAAATCGCTTATGCAAAAGGTGTTCTGTGAAGGGATTCGCAAAGAGCGACAGAAAAAGACTTCCGTCGGATTAATTCCGCAATCCTGGGATGCGAGACCGGTCAATGCGGTCGTAAAGAATTTCGAGTACGGCCTTTCACTGCCGATGCACCTAAAGGGTGCGACACCAATTCTCCGAATGGGCAACATTTAGCATGGTGATGTGCTGATGGACGACCTGAAGTACGTCACACTACCGCCAAAACTGCTTGACCGCTACCTGCTGAAAAGGGGCGATGTTCTTTTCAATCGGACGAACTCCCAGGAGCACGTCGGGAAAGTCGGAGTATATCGGTCTGATGCGCCTGCTGTCTTTGCGTCGTACCTAATTCGGCTGCATCCGGACGTAGAGCAGATCGACAACTATTATCTGGGCCAAGTGCTAAGCGCCTATCCGGCACAGTGCCGCATCAAGCGTTACGCAACGCCTGGCGTACAACAAGTCAATATCAACGCCAAGAATCTTGGCAAGGCGCTGATCCCGATTCCGACAGGAGCGGCCGGACTTGAAGAACAACACCAGATCGCCGCCCTGTTGGAACAGGCCGATGAGCGGGTACGTTGTTACGGCCCGGTGCTCAAGAGTCTGGAGCAACTCAAAAAATCCCTGATGCACGACCTGCTCACCGGCGCCGTGCGGGTCAGCGATTGCGACCTTACGTTATCCCCATGAACAGGCAAGAGTGACCATGCCCACAATCACCCTGCACGATGTCCCGGAAACGCTTCATCAACGGTTACAGCAGCGGGCGACCATCCACCATTGGCCCATCGACAAAGAGGTCATTCTCCTGTTGGAACAGCTTTTGGCGAAGGGCGCCGCACCGGCCCCGCAGTCACCCGAGGAGCGATTTGCGGCGATCATCGATATCAGCCGACGCTGTGCCGCATTACCGGAGCTTGACTCGCGAAGCGCGGATGAGATCGTCGGTTATGACGAAAACGGTTGGCCCGCGTAAGGCAATCTGACAGTCGGGTTAAGCTCCGCTAACCCGACCTACGCGGCGCGGGCAACGGAAGACGGCCGCAACAGCGATTCCGGACGAAAATCCGCACCAAGATGCAGATCGGCCGGCGTGATGTCCAGCGCGGCACACTGTGACAAGAGCGTTGACAGTGCCTCGTAATAGCCCATCAGACGCCCTTCGTCATAGGCGGACGACGCATCCAAGGCCCCAGCCGCGTCTTTCAGAGACTGGGCGGTCTCCTCCAGGACCAGCAGTGCGTCTTGCTGTTTGCTCATGGATCGGCCTCCGCTAGAATTTGCTCCAGGATTTCAATTTGCTCGGTAAAGTTGGCGATCTCTTTCGGCCAATACTGGTTGACGAGGTGGCTGAGTTGACGCTCGGGAAGCTCAGGCGATACCCATTTCAGCGGGTTTGCGATCTTGTCTCGGTGGACTTCGACCTGATTGCGCAACGAGCGGATCGCACGCGTCACCTCACCGGTCGATTTCGTCGCATGTCCGAGCAGAAAGCCCGCGTGGCGCCCGCCTGACTTTGCGATCTCGTAGGCCGATGATTTCATCAAGGTTGAGTATAACATGGCGGTTCGGCTCGATTCCCGCGCGCAGCCCTTGTCGAGCCCGCGGCCTGTAGGTCGGGTTAGGTGCGCCCTTCGGGACTTGCCGTCTACACCGAAGATGCCGCACGCCGCAACCCGACAAGGCAACCTGGCTGTCGGGTTACGCTCCGCTAACTCGACCTACGCCCCGGCTGAGCTTCGACGCCAATCGCCTCTCGCCATGATATACCGGAAAAACAACGAGCTGGCATTCTTAGGATCGCCTCGAAGACCGGCAGCTAACAAAGAGGTTAGCAAAGCCCTGGTGTGTCGCGGTAGGCTAAAATGCTGATGTAGAAAGTATTTCATTTGATAGCTCTTTGATTGGGAACAACTGAACCATGAGCGAATCCGGCTACGTCGAACTCCCCGTCATCGCCTGGCTCTCCGGCCACGGCAGCGCCACCCCCGGCAACCAGGGCTTGGGCTGGACCTACCGCGACGAGTCGGCGATGGCGGCCTTCGGGCGCCCGCCGATAGACCCGCTGGTGGAGTCCCTGCTGGTCGCGGCGATCCGGCGCATTAACCCGCAGGTCACCACCGACGCACAAGCCCTGCTCGCGGTGCAGGCCCTGCGCCAGGCGATGGGCAAGCCCGACCGGTTGACCGCCAACCGCGAGACGCTGGACCTGCTGCGCGACGGGGCGCGGGTAGAGTTGACGCCGGGGGCGGACGCGACCACGGTGCAGTTCATCGCCTTCGAGCCGGAGCGCCAGCACCTCAACGACTTCACCGCCACCAACCAGTACCGGGTGCAGGGGGTGAAGCAGTGCCGTGACGATACCGTGTTGCTGGTCAACGGCATCCCGCTGGTGATCGCCGAGTACAAGAGCTATGTCAGCAGCGGCAAGGACTGGACCGAGACGGTGCACCAACTGCACCGTTACCAGCGCCAGGCACCCCTGATGCTGGCGCCAAATGTGTTCTGCGTGGCTGCCGACGAGGACGCCTTTCGCTACGGCACCGTGCTGCGCCGGGACGCCGACCAGGACGCGATCGAGCGGCACCTCGACACCTGGGGTTCCTGGCTCTCCAAATACCCGGACGTGAAAGGTTGGTGGAATGACCCGGCGGCGGACGACCCGGACGATCCGCTGGAATTGCCGGTCAAGGGCCTGCTGCGACTGGCGCCCTGCCATGTGCTCGACTTTCTGCAACACTTCGTCGTGTTCGAGACCAAGAAGGGGCGCACCATCAAGAAGGTGGCCCGCTATCAGCAGTTCGAGGCGGTGAACGACATCGTGGACCGCATCCTGGCGCTGATCGGCAAGCCGGTCGGCGCCCAGGACCGCACCGGTCTGGTGTGGCACACCCAGGGGTCCGGCAAGAGTCTGACGATGATCTTCGCCGCCTACAAGCTCGCCCGACTCCTGGGGTTGAACAACCCGACTATCCTGATCGTGGTGGACCGGCGCGACCTGAAGACCCAGATTGCCGACGATTTCGACGCCTGTGACTTCCCCGGCGTACGCAAGGCGCTGGGCGTCCAGGACTTGAAGGCCATCCTGCGCGGCTCGCGGCAGCCCCAGCGTGGCACCTTCGTCACCACCCTTCAATCCTTCCAGCAGATGGGTGACCTGAAGCCGCTGGCGGAGGACAACATCATCACCCTGGTGGACGAGTGCCACCGCTCTCAAAAAGGCGGCACCGCGGACAGCTACGCCATGACCATGCGCGTGAAGCTGCCCAACGCCTTCCGCTTCGGCCTCACCGGGACGCCCATCGACCGGGCGATGACCAACACCCATCGCGACTTCGGCCCGGTGATCGACGGCCAGCAGGAGCGTTATCTCAGCTATTACGGCATCAAGCGCGCGATCAAGGACGGCGCCACCCTGGAGGTGCACTACCTGCGGGACAAGGTGCCCTTCATCGTCGATGAGAAGGCCCTGAATGTCGGCTTTGAGCAGATGTGCACGGAGATGGAGGTCGAGGACGAAGCGGCGAAGGACCTGATCCAGCGCCAACGTTCGCAGTGGAAAGAGCTGGCCCGCCACCCGGACCGGGTGGAGATCGTCACAGCCAAGATGCTGGAGCACTTCCTCGCCTACCCCGACCCGAGCGGTTTCAAGGCGCAACTGGTGGGTGTGGACCGCATTGCCTGCGCCCGCTTCAAGGACGCACTGGACACCAAGCTCAAGGCGCGCGGACTGCCGCCCGATTGGTCGGACGTCATCATCTCCGAGGCCCAGAACGACGACCCCGACCTGACCCGTTTCCATTACGGTAAGCAGAAGCAGGACGACTTGATCGACTACTTCAAGCTGACACCGCCACAATGGGAAGAGTGGAACCGGGAGCGCTACGGCGAGGTGCGTGACCAGTGGCGCCCGCCGCTCAAGATTCTAATCGTCTGCGACCGGCTGCTGACGGGTTTCGATGCGCCGGTGGAGCAGGTGATGTACCTGGATAAGCCGCTGCGCGACCACAACCTGCTGCAAGCCATCGCCCGTACCAACCGGCCGCTGCCGGCCATGGACAAGCGTACCGGCCTAGTGGTGGATTACTTCGGCGTGTTCGCCAACCTGGCCAAGGCGCTCAACTTCGACGAGAACATCCGCGAGGAGGCGTTGATCGACTGGGAGGCCCTGAAGGCGACGGTGCCGGGGGAGGTGGCGCGCTGTCTGGAGACCTTCAAAGGCATCCGGATCAGCGACACCCGCGACTGCCTGCTGGCCGCCCTGCGCGCCCTCAAGGACCCCGATGCAGCCAAAGTGTTTGAGGTCAACTTCAAGAGCCTGGAGCGTCTGTGGGAGGCGGTATCGCCCGATCCGTGCCTGTATGAGCACCGGTATGTCTATAGTTGGCTCTGTGGCATCTACATCGCCTACCGCCGCCGCCAACGCGGCGCGGCCTCGAGTGCCACCTATGGCGAACTTTCGGCCAAGACCCGCGCGTTGATCCAGCAGAACACCACCTTCATGGATCTGGCCATGGCCTTGCCGGTCTTCAGGATCGATAAGGATTACCTGGGCAAGCTCGACGACCTGCCCAGCGCTGCCGACAAGGCGGCCGCGCTGGAGGCGATGCTGACGGCAGAGCTTACCGAGGACGCGGGTGGCGGTTTTACCTATCGGCAGTTGGGTGAGCGGCTGGCGCGGATCAAGGCCAACAAGGACGCGGCGGACAAGGCGGCTGAAGAGCGGCTGAAGGCCCTGCGGGACATCGCCGACGAAGCCGTCCAACGCGTCGAGGAGCCAGGCGCCCTGTACCTCACCCTGCCCGGCGAATACGCATTGTTCGTGGTCCTGCGCCAGTTTGCTGCCGGCAAGGATACGGTCTATCTGGCGACTTGCGCCCGCCGGATGGTAGCGCATCTGCGCGACAACCAGTTATTGCTGCCGGGTTGGAGTAGTTCCAAGGGCGGGCGGATGCGGGTGGAGGATTCGCTCCTGGCCGAATCCTGGAACCCGGACTATGCCGCCCTGGGCTTCGATTCGGCCGACGTCAACCCGCCATTCCTGGAACCGGCCCTTAATGAATTGGTGACCATTGATGCCGCCCGCTGAGGCGATCCGCCCCAGTGTCTTGCACCAGGTCTCGCTCGGCGGGCGGGAACTGACGTGTCGGCTGGTGCGCTCCAAGGCCGCCACCCGACTCCGGATCAAGGTCAGCAAGCCCGACGAGGTGGAGTTGATCGTACCGGAGCGCCGCACCGACGGCGAAGGATTCGCTTTTCTCACCGCCAACGCGGTTTGGGTGCTGGAGCAACTGGAGCGCGCGCAGCGTCGGCTGGCAGTGCGGCGGCCGGACCATCGGGTGCTCGGTCAGGTGCTCCTGGGCGGGGAGACCATCCCGGTCCAAGTAGTGCGTCTCGACACCTGGCTGGCTCCGAACCGGGTCGCGCTCCAAGACGGGGAGATTCAGGTCACCACCGGGCCGTACTCGCAAACGCCACCCGCGCGATCCTTGGAGAACTGGCTGCGCAAGCGGGCGCGCGCGCACATCGAGCCATACGTGAGTGAATTGAGCCAGCGCGTGAAGCGCGTGCCCGGCAAGGTCTACATCATGGATCAGCGCACCAAGTGGGGGAATTGTTCGGGGCTCGGCAACCTGTCGTTCAACTGGCGCCTGGTGATGGCGCCTGACTTCGTGCTGCGCTACATCGTCACCCACGAGGTCGTGCATCTGGCCATCCCCGACCATTCGCAGCGGTTCTGGCTGACGGTGCAGAGCTTATGCCCGAATTCGGATCGTGCGCGGCAGTGGCTGGTAGCCAACGCGGACCGGCTCATCATGGCCGACTGCATCGCGGCCGTGGCACAGGAAGATATTGGTCAGCCTTAGCCAAACTCCGCCTTCGGCTCCCGCTCCAGCAGCGCCGCCGTGGCCGCCAGCGGCGGCACCCCCTCATAAAGCACCTGATAAACCTGTTCGCTGATCGGCATCTCGACCCCCAGGCGGTGGGCGAGGGTGCGTACGGCCGCGGCCGTGATCACGCCCTCGACCTCCTGTCCGATGGCCGCCCGCGCCTGCGCGACGCTGGCGCCCCGCGCCAGGGCCAGGCCGAGGCGGCGGTTGCGCGATTGATCGTCGGTGCAGGTCAGGACCAGGTCGCCGACCCCGGCCAGGCCCATGAAGGTCTCGGGTCGACCGCCCAAGGCGGCGCCGAGCCGGATCAATTCGCTCAGGCCGCGGGTGATCAAGGCGGCACGGCTATTGGCCCCGAAGCCGAGGCCGTCGGCGATGCCGGTGGCGATGGCCAGTACGTTCTTGGCGGCGCCGCAGATCTCCACGCCCACCAGGTCTGAACTGGTGTAGGCGCGGAAGCGCCCGCCATGGAGCAGGCCCGCGGTGCGGCGGGCAAATGCCTGGTCCTCGGAGGCCACGGTGACCGCCGTGGGCAGCCCTATGGCGACCTCGCGGGCAAAGCTGGGTCCCGAGACGATCGCCAGGCTCTCGCCCGGCAGGCCCCGCTCGGCCAGGGTGTGCAAGAGTGCGCCGCTCTGGGGCTCCAGCCCCTTGGTCGCCCAGGCGAGCCCGATGCCCCGCGGCAGGCGCGTGCCCAGGGCCGTGATCACCTCGGCGAAGGCGTGGCTCGGCACCACCGCCAGGCAGGCGGCGGCGCCGGACAGGGTCTCCTCCAGCGATTGCTGGGGCACCAGCCCCGGGGGGAAGGGGACGCCGGGGAGGAAGCGCCGGTTCTCCCCGTGGGCGCGCAGTTCGGCGATCTGGTCCGACTCGTTGCCCCAGAGCCGGACCCGATGGCCGTTGCGGCACAACTGGATCGCGAGCGCCGTCCCCCAGGACCCGGACCCGAGGACGGCGATGTCGATGCCCACCGGGTCACTCGCTACCGGGTCACTCAGCACCCGGTCGCTCAATGCTGCCGCGCCCCTTCGGCCTCCGCCGCCGCCTGTTGCTGGTGTTGGGCGAACAGGGCGTCGAAGCTGACATGCTGGAGGACCAGTTGCGGGAAGCTGCCCTTGGTCACCAGGTCGGACACGGCCTCGCGTGCGTAGGGGAACAGCAGGTTGGGGCAATAGGCGCCGAGCATGGGGCCCAGTTCCTCCTCCGAGAACCCCCCCAGGGTGAAGATGCCGGCCTGGTGGACCTCGACGATGAAGGCCGTCTTGTCGCCGACCTTGGCCGTGACGGTGACGGACAGCACCACCTCGTAGGTCTGCTCGTCGAGCCGGTTGACCTTGGTGTTGAGATTGAGCTCGTTTTGCGGCTTCCACTCGCCGCGGAAGACCTCCGGCGCATTGGGCGACTCGAAGGACAGGTCCTTGAGGTAGGTGCGTTGGACGGCGAACTGCCGCTCCAGGTTGGTCTGATCGTTCTCGGCCATGGAATACCTTGCTAGTGACGTTAGTGTCGGGGACGAAGGGGCAACGGGGGCCTCGACTCAGCGCTTCTTGCGCGACAGCGGCAGGTTCGCCGCCTGCCAGGCGAGGATGCCGCCCTTGAGGTTGTAGACCTCCTCGAAACCCTGCTTGCGCAGGTGTTCGCACGCGGCCCCGGACTGGCCGCCCGACCGACAGTTGACGATGATCGGCTTGCCCTTGTACTTGCCAAGGACCGCCAGTTGGTTCTTGAAGCCGTTCATCGGGATGTTGACCGCGTTGACGATATGACCGGCGGCGAAGTCGGCCGCCGAGCGCACGTCGATCACCGTCGCGTCCTTGTGGTTGATCATCTCGGTGGCCCCCAGGGGCTCGACGTTGCCGCGCTCCCCGACGATCAGATTGTGGATCAAGAGCCCCAGGATCACGACGAGCGCGACGAACAGGTACCAATTGTGGACGACGAACTCAAACAGTTGGCTGACCTGCATCGGGCTTGATTCTCTGAATGGATGGGAAGGGGGCCGCCCGCTGGGCGGTCTCGCCAGGGCGTCGCCGGGCGGCCGACGGCGACCTGGTGGGCGCAGTATAAGGAGGGCGGGCGCGGGAGTCACTCCGGGACGCGCCGGCCAGCCGCTTCAGGCGTGCTGGCAGAACACCTCACGCATCATGCCGATGAGGCGCAGTGTGCGGGCGTCGCCCACCCGGTAGAAGACCCGGTTGGCGTCCTTGCGCGAGGCCAGGATGCCCTTGTCGCGCAGGATGGCGAGGTGCTGGGAGATGTTGCTCTGGGAGGTGCCGACGTGGTCGACGATGTCCTGGACGCTGACCTCCTGCTCACCCAAGGTGCAGAGGATCTTCAGGCGCAGTGGGTGGGACATGGCCTTGAGCGAGCGGGAGGCGCGCTCGATGTCCTCGTCGTCCGCGAAGAGGCTCGTCGCGTCGGCTCCTTCACCGGGGTCATTCAACACCGGTTGAGGCGCTTGACTCGCGGGGCTGACCGTCGCGTGGGTGCTGGATAAATTTTTCACAATACGATAATAAGCTTTTTTTCGGTCCTTGCGAAGCGCCGGGATGCAGGCGCCGCCCGCGCCGGCCGCGGGCTCGGACTATACTTGCGGCCGGTCTAGGCCCCGCGGCCCCCCGCACCCATTTAGAATGTTCGGCATCCTGGCCGCTAACCCCGTGCCACACCCCCTTCACCCGGTATCCGGACCCGCAAGACTATGCCCACACCCACTTATCACAGACTCCTGACCTGGATCGGCATCGTCGGCGCGGCCACGGCCTGCGTGGGCGTCGCCCTGGCGGAGCCGCCGGCGGGTGCCGCCCCCGCGGCGGCACCCGCTCCAGTGGTGGCACCCGCCCCCGCGGCGGAGCCCGCACCAGTGGTGGCACCCGCACCCGCGGCGGTGCCCACCCCCGCGGCGGAACCCAGCTCCACCCCCGCCCCCGCGGCGGCCGACGCCTTGCCCCTCGACGACCTGCGCACCTTCGCCGAGGTCTACGAACGCATCAAGGACGATTATGTCGAGGGCGTGAAGGACAAGACCCTGCTGGAGAGCGCCATCCGCGGTATGCTCTCGGGGCTCGATCCGCACTCGTCCTACCTGGACAAGGACGAGTACCGGGAGATCCAGGTGGGTACCACCGGCGAGTTCGGCGGCCTCGGCATCGAGGTCGGGATCGACGACGGGTTCGTGAAGATCATCTCCCCGATCGACGACACCCCGGCCCAGCGCGCCGGGCTCCAGGCCGGGGACCTGATCACCCGCATCGACGACAAGCCGGTCAAGGGCCTCGCCCTCAATGAGGCGGTCAACCTGATGCGCGGCAAGCCCGGCACCGAGATCCGCCTCACCATCATGCGCGGCAGCGAGGGCCGACCCCTGGAGGTGAAGGTGCAGCGCGACATCATCCATGTGGCGAGCGTCAAGAGCCGCACCCTGGAGCCGGGCTTCGGCTATCTGCGCCTGAGCCAGTTCCAGGCGCGCACCACCGAGGACATGCGCACCGCGATCGAGGCCCTGAAGAAGGAAAACAAAGGTGAGATCAAGGGCCTGATCCTAGACCTTCGCAACAACCCCGGGGGGGTGCTGAACGCGGCCGTGGGGGTGAGCGACGCCTTTATCACCGACGGGTTGATTGTGTATACCCAGGGTCGGCTGCCGGACTCCAAGCTCCAGTTCAAGGCCGGCCCGGACGATGTGCTCGGCGGCGCCCCCCTGGTGGTGCTGGTCAACGGCGGCAGCGCCTCGGCCTCGGAGATCGTGGCCGGCGCACTGCAGGACCACAAACGGGCCCTGATCATGGGGACCCAGACCTTCGGCAAGGGGTCCGTCCAGACCATAGTCCCGATCGATGAGACCACCGCGCTCAAGCTCACCACCGCGCGCTATTACACGCCCTCCGGGCGCTCCATCCAGGCCCAGGGCATAGCCCCGGACGTCGTACTGGAGCGCGGGGAGTTCAAACCCAGAGAGGAGTCGGAGGTCGGCTCGGTGAAGGAGTCGGACCTGCGGCGCCATCTCGATTCCCCGCCGCCGCCCGACGAGGCGAAGGCCGACGACAAGAAAAAGACCCTCGCGGCCGAAGACCTCCAGCTTGCCGAGGCCCTGAACGTGCTCAAGGGGTTGACGATCCTGGGCCGCAGTAAGGGCAACTAACCCCAGACAGCAGGGTTGAGCCGCAAATGAACGCAAATAGACGCAAATAATCATCGTGCTACCGTATTCTGCCCGGTACCCGTCGGGTCCACCCCAGGGCATCTCTCAGCAGCCGATCTATTTGCGCTTATTCGCGTTCATTTGCGGCCAAATACTCTTCGTTTGGCTGAGGCGCGCGGCAAGCCTTTGGGCGGGGTCGATCAACAACACAGGAGCTTTCCCATGCCAAGAGCACTGATTTTACTCGCCCAGGGTTGCGAGGAACTGGAGGCGGTCACGGTCATCGACCTGCTGCGGCGCGCCGCCGTCGAGGTGGTGACCGCCGGGCTTGCGGATGGGGCGGTGACCGCCAGCCGCGGAACCGTGCTGGTGCCCGACAGCACCCTGGAGGCCGAGCAGGGGCAGACCTTCGACCTGGTGGTGTTGCCCGGCGGCCTGCCGGGCGCCCGCCACCTCGAAGAGGACCAGCGGGTCCTGGCCCTGCTGCGCCGCCAGGCCGCTGCCGGGCGCCTCGTTGCGGCCATCTGTGCCGCCCCCAAGGTCCTGGCCGTGGCGGGCCTGCTCGACGGCAAGCGGGCGACGGCCTACCCCGGAAGCCTTAGCGTCGCCGAGTTCCCCCAGTTGACCCTGGTCGCTGACCCGGTAGTGGTCGACGGCTCGATCGTGACCTCGCGCGGCCCGGGGACCGCCATGGACTTCGCCCTGTGCCTGATCGAACTGTTGATGGGTGAGGGCCGCCGCCGGGACGTCGCGTCGCAGCTCGTGCGCGCCCCATGACGCCGCCAGTCCCAGCGCGCGCAGCGCCCGGTGAGTCATGCGCAACATGAGCCCACCCTCATGACCCTGGACCTGCCGGGGCTGGCCGTGCTGGCGGTCGCCTTTCTCCTGAGCGCGGTCGCGGCGCGCTGGCTGGCGGGCCGCCCGCCCGGGACCGCTGCCCTGCTCGACCACCCCAACGCGCGCTCCCTGCACCAGGTCCCGGTCCCGCGCAGCGGCGGTCTGGCGGTCCTCCTTGGCCTGCTGGCGACGCTGGCCCTGGGCTGGGGCGGCGGGGCGGTCCCGACCGCGCTCTGGTGGATCGCCGCGGCCGCGCTCCCGGTCGCGGTGGTGTCACTGTTCGACGACCTGGGCCATGTGTCGCGGCGCCTGCGGCTCGCGGTCCATGTCGGTGCGGCCCTGGTCCTGCTGGCGGGCGGGTGCGCCTGGGACTCCCTGACCCTGCCGGGCCTCGACTGGCCCTTGCCGGCGGCGCTCGGCGGCCTGCTCTCGGTGCTTTACGTGGTCTGGATGGTGAATCTGTACAACTTCATGGACGGGATGGACGGCTTTGCCGGCGGCATGGCCCTGTTCGGTTTCGGCGCCCTCGCCGTCCTGGGTTGGCGCGCCGGTGATCCGGCCTTCGCCCTGGCCGCGGCCGCCGTGGTCGCCGCGGCGGCGGGTTTCCTCCTCAGCAACTTCCCCCCGGCCCGGATCTTCCTGGGGGATCTGGGCTCCTCCACCCTTGGGCTGCTGGCCGCGGGGTTTTCGCTCTGGGGTGCTTCCGCGCAACTCTTTCCGCTGTGGGTCGCCTGGCTCGCCTTCTCCCCCTTCATCGTCGATGCCACCTGGACCCTGGCCCGGCGCCTGGCCCGCGGGGAGCGGGTCTGGGAGGCCCATCGCAGCCACCACTACCAGCGCCTGGTGCTCGCCGGCTGGGGCCACCGCACGACGGTACTGCGCGCCTACGCCCTGATGGCGGCCGTCGCCGCCGGCGCGGTCGCGGCGCCGGGGTTGGCGCCGCCGCAGCAATGGCAACTGCTGCTGGCCTGGGCGATCATCTACGCACTGATCCATCTGCGCGTGCGCCTGGCCGAGCGCCAGGGGTCCCCGCAGTGAGGATGAGCTGAGGATGCGCCCTCTGTTCGACCGCCTGCGCTCCCGGACCGCGGCCATGGTGCACGACCTGCTGATGGTTCCGCTCGCCTGGTTCCTCGCCTATTGGCTGCGCTTCAATCTGGGCACCATCCCGCCCGACTTTCTCCAGGGGGCGCTGGCGGCCCTGCCCTGGGTCATCCTGATCCAGGGGTCGGTCTATTGGGTGCTGGGCCTCTATCGCGGGGTCTGGCGTTTCGCCTCGCTGCCGGATCTGGTGCGTATCACTAATGCCGCCCTGGCCGGCACGGCCCTGGTGCTGGTGGCGCTCTTCGTGATCAACCGCTCCTATCTGATCCCGCGCTCGGTGCCGGTGCTGTTCTTCGGGCTGCAGGTCGTCCTGCTCTCCGGTCCGCGCCTCTTCTACCGCTGGTTCAAGGACCACCGGCTCAATCTGCGCTCAGGCCTGCGGGTGCTGATCGTGGGTGCCAATCGGGCCGGGGAGAATCTCGCCCGCGACATGCTGCGCGACCCCGCGCACGCCTATTTTCCGGCCGGTTTCGTCGATGACAAGCCGCGGCGCCAGGGTGGCGAGGTCCACGGCGTGCCGATTCTGGGCGGCAGCGCCGATATCCCGCGCCTGGTCGCCGCGCGCGACATCGACCTGGTCCTGCTCGCGGTCCCGACCGCCGGGGCGCGGGAGATGCAGGCCCTGGTGGGTCTCTGCGAACAGGCCGGCAAGCCCTTTCGGACCGTGCCCCAGCTCGGCAATCTGATGACCGGGCAGGTGAGCATCAGCCAACTGCGCCCGGTCTCCATTGAGGACCTGCTGGGGCGCGACCCCATCACCCTGGACTGGGAAGGCATCCGCGCCGGTCTCGCCGGGCGGGCGATCCTGGTGACCGGGGCCGGGGGCTCGATCGGTTCCGAACTGGTCCGGCAGATCGCCGGCGCCGGGCCTGAGCGCCTGATCCTCGTGGACCAGGGCGAGTTCAATCTGTACCAGATCGAGCTGGAACTGCGCGAGGGCCACCCGGGACTCGACTTCTCGCGCCATCTGCTCGACGTGACCGACACGGCCGCCGTTACCAGCCTGTTCCAGGCGCAGCTTCCCCACATCGTCTTCCACGCCGCGGCCTACAAGCACGTGCCGATGTTGGAGGACCAGTTGCGGGCGGCGGTGCGCAACAACGTCATCGGCACCTCGGTGGTCGCCGAGGCCGCCTGTGCCTGGGGTTGCGAGCGCTTCGTCCTGATCTCCACCGACAAGGCGGTCAATCCCGCCAACGTCATGGGGGCGACCAAGCGCGCCGCCGAGGCCCTGTGTCAGACGCTTGACCGCCAACGGCGCACGTCTGGGGTCGGGACCCGCTTCATCACCGTGCGCTTCGGCAACGTCCTGGGGTCCGCGGGCAGCGTGGTGCCGCTGTTCCGGCGCCAGATCGAACGCGGCGGTCCGGTGACCGTGACCCACCCGGAGATCGAACGCTTCTTCATGACCATCCCCGAGGCCTGTCAGTTGATCATGCAGGCGGCGGTGATCGGCGACGGCGGTGAGGTCTTCGTGCTCGACATGGGCGAGCCGGTGAAGATCCGCTACCTGGCCGAGCAGATGATCCGGCTCTCCGGGCGCGAGCCCGGCCGGGAGGTCCCGATCCAGTACGTGGGGTTGCGGCCCGGGGAGAAGCTCTTCGAGGAATTGTTCTACGCCTGCGAGGACCTGATCCCCACCAGCCACCCCAAGATCCGCGTCGCCCGGGGTGTTCATGCCGTGCTCGCCGACCGTCTCGGGCTCGGTGGCGACTGGCTCGTCGAACTGCGGCGCGCCTGCGAGGACGGCTCGGCGGCGGAGTTACGGGGTCTGCTGCGGCGCCTGATCCCGGATTGGCGCGACGAATCGGACGCTGCGGCACGCGTCGCGCCGCGCCTCGAACCAGCGGCGGCGGCGGCCGCGGTGCACAGTGCCGAGGGGACCCAGTGATGCGCGACGAGACCCTGTTGGAGGACTTCCCGGCCATCGCCGGTACCCGCGACGATCGCGACCCCGGCTTGCCGGACCCAGTTGAGCTGGACCCGCCGCCGTTCGACGGGCCCTCGGCCGCCGCGGCGCCCCCCGCCGCGACGCTCGCGGAGGCCCCTGATGCGAGCGCCGATGAGACCAAGGACCTGGCCGACCATCCGGGCGCGACCGAACGCCCGCCGGAGGCCCGCATCGTGGCGGCCCTGCACGGGCGCGGCAAGCTCACCCCCGGCGACCTGGCGCGCGCGCGGCGCCTGGCCGACGACGGCGGCGAGCCCCTGCTGCGGATGCTGGTGCGCCTGGGCCTGGTCTCGGAGCGGGACATGGCCCAGGCCGCGAGCGAGGTCCTGGGCCTGCCCCTGGCCGACTCCTCGCAGTTCCCCTCCGAACCCGTCGCCGAGGGCGTCTTCAGCCTGCGCTTCCTGAAAGACGCCCGGGTGCTGCCGATGGCCGAGGACGACGAGCACCTGCGCGTCGCCGTGGCGGACGCCGTGGACCCCTATGTGCTGGCCGCGGTCGCCATGGCGGCCGGCAAGCGGGTGGAGGGGGTCATCGGCCTGCCCTCCGAGATTGAGCTCGCGCTCGCCCGGCTCTACGAGAAGCAGGCCGGGCCCGACCCGGATGCCGAGCCCGACTACGGCGACTTCGACGACGAGGACATCGAGCACCTGAAGGACCTGGCCAGCGAGGCCCCGGTGATCCGCATGGTCAACCACCTGATTCAGAAGGCGGTGGAGTCCCGCGCCTCGGACATCCACATCGAGCCCTTCGCCGATGAGCTCAAGGTCCGCTATCGCATCGACGGCATCCTGAAGGAGGTCGATGCCCCCCCGGTGCGCTCCACCGCGGCGGTGATCTCGCGTGTCAAGATCATGGCCAAGCTCAATATCGCCGAGCGCCGCCTGCCCCAGGACGGACGCATCCCGGTTCGCGTCCAGGGCCGGGAGCTGGACCTGCGCGTCTCCACCGTCCCCACCATGTTCGGTGAGAGCGTGGTCATGCGCCTGCTCGACAAGGAGAGCGTGCGTTTCGACTTCGACGCCCTGGGCTTCGACGGCTCCCCGCGCCAACGCCTGATCGAGATCCTGGAGCAGCCCTACGGCATCCTGCTGGTTACGGGCCCCACCGGCTCCGGCAAGAGCACGACCCTCTACACCGCGCTGTCCCGGCTCAACACCCAGGAGCGCAAGATCATCACGGTCGAGGACCCGGTGGAGTACCAGCTCCCCGGCATCAACCAGATCCAGGTCAAGTCCGCCATCGGCATGACCTTCGCTGGGGCCCTGCGCGCCATCGTGCGCCAGGACCCGGACATCATCATGGTCGGTGAGATGCGCGACCTGGAGACCGCCCGCATCGCCGTGCAGTCGGCCCTCACCGGCCATGTGGTCCTGTCCACCCTGCACACCAACGACGCGGCGAGCGGCGTGACCCGCCTCTTGGACATGGGGGTCGAGGACTATCTCCTGACCTCCACCATCAACGGCATCCTGGGCCAGCGCCTGGTGCGCAGCCTCTGCCCCCACTGCCGCGAGCCCTACGACGCCCTGCCCGAACTCGCCGCCCGCTTCACCCGCTTCCAGCCGGAGGGTCCCGGCCCCATCCGGCTCTATCGCCCCGGCGGCTGCGAACTGTGCAACGGCAGCGGCTATCGCGGCCGGCTGGTCATCTCCGAGGTGCTGCTGATGACCGACACCATCCGCAAGCTGGTGCTGAGCCACGCCACCGCCTCCGCGATCCAGCGCGTGGCCATGGACGAAGGCATGGCCACCATGTACGAGGACGGCCTGCGCAAGGCCATGGACGGGCGCACCACGGTGGAAGAAGTGCTGCGGGTTGCTGAAGACGATTAGCCGGGGAGAACGCACCCGTGACACCGCGCAGCGGCCTTGATCATAACCTCGGCGACCCTGCCAGGAGTGAGGTCGCCGGTCCGCACAGCGGACCCTACGGCCCCGCGCCCGTAGGGTCCGCTGTGCGGACCACCCGCCTCGCAGTCGGTGCAGTGGCCGGGATTATGATCAAGGCCCCGCGCAGCGACCGGAGACGTATTCCCGTAGGATGGGTAGAGCGCAGCGATACCCATCCTTTGTGCCGTCGCGCTGATCATTCGCGTTCAATTGCGGCTTAATCGCCTTTTTCAGGATCAACCGTGCCCAAATATTTCTATAAAGCCGTCAAGCTCGACGGCGAAGCGGTAGAGGGCGAGTTGGAGGCGGCCGACGAGGCCGCCGTCATCAGTGCCCTCCAGGCCCAGGGCCTGCTGCCGTTGGAGACCCGCTCCGCCGGGGGCCTGCGCGCCCGCCTGGGCCGCACCCGGCGCCGCCGCCTGAACCAGAAAGAGATCGGCATCCTGACCCGGGAACTCGCCACCCTGATCGAGGCCGGTCTGACCTTGGACCGTTCGCTGCAGGTCTTGATCGAACTGACCCCGGAGGGCCACCTGGTGCGGGTCCTCTCCGACCTGCAAGACCGGGTGCGCGGCGGCGCCACCTTCTCCAGTGCCCTGGAGGCCCAGGAGGGCCAGTTCCCGCGCCTGTATATCAACATGGTCAAGGCGGGGGAGGCCGGCGGCGCCCTGGATCAGGTCCTGGATCGCCTGGCCGACTACCTGGAGCGGACCGCGGAGCTGCGCCAGACCGTCACCTCCGCCCTGGTCTACCCCTCGATCCTGCTCTTTGTCGCCTTCACCTCGGTCATCCTGCTCCTGGTCTTCGTGGTGCCCCAGTTCACCGCCCTGTTCCAGGACATGGGCGCGGCCCTGCCGCTGTCGACCCGGATCGTCGTGGGCGCCGGCGACCTCTTCCGCAACTACTGGTGGGCCATGCTCGCCGCCGTGGCCCTGATCGCCCTGGTCTTGGAGCGCTGGATGCAGGACGAGCAGGTCCGTGACCGCCTGGACCACCGCATCCTCGGTCTGCCGCTCTTCGGCGACCTGATCTGGAAGATGGAGACCGCGCGCCTCGCCCACACCCTCGCCACCCTGCTCAAGAACGGCCTGCCGCTCTTGAGCGCCCTGACACTGGCCAAGGAGGTGGTCAGCAACCGCAAGATCTCCCATCTCCTGGACGAGGCGGGTGAGGACCTCAAACACGGCCGCGGCCTCGCCGGCCCCCTGGTCCGGCTCAAGGCCCTGCCGGACCTGGCCCTGCAGATGATCCGCGTCGGCGAGGAATCCGGCGCACTCGACGCCATGCTCGCCAAGGTCGCCAACATCTATGACCGGGAGACCCGCAATAGCGTCCAGTCCATGCTGACGCTCCTGGAGCCGGTGCTCATCATCGGCCTGGGCGTGGTGGTCGCCGGCATCATCATCTCCATCCTGATGGCGATTTTGGGGGCGAATGAACTGGTGGGGTGAGGGCAGCGCGGCGGTCGACAATCCGCCTGGATCGTCCTAGCATGAACGCTGTCCGGCCATCGACCACGAGGGTGCATCGGATGGAAGCATACAAACTCAGTACCATCGCCGACCTGATGGAGAGCCCCGAGGAGCGGGTCGAGTTGATCAACGGGGAGATCGTCCGCCGCCCCATGGCGCGCGCCGAGCACGGGATCGTGCAGCACCGTGCCGGGGTCGAACTGGGTCCCTGCGACCGCAAGTCCGGCCCCGGCGGTTGGTGGATCATCACCGAGGTCAGCGTCAACTACGACCTCCACCAGTGCCCCAGCCATGACCTGGCCGGTTGGCGCAACGAGCGTATGCCCGAGCGCCCGCACGGCGTCATTGAGCTGACGCCCGACTGGGTGTGCGAGATCCTCTCCCCCGGGCACGAGCGCAAGGACACATTGACGATCTTTCTGCTCCTGCAACGCCACCGTGTGCCCTTTTACTGGCTGATCTGGCCCGAGGACCGCACGCTGGTCGCCTACCGGCTCGACGGTGATCACTATCGGGTCATCGCGACCCTCTCCGAGCCGGTGCGGGCGCGCATCCCGCCCTTCGATGAGATCGAACTGGATCTCGCTTATCTCTTGGGCGAGTGAGCCGGCGAGCGGCGTCAAACGCGATCGGCGCCCTGCTCGGCATCGGCGGCCCGGGGGATAGTACCGATTACGACAGGGGCGAATGAGTTGGTGGCGTGATTGGTTCCGGCGTGAAACGCGCGTGCAATTCAAACCATCCGATCAACCTACGAAGAGGGAAGCAAGATGAAGATCAGCCGATGCACGACCGCTCGGTGGTGTCCGTCGAGAGGGATCGTCGTCTTTCTGGGCCTGTTCGGCATCGTGCTCGCCCCGCCGGTGGTCCAGGCCGTGCCTTTAAATGGCAACCTGTCCATTACGGGCAGCGTCAGCTACGACACGGGCTATGCTCAGTCCAACCTGACTGGTACGGGTACCCAAAGCGGCGATATGAAGGTCATCCAGGGCGGGGCATCCACCTCCAGCACCTTCATTGATGCCTCCATCACCGGCAGTAACCCATTGAACGGCAACCTTACCGAGCTGGGTGACGGCTTCGATTTCTCAGGTAACGCATTGGCAGATGACGCTGGTTCGTACGGTACCGGAATCGATATCGGCCTCACTGTGGCAAACCACTCCGCCACCGACACCTATAAAATCACTTTCACCATTACTTTCGACAACAGGGTAAACTCGAGCGGTTCAGATGCCTACGCCCACTCCAACTTTTCCGTGTTCGATCGGGACGCCGGCCAGACCCTGTTCTTCACCGACCTGATGAGTGATACCCTCTTTGGAAACAAAAATGGGGGCGTGTCGAACGGAATCTTTGGCGGGGTAATGACGGAAACGGGCTCTGCAAGCTTTGCGATCACCCTGCTCGCCGGTCAATCGGTCATCTTCGACCCCAGCCTGCACGACCTTTCGTGGACTCTGAATGGTTCTGCCGGCACGGGTTCCGCCTCCTCGGCCACCCTCAGCACCTTTCTCTCCATCACCTCGGTTGAGACGCAGAACGCCGCCCCCGAGCCAGCCGCCATGGTCCTGTTTGGCATCGGGTTAGCGGGACTGAGGGCGCTGCGTCGGCGCCGCCGCCCGCAACCTGCGAATTGATCCCAACCGAAGCGAGGGACCGCAGTCCAGCGGTCACGCGCATCCCGAACCCTCGAACAACTGGAGGAATCACAGCATGTCGTCCAATGCCCGCCTCGCCACCGCCGCCCTGGCCACCCTCTCCCTGGCCGCCGCTGCCTGGAGCCCCAACGCCGGCGCCTGTGGCAATGAACCTTTCATAGGCGAAATCTGCATCGTCCCCTACAACTTCGCACCTCTTGGCTATGCCTTCACAGACGGCCGGATTCTGTCCATAGCCGAGAACACCGCATTGTACTCCCTGCTCGGCGGCACCTACGGCGGCGATGGCCGGACCAACTTCGCCCTGCCCGATACCCGGGGCCGGGTGATCATCGGCGCGGGGCAAGGGCCCGGGACGAGCAATTACTGGCTCGGCGAGAAGGGAGGAACTGAGAACGTCACGCTCACGGTGAGCCAGATGCCCACCCACACGCACAGCGCCGCCACCAGCATCGCCATCAAGGCGCGTGGGGTGAGCGCTGCGGGCAATGCCGACGGACCTGGCGGCAATGCCTGGGCGGCCAAAGCCAGGGTCGGTCAATACAGTACGTCAGCGCCGGACGTCGACATGACGGCAGGGGCCATCCAGGTCAGCAGCGTCAGCACCACGGTCGGCAGCGCCGGTGGAAATCTGCCTTTCTCCATCGTCCAGCCCTATCTCGTGCTCAACCCGATCATCGCCCTGTACGGCATCTACCCGTCCCGCAACTGACCCAAACGTGACTGTTCATGCGAAGCGCCGACTTGCGATCCTGGGCTCGATCCTGTTGGGGCTACTCTCGGGAGCGGCGAATGCAGTACCCGACTTGGCCGGAGAACTGAGAGACGCCCAGGCGGCCTTGGCCGTGGGCGACTATGCCAAGGCCTATCAGGCCTACCTGACACACGGCGATGACAACCCCCTGGCCCAATTCAGCCTGGGCCTGTTTTTCCAGTTCGGCTGGGGGCGGCCGGGGGACCCGGTCGAGGCCTGCCGCTGGCAGGAAAAGGCCGCCCAAGGCGGTATCCCTGCCGCCCAGCAGTTACTCGCCGATTGCCTGCGCCGAGGCGTGCACCGGCCAGTGGACCTGGCGGGGGCGGCACATTGGTATGAACAGGCGGCTTTGTCGGGAATCCTTACCGCCTCCTGCTCCCTGGCCGAACTTTACATGGCCGGCGAGGGGGTGCCCAAGGACCCGCAGAGGGCGCTTGAGTTGTGTCGGCAGCCAGCGGAAAGGGGCTTGCCCGCCGCCCAATTGCGGCTGGCGGGGTTTTACCTGGACGGCGATGTTGCAGTGCGTGATCCCGTATTGGCCCTGCGTTGGATACAGGCGGCAGCGCAGGCCAATAACGCCGAGGCCCAGTTCCGCCTCGGTTTGATGCTGCGTGATGGCGTCGGCCAGCCGG
This sequence comes from Candidatus Thiodictyon syntrophicum, assembly GCF_002813775.1. NCBI lineage: Bacteria > Pseudomonadati > Pseudomonadota > Gammaproteobacteria > Chromatiales > Chromatiaceae > Thiodictyon > Candidatus Thiodictyon syntrophicum. Next base: position 40,794 of record NZ_CP020370.1, read on the forward strand.
CGGACCCCCGTTCCGCCCGCTATTGGCTGGAGACGTCCGCCAGCCAGGGTTGGCTTCCCGCCTACTTACCCACGGCGGAACTCTATCTGAACGCCCCCGCCGACCCAGGGTCCGGTCTGCTGCCGGCGGCGGACCTGGCCAAGGCCTATCTGTGGTCGGCCGCTGCCGCTCGCAGGTTGGCCCCCGGCCCGGCGGCGGAGCAGGCCAAGGCACTGCTGGCAAAGGTGGGGGTCCTCATGCCGGACACCTGGCGGCCGGACCTGGATCGACAAATCGATCGGCATCTCGCCCAGACCGGCGTGACGCCTGCCGCGGCGGCACCTGCCCCGTGAGCCGGCAGACGACGATAATGGTGACGGCGGCCGATAGCGCCGGGGATGTCGCGGCACGCAACATGCGGTGGTTCGACTATCTACCCATCTGCCCATCTACCCACGGCGCCTCTTGGCTCGCGAATTCAGTAAACTGTTCCCGGAACTCCCGGCTACTTCTTCAGCTCGGGAATCCTGGTGATGACGACGCAAAGCGGCCCCCCGGCTTCCGGGCCGACCGGGTGGTTGTTATCGTACTTATTCGGCCAGTCATTCGCGAATAAGTAGAGTTGGCGGTCCGGCCATTGGGCGGCCTCAGGTGGGGCGCTCCATTCGCACCCTGATCCAATCGGGAATGCACGGGTGAGATCCTTACCGCCGCAGCCGCACAGCAGGAACACCCGCTGCCACGGCAAACGGTTCCACGGCGACAACAGCCAACTCGGCCAGCCCTCTGGGCCGCAGGTGATCCAACTGTCTTGCCATGTGCCGCTCGCCGCGAAGCGGTAACGCGCTCCCGGGGTGATCTCGATGCCGCTCGGATAATAAAGTTCTCGTGGGTCAACCGCGACGGGGGCGCAGCTTTCATTGAGGGCCAGTGGGCGCATGGTCGTCTCCTCTGACAGGGCGGACGTGATCCGCAAAGGGAACGGGGTCAGGCGCGAGTGCTTATCGCCGGCGCCGCCCGACATAGAATCGAGGGCCTTGATTATAACCCCGGCCACCCTGCCAGGCGGGAGGTCGCCGGTCCGCAATCGATGCAGTGGCCGGAATTATGATCGAGGCCCAAACAGGCCTCGATCATCGTTCCGGTCACCGCCCATGGGTCCCGCACAGGAGGTCGAGGCTTTAGCCGGACCAGGGCCGCTGCGACGCGAAGTCGACCGGCTAAAGCCTCGACCTCCTGTACCCTCGCGGCCGGAACGACGACCAAGGCCGCCGACTCCATAAAGGTATCAAGCCAACCGCAACCCGCCAGCCGCCAGCCGCCAGTTTCATCGACCGGTTAACGCCTCGCAACTGCCGACGACAACCGGGTCTGCCCCCGTGACGCTCGCCCGCCCCCCCTCAATGCCGCCGCCCGGGCCGGTCGAACTGATAGTTCTTGTCCGGATCACCGCCCTCCTGGACCGAGAACCGTGCGAACAGCACCTGGTCCCCGGGCCGCAGGGACGCGAGGGTGCTGAGGCCCATGTCCAGGTCGCGGAAATAGAAGGTCACGCCCAGCCGCTCCGCGACCGTGCAGGCGCCGTGGGCGAAGCCGTAGTCTTTGAGCCAGAAGGCGGAGATCATTCGCCCCTCGCCCGTCCAGCCAGGCATGACCTGTTGCTGCATGGCCTCGAGCACGGTGCGGAACCGGGTCTTGATGGCTGCATCCTTGAGCGGGCGGCCGCGCTCGCGGAAGGCCGGATCGAGGGCCAGGACGTCGAAAAAATAGCCCATCGGCTGGTCGAAGTCGGTGGCCTGCACGAGCATGGACTTCAGGTGATCGATCTTGCCGGCGAGGTTGGTTGGCTTGGTCATGCGTCTGTGCCCGATTCATGGATATGGGCAGGATTCTATCGCGTCGGCGAGTGCCTCCGCGACCTGCGCCGACCGCGCTCAGTCGGGCGCCGGTTGGGCCTGCCCGAACCCCACCGGCAGGCGCCGGGCGCCCCAGGTGCCGGGGCGCGCCTCGAAGACCCCGGCGCAGGGGGTGCCGCAGGCGGCGCAGTGTCCGGTCGCGTCGAGCCCCCAGTGGCCGAGTTGGTACCAGTCCCGCTCGATCAACAGGGCCCCGCACCCGTGGCACCAGGTGCTGCCGCCCGCCGCGTCATGGCAGTTGCCGGTGTAGGCGTGGCGCACGCCGTTGCGCCGCGCGATCTCACGCGCCCGCTGCAAGGTCGCGGGCGGGGTGGGCGGGGCGTCGCGCAGCTTCCAGTCCGGGTGGAAGGCGGTGAAGTGCATGGGGACATCGACCCCCAGGTTGCCCACCACCCAGGCCGTCATGGCGTCGATCTCGGCCTCACTGTCGTTGTAGCCGGGGATCAGCAGGGTGGTGAGCTCGAACCAGACCGTGGTCTCGTGGCGCAGGTAGCGCAGCATCTCCAGGACCGGTGCCAGGTGGCCGCCGCAGACCTGGCGGTAGAACTCTTCCGTGAAACCCTTGAGATCCACATTGGCCGCGTCCATCGGCGCGAAGAAGGCCTCGCGCGCCCCCGGGCTCACATAGCCCGCGGTCACGGCCACGTTGCGGATGCCCAGTTCCCGGCAGGCCAGCGCCGTGTCCACCGCGTACTCGAGGAAGGTCACCGGGTCGTTGTAGGTGTAGGCGACGCAGCGGCAGCCCAGTTGCGCGGCGCGCCGGGCGATGGCCTGCGGATCGGCCGCGGCGGCCAGGGTGTCCTGGTCGCGGGACTTGCTCATGTCCCAGTTCTGGCAGAAGCGGCAGGCGAGGTTGCAGCCGGCGGTGCCGAAGGACAGGACCGGGGTGCCGGGCAGGAAGTGGTTGAGGGGCTTCTTCTCGATCGGGTCGACGCAGAAGCCGCTGGAGCGGCCATAGCCCTCCAGGACCAGGGCCCCGTCGCGGCAGGCGCGGACAAAGCAGAAGCCCTGTTGGCCCTCGCGCAATCGGCAGGCGCGCGGGCAGACATCGCATTGCACCCGGCCGTCCGGGAGCGGGTGCCAGAACTGGGTGGGGTGGTTCGTCATGGTGAGCTACTCGTCGCTGTGAAGCCGGTGGCCCGCACGCGCGGCCGGGCGACGCGGGGAAGGTTCGGGACGGGGAGAGCGCCCCTTCCTGTTAGAGTAAGGATAGGCCAAACGCCGCGGCGCGGCGGTTGGCGGCGCAGCCTCGCTATAATGACGGTAGAACGCCCGTCTCGTCGGGCACCACGCGAGGGACACTCCCATGTCGATCGATCGTCAACCGGCCGTTGCCGGGGCCTTCTATCCGGCCAATCCAGTCGTCCTGGGGCGCCGCGTCGATGACCTTTTGGCCGGCGTCGCGGACAGCGGCGCCCTGCCGCACCCCAAGGCCCTGATCGCGCCCCACGCGGGCTATCAATACTCGGGGCCCATCGCGGCCAGCGCCTATGCCCGGCTCGCCCCCATCGCCGCGCGCATCCGTCGGGTGGTGCTGCTGGGCCCGGCCCACCGGCTGCCCTTTCGCGGCATCGCCTTTACGGGCGCGGACCGCCTGCTGACCCCGCTCGGCGCGGTGGACCTGGACCGGGAGGCCCTGGCGGGGCTTGCCGACCTGCCCCAGGTCCAGCGCCTGGACGCCGCCTTCGACGGCGAGCACTGCCTGGAGGTCCAGTTGCCCTTCCTCCAGCGGGTGCTTGGCGACTTCCGCGTGGTGCCCCTGATCGTCGGGGCCGTTGAGCCCGAGGCGGTGGCGGAGGTGATCGACCGGCTCTGGGGCGGGGACGAGACCCTGATCGTCATCAGCTCCGATCTCAGTCACTATCACGATTATGCCACCGCGACCCGGCTCGACCGGGAGACCACCCGGGTGATCGAGCAGCTGGAGCCCGCGGCCCTCGACCACCAGGCGGCCTGCGGGGCCACGCCGCTCGCCGGGCTGCTGGTGGCCGCGCGCCGCCGCGCAATGCAGGTGCGCACTCTGGACCTGCGTAACTCTGGTGATACCGCCGGTCCCCGCGACCAGGTGGTGGGGTATGGTGCCTATGCCGTTTTCTGAACCCGCGATGCTGGACCCCGAGGCGCGACGGCTGCTGCTGGATGTCGCCTGGGAGTCGCTCCGCCACGGCTTGGCCCGGGGCACGCCCCTGACCCCGGACCCGGCAGGGTTTCCGGAGCCCCTGCGGGCCCACCGGGCGGCCTTTGTCACCCTGAACCATTTCCAGTCGCTGCGCGGCTGTATCGGCCACCTGGAGCCCTGTGCGCCGCTGGTCCAGGACGTGGCGGAGAATGCCTTCGCCGCGGCCTTCCGCGATCCGCGGTTTCCGCGGCTGGAGCCCTGGGAACTGGACGCCCTGACCCTGGACATCTCGGTCCTGTCCATCCCCGAGCCCATGCGCTTTCGCGACGAGCAGGACCTGCTGCGGCAACTGCGCCCCGGGGTCGACGGCCTGATCCTCGCCGACGGTGCAGCGCGCGGGACCTTTCTGCCGTCGGTCTGGGAGTCGCTGCCAAGGCCCAGGGAGTTCCTCAACCATCTCAAGGGCAAGGCCGGACTCCCGGGCGACTATTGGAGCCCGACCCTGCGGGTCTCGCGCTATCACACCGAATCCTTCGGCGGTTAAGCCTCCGTGAATGACATCCCGCTGACCGGACTCCTGGTCGCCCTCGTGGCCCTGCTCCTGTGCTCCGCCTTCTTCTCGGGGACCGAGACGGCGCTCTTCACCCTGAACCGCTACCGCCTGCGCCACCAGGCCGATCAGGGTCATCGGGGTGCCCGCCTGGCCCGGGTCCTGCTGGAGCGCCCGGACCGCCTGATCGGCCTGATCCTGCTCGGCAACAACTTCGTCAACATCCTGGCCTCATCGATCAGCACCATCATTGCCCTGCGCCTCGGCGGGGAGGCGGCCATCGGGATCGCGGCCGGGGTTCTGACCTTCCTGGTCCTGATCTTTGGTGAGGTCACACCCAAGACGCTCGCCACCCTCAACCCGGAGCGCCTGGCCTACCCGGCCGCCTATGTCTATACACCGCTGCTGAAGGTCCTCTATCCCGTAGTGTGGTTGGTCAACTTGTTCGCTAACGGGCTGTTGTGGCTGATTGGGGTGCGCTCCGGACCTGGGCCGGGCTCGGCCCTCAGCCGGGAGGAACTGCGCACCGTGGTGAGTGAGTCCAGCGCCCTGATCCCGGAGCAAAGCCGCTCCATGCTGCTCGCCATCCTGGATCTTGAGCGGGCGACGGTGGAGGACATCATGATCCCCCGCAACGAGGTGGAGGGCATCGATATCCAGGACGACGCCGACGAGATCATCGCGGCCATCCGCAACGCCGGCTATACCCGTCTGCCGCTGTTCGACGGCGGCATCGACAACGTGATCGGCGTCTTCCACTCCCGTAACGCCCTGCACGCCATGCTCGACCAGGGGCTCGGCAAGGAGCACCTGCGGGCCATCGCCCAGGCGCCCTATTTCGTCCCCGAGGGTACCCCACTCTACCAGCAACTGCTCAATTTCCAGCGCGAGAAGCAGCGCATCGCCCTGGTGGTCGACGAATACGGCGACTTCATGGGCCTGATTACCCTGGTGGACCTGTTGGAGGAGATCGTCGGAGAGTTCACCACGGACCCCTCCGACAGCATCGCCGAGATCCACCGCGGCGAGGACGGGAGCCTGCTCGTGGATTGCGGCATCGGGGTGCGCGACCTCAACCGGGCGCTGCGCTGGGACCTGCCGACGGATGGACCCAAGACCCTCAACGGCCTGGTGTTGGAGTATCTGGAGACCATCCCCGAGCCTGGTACCAGCCTGATGCTGCACGGCCATCCGATGGAGATCATCCAGACCACCGAGAATACGGTGAAGACCGTCAAGCTGCCGCCGCGCCAGGGCCGCAAGGCCCGCCGGCCGGAGCGGCGTGGATAGCCCTCAAAAGAGTATTTGGCCGCAAATGAACGCAAATAAGCGCAAATAAATCTCCTGGTTGGCATTGTTGCAGGCGTCACCCGAATGGTGAACGTGCAGCAAAGGCCAAGCCTCTGATTATTTGCGTCAATTTGCGTTCATTTGCGGCTAAACTGCTTTTTTGGGATAACCAGGAAAGTGCTCATGTCAAAGTGAAGAGGGGCGACGCTCAGTCTGGAACGGCCCATCAGGGGTCGGATTCGGCCCGCGCAGCGGACCCGACGGGGACCGCGCGGCGGCGACGCACCAGCGGCATGACGACGTAGCCCGCGAGGGCATAGGCGAGCGCGGCGCCGCCCAGGGCTTGGAGCAGGGGCCGCGCCAGGGGGTAATCGCCCCCGCCCGGGAGCAGCGAGATGGCGCTGAGCGCACAGATGGCGACCAGGGTCAGATGGACCCCTGGCTTGCTGGCCAGCGCACCCCAGCGCGCTGCCAGGCGGGCGCCGATCCAGGCCGCCAGCACCCCGCCCGCGAGCCCGAAGGCCACGTCCACCGGCCAGTGTACCCCCACTGCCACCCGGCTCAGGCCTACCAAGGTGGCCAACAGGACCCACAGCACCCGGGTCTCGCTCCAGCGGGCGTAATAGACGAGCACGCCGCACAAGGCCCCGGCCGCCACGCTGTGGCCCGAGGGGAAACTCGCCCGCCGCAAGGCCGGGCCGATCAGGTTGAAATCCGCAAGCGGCATGACGGCCGACGGGCGGGCCGCGTCGAACAGTGGCTTCAGGCCGCGGCTGTAGGCGCTGGCCAGGATCGCGGCCAGCATCAGGGCCAACAGGACCCGCGGGTAGCGGCGGGCGAGGAACAGCCCGAGCGCAAAGGGCGCCGCATCCCCGCCGACGGCGGTGAGCCATTGCAGGACCCAGCCCGGGTAGCTGTCGGCGGCGGCGTTCAGCCCCGCGAACCCGGCGTGATAGCCGCCCGCAAGCCATAGCGTCAGGCCGGTGGTCAGACAGGCCAGTGCCCAGGCGGCGAGCCAGGCCCCCCCGCCGGGTGGGTCGAGGGGGGTGCGTGCCGCCCCGATGGCCAGCGCCCGCCGCAGATCAGACCCTAGCTCGCGGCGCCAAGTCGCGATCAGACCCTCAGTCACCGCGACGGCCGCCCGGTTGGGTCCCGCCGGTCGGGCGGACCTGTTCGCGTACCACCATCAGGGCGACCGGACCGCGGCGATAGACCAGATCGAGCCGCAGGTCCGGGACCGCGCGGGCGAGCTGGTCCAGCTTGTCCACGCGCAGAAAGACCAGCTCCCCGGGCCGCGGCGGGCGGTTGGGCGTAATGGCACCGCGGTAGACGCTGAAGCTCGGCATGGAGGTATTGAAGACCACCGTGGGCAGGTCGAGCCGCCGCGCGGTCAGGGCCGCCTCCTTGACCGGCGCCTGCAAGACCGCCAGTGCCCGCGGCGCCAGGACTCCGAAGACCAGCAGGCCCTGGACCACGCCGGCCAGGATCAGGCGCTGCCACAGCGGCGGCCGCGACCACAGAAAGAGCCCGAGCAGGGCCGCGCCCCCGGCCCACAAGGCATAGAAATAGGTCGGGTCCAAGAGGGCCAGGGCGTCGTTGTAGATCGCCACCTCGTGCGCCTTGCTGCTCAGTTCCCGCATCGTCTCGAGCGCCCGGGTCATCGCCAGCAAGGCGCCGACCAGCAGCAGGGGCGGGATGAAGGCCAGCCAGCGCCCGGTGAGCAGGTCGCGATGGCGCGCCATCAGGATGAAGAGCGGGGTGCAGCCATAGAGCAGGTAGTGCGGCAGCTTGGTGCCCGAGAATGAGAAGAAGACAAAGACGATGAGGAACCAGATCCACAGGAAGCGGTCCAGGGGGTCGGCCCAGGCGGCGCGCCAGGCCGGCAGCAGGCTCAGGAACCAACCGGTGAAGGGCAGGAGGATCAGGGGCAGCATCACGAAGTAATAGCCGAAGAAGCCGCCGTGCCCATGGATTGCCTCGCCATAGCGCGCGGCGTTGTGCTTCAGGAAAAAGCTCGCGAAGAACCCGGGGCCGTCGTCCAGATAGATCGCGAGATACCAGGGTCCGGCCACCAGGAGAAAGATCAGCCAGCCGAGCGGCGACAGGACCGCGCGCAGCCAGTGCCGCAGTGCCCCCTCGGACCAAAAGAAGAGCAGACTCGCCACCAGCGGAAAGAAGGCCGCCACCGGCCCCTTGGTGAGAAAGCCCAGCCCCATCCACAGCCACAGGCGCAACACCGGGGCGGCGCGGCGCCCCGCGTCCGGCCGCAGATAAAAGCGGTAGACCTCGAAGAACGCGAGCGCGATAAAGAGGTTCAGCAGCGAATCCGCGGTCGCCGCCTTGGCGATCAGTGACACCTGGAGCGACAGGGCCATGACCATCCCGGCCACATTGGCGGTGAGCGCGTCGAGCCGCTCGCGCACGAAGAGCCAGAGCGCCAGCACCCACAGTGAGGCCGCCACGGCCGATGGCAGCCGCAGCGCCAATTCGTTGAATCCGAGCACCTGGGTCGCTGCCGCTTGGACCCAATAGGTGAGTATCGGCTTGTCGTAGCGCGGCTCGCCGTCCCGGTGCGGGGTGATGTAGTTGCCGCTGGCGACCATCTCCCGGGTCGCCTCCGTGAAGGCCCCCTCGTCGAGGTCCATGAGCGGCAGGGACCAGATTTGCCAGAAGAAGGCGAAGACGACGATCGCCGCCAGCATCCAGGGGGAGGCGAAGGCGGCGTTGAGATAGTCTTGGAGGGGCTTCATGGGTGTGTCTTCCAGCCCGCCGCGGCGGGGTCGGTTTGGCTGCGGATGCGGTGGTGGCCCAGGTCGCTGGAGGCGTAAAAGGTGCGGATCATCAGCTCGGCCAGCACCCCGGTGGTAAGAAACTGGACCGCAGTGACCAGGAACAGGATCGAGATGAACAGCAGGGGCCGCTGGCCGATGTTCTCACCCTGTCCGAACTTGACCACCAGGAGCCACGCCATCATGGCCCCCCCGATGGTCCCGAAGACGATCCCGATCGACCCGAAGAAGTGCCCCGGGCGGGAGCCGAAGCGCAGGAAGAAGAAGGCCGAGAGCAGGTCCAGGATCACCCGGAAGGTCCGCGAGATCCCGTACTTGGAGGTCCCGAAGCGGCGCGCCTGGTGGCTGACCTCGGTTTCCCCGATGCGCGAGGGCGCCGTCACCCCGGCCATCCACACCGGGATGAAACGGTGCATCTCACCGAGCAGGGTCAGTTCCCGCACCACTTCCGCCCGATAGACCTTGAGGCTGCACCCGTAGTCGTGCAGGGCCACCCCCGTCACCCGCCCGATCAGCGCATTGGCGATGCGCGAGGGGACCTTGCGCAGCACCAGCGCGTCCTGGCGGTGGCGCCGCCACCCCTGGAGCAGGTCCAGGTCGCGCGCCAGCAACTCCTCGACCAGGCGCGGGATGTCGGCCGGGTCGTTCTGCAGGTCCCCGTCGAGTGTGGCGATCAGGACCCCGCGCGCCGCCTCGAAGCCCGCCTGCATGGCCGCCGTCTGGCCGAAGTTGCGGCGCAGCCGGATGACACGCACATGGGGACCAGAGCGCGTCGCCTCCTGCATCAGGCGCGCCCCGGTGCCGTCCCGGCTGCCGTCGTCCACACAGATCAGCTCCCAGTCCCCCCCATAGTCCGCCAGCCCCTGATGGGCGCGCGCCAGCAGGGGTGCGACGTTATCCACCTCGTCAAACAGTGGGATCACGACCGACAAGGCCGGGCGGGCGGCCGGTTCGGGGGTCTCGGGGCTGGTCATAGGGCGGGTCCGTGCAGGGCGGGTCTGAGTCGGGCGGGGGAACGCTAAACGCCCCACCGGAAAAGATCAACACCCGAACGCGCCCGCGCGAGTCCTCTTGTGACACCGCTCCAGCGGTTTCACGCCTGTGTCAGGCGCTCCGCGCCCCGGGCGTCGTTCAACGCCGCCAGGGGGCAGTCCGCATGAGAGACTAGGGGAACCGCACCGAGACCCCCATTGCCGCAGCCCCCATGACCACCCTCAGACTCCACCTGCGCCGCTACGGCGACCCCGCCGCCGACGGCCTCCCGCTGGTCCTGATCCACGGACTCTTCGGCTCCGCGTCCAACTGGCACGCCATCAGCCGCCGGCTCGCCGCCGGGCGCCGGGTCCTGGTGCCGGATCTGCGCAATCACGGCCAATCCCCCTGGGACCCGCGCATGGACTACCGCGCCATGGCCGCGGATCTCACTGCCCTCCTGGACGCCGAGGGCCTCCCCCGGGCGCACCTGGTGGGCCACAGCATGGGCGGCAAGGCGGCCATGTGGCTGGCCCTGACGGCGCCCGAGCGGGTGGGCTCACTGGTGGTCGCCGACATCGCCCCGGTCACCTACGCCAGCCGTCACGGCGCCCTGGTGCGGACCCTGGCCGCCCTGCCGCTCGGTGAGATCGCCGACCGGCGCGACGCCGACGTGCGCCTGGCCGCTACCATCTCCTCCGCCCCGGTGCGCGGCTACCTGCTCCAGAACCTGGTCCATGACCGCCCTGCTGCCGGAGTCGGCGGCGGCTGGCGCTGGCGCGTCAACCTGGAGGCGCTCGCCCAGTCCCTGGAGGACCTGCTGGGCTTCCCGGAGTCCGTCGGCCTGCAATTCCCCGGCCCCGTGCTCTTTCTCTACGGCAGCCGCTCGGACTATGTGACCGGCGAGGGGCTGCCGCGCATTCGCGCGCTCTTTCCGCTGGCGCGGCTGCGTAGCATTCCCAATGCCGGGCATTGGGTTTATGCCGATCAGCCGGAGGCGTTCGTCGCGGCGGTGGATGGGTTCCTGAAGGACTGAAGCCTCCAGTGGCAAACGGCTTGTTTCGGCCGTCAGGCTTCGGCCGTGGAGGTCCGCGCCGGTTCGGACGGCCTCGCCCCGCCCCGGCGATCTACCAGCTTGCAATCCCGCCGGTGTTGTCTGGCTCGCAGATCGGCCACCATCTCGGCGAGGCTGTGATGGTGCAGGGCGGCATAGGCATCGCGATTGCGCCAGACTTCGGTCAGGATTTCATCTTGGTACATCATCTTCAGGCTCCGTAAGAAGCTCCAGCGGCGTGCAGATTTCCGGACAGGAATAGCCCAGGCTGCCGCAGATAGAGCGAATGATCGGCTTGCGGGTTGCGTTGTCGATGTGGCGGCAATTCCAGGTGAGCAGAAAATCGATGCGGTGCACGGCGGCTACGGCAATATGCAGCGCATCGGCTTCTGCGGACTCGGGGATACCGCCTCTCGCGATCAATTGGCCGGCAAGCTCCTGCGCTTCCTCGTCGATGGGAAGCTCCGCGATCCCCTGCAACGCCTCCAGCCGGCGCGCGGCCGCTTCCGGATTCCCAGCCGATGCCTCGACAAGAACCAACTCGGACGTGAAAAGATCGAATCCCGCGCGTGCCTCGTCCCACCACTGCCCGGTGATCTGCTGCCAGGCGGCGGCCCTGATATCCCGACTTGGCCGGGCGGTCAGGTAGCTTGGGATCGAGGTCTCGATGTAGACGGTTTTCTTCATGTTTCCAGTCTGTTCTGCGTGCGGCCAAACTCGGCCATTACCCCGGACGAACCAGCAATCTGACCAGCGCTCGTTGCAGCAGGGAATCGGGCTTCGCGCAGATTCTAGCGGGCGGTTCTCGAAAGCAGCCAGCCTCGCGGTCAGTCGGAATTAATTCGAGCCCGGCCCAGCTTCTCTATCCGTGGGAGATACAGCGCTGTGTGATCAAGTCCTGCACCAACCTTAGCTCTACAATCAAGCTCTCGTCTGTCGGCGCCAGACTCGACGCCTGGGTCAAGATGACCTCGGACTCACTTAGGACGGCACAACCGAGTGCCATCGCTTCTTGGTTGAGGAGCAGCGCACCTAGCTGGTGCAATGTTTTTCCTTTGTTGCTCAGAACCAATGCATCACTCGAAGTGCGCCGTAGCGCAGCATCTAAAGCCTCAATGCTTTTCTCATAAGCAGATTTTGCCGCTGGCAAGTCTCCAAGCGATACGTAAAGCGCGCCGAGCTTATTCAAGGCAGAACCTTTGTTATTGTGAGCCACAACATATTCAGGGGCAATCTTTAGCGTCTCATCGCATGCGGCCACGGCTTCCAAGAAAGCGATTTTGGCATCAGAGTTATGCCCAGTCTTTGAAAAAATCATTCCAAGACCTACGAGAGCCCCAGCTTTCGTTGGATTTGCAAATACATGATTGGGATCCACTTTCAGCGTGTTGTCAAACCCGTGCACTGCGGACTGGTACGCTGAAATAGCTCCGCCATCATCTCCATGAGCCATCAAATGATCTCCGAGGAATCGCAGAACATTACCTCTGTTATAATGAAAGCGCGCGTCTCTTGGCGTCAACTTCAGCGCCGTTTCAAACTCAGCTATCGACGCATTGAAAAATTGTACGGCAGCATCTGGGTCGGAATTTGAAATCGATGCTGCTAGTCCAGCGAGGCCGATTCCCTTATGGGCGCGAGCAGGCGCAAATGTCGGATCGATTTCAAGTGCTTTATCGAAACTAAAGATCGCTTCGCGGTAATCTACGTCGGCGCGGGCTTTGTCGTCTAATCTCACCCGCAGGTCTCCTAGCCTAAACTGGGCAGAACCCTTGAGGTCCAGGGCATCTAGCAGGTTTGAATCACTCTGAAGCGCATCATCGCAGTGCATTATCGCGTCGCGCAGAGTCTGCTCAGCTAGTCGGTTATCTTGAAGGAAACCTGCGGACTCCCCGGTAAGCCAAGCAACGTTGGCGGCAGAAAGATCTGTCTTGAGCGTTAAAGCCACTCTGATATCAGTCAGTGCTTGGGCTACTCCATAACATGCCCCATTGACAGATTCGCGCATGATTGCGGTCCATTCATTATAACCGCGTTCCCAATTCTGCCGATTGGCGTGATAGATCACTTCGGCGATGGCGACCGGCTCGGTTTCGGCACGCTCGCGGTAGATGGCCTCCAGAGCGGCATGGGCCTGCTGCATTTGCGCCGGGTCCTCCTCGGCGAGCAGGCGCCGCAGCAGGTCATGGATGCGGTAGCGGTCGCGCTCGGGGCTGGTCCAGCAGAAAGAGAAGCGGGTGAGGGTCTCGAAGTCCGGCCGCTCGTGGCGGAAGTGCAGGCGCTCACCCAAGGCGTAGAAGAGTGCCTCGTCGAAGCCGCGGGCGGCGGCCAGTGCCTTGACCGCGTGGGCGACGGCCTCGGGGCAGTATCGCAACAGCCGCTCGACCATGGCCGCACGATGGTCGGTGTGCTCAGGGGCCACGGCAAAGGCTGCGGCGGTGAGACGTTGCCCCCGTTTGTTCGCCAAGCAGAAGATATCGGCAGCGAGTCCGAGATAGAGCGGGTGGACCTGATCCTCGGCGACCTCGGCACTGCGGATCATGGCCTCGATCAGTGCCTCGTCTTGGGCGGGATTGGGCTGGTCCGCGGCGGATGCGACGACGAGAGGGCCGCAATCCTCGGCTGGGTCGGTGAAGTTGGCCGGAGCGAGTGCCCGGCAGAGATAGTCGCGGGCGTCGGCCCGGCCCCAGTGTCCGACCAGTTGGCAGTCGATGCGTTCGGCTTCGATCTTGTCCGCGACGGCCTCGGCCCAGCGCGGCGGCTCGCGGCCGGCAATGACGACGACGATACCGCGGTTGGGCTCGCCGATCGGATAGAGCCCATTGACGAGTCGGCGCAGCCAGGCGTCCTCATCAAAATAGGACTGCCGGGACCGGGACTGTTCGCGGTCACCCCCCAGAAGGCCTCGTGCGTGTCGAACAGCAGCACCAGGCGCGGCACGGCCCCGGGGCGCTGCATCCAGACGTTGAGGTCGTTGGCAAACAGGCGCGGCAGGGCGTTGAGTGCGTTATCCAGGGCGCTCGGGTCGCGGTCGGTATCGAACAGGGTATCGAGCCGCTTGCGGGTCGCGGCGTCGATGCCGCGCTGCGCAAGCAGGAGTTGCAGGTTGCCCTGCCAGTCGGGGGCGACCACCTCGAGGCCCCGCGCCAGCAGATTGAGGATCGGGCCTTGATCGGCCGTCAGGAAATCGACACCGGCACCCAGCGCATCCAATTCCTCTACCGGGAGTAACTGCTTGAGTTGATCGGCACTGAGACGATCGGTGGCGCGCAGCCAGCGGGTGACGGCATAGTCGAAGGTCGGCAGCTTGAAGCCGGACTTGGTCAACTGCTTGCGCAGCATCAACAGGGCGGGCCAGGCGTCCTGGGGGTTCCCCTCGCTCGCGTCGGTCGCCGCGAAGTCGTGCCAGATGCAGGGGACCTTGATGCTGTCCCCCGAGCCGTCCGCGCCGACCAAGGCGCGATAAGCGTCGAGACAGGCCTGGTGGCCGACGCGGGTGTCCGGCTGGCCGTCGCAATGTGCCCACTCATCCGGCGGCAGGAGGCGGCAGAACTGCGCGCGCAGGTGCTTGAGCAGCAGTGACTTACCGGTGCCGCCGTCGCCATGGAAGAAGATCGGCCGCGGTTCGGGCGGCCGGGAGTGCAGATAGTGGGCGAACCGCCGCCGCTCGCTCAGCCGGTCGGTGAATAGGTCCAGTGCCCGGGGATGGGCGGTCAGGCTCGCTTGGTCGTCGCCGGGCATGGATGACTCCTGGAGCACTCGGGGCATTAGAGGGCTTTGCGGGGTGAAATCCGCGGAGGTTACGAGGCGGATTCTAACCGGGGATTGCCTTTCCCGCGCGCGACGGCAGTGCCCGAGGCGAGGGGCTGCTGCGGTACTACCGGAAACGCAGGGCATCCGAAGCGCCCTCGACGGTGTGCGAGGGGCTGGCGCGGCGTTCGGTCCGCACAGCGGACCCTACGGCGCCCGTAGGGTCCGCTGTGCGGACCAACGACCTCCCGGCGAGCGCCGTGGCCGGGACCACGATTGAGGCCAGCGCACGAACCGCCGCCCGCGCGCTCCCCGCCACGCCGGGGGCAGTCTATACTGCGCCCTTTTCCGCATTCTAAGGGCAGATTCGATGGCAAAGGGCAAGATCAACAAGGTGGTGCTGGCCTACTCAGGGGGCCTGGACACCTCGGTTATCCTCCGCTGGCTGCAGGAGAACTACGGCTGCGAGGTGGTGACCTTCACGGCCGACATCGGCCAGGGGGAGGAGGTGGAGCCGGCGCGCGCCAAGGCGACGGCGGCCGGGGTCAAGGAAATCCATATCGATGATTTACGAGAGGAATTCGTGCGGGACTTCGTGTTCCCGATGCTGCGCGCCAACGCGCTCTACGAGGGCGAGTACAAGCTCGGCACCTCGATCGCCCGCCCGCTGATCGCCAAGCGCCTGGTGGAAATCGCGGTCGCCACCGGGGCGGACGCTATCTCTCACGGGGCGACCGGCAAGGGCAACGACCAGGTCCGCTTCGAGCTGACCGCCTATGCGCTCAAGCCCGACATCCAGATCATCGCCCCCTGGCGGGAGTGGGACCTGCTGTCGCGCGAGAAGCTGCTGGCCTATGCCGAGACCCATGGCATCCCGGTCGAGATGAAGCGCGACGGCACCAAGTCACCCTACTCGATGGATGCCAACCTGCTGCACATCTCCTACGAGGGCTATGACCTGGAGGACCCCTGGGTCGAGCCCGGCCCCGATATGTGGCGCTGGACCGTCGCCCCCGAGCAGGCCCCGGACCGCCCGACCGAAATCACCCTGAGCTTCGCCGGCGGTGACTGCGTGGCCGTCGATGGCAAGACCCTGAGCCCGGCGGACCTGCTGGCCGAGTTGAACCGCATCGGCGGCGCCAACGGCATCGGCCGCGACGACATCGTCGAGAACCGCTTCGTCGGCATGAAGTCGCGCGGCTGCTACGAGACCCCCGGCGGCACCATCCTGCTCAAGGCGCACCGCGCCATGGAGTCCCTGACGCTCGACCGGGAGGCGGCGCATCTCAAGGACGAACTGATGCCCCGCTACGCGAGCCTGGTCTACAACGGCTTCTGGTACAGCCCCGAGCGCCTGATGCTCCAGGCCGCCATCGACCAGACCCAGAGCGTCGTCAACGGCGAGGTGCGCCTCAAGCTCTACAAGGGCAACGTGCTGGTGGTCGGGCGCCGCTCCCCGACCGACAGCCTGTTCGACGCCTCCATCGCCACCTTCGAGGAGGATGCCGGGGCCTATAATCAGGGGGATGCGACGGGGTTCATCCGGCTCAATGCGTTGCGGCTGCGGGTGGCTGGGCGCAAGCGAGGCTGAGCCTTTGGGGCCTGGGGCGGCGGCGCCTTGGCCGCTGCCGGTCCTGGGTCACGATGCCCACCCCAAGCGATTTGGTCTCGGAGGACGACGCATGCTGACTCGAGTCAAACTGAAGAATTTTGGCCCGCTGAATACTCTTGTCACTCCAGCAAATCATTCTAAAATCTCGCGAGCAAGACAATGTCTTTGGTTTTGATGACACTTATCTGGATTTGGCTAGGGCGCTCCGGCAGCAGACAACGAAAGGCAAGAACTATGCTGAATTCGCTGCGTCACGATCACGTCTCGAAAAACTGCTTGGGGGCGTGGTTGAATATGATCAGGCGTCGGGCCGCTGGCAGTTCGTTACGGGTCGCCAACGGTTTCCGATCGGTGTGACGGCCGAAGGGATCAAGAAGATCGCGATCCTCGACACGCTGCTCGGCAACCGGTATCTCGATCCAAGCTCGATCGTGATCATTGATGAACCTGAGTCCGCCCTGCATCCTACCGCTATTTCGGAACATGAGCTTCCTGCATCGTTTAAAGTGCTCGATCTGGCGAAGGCAGACTTTCGGCTGGTGCTGGTGATTAAGGGAGACCCGAGTCCCTGGCCTGAAGCATGGCTGCCGCCCATCAAAGATGAGCTGGCGTTAAGGCTCCAGCCCCTGGTCAACACCTGGCGACTCTCGCCAACAGCCGTGATGGTCTTCAACGAAGCCTTGGCAAAGCAATACGGATTGATTCTTGGCCAGCCTTCAGCTTCAACGCCAGCCCAAGGCTGAAGCCTTGGACTCCAGAATAGACCGTGGGAAACCAACGGTGAGGACCGACCCATGAACCAGATCGCCGCCCGTCTCCTTCCCGATGGCCTGGAGCCGGCCTGGGACATCGCGCGCCTGTTCCCGCCGCAGGGGGGATGGAGCGAGGAGGAATATCTCAGCCTGCCGGGGAACCATCTGACCGAATTCGACCATGGGCGAGTCGAGGTGCTGGAGATGCCGAGTGAGTCCCATCAACTGTTGGTGGCGGCGCTGTACCGCGCGCTGATGGCATTTGTCGGTGTATCGCGGCTCGGCACGGTCTTGTTTGCGCCCTTTCCCGTCAAGCTTTGGGAGGGTAAGCTGCGGGAGCCGGATATCGTTTTCATGCGCCGCGAACATGCCGAACGCCGCCATGACAAATACTGGCAAGGCGCCGATCTGGTGATGGAGGTCATGAGCACCGATGACCCTAAGCGGGACCGCGAAACCAAGCGGCGCGAGTACGCGATAGCGGGGATTCCCGAGTATTGGCTGGTTGACCCGACGCGCCAGACCATTACCGTCTTCATACTTGCCGCCGATGCCGATTGTTATACCGTCCGCGGTGTCTATGGTTGCGGACAAGAGGCGGCGGCCGAGAGCCTCCCGGGCTTTGTTATCGACGTGCGGGCGTTGTTTGAGAACGACCTCTAGCGCCCCATTCGATCGCAATGTATTGGATAACCAGCGAAATCAACAGGCTCAACCGGCTCGTCTACCGGCTCTTGACCAATGCCCCATAGGCACCACTGGACAAAAAGACCCCCAAGGTCACCGCCGCAATGCCGAAATAGTCTGCGGGCCTCGGCACCTCCCCGAGCAGCGGTATCGCCGCCAGCATCGCGAGCACCGGCACCAGCGAGGCGAAGCTCGAGCCCAGGGAGGCCCCGAGGATGCTCACGGCCTTGGTGTAGGCAAAGAGCGAGATGATCGCCACCAGGACGCCCTGATAGAGCGTCTGGATCGCCACGGCATCCCAGGGCGCCGCGGTGATACGGTGCGGCAGGAGCATGACGTAGACCGGCAGGTACCAGGCGGCGGACACCACCGAGACCACCGCGGTTGCGTGCAGCGCGGTGAAGCCTTTGGTGCCGGCGCGGCGCATCGCCACGGTGAAGCTGGCCCAGCACAGTGCGGCCAGGAGAAACAGGAGCTGTCCGCGCCAATTGCCGGAGGCCAGGTCAGTCAGACCGGTGCCGACCAAGATCACGATGCCGACTGGAATCAGCAGCAGTCCCGCCCGGCGCGGCCCCGCGATACGCTCGTGCAGGAAGAGGGTCGCGAGCAGTGCGGCCCACAATGGCATGGTGCCGGGGATCAGTGCACCGGCCTGCGCCGCCGGTGCGAACTGCAGGCCGGCCGAGGAGATGAGTACATAGGGCACGCCGGCGCCGGTACAGATGACGGCGAGCAGCGGCAGGCCGACCCGGCGGACTCCCAGCCCGTCGCGGATCACGATCGGCAGCAGCAGGGCGCCCGCGCAGCCGAACCGCAACGCGGTGATGTCGAAGGGGGAAAGGGAGGTCGTGACGCCATAGCGGGTCAGCAGGATCCAGCCCACCCAGATCGAGATGGCAAAGAGCCCCCACAGGGCCCCGGTGATATAGGATGAACGCTGCAGGGGGATGGCGAGCGAAGACATGGGTGGGCAGTGACCGCGGATGTCGGAGAAGAGGCGCAGGGCGAACCAGCAGAGCTTAACCCGTCGCGTGGAAACCCGAAAGCCGCGCGGCCGGGATGATCGATGACTCCAGAAAAAGCAGTTTAGCCGCAAATGAACGCAAGTGAACGCAAATAATCAGAGGCTTGGCCTTTACTGCCTGTTCGCCGTCCGGGTGACGCCCGCGACGATGCCAACCAACAGATCTATTTGCGCTTATTTGCGTTTATTTGCGGCCAAATACTCTTCTTAGGATGACTCAAGGCCGCCCGCCGTCGGGGACAATCCGCAACAGGCGCCCATCCGGCTCGTCCGTCAGCACATAAAGGTACCCATCCGGACCTTGGCGCAGGTCCCGCACCCGGGCGCCGATGCTGAGCTTGTCCTCCCCGACGGCCCGCTCGCCGTCCAGGGCGATGCGGCGGACTTGGCCGAACTTGAGCGCACCGCTGAAGAGGTTTCCGCCCCAGCCCGGGTAGCGATCCCCGCTGTTGTAGGCGAGCCCGCTGGGTGCCTTGGACGGGACCCAGACGAGTTTCGGGTCGATAAACCCCGCCCGGCTGGTCTCCTCTGAGACCCTGGGTCCCGAATACTCCAGGCTGTAGGTGACCAGGGGCCAGCCGTAGTTGCCGCCGCTGGTGATGAGATTGAGTTCATCCCCGCCCCGGGCGCCGTGTTCGGTGGCCCAGACCCGACCGGTTTTGGGGTCCAGGGCCAGGCCTTGAATGTTGCGGTGGCCCAGGGTCCAGACCTCGGGCCTGGCGCCCGGTCGGTCGGCCATGGAATTGCCGGGGAAGGGCTTGCCGTCCTGTGTCAGCCGCAGGACCTTGCCGAAATGGGTGCCGGGGTTCTGGGCCTGGTTGCGGATGTTCGCCCCGGCGAAGGCGACCGGCGGGTTGCCGCCGTCGCCGACGCTCATCAAGAGCGACCCGTCCGGCAGCCACAGGAGGCGGGAGCCGAAGTGCTGGCCGCCGGCCTTGGTGTCCGCGTTACGGAAGATGACCTGGACATCCTCCAGGCGGTGCCCCTGCAGGCGCCCGCGCGCCAGGGCGGTGCGGTTGGCGTCCCGGGTGCCCTCGGAAAAGGTGAAATAGACCAGGCCATTTGCGGCAAAATCAGGGTGCGGCGCGAGGTCCAGCAGTCCGCCCTGACCATAGGCCAGCACCTGCGGCACCCCGGCGATCGGCTCCGGGTCCAGGCGGCCGTCGCGCAAGACCCGCAGCCGCCCCGGCCGCTCGGTAATCAGGGCCGAGCCGTCCGGCAGCCAGGCGATGGACCAGGGGTGTTCGAGCCCGCCGACGACGGTCTCCAGCCGCCAGCCGCGCGCCTCCGGGACCTCGCCGCTGATGGGTGCGGGGCCGCTTGGGGGCGCGCAACCCGCGATCTGCGACCACCCGAGCAGGGTCAGGGCAAGGACTAGCGAGGGTCTCATAGGTTCAAATGGCAGCCGTCGATGGCAGTTCCGACGGCGACTCACCCCGGGCCAGGAGGTCGTCGAAAGGGTCCGGCCCCTCACGCTGGTGGCCGGCGGCGGCCAGGCGCCCCAGGTAGTCCCGCCAGCGCGCCGGCCAGTCGCGGCCGAGCTGATAGAGATACTGCCAGTCGTAGAGCCCGGAGTTGTGGCCGTCATCGAAATAGACCTTGAGCGCGTAGGCGCCGATCTGCTCCAGCCTGGTGATGCCGACCTGCTCCTTGCCGACCTGGAGCCGCGCGGTCTGGGCCGAGTGCCCGCGCACGGCGGCGGAGGGGGAGTGGACCCGCAGGTATTCGCACGGCAGCCGGAAGCGGGCGCCGTCGTCATAGACGATCTCGAGCACCCGGGAGCGCTGATGCAGGTTGATTTCGGTGGGGAGGCGGCGCGTCTCCATCCTCGGGTTCCTCGCAATAGTCATCGTTGCGAGATTGGGCCGCGGGGGGCCGACACCAAGGTCGGCCCCGTCGCGTCGCGGCCGGGAACCTCGCTCAGGTCCGGGTAAAGCGCTCCGTGCGCGGGAAGGCCTGACCCTGGGCGTCGAACAGATAGCAGGCGTCGGTCGGCACGCCGATGTCGAACTGACTGCGGGGGGTCCCCGGCGTCTCCGGGCGCACCTTGACGGTGAAGTCCTTGCCGCCGACGTCCAGATAGATGAAGGTCTCGGCCCCCAGGTGCTCCGCCACCAGGACGGTGCCGGTGATCCGGTTGTCCGCCCGCGGGTCGTCGAGCAGGACCGTGTGCTCGGGCCGGATGCCGACCTCCACCTGATCCCCCGGGCGCGCCCGGCTGGTGTCCACGCCGGCGGTGATGCTGACCCCGGTGTCCAGCTTGATGCGCGTGCGGCGTGCATCGGGCGCCTCGATCATGCCGCCCAGGAAGTTCATCTTGGGCGAGCCGATGAAGCCCGCGACAAAGCGGTTGGCGGGTTCGTGATAGAGATCGAGCGGCGGGCCGAACTGCTCCAGGTTGGTCGTGGCGCCCTCGGCCAGTGGGCTCAAGACCGCGATCCGGGTGGCGAGTGTCATGGCCTCTACCTGGTCGTGGGTGACATAGATGGTGGTGGAGCCGCGCTCCTCGTGCATCCGGGCCAGTTCGATGCGGGTCTTGACCCGCAGCGCCGCGTCCAGGTTCGACAGGGGCTCATCGAGCAGGAAGACCGCGGGGTGTTGCACCAGCGCACGGCCGATGGCCACGCGCTGGCGCTGCCCGCCGGACAGGTCCTTGGGTTTGCGCTCCAGGAAGGGATCGAGCCCCAGCATGGCGGACGCCTGCGCCACCCGTTCGCGGGCGGTTTGCTTGTCCACCTTCTTGATCTTGAGTCCAAAGGCCAGGTTCTCCCGCACCGTCATGTGCGGATAGAGCGCATAGGACTGGAATACCATACCGACGCCGCGCTCCACCGGCGGCACCTCGTTCATGCGCCGGCCGCCGATGAAGAGGTCCCCGGAGGTGATATCGTCGAGCCCGGCAATGGCCCGCAGCAGGGTCGACTTGCCGCAGCCGGAGGGGCCGACGAACACCACGAAGTCGCCCTCCTTGATGTCCAGGTTGATGTCACGCAGTACATCCCGCGCCACCCCCGGTTGGTAGTTCTTGACCAGGTGCTCGATCTTGACGTCGGCCATTGCTCTCATGCTCCCCAGGGACTGATTCGACTCTACGATACCGCAAGCACTCCTAGCCCTTGACCCCGCCCGCGGTCAGGCCGCCCACCAGCCAGCGCTGGGCGAGCAGGAACACCAGGGTGATGGGGAATCCCGACAGTACGGCGGCGGCGGCGAAGTCCCCCCATTTGTATTCCTGTGGGTTCAGATAATATTGCGAGCCCACCGCCAGGGTCAGCTTGCTCTCGTCTTGGAGCAGGATGGAGGCGACCGGGTATTCGGTGATGGCGGTGATGAAGGCCAGGATGAAGACCACAGCCAGGATCGGCACGGACAGCGGCAACAGGATCAACCGGAAGGCCTGCCAGGGGGAGGCGCCGTCGAGTGTGGCGGACTCCTCCAGCGACTTGTCGATGGTCTCGAAATAGCCCTTGATGGTCCAGACGTGCAGCGCAATACCGCCCAAATAGGCGAAGATCAACCCCGGGTGGGTATTGAGCCCCAGCGGCGGGAAATAGTCGCTGATGCGGCTGAACAGGGCGTAATAGGCGACCAGTGCCAGGACCGCCGGGAACATCTGGAAGACCAGCATCGCCTTGAGCAGCAGGCTGCGTCCGCCGAAGCGCAGGCGGGCGAAGGCATAGGCGCAGGTGGTGGACAGCGCCACGATCAGCACGGCGGAGGCGGAGGCCACCTTGACCGAGTTCCATAGCCACAGGAGCACCGGAAAGGGCGGCGGGATAGTCCGCCCGGACTCGTCGACGATGGACATGCCGAGCGCGAGCCGCCAATGGTCGAGCGTGGGGTGGCTCGGAATGATGTCACCCACGGCGAAATTCCCGGTCCGAAACGAGATGGCGATGACCATCAGGAGCGGGAAGATGATCAGGGCGAGCCAAGCCCACAGGAAGACGTGGGCCGCCAGTTTGCGGTAGATGATGGATTTCGCTTGCACCATGGCCATTGTGTCGCACTCCCGCGGTCTTTCGGTCAGGTCGGCCGGTCGACCCGCATGATCTTGATGTTGATGAGCGCCAGCACCCCGACCATGATGAAGATCAGGGTCGCGATGGCGGACGCCAGGCCATAGTCCTGGCCGGAACCCTCGAAGGCGATGCGATAGGTGTAGGTCACCAGAAGATCGGTGGTGCCCGCCGGGGTCTGGGCGCCGATGATGTCCGGGCGTCCCTCGGTCAGCAACTGGACCAGGACGAAGTTGTTGAAGTTGAATGCGAAGGACGCGATCAGGAGCGGGGTGAGCGGCTTCATCAGCAGCGGCACCGTGATGCTGAAGAAATCGCGGATGAAGTTGGACCCGTCCATGGCCGCGGCCTCGTAGAGGTCGGACGGGATCGCCTTCAGGAGCCCCATGCACAGGATCATCATGTAGGGGTAGCCGAGCCAGGTGTTGACGATCAGGAGCATGGTCCGGGCGAGCGTGGGGTCATTGAACCAGGCCGGCTTGATACCGAAGATCTGGCTCAGCAGCACGTTGATCTCGCCGAAGTTCTGATTGAAGAGGCCCCGGAAGACCAGGATCGAGATGAAGGCCGGCACCGCATAGGGCAGGATCAGGAGCAGGCGATAGAGCCCGCGGCCGGCGAGTGACTCCCACTGCACCAGGGCCGCCAGGACCATGCCGATGGCAAGTGTGAAGATCACGGAGAGCAACGAGAAGGTCAGGGTCCAGCCGAAGATCTGCAGGAAGGGCCCCTGGACCCCGGGGTCCGTCAGCACCCGCAGGAAATTCTTCCAACCCACGAATACGCTGAATCCGGGGGCAATGCCGGGCCCGGTGAACTCGCCCTCTGGCGTGAGTGCGCGATAAAAGCCGCTTCGCATGTCCGGCGCGATGCGCTCTTTGGTCTGTTGGTTGACCAGGATCAGACCATCCCCTCCCTGGGCGCTCGGCAGCACCTGATAGAGGGGCCGGATGGCGGAGAATTGCCGCAGCCCGCTCATGCGCAGGTCCGTGTGGTTCGGCAGATGGGCGCGGACCTCTTGAAGCACCCCGCGCAGGCGCACCAGGTCTCTGATCGGCAGCGGCTCGGCATCCAGCGGGGCCGTCGCCGGCAGCAGGTCGACCTCGATTGCGGCCGTGCTCGCCGGCGGCTGGGCACCCGCGTCCGGCACCCGCAACTCCACCGGCGGGCTCAGGAATCGTTCACCATCGGCGGCGGTCAGGGCCAGGCGATAGGTGTTGGTACCGGCGCCGTAGAGGGCGAAATCGAAATTCTGATCCGCAATCTGGAAGCTCTGCGACAACTGATAGGCCCGGGCCCGCTCGAAGGTCAGGATATTGGTGGCGCTGTAATTGGTGAAGGCGATCCAGATCGTATAGGCCAGCGGAAAGACGATGAAGATGAACATGGTCGCCACACCCGGGAAGATGTAGCGGTGGACATAGGCGCCAGGGGCGGAGAAGACATAGAGTCCGGTGGCGACCAGAATCAGGGTCACCAGGGCGAAAATGGTCTCGCCCTGAATGTACATCAGGGTCACGGCGTAGAGATTGACCAGCCCGATCACGCCGAGAATCGCCCATTTGAGCCAAGGCGTCGCGGGGCGCGCCGGTGTCGCGTTGGCCTGACCGGCCGCGGATGCTGAAGCCATGCTGAACCTCACCGTTCCCAATCAATGCAGGGTCGCGCCGCCTGGCGGCGCTGCTGTGCCACCGCTACGCCCGTATTTCCCCTCGATCCACTCGCCCGCGCGCGGGAATCGCGCGGGCGAGCAGGCTATTTGACGACGCGGGTGGCGGCGTCGTCCAAGGCCGCGTCGACCGGCTGGCGACCGGCGGCCACGTTCTTGAGCGCTCCCTCCAGGTTGCTCCAGTATTTGATCATCTCCGGGACACTGGGCATCGGCTCGCCATTCTTGGCATTCTCGTAGGTGACCTTGATCCGCTCGTCCGCGGCGAGCTGTGCCTGAAATGACTTGAGGGTGACGGCGCCGAGCGGCTTGTCGTCATTCATCGCCTTGAGCCCCTCGGGGGTCAGGAGATACTCCTCCAGGAACAGGGTCGCCAGGTCCTTATTGGGGCTGGCGTTGTTGATGGCGCCGCCGAGGACGCCGACGAAGGCGCGGGCCGGTTTGCCGCCCAGGGTCGGGAGCTTGGCCAGGCCGTACTTGATGCCGCTCTTGCTCAGGTTGTCCCAGGACCAGGGGCCATTGATGGTCATGGCCGCCTCCCCCTTATTGAATTTGGCCTCGGCGACCCCGTAGTCCAGGCCGCGGGGCAGGTGGCCCTGTTCGATCAGGTTGGCGACGAAGGCGACCCCCTGCTTGGAGCCCGCATTGTTGATCCCGGTGTCCTTGACGTCGAAACTGCCGTCCGCGCGCTTCTTGAAGGCATAGCCGCCTCCGGCCGCGAGCAGGGGATAGGTGAAATAAGGGGTCTCATAGGCCCAGAGGATGGCGTGCTTGTTGTCTTTCTGGAGTCTGGTGTCCAGCGCCGCCATTTCCTCGAAGGTCTTGGGTGGACCGTCCGGCAGCAGATCCTTGTTATAGATCAGGGACACCGCTTCCGCGGCGATAGGGTAGCCGTAGACCTTGCCGTCGATGCTGACCGCATCCCAGGCAAAATCATCGATTTTGGCACGCATCTGGGCACTGGGATTGAGCGGCGCGATGAGACCGCCCTTGGCCCATTCGCCGAAGCGGTCATGGGGCCAGAACATGATGTCCGGTCCCTGGGCATTGGAGGCGACCTGCTGGAAGCGCTGCTCCACGTTGTCCGGGTGGGAGACCTCGACCGGTACGCCGGTATCCGCGGTGAAGCGTTTGGCGACCTCGGCGAGACCGTTGTAGCCCTTGTCGCCGTTGATCCAGAGGGTGAGCTTGTCCTTTTCGAGGGCCGGGGCGGCGCTGGACAGGGCGAGTGTCGCGGTGGCGACGGCCAGGGTGACGAGTCTGTTCACGTTCGTTGTCCTGCCTCTTGCTGGTTGGTCGGCGCCGGATGCCGACGGCCTGGCGCGGGCGTTCGGGAAGCGGCCCCGCGCCGGTGTGAAACCCACTCTTGTTATCGTCGACAGGCGCCGGGAGGCTCACGGGCACCCCCGTCGGCCCCTCGCGGGAACCGCCCGTCGGCCGAGTATAGCCCATGGTCATTGTCCGCGAAACCGGGCTGATGAACGATCTGGGTCAGTGCCGAAAAACGACGCTGCCTGTTGTGTGACCGCGACATTTTTCCTTTCCGCCCTCGCCGGGAGGCTGGGGACGGCCGCAAGCTGGCCTCGAAAATACTTGCAAAACATGCCTCGACAACTCGTTCTTTAGGGTCTACATTAAGGGTCAGGCGATTGTGTGAAAAACGCAACGTCGGAGGAAGGGTCTGGGGAATCGGTCGAGCCCGTGCCGGGCGGCCGCTCCGGCGCCTGGCCAGCGCACCATGATCTCGACCCGCGGTGATGCGTGCAGCCGCAAAGGTTCCTTGCGGTTGCCGCGTCTCGCGCCACGGGTGGGCACGCAGGCCCCCCGTACGCGCCCCGCGGCAGGTCCCGCCCGGCGGGATGATCATCCGAATTTTTGGGGGAATATCGATGAAAGCTCGCGTGTTGACGGCGGCCTTCGCCGCCTGCCTGGCGTCAGGTGCGCTCCCGGCCGAGGATGCGGCCAAGAACTACCTGCCGGACTTCCACGGCTATCTGCGTTCCGGGCTCGGTGCCACCAGCGGCGGCGGGGACCAATCCTGCTTCCAGTCCAATGGCGCCGACAGCAAATACCGCCTCGGCAACGAGTGCGAGACCTACATGGAGATCGTGCTCGGCAAATCGCTGTGGGAGCAGAACGGCCAGAGCTTCTACATCGATACCCGCATCGCCTACAAATCCGGGCAACAGAACGACTGGGAAGAGGACCCGGGCGACGGCTCCGGTTCCAACAGCGACTCGATCTCCGGTGATCGCGCCGTCGCCGCCCACCCGTACCGGGACTCGGTGGTGTCGCTGCGCGAGGCCAACGCCCAGTTCCGCGGCGTGATTCCCGGCCAGAAGCGCTCCAACCTGTGGGCCGGCAAGCGCTTCTATCAGCGCCACGATATCCACATGGCGGACTTTTACTATTGGGATATCTCCGGCCCCGGGGTCGGCCTGGAATATTGGACGCTGGGCCCCGGGGACCTGTCGGTGGCCTGGATCCGCAACACCGACGGCGCCTGGGCCAACGGTCTGGGGACCGATTTCTGGGCTACGGACGGCATCCGCCCGAACGTCGTCAATAACGTCGTGAGCCTGCGTTATGCCAACCTGAAGACCAACAAGGACGGCAGCCTGGAGCTGGGCGCCGAGTGGGGCGGGGCCGATCTGACCAACGGCCAGAGAAATTATCTGTTCGTCAACGCCGATGACGAGGTCTATCAGCGCGGTTTCGACAATCAGAACGGTTGGATGTTTACCGCCGAGCACACCCAGGGCAACTGGTTCGGCTCCGGCTACAACAAGTTCGCGGCCCAGTATGCCAACGGCAGTATGGCCGCCACCGGCAACAACGACACCCACAGCCACAGCTTCTCCAATGTGAACCGGATGTGGCGGGTCATCGACCATGGGGTACTCGTCTTCAACAGCCGCATCGCGATGATGTACGCGACCTGGTATGAGTCGAAGAAATCGATCGACGGCGGCACCAAGGATTGGTTCTCCATCGGCATCCGCCCCCAGTACAACTGGTCGGATACGATGAACACGACGCTCGAGGTTGGTTATGACAATGTGGCCTTCGGGCACGACTGGGCCGGCTATATCCCGGACCCTACCCAACCGGACTATATTGCGAACTGCGCCGAGCGCAACAACCACTGCGTCCTGACCAAGGTGACGCTGGCCCAGCAGTGGCAGGCGGGCCCGAGCATCTGGGCACGTCCGGTGCTGCGTCTGTTCGTCACCTACGCGGATTGGAACCAGGGTAACTACCCCCAGACCCCGGGTATCATCCCGATCAGGGATACCACCGGTACCACCTTCGGCGCCCAAGTGGAGGCCTGGTGGTGAGGTCCTTGCCGCCCCGGTCGGCCGGGGCGGCGGCCGCATCTTCGGGGGTGTCGTGCGGCGGTCCCGGCCGCCACGGCACCGACAGCGTTCTTAACCAGTCCTGGAATCCCTCATGCCCAGATCTCTTACCGTCACCGCGCTCGCCCTTGCCCTGGTGACCGTCGCCGGCTGCGCCGGTTCGGGCAAGACCACCTGGGTCGCCCCCCTGGAGTCGCGCTCGCCCATGTATACGGCAGTCAGTCCGAGCGCCGCCGCGAGCCTCGCGACGCTCTCTGCCGTGCGGGTCTGTTGCGACACCCTCTCGGCGCTGCACTATCAACCATTGAACACCGGGGACAGCGAATTTTTCAAGCTCGACGCCAATTCGCAGGCCTTCGCGTTCGCGACCGGCAAGAGCCTGCTTGCCGCCTTCGTGATCCCGGATGAACTGGAACGTGCCACCCTCACCATCGAGGCGATCGCCGGGGCCACGGTCTTCGTCCCCACGGTCCTGATCCTGGATCGGGACTTCCGGGTCAGCCGCGCCATCGATTCCAGCAATTTCAAATACACCCCGGCCGGTTTCATGGAGCCCCAACGCCTGCGGGGCAAGGTCTATCTGGACCGCCGTCAGGGGGGGGAACTGGCGGCCGAGAAGTACCTGATCGTCTTCACGACGGATAAGGACCTGCGTGGCTCGACCCGGATGATGAGCGAGGCCAGGCTCTATGCCCGCGCCCATGGCCTGGTGGACCCCGGCCTGCCGGACCCCATCGCCCAGCACGCCGCCACCGGGGTGTTCCGGATGGGGGTGGGGGACCTGGAGGTTTCCGCCGCCTCCACCACCCAGTATGTCAGGCAGCAGCAAGGCGCGAGCCGCTATGTGCCCCCGACCAGCGCCGTTGCCCCAGCGCCGCGGCCGGCGCGGCCCGCGGCCCAGCCAAGCGCCCGCGTGGCCAAGGCCGGCGCGCAGCCGATGCTGAAGGAGACCCAGACCATGTACGACCGGATGATCCAGCAATCCGTCGCGCTGGGTGACATGGACCGCGCCTGGCGGCTGGTCCAGGAGGCCGAGCGGGCCGGCTCTACCACGGCGCGCGCGACCTTCGTCGGCGCGGTGGAGAACAAATAGGGGCCACGGGAGCGCGGGTGCGATCAGAACTGATGTGGTGACCGAGATCCCGGGTACGCTGTCGTTGTCGTTGTCGTAATCGTAATCGCAATCGAATAATCCGACCACGATTACGACAACGACAACGACGCCCGGTCCGTGAAAACGTCCGGTCGCTGTAGCTGTAGGGTACGCGATGTGTACCCTACGATATGTGCGTTAACACATCAGTTCCAGTCGCACCCCGGGGGCGCCCGGGCACAATGAAATTTCGGCTTTTCCCAGGTCTTCGGTAGACTCCCCGGCCTAGTACCTTCCAACCCCCGGAGTCGTCCATGCACCGCACCAGCGGCATCCTGCTGCACCCCACCTCCCTCCCGGGTCCCTTCGGCATCGGCGACCTGGGGCCGAGCGCCCACCGCTTCGTCGATTTCCTCACCCAGGCCGGCCAAGGGCTCTGGCAGGTCCTGCCGCTCGGGCCCACCGGTTACCGGGATTCCCCCTACCAGTGCATCAGCGCCTACGCCGGCAACCCCTTGCTGATCAGTCCGGAGTCCTTGCTCGCGGCCGGTTGGATCGACCCCGCGGACCTCGAACACCCGGACTTTCCGGACGCGGCCGTGGACTTCGGCCCGGCCCACGCCTGGAAGGGTGCCCTGCTCGATCGTGCCCACCAGGGTTTCCTCACCCGCGCCGACCAGGGCCAGCGCGACGCCTTTGCCCGCTTCCAGGAGGAGCACCGCGACTGGCTGGTCGACTACAGCCTCTTCAGCGCGCTGAAGAGCGCCTTCGACCTGCGGCCCTGGACCGCCTGGCCAGCGCCGCTGGCGCTGCGTGAACCGGCAGCGCTCCAGGCCTGGGCCCAGGACAACGCGCCGCAGATCGAGCGCGAGTGTCTGGTCCAGTTCCTTTTTTTCAGCCAGTGGTCGGCGTTGCGTGACTATGCACACGAGCGCGGCGTCCACCTGGTGGGCGACATGCCGATCTTCGTCGCCCACGACTCGGCCGAGGTCTGGACCCATCGCGAGTGGTTCCAACTGGAGCCGGACGGCCAGCCCACCGTCATCGCCGGGGTCCCGCCCGATTATTTCAGCCCCACCGGCCAGCGTTGGGGCAACCCGCTCTACGACTGGCCCGCCCTGGCCGCCGACGGCTACGGGTTCTGGGTGCAGCGTCTGCGCCGCCTGCTGGGGGTCACGGACCTGGTGCGGGTGGACCACTTCCGCGGCTTTGCCGCCTATTGGGAGGTCCCGGCGAGCGAGGAGACGGCGGTCAACGGGCACTGGGTCCCGGGTCCCGGGATGGACCTCTTCAACGCCCTGCGTGACGCCCTGGGAGGGGACCTGCCGCTGATCGCCGAGGACCTGGGCGTCATCACCCCGGACGTCGAGGCCCTGCGCGACGGGCTTGAGTTGCCGGGCATGGCCATCCTCCAGTTCGCCTTCGAGGATACCAGCGAGTGTTTCGGACACTGCCAGTTCCTGCCCCACAACCACCGACCGCGCCAGGTGGTCTACACCGGCACCCACGACAACAACACCATCGGCGGCTGGTGGTCGGAGCAGGCGGAGCCGATCCGCTCCCTGGTCTGCCGCTATTTCGACATCGACGGCAGCGAGCCCCACTGGGCCTTCATCCGCGCCGCCCTGGCCTCGGTGGCCTCGCTCGCCCTGTTCCCGCTGCAGGACCTGATGGGCGCCGGGGCCGCGGCGACCATGAACCGCCCCGGCACCGTGCAGGGCAACTGGGTCTGGCGGTTCCGTGAGGAGGACCTGGACCCCGCCGCGGCCGACCGACTGCGCGACCTGAGCCGTCTGTTCTGCCGGCGGCCCTATCCGCCGGCCGGGGGCTGAGCCCGGTCGGCGTCGCTCAGGTCGGCCGCCGGCTCAAGGCAGTTGCACCAGCGAGGGCGCCGACCAGCCGGGGGCGCGGTGCTCCGCGATCACCGTGGTATCGATCCCCCCGCGCAGGTTGAAGTCCGCCGTCAGGCGCATAAAGCGGGGTCCGGTGGCCGCCACCAGGTCGTCTAAGATGCGGTTGGTCACCGCCTCATGGAAGGCGCCCTCGTCGCGATAGGACCAGACATAGAGCTTGAGCGACTTGAGCTCCACGCACCGCTGGTCCGGGATGTACTCCAGGGTGAGTTCCGCGAAGTCCGGTTGACCGGTCTTGGGGCACAGGCAGGTGAACTCCGGGACGCGGATGCGGATGGTGTAGTCACGCCCGGGTTGCGGGTTGTCGAAGGTCTCAAGGGACCGGCTGGGGGCACTGGGCATGGGGGCGTCTCCGAAAGTCGCGGGATTCAGGTCGGCGGCGTGGGCCGCGGGGACAAGGCGCAAGTGTACCTGTCCGGGCGGAACGGCGGCCCGCCAATCCACGCTCCATACAGGGTCGAGTGCTCTCGGATCGCCGAGTTGCACTCGCCGACGGGTCGGGGCCCGAGGCCCCGACCCTTGGGCTGGGGCTGTTGTGAAAGGGTGCTGGAGCGCTCGCGGAGTTGAGGTTGCCCAGACTCAGGGCCCCGCCGCTCGCCTGGATCAGGGTGGTGGCGGTGCCGCCGCCGACAGCAGGCCGTTGCCGCCTGAGATTGGCGATGTTGTCGGTGCTCGTGATGGCGTTGCCGTTAAGGGTAAAGGCCCCGGCCCCTGCCAGGAAGCTGATCCCGGCGCTGGAGCGGCCCGACAGGTCGTTGTTGCAGGGCATCGCCGTTGATCGGCAGGGGAGAGGACGGCGTCGGCGCCGGGTTGCCCCAATTGGTGTTGAGCGTACTCGGGTTGATGTATCCCCAGTTGTCCGCGAGCCCTTGCAGCGCCCGGTCGGCGGCCCGCTTTCAGCCGTTGCATCAGAAATAAAGGGCGCTGACCCGCCACCCGCCCCCGGCGAAGCGCATCCGGACCACGACCGGCGCCGTGACCGCGCCGCCCAGGCGCAGCGTGAAATGCAGCGGGTGGTCGAAGAAGGCCCAGGAGAGGGCGGGCCAGAGGCCGGTCCCAGGCGGGGAGCGGGACAGCAATTGTTCCCGCACCCAGGCCAGCGTGACCTCCTGCTCCAGGGCGCTGGTGCCGCGGCGCCGGATGGCCTGTTGCAGCCACTCGATGAAGTCGTCGGAGAAGGGACCCAGGGTGCCGCCGGCGTCCTTGTTGAGGGTGCGGCGGATCGCATCCCGCACCGCGGCGAGGTCCACCAGCCGCGTCAGGCTGGCCTGGTCGTTCCGGACCAGGGCCCGGTCCAACTGCCACAACGTCAGGAAGGGCCAGGCCAGCCAGCCGTACATGACGAGCAGCAGCGTCATCAGGACCCGGCCTAAGCGCCGTCGCCGGGCACTGATGACCCGGCCGCCCCACCGGGTGTCGGCCGCCGCGGGGCCCAGCCTCATGCCGACTCCGCTTGCCGCTGCTCCAATTCCTCCCCGACCTCCAGCCACTGCGTCTCGGCGACCGCCAACTCGGCCGCGACCCGGTTGCTTTCCTCCATCAGGGTCAGCAGGCGCGGTTTGGCCTCCGGGGCATAAATCTCGGGCTGCGCCAGGGCGCTCGCCAGTTCCTGGTGCCGGGCGGCCAGCCGCTCCAGGGTCCGCTCCAGGGCCTGGAGGCGGTTGCGCAGGGGTTGCAGGGCGCGGCGCAGGTCAGCGGACTGGCGGCGCTGCTGCTTGCGGTCGGCGCCCTCGCGGGCCTCGGCCTCGGGGCGCGCGCCGGTGCGATCCGGGTCGCGGGCGGCGAGCCAGGCCGGGTAGTCGTCCAGGTCCCCATCAAAGGGTGCGACCAGGCCGCCGTCCACCAGCAGCAGGGTGTCGGCGGTCACGCGCAGCAGGTGCCGGTCATGGGAGACCAGCACCAGAGCGCCCTCGTACTCCTGGAGTGCCTCGCTCAGGGCCTGGCGCATCTCCAGGTCCAGGTGGTTGGTGGGCTCGTCCAGCAGCAGCAGGTTGGGGCGCTGACGGATCAACAGGGCCAGCACCAGGCGCGCCTTCTCGCCGCCGGACAGGGGCGCCACCGGGCTCGAGGCGCGATCCCCATCGAACCCGA
The DNA here is from genome assembly GCF_002813775.1 of Candidatus Thiodictyon syntrophicum. Taxonomy (NCBI): domain Bacteria; kingdom Pseudomonadati; phylum Pseudomonadota; class Gammaproteobacteria; order Chromatiales; family Chromatiaceae; genus Thiodictyon; species Candidatus Thiodictyon syntrophicum. Next base: position 73,429 of record NZ_CP020370.1, read on the forward strand.
AACCGCCCAGGTAGTCGCGCAGGGCCTGCTCGGTGGCCTTGGGGTCCAGGCGTTGCAGGTGCTTGAGCGGGCTTTCATCGATCCGCAGTTGGTCGAGCTGGTGCTGGGCGAAGTAGCCGACCTTCAACTCCTGGGCGGTCTCGCGGCGTCCGGCGCTGGGTGCCAGGTCACCGGCCAGGACCTTGACCAGCGTCGACTTGCCGGCCCCGTTGCGGCCGAGCAGGCCGATCCGGTCGCCCGGGTTGAGGCTAAGGTTCAATCCCTTGAGGATGGGCCGGCCGGCATAACCGGCGGCCAGCCCCTCCAGACGCAGCAGGGGGTGGGGCAGGTGCGTCGGGGCCTCGAAGCCGAAGTGGAAGGGTGAGTCCACATGGGCCGGGGCGATCAGTTCCATGCGCTCCAGGGCCTTGATCCGGCTCTGTGCCTGCCGGGCCTTGGTCGCCTTGGCGCGGAAGCGCTCTACGAAGCTGTGGATGTGGGCGACCTCGCGCTGCTGGCGTTCGTAGGCCGACTGCTGCTGGGCGAGGCGCTCCGCGCGCTGGCGCTCGAAGGCCGAATAGTTGCCGGCATAGAGGGTGAGGCGCCCCTGCTCCAGGTGCAGGGTGTGGCTGACCACGCTGTCCAGAAAATCCCGGTCGTGGGAGATCAGGATCAGGGTGCCCTGATAGGACTTGAGCCAGGCCTCCAGCCAGATCACCGCGTCCAGGTCCAGATGGTTGGTCGGCTCGTCGAGCAGCAGCAGGTCCGAGCGGCACATCAGGGTGCGGGCGAGCGCCAGGCGCATCCGCCAGCCGCCGGAATAGCTGTTCACCGGCCGGCGCTCGTCGCCCGGGGCGAAGCCCAGCCCGTGGAGCAGGCGCCCGGCGCGGCTCTCGGCCCCATAGCCCCCGATGGACTCCAACTGGCCGGCCAATTCACCGTGACGCAGACCGTCCCCGGCCGCATCGGCGGCGGCCAGGTCCAGTTGGATGCGCCGCAGTTCCCGATCGCCGTCCAGGACGAACTCGATAGCCGGCCCCGCGCCGTCCGGGGTGTGCTGGGCGACATGGGCCAGTTCCCAGCCGGCCGGCAGTGAGCAGTCCCCGGTGTCCGCGTGCAGTTCCCCGCGCAGCAGGGCGAACAGGCTGGACTTGCCCGAGCCGTTGGCCCCCACGAGACCGACCTTCTGACCCGGATAGACGGTCAGACTGGCCCCGGACAGCAGCAGCCGCGGACCGCGGCGCATTGATAGATCAGTAAGTTGCAGCATCTTCAGTGGCACGTCCAGCGGGCAAATGTGGTCGTTGTCGTAATCGTTGTCGTAATCGGAGAAGCGATGCAGTTTGAGGTGCGAGAGAATCCGGGGCGCCAGCATAACCTCGATTACGACAACGACAACGACAACGACAACGACAACGACAACGACAACGACGCTAAAAGTATCCTCTAATGGACTTGTTTGACCTCAATTAGTAACCGTTCCTGGGTGCAGGGTTCACGCCGCCCCCCGATCCAGCCGCCGGTAGCCCACCGCCTCGCCCAGATGGGCCGCGGTGATGGCCTCCATCCCCGCCAGGTCGGCGATGGTGCGCGCGACCTTGAGTATCCGGTGATAGGCGCGCGCCGACAGGGCGAGCCGGGTCAGGGCCTGCTGTAATAGCCGCTGGCCCTGATCGTCGAGCGCACAGTCGCGCTCGATCTCGCGCGGGCGCAGGGCGCAGTTGGGCCGCCCCGCCCGGGCCTGCGCCCGTGCGCGTGCCGCCCCGACCCGCGCCCGGGTCGCGGCACTGCCTCCCTCACCGCCCGAGACGCCGCCCGGGGTCGGACCGGCCAGCCGGGCGAGATCCAGCCGCGGGACCTCCACATGCATGTCGATACGGTCCAGCAGGGGGCCGGAGATGCGCCCGCGATAGCGCGCGACCTGCTCCGCCGTGCAGTGGCAACGCCCGCTCTCGTCGCCCAGATAGCCGCAGGGGCAGGGGTTCATGGCCGCCACCAGTTGGAAGCGCGCCGGAAACTCCGCCTGGCGGGCGGCCCGGGAGATATGGATGTGCCCGGACTCCAGGGGCTCGCGCAGCACCTCCAGCACCCGCCGGTCGAACTCCGGCAATTCGTCCAGGAACAGCACCCCCAGGTGGGCGAGCGAGATCTCCCCCGGGCGCGGGTTGCTTCCCCCGCCGACCAGGGCCACGCCGGAGGCGGTGTGGTGCGGGGAGCGGAAGGGCCGCTGCCGCCAGGTCGTCGGGTCGAAGGCATCGCGGTCGCTGATGGAGCGCAGGGCCGCGGTCTCCAGGGCCTCGGCCTCACTCAGCGGCGGCAAGAGCCCGGGCAAGCGATTGGCGAGCATCGACTTGCCGGTGCCCGGCGGGCCGATCAGCAGCAGGCTGTGCCCGCCCGCCGCGGCCACCTCCAGGGCGCGCTTGGCGTGTTCCTGACCCCGCACCTCCGCGAGATCCGGGTAGTCCGGGTCAGACACCGCGGCCGTATCCGGCACATAGACCGGCAAGGGGTCGGTGCCGTTGAGGTGTCCGCACAGGTCCATCAGGTGGCGCGCCGGACGCAGCTTGAGCCCGCCAACCAGGCCCGCCTCTGCCGCGTTCTCCGCCGGCAGGATCAGTTCGCGTCCGGCGCGTTGAGTCGCCAGGGCCGCCGGCAAGACCCCGCTGACGGGGCGCAGGTCGCCGGACAGGGCCAGTTCGCCCAGGAATTCATAGGCGTTCAGTTGCCCCGACCGGACCTGACCGGAGGCGCCCAGGATACCGAGCGCGATGGCCAGATCGAAGCGCCCGCCCTCCTTGGGCAGGTCTGCCGGGGCCAGGTTGATGGTGATGCGCCCGAGCGGAAACTGGAAGCGCCCGTTGAGCAGGGCGCCCCGCACCCGGTCCTTGCTCTCCCTGACCGCCAGTTCCGGCAGCCCGACGATGGAGAGGGCCGGCAGTCCGCCGCCCAGATGGACCTCGACGGTCACCAAAGGGGCGTCGATCCCTTCCCGGGCTCGGCTATACAGCACGCAGAGTGACAATGACGGGATACCTCGGGTGTGGGCCCCGGCAGGACCGGCGCCGCGCAGGGCCAGGACCTGCCCGCCATTATTAGGGAGTCGCCCCGGGACAGTCTCTCGGCGACCTTGATCATCAATAGACAGGAGTAACCGGATTTCTCAGGATTTACAGGATTTGTCGTGAATGCGCGCCGCATCCTGTCAATCCTGAAAAATCCTGTTAATCCTGTCCAATTTCTTCAGCTTACGCGAGCGCCTGACCGGAATCGGGAATTCGGCCTCGCGGCACTAATCGAGCCGGTGTTCCTTGATCAGACCCTCACGGTAGGCATGCAAGAGGGCGTGCAGTTCGTCGATCTGGCCCTGGATTTCGCGCCCGCGGTCGGTGTCGCCGATCAGCATCCGGCGCGGATAGGTAGCGATGACCTCGGTCGCGGTGTCGATATCGAGTTCCTCCGACACCGCCTTGTGCGTCGACTCGAAGGGCTGGTGGGCGGCGAGCAGCAGGTAGCGCGAATTGGAAATCAGCGTGTAGCCGGCGATGCCGGTCTCCTTCTGATAGGCGCGCGAGAAGCCGCCGTCGATGACGATCAGCCGGCCGTTGGCCTTGATCGGACTCTCGCCCTTGCCGACCTTGACCGGCACATGGCCGTTGATGATGCACCCGCGGTCCGGGTCCAGGCCGAATTCGGCCAGGATCTTGCGGGCGCTCTGCGGCGTGTCGCGCAGCGAGTAATAGGGGTTGCGCTGCTCGACATGCGTCGCCTTGTCGGCGATGAAGGCGCGCTCGAAGGTGGCCATCTTCTCCTTGCCGAAAAGCGGTGACTGGGGAGCGCACCACAGGAACCACATGACATCCATGCCGTACTGCTTCTGCGCGGGGTTGTCGATGTCGAAATAGCCTTGCCGGGCCAGCCGGTCGACCCGGTCGAGAAAGGTCCGGCCGCGGAACGACTCGCCATCGACGTTGAAGGCGCGGAACTCGCCGTCCTCGTTCATGGCGACGCAGCCGTGATAGAGCAGATTGCCGTCATGGACCAGGTACAGGCTGCCGTTGGCGAAGAGAAAGCGGGTATGCTGTTGCAGCTTGCGGCTGTTGAGGAAGGACTGCAGCAGCTTGTCCATCACCGACTGCTCTTGCGGCGTCAGGGCGTCCGGGGCGGCGGGGTCGATCGTCGGGAACAGGGTATCGCGCAGCGGATGCTCCACCCCGCCCAGGGTAATGACGCCGCGCGCGTAGTCGATCTGGTCGAGCAGCAGGCGGTCATTCATCAGATAATGCGGGCGGCGCTTGATGACCTGGCTCTCCAGCTTGAACTGGATGATGGTGATGGCCTTCTGCATCTGCGCCAGCAGGCGGATCTCCTGGCTGGTGAAGTTGTGGTCCTTGGGCAGTTTGGGAATGAACAACTCACAGGGGTCGTCCTGGTAGGTCTCAAGCGCGAAGGACGCCAAGGGCAACATGCTGATACCGTAACCGTTCTCCAGCGTCTCCATGTTGCCGTAGCGCAGGCTGAAGCGGATGACGTTGGCGATGCACGCCTCGCTGCCCGCCGCCGCGCCCATCCACAGGATATCGTGATTGCCCCACTGGATGTCGACCTGATGGTATTGCATCAGCGAGTCCAGAATGATGTGGGCACCCGGGCCGCGATCGTAGATGTCGCCGATGATATGGAGTCTGGCCACCGCCAGCCGCTGAATGAGTTCGGCCAGGGTGGTGATGAAGGTCAGGGTGCTGCCGGTCGCGACGATGGTGTCGATCTGGCTTTGGTAATAGGCGGTCTTGGACTCGACTCCCTGCTGGTCGTACAGCAGTTCTTCGATGGTATCGGCGACGTGACTGTGGAGAAAGCCGCGCACCGTTTCGCGCCGGTACTTGGCGGTGAGGCTGCGACAGAACCTGACCAGGCGGATCAGCGTCAACCGGCTCCATTCGTCCCGGTCTGCGACGCTGCGCAGCATCAGGGGTCCCTTCAGCTCGGGATAGTAGATCAGCGTGGCCAGGTTGCGCCGCTCGGGCTTGGTCAGCGCGTCGCCGAACATTTCCTCGATCTTACGCCAGATCGACCCGGCGCCGTTGCGCACGACGTGCTCGAAGGCCTCGTGCTCGCCATGGACGTCGGAGAGAAAATGCTCGGTCCCCTTAGGCAGTTGCAGCAGGGCCGTCAGGTTGATGATGGCCGTGGAGGCCGCCTGTATCGACGGGTGCTTTTCCGACAACAGGTTCAGGTATTTCAGTGAAATGTCCGAATCTTTATTGGGCATGAGAGCGGTACTCGCGGGCGGGTGCGGGTCAAGGAACGGTTGGTCAATAAATGAAACAAGTCGATTAGGGGGTGCTTGTCGCGTCGTTGTCGTTGTCGTAATCGAGGTTATCGTCGCGCCCGGATTCTCTCGCGCGCCGGATCGCATCGTTTCTCCGACAACGACAACGACAACGACAACGACAACGACAACGATTGTGTTGTGTTTACCTTGTTCCTGACTCGTTACCTAAGGGTCCGCTAGTCCGCCCGGGTCCCGGCGAGGGCCAGCACCCGCTCCAGCTCCGCCACCTGGGCCTCCAGACGGGCGAGTTTCTCGCGGGTGCGCCCGAGCACGGCCGTCTGGACGTCGAACTCTTCCCGGTTCACCAGGTCCAGGCGGGACAACCCGGCCTCCAGGGAGCCGCGCAGATTCCGCCCCAGGTCCTCCTGCAGGGTCTTGAGCCCGTCGGGCAGGGCGCCGGCCAGGCGCTGGGCGAAGTCGTCGAGTTGCTTCGGATCGAACATGACGGGGATACCTCGGGGTGTGGAGCCCGGCGCGACTCGTGTCCGCGGGGACTGGGGGTGTGGAGACCATTATAGGGAGTCCTGCCGAAACCGTCTGTCGCCAAAAACTGCACCAATGTAGGGCGGCCCCGGGTCCGCGGGGCAGGCAAAGCGACCGTACTTGGTGCGGTCACCTGTTGGGATTTCGTCACAGGCCGCCCGTTGCCGTTGTGATTTGGGCACAGACGCTTCTGGCACGTAACCTGCATTAACACTGCGTAACTTGACCAGCCTGACTCGCTGCGCCCGCGTCGGCACCGCCTGATCGCCATCCCCAGGCCGCGTGGTCTCGCGAGATTCGGCTCCCGCTCCCAACCCTAGTCCGACCCCATGAGGCACGAATAGATGAACGCACCCCGAGTCCGCACGGCCTGTGCCGTTGCCGCACTGCTCAGCGCCGGGCACGGCATCACGCAGCAGGCCCTGGCCGCGGACGAATCTCCCCATTCCCTGAAGGCCAACGTCGCGCTTACCAGCAACTATATGTTTCGCGGCATCAGTCAGACCAACAACGGCCCGGCGGTCCAGGGCGGCTTCGACTACACCTATGTCCCGTGGAGCCTGTACCTGGGCGCCTGGGGCTCGAATGTGGACAGTTCGTCCGGCAGCGGCTACTACTATCTCGACCAAGGCAATCAGCAGGTCATCGTCGGACCGGATACCGCGGATGCACTGTATCAGTCGTTGAAGGCCCCGGGCTACGATGGGGCCAGCATGGAACTGGACCTGAAGGCCGGCTGGGCACCGACCTTCGGCAAGCTCAGCGTCGACCTCGGTTACCTGCGCTACCAGTATCCGATGACGAAGACCGACGCCAACAATACCAATGAATACCACCTGGGCCTCGGCTATGACGTCATGGGCTACTTCACGCCCAAGTTCACGGCCAACTACAGCGAAGATTTCTATGGTCTCGGGGGCGCCTGGTACTACGACCTCCAGGTCGCCGTCCCCCTGCCTTATGCCTTCAGCCTCACCGCGCACTACGGCTGGACGCGCTACAACCATAGCGTAAACAATGGCGGCGGCTACAGCTACGACGACTACAGCGTGAGCCTCTCGCGCGAGGTCTACAGCGGCGTTGTGCTTGCCCTCGCCTGGGTCGACCGCACCGACACCGACCTGTGCGCGGCGCCCTTCCAGTGCGGCAGTACCGGGGTCTTCACGCTCTCCAAGTCCTTCTGAGGGCCTGTCTACAATCATCGGAGCATCGCGTCATGAAACTGATTTCCGCCATCATCAAGCCCTTTAAACTCGACGACGTGCGGGAGGCCTTGGGCGACATCGGCGTCTCCGGCATCACCGTCACCGAGGTCAAGGGCTTCGGCCGCCAGAAGGGCCACACCGAGCTCTATCGCGGGGCCGAATACGTGGTCGATTTCCTGCCCAAGATCAAGCTGGAGATCGCGGTCGACGACCAATTGGTCGACAAGGTGATCGAGGCCATCACCAACGCCGCCCGCACCGGTAAGATCGGCGACGGCAAGATCTTCGTCTTCAACCTGGAACAGGTCGTTCGTATCCGCACCGGTGAAACCGGTTCGGAAGCCCTGTGACGCGCGACTGACCCCGAAGGAGAGCAAGCGACTATGAAACCATCGACGCAACGGACCCTGGTGCGGGTCCTCGCCGGCGCCCTGGCCCTGACGCCCCTGATCGTGGGTGCGCAAGAGGCCCCGGTACCCACCATCAACGCCGGCGATACCGCCTGGATGCTGACTGCCACGGCGCTCGTGCTGTTCATGACCATCCCCGGCCTGGCACTCTTCTACGGCGGCCTGGTGCGCGCCAAGAACGTGCTCTCGATCCTCATGCAGTGCTTCGCCATCACCGCCCTGGTGACGGTGCTGTGGACCATCTATGGCTACAGCCTGGCCTTCGGCAACGGCGGCGCCCTGAACAGTTGGATCGGCGGACTCGACAACCTGTTCCTCAAAGGGATCGGACTGACCTCGATCTACGGGACCCAGACGATTCCCGAATCGGTCTTCATGACCTTCCAGATGACCTTCGCCATCATCACGCCGGCCCTGATGGTCGGCGCTTTCGCCGAGCGTATGAAGTTCTCTGCCCTGATGTGGTTCATGGGCCTGTGGCTGACGCTCGTCTATGTGCCGGTCGCCCACTGGGTCTGGGGCGGCGGTTTCCTGGGTACGCTCGGCGTGCTGGACTTCGCCGGCGGCACCGTGGTGCATATCAACGCCGGGGTCGCCGGTCTGGTCGCGGCGATTGTGATCGGTAAGCGCAAGGGCTTCCCGACCACGGCCATGCCGCCCCATAATCTGGGCTATACGGTGATCGGTGCCTCCATGCTGTGGGTCGGCTGGTTCGGCTTCAATGCCGGCAGCGAGTTGGCGGCCGACGGCGTGGCCGGCATGGCCATGGCGGTGACCCAGATCGCGACCGCGACCGCGGCGCTCAGCTGGATGTTCGCGGAGTGGTGGGCGCACGGCAAGCCGAGCGTGCTCGGTATCGCCTCGGGTGCGGTTGCCGGTCTGGTCGCCATCACCCCGGCCTCCGGCACCGCGGGCCCCATGGGCGCCATCGGTATCGGGCTGGCCGCCGGCGTCCTGTGCTTCCTCGCCTCGACCAAGCTCAAGCGCAAATTCGGGTATGACGACGCACTCGATGTGTTCGGGGTGCACGCCGTCGGCGGTATCGTCGGCGCCATGCTGACCGGCGTCTTCGCCAGCGCGGTCCTGGGCGGCAAGGGTCTGGCCGAGGGTCTGACCATCGTCGATCAGGTCATCAAGCAGGGGATCGGTGTCGGCACCACCCTGGTCTACACGGCCATTGCGAGCCTGATCATCCTCAAGCTCGTGGACTTGGTCATTGGCCTGCGTGTCACGGAAGAGCAGGAGACCGAGGGGCTGGATCTCGCGCTGCACGACGAGCGCGGTTACATCCTCTAAGGCGTTGCGGGCGGCAGTCGCCGCCCGCACCGATGAAGGCCGGACCCCAGGGTCCGGCCTTTCTTATTTCCGCAAGCAGTCGCCGGCGTGCCCAGCGTTGCGCGGCCCCGCCTTGAACCGCCGGCCCTGCCCTCCTTGGCAAGGGTGCTGAGTCAACGGCGCGCCCCTTGTTTGGGTCGCGCCGGTGCGGTGGGATTGAATCAGCGCCGGTCGAGCGGGATCCACTTGCGGTTTTCCGGACCGACGTAGTTGGCGCTCGGACGGATGATCTTGTTGTCCTGGCGCTGCTCGATGACGTGGGCGGTCCAGCCACTGATGCGTGCCATGACGAAGATGGGCGTGAACATCGCGGTGGGGATGCCCATCTGGGAGTAGGCGACGGCGGAGAACCAGTCGAGGTTCGGGAACATCTTCTTGAGATCCCACATGACGGTCTCCAGGCGCTCGGCGACCTCGAACATACGGGTGTCCTGGTTGGCCTCGGACAGCCGCCGGGCGACGGCCTTGATGACCTCGTTGCGGGGGTCGCCGACCGTATAGACCGGATGCCCGAAGCCGATGACGATCTCCTTGCGCTCCATGCGCTCCTTGATGTCTCTTTCCGCCTCGTCGGGGTCGGTGTAGCGCTGCTGGATCTCGCAGGCGACCTCGTTGGCGCCGCCGTGCTTGGGACCGCGCAGGGCCCCGATGGCGCCGGTGATGGCGGAATAGATGTCTGAGTTGGTGCCCGCGATCACCCGTGAGGTGAAGGTCGAGGCGTTGAACTCGTGCTCGGCGTAGAGGTTGAGCGAGGTGTGCATGGCCCGCACCCAGGCGGTCGAGGGCGAGTGCTGGTGCAGCAGGTGCAGGAAGTGTCCGCCGACGGAGTCGTCGTCCGTCTCCACGTCGATACGCCGGCCGTGCCGGGCGTAATGGTGCCAATACAGCAGCATGGAACCGGCGCTGGCGATCAGGCGGTCGCCGATGGCGCGCGCACCGGCATAGGGCATGGACTCCTTCTCGGGCTCCAGCGAGCCCAGCAGCGAGACCCCGGTGCGCAGCACGTCCATCGGGTGGGACGAGGGGGGGAGTTGCTCCAGGGCCGTCTTCATGGCCGCGGGCAGACCGCGCAGGGCGCGCAGGCGGTGCTTGTAGGCGACCAGTTCGGCCCGGCTGGGCAGGTGTCCGTGGATCAGAAGATGGGCGATTTCCTCAAACTCGGCGTGATCGGCGAAATCGAGGATGTCATATCCACGGTAGTGCAGGTCGTTGCCGGTACGGCCAACGGTACAGACGGCGGTGTTGCCGGCGGCGGTGCCGGAGAGTGCGACGGACTTCTTCGCCTTCGGCAACTGGCTTTCTTGCTCGGCCATGCTGGTCTCTCTCTTGGGTCAGTGATGATGTAGGGGGGGATTTATTGTCCGCAAATAAACGCAAATGAACGCAAATTAAAGATACGGCCAATGCGGCGCGCAAGTGCCGGCGAAACGAATCGCTGACAACCCGCCGTGAACACCGCCGCGGGGGCCTTGATGGTCGTTCCGGCCGGAACGCCTGTAGGGTGCGCCGCGCGCACCCCGGCCACCGATGCACTTGCGTTCGCGCGAGGTGCGCGCGGCGCTCCCTACGACGATCAGCCGCGGCCGGTAGTCGCGCGTCAGGTGTGAACCGCGATCATTCCACTTTTATTTGCGTTCATTTGCGTTCATTTGCGGACCAAACTCTTCTTAGTCCTTGTCCGCCACGAACAGGGCGTCGAGCTTCTGCTCGAAGCCGTGGTAATTGAGATAGTCGTAGAGCTCCATGCGGGTCTGCATGGTGTCCACGACATTGGCCTGGGTGCCGTCGCTCCGGATTGCCTGATAGACGTTGAGCGCCGCCTTGTTCATGGCGCGGAAGGCGGACAGGGGATACAGGACCAGCGAGCAGCCGGCCTCACCCAATTCCTTGGTGGTGAAGAGCGGGGTGGCGCCGAACTCGGTGATGTTGGCCAGCACCGGGACCCCGACGGCGGCGACGAAGCGGCGGTACTGCGCCAGTTCCACGATGGCCTCGGGGAAGATCATGTCGGCGCCGGCCTCGACACAGGCGATACCGCGCTCGATGGCGGACTCCATCCCTTCCACGGCCAGGGCGTCGGTGCGGGCCATGATGACGAGGTCATCGGTGCGGGCGTCCACGGCGGCCTTGATACGGTCGACCATCTCCTCCTTGGAGACGATGGCCTTGTTCGGGCGGTGCCCGCAGCGCTTGGCCGCGACCTGGTCCTCGATGTGGATCCCGGCAGCCCCGGCGCGGGCCATCTCACGCACGGTGCGGGCGATGTTGAAGGCGCCGCCCCAGCCGGTGTCCGCGTCCACGAGGAGCGGGAGCTCGGTCGCGAAGGTGATGCGGCGCACGTCCTCCAGCACGTCGTTGAGGCTGGTGATGCCTAGGTCCGGCACGCCGAAAGACCCGGCCGCGACCCCGCCCCCGGAGAGGTAGACGGCGCGGTAGCCGGTGCGCTCCACCATCATGGCGTGGTAGGCGTTGATGGCGCCGACGACCTGGAGTGGGTGTTCGTCTTTGACGGCCTGGCGCAGACGGGCGCCGGGGGTGTTTGCTTGGGTCATGGGTCGGTCCGAGGTTGGGTGGGGGTAGCGGTTGCGAGTCGGCGCTCGACGTTGCGCCGGGAGGCGCGGATGTGTCGGCGCATCATGAGTTCGGCCAGTTCGCCGTCGCGTTCGGCGATGGCATCGAGGATCAGTTCATGTTCCTTGAACGCATCGCGCGCCCGGTCGCTGACCATCCCGAACTTGCAGCGGTACATGCGCGCCAGGTGGTAGAGGTCGTCGCACAGGATGCCGATTAAGCGCTGGTTGCCGCTGCCCTGGACGATGCGGTAGTGGAAGTCCAGGTCCCCTTCCTTCTGGAAATAGGCCTGCCAGCACTCCCGGGCGATCTCGGCGCGGTGTTGCGCGAGCAACTCCTTCAGGTCCGCGATCCCGGCCGCGGACATGCGCTCGGCGGCCAGCCGGGCGGCCAGGCCCTCCAGGGCCTCGCGGATCAGGTAGATCTCGATCAACTGCTCGCTGGAGAGGGTGATGACCCGCGCGCCCAGGTTGGGCCGACGCTCCACGAGATTGGTCGACTCCAGGCGGCGCATGGCCTCGCGCAGGGGGCCGCGGCTGATCCCCAGGCGGGCGGCCAACTCGGGCTCGCTGATCTTGCTGCCGGGCGCGAACTCGCCCTCGACGATCGCCTGGCGCAGTTGCCCGAAGACGCGATCGGCGATGGTGGAGGCCTCCTCGGGCGGGGACTCAGCGATGGCATCCATCAAAGTGTCGACACTTTAGCTAAAGTGGTGCCAAAGATAGCCGATCCTTGGGCTATGTCAAGCCACTGTGTCGACAATAAAGAGTATTGTGTCCATCAAGGATCGCGGGGGGCGTCGATCGCCAACTCGGCGCGTCATCTTCCCATGCGGGCAGGCGACTGTCGTCCATTAAGAGTACATGCCGGCGCAAGCAACCGGGGTAACCGCTACTTGCGGTAAGTGAGGTTGCGCGCGACGAATAAGCTTGATCGCCTAGTCAGGCTCGGCTCTGCCAGTTTGATGGGTCGCGGCTGCCGTGAAAGACGGCCAGAACGACAATGCGCCGTACCTCCACTCGGAAGTAGACGCTGTACGGGAACCGCTCCGCGGTAATGCAGCGTACGCCTTTGTAAACGGAAGCATAGACCTGAGGCTGCGCGGCAGCGAGGGCTACACAACGGTCAATTTCTGCGATGAACTCATGGCCAAGGTTGCGGCGCTGCGACTCGTACCATCTTGCCGCCTCGAGAAATTCTGTACGTCGACAGAACAGATGCTTGATGAAGCACGCCCCCCTGCCCTCTGCCGCAGCAGCGGGAGAGGGGCGCTTGGCCCCGTCGCCTCAGCCGTGCTTGGCGTACCCGATGCCCTCCAGCGCGGCCGCGATCTCGTCCAGAATCGCCGGATCATCGATGGTCGCCGGGACCTTGTACTCCTTGCCGTCGGCGATGCTCTTCATGGTGCCGCGCAGCGTCTTGCCGGAGCGGGTCTTGGGCAGGCGCGAGACGATGACCACGGTCTTGAAGGCCGCCACCGGGCCGATGTCTTCACGTACCTTGTCGACCAGTTCCTTGCGGATGACCGCCGGGTCCCGGTCGACCCCGTTCTTGAGGACCACGAGCCCCAGGGGCAGTTCGCCCTTGAGTTGGTCCGCGGCACCGATGACCGCGCACTCGGCCACGTCCGGGTGGCTGGACAGCACCCCCTCCATGGCGCCGGTGGACAGGCGGTGACCGGCCACGTTGATGATGTCGTCGATGCGGCTCATGACGTAGACATAGCCGTCCTCGTCGATATAGCCGGCATCACCGGTGAGGTAATACCCCGGTTGCATGGCGAGGTAGGACTGGACGAAGCGCTCGTCGTTGTTCCACAGGGTCGGCAGGCAGCCGGGCGGCATCGGGAGCTTGATCATGATCCGGCCGATGTCGCCGGGCTTGACCGTCTCGCCTTCCTCGTCTAAGACCTGGATGTCGTAGCCCGGGACCGCGCAGGTGGGGGAGCCGGGCTTGACCGGCAGCAGTTCGATGCCGGTGCAGTTGGCGGCGATGGCCCAGCCGGTCTCGGTCTGCCACCAGTGGTCGATCACCGGCACCTTGAGGATGCGCTCGGCCCATTGCAGGGTGTCCGGGTCGCAGCGCTCGCCGGCCAGGAACAGGGTGCGGAAGCCCTTGAGGTTGTAGCGCTTGAGTTGTTCGGCGTTCGGGTCGTCGCGCTTGATGGCGCGAAACGCCGTCGGGGCGGTGAAGAGGGCCTTGACCCCGTGCTCCTCGATCACGCGCCAGAAGGCGCCGGCGTCCGGGGTGCCGACGGGCTTGCCCTCATAGACGATGGTGGTGGCGCCGATGAGGAGCGGGGCGTAGACGATGTAGGAGTGACCTACGACCCAGCCCACGTCCGAGGCGGACCACCAGACCTCGCCGGGTTTGATGTTATAGATGGCGCCCATGCTCCAGGCCAGGGCCACGGCGTGGCCGCCGTTGTCGCGCACGACACCCTTGGGGATGCCGGTGGTGCCGGAGGTGTAGAGGATATAGAGGGGGTCGGTGGCGGCCACCGGGACGCAGTCGGCGGGTTGCGCGGCGGCGACGGCCTCGGCCCAGCCGATGTCGCGGCCGGGGACCAGGGTGCCGGGTTCCTGGGGGCGCTGGTAGATGATGCAGTGCTCCGGCTTGTGCTCGGCGATGTTGATCGCCTCATCGAGCAGGGGCTTGTACTGCACGACGCGGTTGGTCTCGATGCCGCAGGAGCCGGCGACCATGACCTTGGGCTTGGCGTCGTCGATGCGGGTGGCCAGTTCGCGGGCGGAGAAGCCGCCGAAGACCACCGAATGGATGGCCCCGATACGGGCGCAGCCGAGCATGGCGATCAGCGCCTCCGGCACCATCGGCATGTACACGATGACCCGGTCGCCCTTGGTCACGCCAAGGTCCTTGAGCGCCCCGGCGAACCGGGAGACCCGCTCCTGCAACTGCCGGTAGGTGATGATCTCCTTGGAGTTCGTCACCGGGCTGTCGTGGATGACCGCCGGCTGGTCGCCGCGGGTGGCCACATGGCGGTCGACGGCGTTGTAGCAGGTGTTGAGCTCAGCCCCGCTGAACCAGTGGTAGAAGGGGGGGGTGGAGTCGTCCAGGACCCGGTCCCAGGGTTTGATCCAGTCGATCAGGCTGGCGGCTTCCGCCCAAAATGCGTCGCGCTCGTTCATCGAGCGATCGTAGGTGGCCTTGTAGCCCATAACATCTCCTCCGGTGGGTGTGACCGCGGTCCCGGACGGCCCCGCGGTGTTACTGATTTTCGTGCCGCGCAACACTAATCGCTCCGGGCGCGCCGTGCAATCTTCGCGCAACCGCCTCCCCTCCTTCTACACCACTACACGTTGGGGTCGATCCCGGCTATCCTGGCGTCCTGTCCAGCCCCGCGGCGGCGCGCGGGGTCTCGGGCCCCAAGGGCGATCCCCGTGGGCTTGGCGGGCTGACGGCGAGGCGGCGGCAGTGGCCGCGTCGCTGGTGCGCCGAACCCAATCGCAACCAGGCGCACATCAATGTCCACTTGGCGAATGTCCACTTGGCGCAAGACTGACGCGGACCGCGGTAACCCGGGGGGCTGTCCCCGCGACGGGCTCGGGGTCTTCGCTTGAGCGGCGCACCTTGGCGGCGGCCGCGCAGCGCCGCTGTCGGGGGCCTGTGCCTGGTCCTGCTCGCGTGTGCGTGCGCCCTGTCCGCCCAGGAGATGATCGTCCACCCCGGGGTCGGGGTGTCGGCGATGACGACCAATGAGGCGCGCCTGTACCTCACTATGCGGCTGAAGGCCTGGCCGAACGGTGTACCGGTCAAGGTCTTCGTGCTGCCCGACGAGGACCCGCTGCACCGCCGCTTCGCCACTGCCGTGTTGGGGCTCTATCCCTACCAACTGCGCCGGGTGTGGGATCGCCAAGTGTTCTCCGGTACCGGTCAGGCCCCGACCACCGTCGCGAGCGAGGCCGAGATGCTGCGGCGTGTTGCCGCCACCCCCGGCGCCTTGGGCTATGTCGGGTCGGTGCCCGCCGATGCGCCCGTGCGCTCCATGGAGGTCCGCTGATGATGGCCGTGACATCCCGTGTGGTCCCCTGGCTACTGGCCCTGGCCGTCGGCGTCGCGGCCGCCGACGAGGGCCGCGCGTCGGCGTGGTGGGAGCGGCTGCAGGGGGAGCGCCTGCAGATCCACGGCTTCGCCAGCCTGACCGCGGTCAAGACGAGCGCAAACCGCTTCTTCGGCGACAGTCCGGACCTGTCGTGGAACTTCATCGAGGTCGCGCTCAATGCCTCCTATCAGCTCAATGCGCGCGTCCTGTTCGCCGGGCAGGTCCTGGCGCGGCGCGCCGGGGACATGTATGACGGCACGCCCGCCCTGGATTATGGGCTGGCCGATGTGACCTTGGATGAGACGCCCACCCGGCGTCTGGGGGTGCGCCTGGGGCGCCTCAAGAACCCGTTGGGGCTCTACAACGAGACGCGCGATGTCCCCTTTACCCGCCCGAGCATCTTCCTGCCCCAGGTCATCTATTTCGACAAGGTGCGCAACATGGTCCTCTCGACCGATGGGGTGATGGTGTACGGCGAAACGTCCACCGGGTACGGCGACCTTTCGTTCACTTTGGGTGGCGGTCAGCCGGTGGTCGATGAGAATCTCGAATGGGCTTTTCTGGGTGATGACCTGCCCGGCAAGTTCATACCGCGGGGGGTCGCTTGGGCCGGCAGTCTCTGGTACTCGGCCTTTCAAGAACGGTTGCGGCTCGGACTGAGTGGGTTCACCTCCGTGCTCGGCTACCGGCCCGGTGTGGGGTTGGACCTTGGTGCTGGCGAGACGGCAATCAACTACCTGATCCTGTCGGCGCAGTACAACACGGAACATTGGACTCTCACCTCTGAGTACTCGCGATTACCCCTGGAGTGGCAGGACTACGGTGTAGATTTTCCCTATCGCAAAACCTCCGGTGAAGGCTATTACCTGCAAGGGGCCTACCGAGTGCGGCCGGGGCTGGAACTGATGCTGCGCTATGAGGAAGGCTTCACCGACCGCAAGGATCGCGACGGCACCCGCTCGTCCGCGCTGCTGGGCGGGGCGGTCCCGCCCGGCGACTACTTCTCCAAGATCTGGAGCCTCGGGGTCCGTTGGGACCTGAACCCCCACGTCATGTTGCGAGCCCAGTACGAGCGCCACCAGGGTACCTACACGATTGCCGCCCGCGAGAACGACCCGGCGACCTTGGTGGAGGACTGGGACCTCTTTGCGCTGCAGCTCGCCGTGCGTTTCTAGCGGGAGAAATCGTGGACAGTCCGCGCCGAAAATGGACCCGACTGGAATTCATGAGTCTGCGCTGGCAGGCCTTGATCGCGCTGTCGTTGGTCCTGCTGGTGGTCAATGGTGCACTCGCGGTCATGGCCTACCGGCATTCAACGGCCCAATTCGACCTCCAACAGTCGGGCGTACGCGACAATCAGGTCCGTCAGTTGCGCGGTCTGCTGGGGCGCAACTACGAGGAGATGACCCGCTTGGTGAGCGTGGTGCCGCTGTTGGGACCCGACGGCGCCGCTGGTCCGGTGCAGGACTTCGGCTCCCGCCTGCGGCGCGGCCTGGAGACTGAGGGCGCCCTGCTGGGCCTGGAGTGGGATGTCCGCTCGGTCTTCTGGATCACCCCGGACGGGCGCCTGTCCCTGGTCTGGCCGGCGGACGTATCGGCCCCGGGGGCGGAACTGCTGACCGCGCTTACCAGGAAGGACGACGCGGCCACGCAGTTGCTTGCGTGCCAGCCCGAATGTCTCCAGTTTCTTGCCGCGCCCGTCTTGTGGGAGGGCAAGTCCTCGGGGACCCTGGTCCTCGGACGCTCCCTGGCCGATGCCCTGCTCGCCTTCAACGTCTTGACCGGTGCCGAGGTGGCGGTGTTTACCGCGACCAACGCGCGCGGCGGGGCGGTGCCGGCGCCGCCCCGCTTTCCGGCCATGACCCATCCGAGCCGCACCGCGCCGATCATTCGCGCCCTGGCGCCCGACCTGGCGGCCGCCCCCACCCGCAACCCCGGCACGGCCGCGGGGGGGCAACCGGTGCTGGGGGAACTTGGCGGCCAGTGGTTCGAGGTCTTCCGCGTCGATGGTCTGGCCCCCGGGGTCAGCGCCCTCGTGGTCGATGAGGTGACGGCAGAGCGTCAGGCGATCCAGTGGACGACCCGCAACAGCATCATGCTCGGCCTGGGCGGCTTGGCCCTGTCCGGCTCCCTGCTGTTTTGGCTGGCCCAATCCTCGGTGGGACGGCTGCGCCGTATCGCCGCCGCGCTGCCCCTGCTCGCGGAGAACCGCTACGCCGAACTGCGCGCCAATCTGCCGCCGGTCGGCGGGCGGCTGACCCCCGCGGATGAGTTGGATCGGCTCAGTGAAACCGCCCAGGCCCTGACTGACCGCATGGAGATGCTCCAGCGTGACCGCGAGGAAGCCGAGACCCGCCTGGTGTGGCTGGCTGACCATGACCCCCTGACGCGGCTATACAACCGGCGGCGCTTCAACGATGACTTCGGGCGGGTCCTCAATCAGGCACAGCGCTTCGGCCATCGCGGCGCCCTGTTGTTCCTGGATTTGGATCAGTTCAAAGACGTCAATGACTTGAGTGGTCACCAAGTGGGGGACGTGATGCTGCAGCGGGTCGCCGACGAGTTGAGCAAGCTGACCCATCCGAGCGACATCCTGGCCCGCCTGGGGGGCGACGAATTCTCCCTGGTCGTGCCGGAATGTACCGATGCGGCGGCCCTGGCGTGCGCCGAGCGTATCCAGGCCGCGGTACGCTCCATCCAGATCCGCGAGCACGGCCGCGTTCACCGGGTTACCGCCAGCATCGGCATCGCCCTGTTCCCGGACCAGGGCCAGGAGCCCCAGGAGATCCTGGCCAATGCCGATCTGGCCATGTTTCAGGCCAAGGAGAAGGGGCGCGGGCGCTGGCATCTGTTTGCCGCCGCGGATCAGGCGCGCGAGCAGGCGGACGCGCGGGTCACCTGGCGGGACAAGATCACGGAGGGCCTGCGCGATGAGCGCTTTGAACTGCATTTCCAACCCATCGTCACCATCGCCACCGGCACCATCGACCATTGGGAGGCCCTGCTGCGGCTGCGCGACGCCCATGGGGAGTTGGTCTATCCGGACCGCTTCATCCCGGTGGCGGAGAAGACCGGCCAGATCCAGGCCATTGATCACTGGGTCATGGCTCACGCGGTCGGCATCCTCGGTCGGGACCCACGCCTGCGCCTGGCAGTCAATCTGTCCGGCAGCGCGATGGACGACCCCTCGCTCCTGCCGGACATCGAGCGGATGCTCCAGGAGCACCGGGTGGCCCCGACACGCCTGACCTTCGAAGTCACGGAGACCGCTGCCGTGGCGAGCATCGCGCGGGCGACCGAACTGATGCAGGGGATTCAGCGGCTCGGCTGCCGCTTCGCCCTGGACGACTTCGGCAGCGGCTATGCCTCCTATGCCTATCTGCGCCGCCTCCCGGTGGACGACGTCAAGATCGACGGGGCCTTCATCCGCGATCTGGCCACCAACCGGGAGGACCGGATCTTCGTCAAGGCCATCACCGATATGTCCCATGGAATGGGCAAACAGGTGACGGCTGAATTCGTCGAGAGTGCCGCGATCTATACCGTGTTGGGCGAGCTCGGGGTGGACTGTGCCCAGGGTTATTACCTCGGTCGACCAACCGCCACGGCCGAACACGGCCCCTGGCCGCGCCCCGTGGCCCGGCGCGAGCGCGTGGAGGACAATTTCAATGTGTGATACCCGACGACTGATCCTTGAGCGACTGCGTGCGACCCGTCGCGACCCTGTCGGCGCTGCGGCAGCCGGGCCGCCGCGCCGCTTCCCCTGGGACCGCGCGGAGCGGCTGGCGCGTTTTCAGGAGCGGCTCACGGCCGTCCATGGGGAGGTGCATCGGGTCGATACCCAATGGCCGCGGTTCCTGCATGACCTGCTGCGCCGACGCCAGGTGCGCGACCTGCTGTTCGGTCCCGGCGGGTGCCACGGCGAGGCCCTCGCCCAGGGGTGGCCGGACGGGCCCGCCGTGCGCCTGCGTCCTTACCTGGCGCCGGTCGAGCAGTGCCGGGAGGCGCTCTTCGAGCCCGCCCTGGCGGGCTTCAGCGGCTGCCGCGGCGCGGTGGCGCAGACCGGCAGCCTGGTGCTGTGGCCCGATGCGCACGAGCCCCGCCTGCTCTCCCTGGTGCCCTCGATCCATGTGGTCCTGCTGGACGCCGACACGATCTGCAGCACCTTCGCCGAACTGCTCCAGGCCCAGGGGTGGGCACGGGGTATGCCGACCAACGCGCTCCTGATCACCGGCCCCTCCAAGTCAGCCGATATCGAGCAGACCCTGACCTATGGCGTCCACGGCCCCAAGGAACTGATCGTGCTGGTACGCTAGACCCAGCCAACGACTGTCCTGGTGGCTTCCCGCGGTGGACCGGGGGCGGTGATTGCCGCGCCCATGGAACACTTCTGTAGTTTGCAGGGCGCCAACACTGATACGCTAATGGGTTGGGGGGCGACGGGGGCGCCTGCCGACCCAAGGACGCCCTGCTCAGGAGCACCCGGTTCACGGGCGCCACCAACGGGTGCACCAGCCGGTCCAGGCGCGGGCCATCCCGCGCACACCCTGCACGCGTGATCGCCCGGCCGAGGCTCCGGCGTGATCCGCCCTTTTTTCCACTCGCCATCGGAGGCGCACATGACCGGACTGCTGCGTACCAAGACGATCAACGCCGACCACCACCTGGTCGACACCGGCCTGCGGCGGGTCCTGGGGCCGGTGGACCTGACGCTGCTCGGCGTCGGGGCCATCATCGGCGCCGGGATCTTCGTCCTCACCGGGGTCGCGGCGGCCACCTACGCGGGCCCGGCCATCGTCCTGTCCTACGTGGTCGCCGGGTTTGCCTGTGCCTTCGCCGCCCTGGCCTATGCGGAACTGGCCGCGGCCATCGGCGGCTGCGGCAGTGCCTACGGCTACAGCTATGCCGGGCTGGGGGAACTGGTCGCCTGGATCATCGGCTGGGACCTGATCCTGGAGTATTCGGTCGCGGTCTCGGCGGTGGCCATCGGCTGGTCGGCCTACATGAACAACGCACTCCAGGCGATGGGGCTGGCGCTCCCCGCGGGGTTGCTCAAGGGTCCGCTGGAGGGCGGGCTGATCAATCTGCCGGCCGCCGCCATCGTCCTGATCCTGGGGCTGTTGCTGACGCTGGGGGTGCGCCAGAGCGCGCGCTTCAACGCCGCCATGGTCCTGATCAAGCTCCTGGCGATCGGGGTCTTCATCGCCATCGCCGTCTCCCATGTGAATCCAGCCAACTGGAGTCCCTTCATGCCCTTTGGCTGGAGCGGCGTGATGGGCGGGGCGGCCCTGATCTTCTTCGCCTATGTCGGCTTCGACGCGGTTTCCACCGCGGCGGAGGAGGCGCGCAACCCCCAACGCGACCTGCCCATCGGCATCCTGGTGTCGCTTGCGGTTTGCACCCTGATCTATATCCTGGTGGCCGGGCTCCTGACCGGGGTGGTGCCCTACGCCACGCTCAACGTCGGGTCACCGGTGGCGGACGTGGTACTGCGGCTGGGCTATCCCTGGGGCGCCGGATTGGTCGCCGCGGGGGCCATCGCCGGCCTGACCACGGTCATGTTGGTCCTGTATTACGGGCTCACCCGGGTGTTCCTCGCCATCGCCCGGGACGGTCTGCTGCCGCCGCTCTTCGCCCGGGTCAACCCCCGCACCCAGACGCCGATACGGGTCATCGCGGCGAGCGGGCTCCTGATGGCCGCCATTGCCGGGCTCACCCCCATCGGGGACGTGGCGGAACTGGTGAACATCGGGACCCTGGCCGCCTTTTTCCTGGTGTCGGTCGGGGTGCTCGTCCTGCGCTATACGCATCCGGACCTGCCGCGCCCCTTCCGCACCCCGTTCTCGCCGCTGATCCCGCTCCTGGGGGCCGCCTCCTGCCTCTATCTGATGGCCAGCCTGCCGCTGGTGACCTGGCTGCGCTTCGGCGTCTGGCTGGCACTGGGGCTCCTCATCTACTTCACCTATTCGCGCCGTCACAGCACGCTCGCGGGAGGGGTCTGACATGCTGCACGAATTCATCAATTGGCTGTTGCTCACCGTCCATGACTGGGGCTATGCGGGCATCTTCATCCTCATGGCACTGGAGTCCACCGTCCTGCCCGTGCCGAGCGAGTTGGTGGTGATCCCGGCGGGCTATCTCGCCTATCAGGGACAGATGAGCGTGCCCCTGATCTTCCTCGCCTCCACCCTCGGGAGCCTGGCCGGGGCCTTTATCAATTACGGCTTCGCGCTGCTGGTCGGGCGGCCCTTCCTGGAGCGCTATGGACGCTATTTCTTCGTGCGGCCGCCGCTGTTGCACAAGACCGATGCCTTCTTCGCCCGCCATGGGGCCATCTCCACCTTCACCGGGCGCCTGATCCCGGGCATCCGTCACCTGATCTCATTGCCGGCCGGGCTGACGCGCATGAATCTGCTGACCTTCAGCATCTATACCAGCCTGGGCGCGGGTCTGTGGACCCTGGTACTGATCGCCATGGGGTGGTTCATCGGCGGCAACGAGGACCTGTTGCGGGATAATCTGCCCCTGGTCACGGGCGCCGTCCTGGTCTTCGTCGGACTCACCCTGGGCGGCTATATCCTGTGGCACCGTCGGCGGGGCTGAGGAGCCGGGGCGTCCCGTGGCCCGGCGCCACGCGCGCGGGCGGGACGCCCGCGCTCCTTTGGTCACTGCGCGGGCATGGCCTTCTCGGTCACCGGCTGCCCGCGGACCCCGGCGTAAAACACCGCCAATTTCGCCGGCACCGTGCCGACATTGCGCCCGTTGTGCGGTGTGACCTGCACGGTGCCGCTCGGGTCCAGCGCCGCCGCGCCCCGGATACCGAGCACCAGTGCCAACCCGAGCATTGCCGATTGGATCTTCATCGTGTCTGGTGTCCCGCGTCAAAGGTATCGATCAATCGTTCTTGAGGGCTTGAATCGCGGCCCGTGCGGCGGCCTCGAAGCGGCGGTAAACGGGGTCTTCAAAATCGTTGCGCCGTTCGGCCAGCACCGCTTTCAACTCGTCGCGCACGGCCGCCTGGAGCGCGGTCCGCTGGTCCACATGGCGAAAGGCGTCCTGACTCAACCGCGCCTGGACCGCATCGACGAGGCCTTGGGCGGCGGTGAGATCAATGCCCTCGAAGACCTCCGGCAGTCCCTTGCCCAGGCGGGTCCGCACCGGCAGACCATCGGCGTCCTCGCCGATCAGGTAGAGTTCGCTGATACCGGTCGTCGGGCTGGTCACCGCGGCAATCAGCCCCAGGGCCTTGGCCAGCAGCAGGGCCGGCAGCGCCTGGTCGCGCTGGGCGCGTTCATCGGCCAACAGGATTGCGGGCCACTGGGTACCGTCGCCTTCGCCGTTCAATTCCAGGCGGATGCGCTCCGGATTGCCGCCCTGGGCGATACGCCGCTCGTATTGCTCCTTGAGAAAGCGGGTGGCCTTGGCGTAGCGCAAGGGGAACAGATTGGTCAGCCCGAGCAGGGTGATCTCGTTCAGATTGGTCTCGCTGCGGATGATGTCCACCGGCACGTCACCCCGGAAGTTGTCGCGGAACAGGGCCTCCAGCGCCTCGCCGAACTGCGCCAGATCGGGTGCCTTGGGGAGTATGACCAGGAACTGGGACACCTTGGTCTTGGCGGCGCCCAGCACCACGGCCTGGGGGTCGAATTCAAGAAAATTACCCGCCTGGTTGACCAGGTCGTGGATGAACTTCTTCAATTCGTCGCTGCGCCCGGAATACTCCCGTTCCAGTTGGCCGATGATGTTGACCCCGAGCAGGGGGCGCCGCTCACGGCTGGATGAAACCAGGGCGTCGTGCGCGCTCTGGGAGCTGGCCGCGCATTGCTGTTCCAAGACGTCGAAGAAGCGCTGGCGGCTGATCCGTGCCTGGAAGGCGGAAAAGGTCGGATCGGCCGCGAACTGCTCGATCAGGGCGACGCGCACCGCCTGGGCCTGTCGCGTCTGCTCGCCGCGGTCCTTCTCCAGTTCACGACCGAAGAGCCGAACGTTTTCCGCATTGTAGAAGCGCACCAGCGGTTGGCGCAGGTCCGGCGTTGCGCCATCATTGCAGCGCGCGTCGATCCGCTCCTGGAATTCCTTGATCGAGTCGTCCACCAGCCTGGTGCAGGCGGCGACATCGCTCGCCAAGGCATTGAACTCGCTGATCGCCTCCTGCAGCAGACGCTTGGCGAAGGCCCAGGCCTCCACCTGGGTGCGGGCGGTATAGAGTTCGCGCAGGGCCTCGCCCTCGGCGTCGAGCAGGCCGCGGCGCTTGCCGAGCAACTGCGAGACCAGACCGACGTTGGCATAGGCGACGCGGTTGGCCGCGACCTTCTGCTCGGCGTCGGCACTCGCGCTCTTGGCGCGGCTGATCCGATCGTCGGCCGCCGCCAGCCGCTCTTGCAGCGCGGCGCTCAGAGCGCCCAGGCAGCGGGCAATGTCCTGCATCGACTTGACGCCGTTCTTCCATTCGTCGAACAATTCGCCCTCGACCCGGCGGCGCAATTCGCGGACATGGTCCTTGCGTGCCTGCAGCTTGGTTTCGTAGAACTTGCGTACCCCCAGCCCGCGGTAGTTGTCGTCGAAACCCTGCGCCATCAGCTTATCGATCTCGTTGATCCAGACCTTGTTGTCCAGGGTCTGCACCAGGCCCATGAGCTGCGGCAGCAGGTCGAGCCACTCCTTGACGATGGGCTTCCATTTCTTGTTATTGATTTCCTCGGGCAGGATGCCGCGCGACAGGGTCAGGTGCTCGTCGGTCAGCGACCAGCGCTCCAGCGTTTGCTGGTCGCGGACGAACTCGCCGAAATCCTGATTACGCGGTTCGTCCCGAAAGCCGAAGGTATCGTCCCAGTTGTTGTAGCGCAGTTGCAGGGCGGCCTGGCGGGCGAATTGATAGGTGAGATATTCGCGGATTTCGCCCTCGGGCACGGCCAGGCGCTTGATGCCGAAGGTGAGAAACCGCTTTGAGCGTAGGGGCGTGGTGCCGCCTGTGCGCGTCTCCGGGGTGCCGTCGCCGTTCTCGGCATTCTCCATCTTCTCCAGGAGCTTCATCGCCTCGGCGTTGCGCACGGCCATCAGCTTCTGAAACAGGAAATCGGCGAGGATGCCGGGCAGTGTCTTGTCGACATCGACCTGCAGGCCGTTTTCGTTGCGATTACAAAATAGGTAACAGCCGTTGAACGGATCGCTGAGTGCAAGACGCTCGCCGCGCTCCGCAAGATCGTGGGGTTGATAGGCGCCGACGCTGAGCGCGTTCAGCTCGACCAGTGCGGCATAGCCGTTGGCGTGATAATTGCCCGTATCCCAATTCGGATTGGGAATCTCCTCGGGCAGCAGGGCGTAAACGACGATGCGGTACATCTTGGGGTCGCGGTAGAGCGCCCGAATCTGCGCCACCGCATCGATCACCGCGCCGCTGCCGGTACCGCCCGCCAGGCCGCAGCACAGGTGGAAGGTCACACTGGCGTCACCGCCGGTGGTGAGCTCGCCGGCCAGTTGTTTGATCTGGTCTTTGAACTGGCGCGCCTTGCACGCGAACAGAAAGCGCCCGAGCCGACGCTTCTGGCCGCCCAGGGTCTCCCCGACGATGCTGTTGAGAATGTCCTTCCATTGGTCCCGGCTGCCGATCCAGGGTTGGATATTCGGATGCCCGCTGATATTGTCGAGAATCTGATTGAGATTGCCGCCCGTAATCAAGAGCTGGCTGCGGGTGGCCAGTTGTACACTCTCCCCGAGAATCCGCCAGGTGGCGTCGTCGATAGCCATCATCTCTTTGCTGGAATCGACATAGAGATAGCGCAGCCGCACCTGGTCGGGTTCGCCCCCGCGCCATTCCTGAAAGACGTTCTTGCGCAGGGCGCGGAGGATCTTGCCCCCGGTGCCGCCCAGACCGATGACCAAGTGGTTC
Organism: Candidatus Thiodictyon syntrophicum; assembly: GCF_002813775.1. Taxonomy (NCBI): domain Bacteria; kingdom Pseudomonadati; phylum Pseudomonadota; class Gammaproteobacteria; order Chromatiales; family Chromatiaceae; genus Thiodictyon; species Candidatus Thiodictyon syntrophicum. The sequence goes on from NZ_CP020370.1 coordinate 98,696, forward strand.
TTCATGTCCGATTCTCAGGGTTGAACAGTGTGAAGTGGCCGGGTGGCGACCGACGGCCGTCAGGCGGCCCGGGCGGGGTACTCATCCGGGTGAACGCGGGGGCTGAAGCGGCGAGCCGCGGTTTGCCGGTCGGTGCGGTCGCCGTGGGCACCGGGTCGGCAAGGCGGGTCCGGCCTCGGGGACGGGGACGAGACGATGCCTCATTATCGAGCAACCGGGTCGCTCCCGCCAGCCCATCGCCCGCCCTGGGTTCGATCACAACTGATGTGTTAACGTACATGTCGTAGGGTACGCATCGCGTACCCGCCAAGCTGCCACGACCGCCGGAGCCGGGTACGCGATGCGTACCCTACAGCTACAGCTACAGCTACCGGACGTTCTCATGGTCCGGGCGTCGTTGTCGTAATCGTGGTCGGAATATTCGATTACGACAACGACAACGACAACGACAACGACAACGACGGCGTACCCGGGATCTCGGTCACTCCATCAGTGCTGATCGCACCCGCCCGCCCGCGCGGCGCATCCGCTGTCCCGCGAGGCCCCGGTGGGGCGCTGCGAACGCCCTTGCCGCTCGCCCCGCGCGGGGCTAAGATCGGCGGCAGTCGCGGTCGCGGGCAGTTGAGTGGATGGAGGGTTGTCCGTCCTGGTTGCCGTTCCCCGGCCGTTTTTCGACCCAGTTCAACGACAATTGCCACCAGCTTTGGGGATGTGGAGATCAGCGATGGCCGAGCGAATAGGCAAGTGCACCAGATTCGGAAATTGCTCCAAGGCCGATACGGGGGCCGCGATAACGATTCCCGACGGTGCTGATGCCCTCTGCCCCGAATGCGGCAGGGAGCTCTTGGTGAGCGACCAGGGGGCTGGTCGCGCACGACCGATCGGTGGTGTGATCGCCTTGGCGGTGATGGCCTTGCTGGTGCTCGGTGCCCTCGGCTTCGGCGCGATGAAATTGTTGGGAGGCAAGCCGGCTCCGACCGACACGCCGGTGACACCGACCCCCGCCGAGCCCGCGGACCTTGCCGCGCCACCGCCGCCCCCCGCGGCCAGGGTGGAACCTGGTTCCCCGGAGCCGGCCCCGGCGGCACCGGCTGACGAAGGGATGGTCCGGGTCGCCGATTTCTGGATCGACAAGACGGAGGTCAGCATCGCGGCCTTCAAGGCTTGGGCCCCCGGCTACAAGACGCCCAAGGGTTTCACCAATGACATGCCCGTGGTGGATGTCACCTGGGAGGATGCCCGACGGTTTGCCGAGAGTGGCGGGAAACGACTGTGTAAGGAAGGGGAGTGGCTCTTCGCCCTGGGGCAGGTGCGGGACCCGTCGGCCGCCAATCTCAGCGGCGACACCATGGACCGCCCCCGCCCGGTTAGCGATGAGCGCGACAGGAACAGCCATGGGCTGCTCAATATGGTCGGCAACGTCAGCGAATGGGTCGACTCGGGGTCCGACGAGGCCGCGTTCGCGGGCGGCTACTGGTATTGGAACAAGGCCGATCACGCCGCCGCCGATCTGAAGCGCGTGAACCGGCTCGGCACCCGGCAGAATTATCAACACTACATCGGATTTCGGACCTGCCGCGATGCGGGCCCGGCATCACCATGAGGGGCGCAAGACGATGAAGCCGCTGAATCGATCTGTTTGGTTGCTGATGGCATTGACGCTGGTGCCGCTCCTGCTCTGCGGCAACGGCGCTCAGGCGCGCAGTCTGGCGCAGATCAGGGACAGCGGGGTGCTCAAGATCGGTATCCGGGAGGATATCCCGCCCATCCAGTACCGGGACCAGAAGGGGGAGTTGGTCGGTATCGACCCCGATCTCGGGAGGGCCCTGGCCGATGCGCTTGGTGTCAAGCCGGAGTGGGTGATTCTGGCCGGGTCGAAATTCCGCGAAGAGGTGCTCCTTGCGCAGAAAGTCGACGTAGTGATTTCCAGCTTTTCCATTACCAGAGAACGGCTTGAGGTCATCGATTTCTCCAATCCCTATTTTACGACCGGGCTGGCCGTCATGATCAGGGCCGGCGACCGGGCCAAGATCCGGGGCTATAAGGACCTGGCCGGTAAGACCGTGACCGCGACCCGCGGCAGCACCGGCGAGCGGCTCATCAGCGAACTGGTGCCGGACGCCGATTTCTTCTTCGTGACGGGGACGGCCGAGACCTACGGCGCCCTGCGCAGCGGCAAGGCGGATGCGCTGATCAACGATAAGGTCTTTCTCGACCACGCGGCCGCCCAGAGCCCCGATCTCTATGTCCTGGACGGCACCCTGTCCGCGGATCAGTACGGGATCGGGGTGGCCAAGGGGGATCAGGATCTGCTCAACTATGTCAATGACGTTCTGTCCCGGATGAAGGCCGACGGCAAGCTGGCCCGGCTGATCGGCAAATACTCCAAGTTTGATCCAGGCCTGGAGCCTGAAGCGATCAAGGGCGGCACCCTGACGTCCTATGTGGTCAAGCCGGGCGATACCCTGTCGCGGATTGCGTTGCAGTTCTACGGCGATCCCACACGCTGGCCGATCATCTATGCGGCCAACCGCGATACGGTGAAATACGCTAATGTCCTCAATGTCGGCCTGGAGCTCAAGATTCCCTCGTCGGCGCGAGCGGTCGATGCGGTCGCTCCCGTCAAGGAACCCGCTGTCGGCCCGTCGGTCGGTGATGGACTCAAGGGTAAGCTGAAGGAGGCGGAAGGACTCTACAAGGGCGGGTTGATCGACAGGAAGGAGTATGAAGAGCTGAAGAAGGCATTGCTGAAGCGTTTTATGGAGAATTGACCGAGCACCGGAGTGGAAGCGCAGCGTTTGCGCCAAGAGAGTATTTGGCCGCAAATGAACGCGAATAAGCGCAAATGAATCCCGATTGCTCCTCGACACGTGCAACGATGACCGACGCGGTGAGCGCGCCTGAGCCGGATCGTCGCCCGCCGCCTGCCAATCCCGGCGAGTCGGCCAATACCGGCCTGGTCGTCGCGGTGCGCGGCAGCGTCGTGGATGTGAGCTTCGAGACTCGACTACCGTCGATCCATACGGTCTTGCGTGCGGGGCCGCAGCGGCAGATCGTCATCGAGGTGTTGGCCCAGCGCGATGCCCATCAGGTGCGCGGGATCGCCTTGACGCCGACCCAGGGTCTGGCCCGCGGCATGGTCGTAGAGGACACTGGCGGACCACTGAAGGCGCCGGTGGGCGAAGGGATACTCGGTCGGATGTTCGACGTCTTCGGCAACGCGATCGACTGCCAGCCGACGCCGACCCGGATCCAGTGGCGTTGTGTGCATCAGGCCCCGCCCCCGCTGGCACGTCGCTCCACCAAGTCCGAGGTCTTTGCAACGGGCATCAAGGTCATCGACGTGCTGATGCCGCTGGAGCGCGGCGGCAAGGCGGGGCTGTTCGGCGGGGCGGGCGTCGGCAAGACGGTGCTCCTGACCGAGATGATCCACAACATGATCGGGCATCAGGATGGCGTCAGCCTCTTTTGCGGCATTGGCGAGCGCTGTCGCGAGGGCGAGGAGCTTTACCGCGAGATGAAGGACGCCGGCGTACTGCCGAACATGGTGATGGTCTTCGCCCAGATGAACGAACCGCCGGGCAGCCGGTTCCGGATCGGGCACGCGGCGCTCACCATGGCCGAGTATTTCCGCGACGACGAGCATCGCGACGTGCTGCTGCTCATCGACAATATTTTCCGCTTCATTCAGGCCGGCATGGAGGTCTCCGGGCTGATGGGCCAGATGCCCTCGCGCCTCGGCTATCAGCCCACCATGGGCACCGAGCTGGCCGGGTTGGAAGAGCGCATCGCCAACACCGCTACCGGCGCCATCACCTCGATCCAGGCGGTCTATGTGCCGGCGGACGACTTTACCGACCCGGCCGCGGTGCATACCTTCTCCCATCTCTCCGCCTCCATCGTGTTGTCGCGCAAGCGGGCGAGCGAGGGGCTGTTCCCCGCCATCGACCCGCTTCAATCCAGCTCAAAGATGGTGACGCCAGGCATCGTGGGGGAACGTCATTATGCCTTGGCGCGGGACATTCGCCGCACCTTGGCGCAATACGCGGAGCTCAAAGACATCATCGCCATGCTCGGCCTGGAGCAGCTCACGCCCGCGGACCGCAATCTGGTCGCCCGCGCGCGCCGCCTGGAGCGCTTCCTGACCCAGCCCTTTTTTACCACCGAGCAATTCACCGGCCTCTCCGGCAAGCTCGTGAGCCTGGAAGACGCGCTGGACGGCTGCGAACGCATCTTGAACGATGAGTTCAAGGACCTGCCGGAGGCCGCCCTGTATATGATCGGGTCCGTGAATGAGGCCAAGGCGAAAGCGAAGCTGCAGGAGAAGACGCCATGAATCTCAAGGTGCTGCTGCCGTTCCAGGTCTTCGCCGATCGGACCGGCGTGACGCGCATCGTCGCGGAGACGCGCGCGGGTGCCTTCGGGCTCTTGCCGCACCGGCTCGATTGCGTCGCGGCGCTGGCCCCCGGCATCCTGACCTACGCCACCGACGCCGATGGCGAGGCCTATCTCGCAGTGGACGAGGGGGTGCTGGTCAAGACCGGCCCGACCGTACTGGTCTCGGTGCGCCGGGCGATCGGCGGCGCTGACCTCGGCCAATTGCGCGCGGCGATCGAGCAGGAGTTTCTGACCCTGGACGCGCAGGAGCAGGGTCTGCGCTCGGTCATGGCAAGACTGGAAACGGGCGTTCTGCGCCGGTTCATGAGCCTTCAACATGAATGACGATCCTCGCGGGAGACCGTCGCACACCACTGCGGACCTCGCCGGGACCGTCGGCGCCAAGGCCGCGCGCAAGCTCAAGGCGCAGCGCAACCCGACGCCGGGGGTCTGGTTCGGCCTCGGCATGATGGGGTTGATCGGTTGGTCGGTGGTCGTGCCGACACTGCTCGGCGCGGCGCTTGGGCTCTGGATCGACAAACAGTTCCCGGGCACCCATTCCTGGGCGTTGGCGCTCCTGGTGGGCGGATTGACGCTCGGCTGCTTCAACGCCTGGCATTGGGTGGCCAAAGAGGAGCGGGCCATGCGGGAAGAGCAGGAGGGGCGCGATGAATGAGCCGCTGGCGCTCGCGCTGGCGGGGGTCGCGGGCCTGGTGCTCGGGGCGATCTTCTTCGGCGCTCTGTGGTGGACGCTACGCAAGGGCCTTCAGTCCCCGCGACCGGGTCGGTGGCTCTTGGGCAGCCTGGTGCTGCGCACTGCTATCGTACTGGCCGGGTTTTATCTGGTCGGGGCGGGTCATTGGGAGCGAATGCTTGCGTGTCTGCTCGGATTCGTGAGCGCCCGCCTGGCCCTGACCCGGATGGCGGCGCGCCCCGCCGCAGGCAGTCGCGCGGCAAGTACCCAGGAGGCAAACCGTGGACTTGAGTCCTGATCAGACGATCTTCTGGCAGTACGGGTTCATCAAGCTCAATGCCACCATTGCGTTCACTTGGGGCTTGATGTTCGTGCTCGCCGTCGGCTCCAAGCTCATCACGCGCAGCCTCTCCACCGAGCTGACCCGCTCGCGCTGGCAGAACCTGCTGGAGATCATCGTCACGGGCATCGAACGGCAGATCGAGGAGGTCGGGCTGCGCCAGCCGAGACAGTATCTCGGCTTTCTCGGCACCCTCTTCCTGTTCGTCGCCGCGGCGGCCCTGGCCACGGTCATCCCCGGCTATGAACCGCCGACGGGCTCGCTCTCGACCACGACGGCACTGGCGATCTGTGTCCTCGTAGCCGTGCCCGCCTTCGGCATCGCCGACCAAGGCGTGGGTGGTTATCTCAAGTCCTATATGGAGCCGACCTTCATGATGCTACCCTTCAACATCATCAGCGAGGTCTCACGGACCCTGGCCCTGGCGGTGCGTCTGTTCGGCAATATGATGAGCGGCGCGATGATCATTGCCATTCTGCTCACCATCACGCCCTTCCTCTTCCCGATCCTCATGACGGCGCTGGGGCTGCTCACCGGCATGGTGCAGGCCTACATCTTCAGCATCCTGGCCGCTGTTTACATCGCCGCGGCGACCCGTTCGCGCAAGCCGGCGCCCGGCACTTGAGCCAACTCCGAATCAACCCGAGGACCACCATGGACAGCTTCACCATCATTGCCGTCGCGTCGATCGTCATCGCTGGTCTCACCACCGGCTTCGGCACCATGGGCCCCGCGCTGGCAGAGGGTCGCGCGGTCGCCACCGCGCTGACGGCGCTGGCGCAACAGCCCGATGCCTCCGCCACCATCACCCGGACCCTGTTCGTCGGGCTCGCGATGATCGAGTCCACCGCTATCTATTGCTTTGTGGTCTCTATGATCCTCATCTTCGCCAACCCCTTCTGGAACCTCGCCATCGCCCAGGCCGCCGGGAAATAGTCCATGCTCATCGATTGGTTCACCGTCGGTGCGCAGGCGATCAATTTTCTTGTCCTGGTGTGGTTGCTGAGGCGCTTCCTCTACCAACCGATCCTTCACGCCATCGACGAGCGGGAGCGGCGGATCGCCGCCGAGCTGGCGGACGCCGATGCGAAACGGGCGCAGGCGCAGCACGAGCGCGAGACCTTCCAGCACAAGAACGAAGCCTTCGATCAGCAGCGTGCAGCCCTTTTTGCGCATGCGATGGACGAGGCGAAGGCGCAACGTCTGCGGCTCCTGGAAGAGGCCCGGCAGGCCGCCGATGCCGTGCGGGCCCAACGACAGGACGCGCTGCGACAGGAGGCCGATCGACTCGATCAGGCACTGCGGCGCCGGACTGTGCAGGAGGTCTTCGCCATTGTGCGCAAGACGCTGGCCGATCTCGCCGGGGCCAGTCTGGAAGAGCGGCTGGTCGCGGTCTTTATTGAGCGGCTGCGGGCGATGGACGGCGCGGCCCACGCGGTGTTTGCCAAGGCGCTGAAGACGGCGACCGACCCGGCCTGCGTGCGCAGCGCCTTCGACCTGCCCGCGACGCAGCAGGCAGCGATTCAAACGGCGCTCGACAGCACCTTCGCCACCGAGGTGCAGGTGCGATTCGAAACCGGGGCGGATCTGGTCGGCGGGATCGAGCTGACCTCGAATGGACAACGGATCGGCTGGAGCATTGCGGATTATCTGCGGTCACTGGAGCTGGGGGTTGGGGATCTGCTGGATAAGCAGTTATACTTTCAAGGATCTAAAGACTCCAAGGACTCCAAGGACTGATTGGCTCAGTTGTCGTTGTAGTCCTTGAAGTCCTTTTCTTTGCAGTCCTTATCCTTGGGGCCATGAAGTACTGACCAATGACTCACCCCCTCCAGACCCTCTTAGACCAAACCTTCAGCGCCATCGGTCAGGCGACAGGGACATTCGCACCGCAACTGACCCCACACGAGGTCGGCACCATCGCGACCGTCTCCACCGGCATCGCCACGGTCGCCGGCCTGCCCGGTGTCGGCTTCGAGGAGCTGCTGGCGTTTCCCGGCGAGGTCTTCGGCATCGCCTTCAACCTGGACGCGGACGCGATCGGTGTCGTGCTGCTCGGGGACTACTGGCAGTTGCACGCCGGGGCCCTGGTCGAGCGCACCGGCCGGGTCATGGACGTGGCCGTCGGCGATGGCCTGCTGGGGCGCGTCATCGACCCGCTCGGCCGGCCGCTCGATGGTCAGGGGCCGGTGCGCAGCGATGAGCGCCTGCCGATCGAGCGCCCGGCGGCGGCCATCATGGACCGCGCGCCCGTCACCGTCCCGCTTCAGACCGGGCTCAAGGTCATTGATGCACTCATTCCCATCGGCCGCGGCCAGCGCGAGCTGATCCTCGGCGACCGCCAGACCGGCAAGACGACCATTGCGATCGACAGCATCCTCAACCAGCGCGGCCAGGATGTCCTGTGTGTCTATTGCGCCATCGGTCAGCGGGCGTCCAGCATCGCCAAGGCGGTGGCCACCTTGCGGGAGCAGGGTGCCCTGGACTATACCGTGGTGGTGGTGACCGAGGGCAACGACGCGCCGGGTCTCGCCTACATCGCCCCCTATGCCGCGACCAGCATTGCCGAGCATTTCATGGAGCGCGGGCGCGACGTGCTGATCGTCTACGACGACCTCACCCACCATGCCCGCGCCTATCGCGAGCTCTCCTTGTTGCTGCGCCGCCCGCCCGGCCGCGAGGCCTTCCCCGGCGATATCTTCTATATCCACTCGCGCCTGCTGGAGCGTGCCACGCACCTGAGTCCAGAGCGCGGCGGGGGCTCGCTCACGGCCCTGCCGATCATCGAGACCGAGGCCGAGAACATCTCGGCCTATATCCCGACCAATCTGATCTCGATCACCGACGGGCAGGTCTATCTGTCGCCCTCGCTGTTCGCATTGGGCGTGCTGCCGGCGGTCGATGTCGGCAAGTCAGTCTCGCGCGTCGGCGGCAAGGCGCAACGGGCGGTCTACCGCGCGGTCGCGGGCGATCTCAAGCTTCGCTTCGCGCAGTTCGAGGAGTTGGAGACCTTTGCCCGGTTCGGTGCCCGGGTGGATGAACCGACCCGTGCGATCATCGCGCATGGGCAGCGCATCCGCGCCTGCCTCAAGCAGTCGGAGCTCGCCCCGGTGGCGGTGCCGGCGCAACTCGCCGTCCTGCTGGCCCTGACCGCGGGGCTCTTCGACACGGTGGACCTCGAGCGGATGACTGCGGCCGAGCAAGCGGTGCAGGCGGCCGCGGCGACGATCCCGGACGCGCTTCGCGAGCGCCTGGCCGGCGCCGGGGCTTTGCGCGACGGAGATCGGCAGGCGCTCATCGACCTGGCCGGCCGGGCGCTCACCGGATTCCAGCCGTCGGCGGTGCCGAGTGCTCCGGGCGGGGCCGCCCGCGTGCCGGACACGGCGGCCCCCGGGCAACCGACCGAAGCAAGCCCGCCATGACGAAAAGGTCAAAGCCCATGCTCCCGAAACTGCACTATTGGTGGCAAGCCAAACGCTCGAGCTTCTGGTTCGTTCCGGCCGTGATGGTGCTGGATGCCGTAGCGCTCGCCACCCTGCTGATCACCTTGGACGTGACCGTCGAAGAGATCGCCGAGGCGGCCGAGCGCACGATCGACTCTCCACACGACCGGGCACGGCTCGGCAACCGGCTGACGCGGGTACGCGAAGTGCTCGCAACCGCACCGGTGGTATTCGTCGGCGCACACCAAGACGGACGCGCGGCCCGATGAGCGACAGCACCGCCAGCCTGCGCCGCCAGATCAGGAGCGCCGGCGATCTCCAATCCGTCGTCCGCACCATGAAGACCCTGGCCGCGTCCAGTATCGGCCAGTACGAACAGGCGGTGCGCGCTTTGGGCGATTATGCGCGCACGGTGGAGCTGGGCCTGAGCGTCTGTTTCCGCGGCAGCGGGGCGGACGCGGCGCTGACCGGGACGCTGGTCGAACCGGATAGGGGCCGGGATACGAACCGGATCGGCGGGATCGTGTTTGGCTCCGACCAGGGGCTGGTGGGCCAATTCAACGATGTGGTGACCGACTATGCGGTGCGGGCCCTGGCTGCCCTGACCGACCGGCCGCTGGTCTGGGCAGTCGGTGAGCGTGTCCATGCGCGCCTGACCGATGCCGGTCTGCCGGTGGAGGGCCGGTTCGCCGTGCCGGGCTCGGTCGCGGCCATCACCCCGCTCATCGGGCAGATCCTGGTCGCGAGCGAGGTCCGGGGGAAGCGCGTCGCGCAGCTCGATCTGTACTACAACCGTCCCGCGTCCGGCGCCGGCTATGCGCCCGTCAACCAGCGGCTGTTGCCGCTGGACGACGCCTGGCAAGGCCGGCTTGCCGCGCTCCCCTGGCCGACCGGGAACCTCCCCGAAGTTATTGGTACCGGAGCCGCGACTCTGAGCGCGCTGATGCGCGAGTATCTCTTCGTCTCGCTTTTTCGCGCCTGTGCCGAGTCGCTGGCGAGCGAGAACGCCAGCCGTCTGGCGGCGATGCAGCGCGCCGAGAAGAATATCGACGAGTTGTTGGAGGCCCTCAACGGCAAGTTCCACCGCTTGCGCCAGGGCGCGATCGACGAAGAATTGTTCGACGTCATCTCCGGCTTTGAGGCACTGGCCGGAACGCGGCCCCAATCGCGACCCCGGTGACGGTTGCAGGTAAGGGGGCGCAGCGTTGGCAGAGAGGCGTCGATCGCGGCGGAGGTCCTGGAGCCAACTGCCGGGGGCTATTTCACCAGGGTCACAGGCAGCGTGGACAGATGGACGACCTTGGCGGCAACCGAGCCAAGTAACAGCGTCGCCAGCCCGCCGCGCCCGTGGGTGCCCATGACGATGTGGTCGCACCCCTGCTGCGTCGCGAACTCGGCGATGGTCTCCGCGATGGGTCCGGTGACCACCCGGGCGGTGTAGGCGACCCCGGCCTGATCGAGCAGCTCGCGGGCGCTGCGCAGGTCCTCCTCGCCCTCGCTTTGCTGGATGGGCACTGGTTCAGTTTGGTTCTTCCTTATCCTTATGTTTTTGTAGTATTTTTATAACCTGGGCTGTCGAACTCTAAGGACCTCATCCCACGAGAGTCCCTGCTGGAGAATCCCCAGAGCCACCGCAGGAACCTGTTTTGTCGTGAAGTGGCTGCGAATAAAGTTATGGACAATCCACAACATATCCAATGTTCTTTGCAAACCAGAAATGCTCTTCGCGTACGTATTCGTTCGGCGGCGATAAGCAGAATTCTTTCGCCGAAATGAAGCGTTCGATGCTTCCAAATGATTAGCATGAATATCGGCTGGCGTCACATCTTGATCGGTTTCTGGATGCTCCGGATGAGGGGTTTCGTATTTGGGACGCGAGTGCCCCGTTCTATCAGTTCCTTTCCCTTTATTCTTAAGGCGCACCTTCACACCGCGACGAAGCACTTTCGGTGGGCGGCCGCGTTTTCCGGTTCGCAATACTTCGTGGCAAATTTCAAACAGGAGATTGCCATACCGACGTTCCCCGTCGGTGACTAGAGTGACATCGCCAGTACGCAGGATGACATCTCTAAGTATTTGTATGGCATATGAAAATAGGCTGCGATCCTTTTTCCCGCACTGAAGCGCCCAGATAAATCGACTTGCCCTTTCCATCAGTACGATCGTCCAGCCTTCACAATCCTCCGGGGGGACATTCCTATTCACTTTCGTATAAAGCTCATCACCTTCGATCAGTTGCTCAATAAAGGTGTGCGTCAGGGCATATATGACCAGCACATCCTTGCAATCGGCCAGGCGACGCTCCCATAGGAGCAACGTATTCTTCGCAATCGCGAAGGCCCGGCAGGCGGCGTTCAAGCCGATCCCCTCAGTGCGCGTTTTGAGCACTTGAATGATGAAGCTGGTCGGTTTCCTGAGCCCCTCGATAAGGGTGGCTTTGGTCTCGGAAAAGAGCCTATTGCAACTTTGACATCGCCACAGCAAACGCGTACCGTTATGACCGGTTTGATACGTCTTGTGATGCCGACAATTCTGTGAATTGCAATGAGGGCATGTCCATTGTCCGTTCAAGAAGTTCTCACTTATTCAAAAAGTGACGGAAACCCGCGCCGAACTAGATATATTACATATATTTCAATGTCTTGTAAACAGGAATTAAACTGAACCAGTGCCGCTGGATGCGGGTGACCTCGTCCTCGTGGAGGAAACCGCGAACCTGCCAGGCGTCGACCGGTTCACGGACGTGGAGCAGGTGGATCTGCGGGGGCTCACGCCGCTCGGCGAGCCGGACCACATGCTTAAGTGCCCGCAGGGACTGGGCAGAGCCGTCGCAGGGGACCAGGAAGCGCATCATCGGCACCTCATCATCGGGACCTCGTCATGGGTGCGTCCGAGCGCTGTGGGGTGTCGCCGACGGTGCCGGGGTGCCAGCCGAGGATCAGGAGCAGGGCCGCGAATCCGAGCACATAGGCCAGGGTCACATGCCAGCCGTGGCGCACCCAGTTCAACACCGACTTCGCCTCGGGATACAGGTTGGAGATGGCCACCCCGGCGGAACTGCCGAACCAGATCATGGAGCCGCCGAAGCCGACCGCATAGGCGAGCAGGCCCCAGTCGTAGCCGCCCTGTTTGAGTGCCAGGGCGGTGAGCGGGATATTGTCGAAGACGGCTGAGACGAGCCCGAGCGTCAGGGCGGAGGGCCAGGAGGCCGCCGGCAGCCGTTCCACCGGCATGAGGGAAGCGCACAGCACCAGCGACAGCAGGAAGAGACTCCCTTTGAGGCTCTGCGGCAGCAGGCCCCACTCGGGTTTGCGGATCAGCCCGGTGAGCAGAATCGCCGCCCACACGGCCATCCCCAGCACGGGAACTCGGCCGGCCAGGTCCTTGGCGTGTAGGTTCAGTGCCACGTTGGCGGCGACGGCGGCGACCAGGATCGTGATCACGATGCCCAGGCGGGTCCAGTCCACCGCCGTGTCGGCGGGTACCTGCCGGGCGGCCGGCTGGTAACGGTGCTGCTGGATGGCGGCCGGGATGCCGAATACCAGCAGGGCCACACCGGCGGCCACATAGGCGTGCAGGACCGCGCTCGGCGCCACGCCGGAGAGCCACATCATGGTGGTGGTGGTGTCGCCCACCACGCTGCCGGACCCGCCGGCGTTGGACGCCGCGACGATCGCCGCCAGGTACCCGAGGTGGACACGGTGGCGGAATACCCCGGCGGCGACGGTGCCGCCGATCAGGGCGGCGGCGATGTTGTCCAGCACTGCCGAGAGCACGAAAATCATGGCGAGGAGGACAAAACCGCCCGGCCAGCCGGCGGGCAGGAAGCGCGGCAGCACCAAGGGGATCCGGCTGTCCTCGAAGTGGCGGGCCAGCAGGGCAAAGCCGAGCAGCAGGCCGAGCAGGTTGGCGAGCAGCACCCACTCGTGGCCCAGGTGATCGATGAGCCCGGTCAGGCCCGGTCCCGCCGGGAATCCGGTCACGCCGAGTTTGAAGGCGGTGATGACGGTGAGCCCGGTCAGGGCGACCGCGAGGGTGTGACGGTGCAGGACGGCGACCCCCAACAGGGTGGCCGCAAACAGGATGAACTCGGATGGGATGCCGAACAACTGGATGGATGCGGCGGCAACTCCTGGTGTTGCGGCCACGGCGGGGCCGCTGCACGCCAGGTTGGCGACCAAGGTGACCAGCGTCAGGGCCGGCAGACTCAGGTGGCGCGGAGTGCCGGTGGCGGGGACGCAGAGCATGGGCGGTATCAAGGCGGCGCCGATTGGGACCTGACAGGGTGGCGCAGATGATAGCCCGGGCGCCGTTGAACTGCGATGCTTCCGTCCGGTGGCTGTCAGTGGCCCCGGGTCGCCTGACGGCGTAGGATGCCGACGCTGAGAACCCGCGCCGCGCAGGTGTCGCCGCCAATTTCCCTCATCCCTCATCCCTCATCCCTCATGTGACCACCCAATGAAGATCGTCATCCTCGGCGCCGGCCAGGTCGGTACCTCGGTGGCCGAGAGCCTGGTCTCGGAGGCCAACGAGATTACGGTCGTCGATACCGACCTGGTGCGCCTGGCGCGTCTCCAGGACCGGCTCGACCTGCGCACCGTGGTCGGCAACGCCGCCCTGCCCTCGGTCCTGGAACGGGCCGGCATGGCCGATGCGGACATGTTGATCGCGGTGACCCAGAGCGACCAGACCAACCTGTGCGCCTGCCGCACGGCCGCCACCCTCTACAAGACCCCGACCAAGATCGCCCGGCTGCGCTCGCCGGACTATGCCCGTTACCCGGAACTGCTGGAGGCGAAGAACTTCGCGGTGGACTTCAGCATCTGTCCGGAACAGATCATCACCGATTACCTGGTCCAGTTGCTGGCCTTTCCCGAGGCGCTCCAGGTGCTGGAGTTCGCCGACGGTCTGGTGAGCCTGGTGGCGGTGCGCGCCATCCCGGGCGGGACCCTGGTGGGGCACCCGGTGGCGGACCTGCGTCGCCACATCCCCACCGTGGACGCACGCATCGCCGCCATCTATCGCCGCGATCAGCCCATCATCCCGGACGGGGAGACCCTGATCGAGGCCGGGGATGAGGTCTTCTTCCTGGCCGCCACCCGCGACATCGGCCAGGTGGTGAGCGAACTGCGGCGCCGTGACCGCCCGACCCGGCGCATCCTCATCGCCGGGGGCGGGAACATCGGGGAGCGGCTCGCCGGCGCCACCCAGGATCGCTATAAGGTGAAGTTGGTCGAGGCCGATGAGGCGCGCGCCCGGACCCTGGGGGCGACGCTGAAACACACCCTGGTGCTGGTGGGGGAGGGTACGGACGAGAACCTGCTGGCGGCCGAGTCGATCGAGGACATGGACTGCTTCCTCGCCCTGACCAACGACGACGAGAACAATATCCTCTCCGCCCTGCTCGCCAAGGGCCTGGGGGCGCGCCGGGTACTGGCCCTGATCAACCGGCGGGCCTATGTCGATCTGGTGCAGGCGGACCGCATCGACATCGCCATCTCCCCGGCCCAGATCTCCATCGGCTCCCTGCTGGCCCGGGTGCGCAAGGGTGACGTGGCCGCGGTGCACAGTCTGCGCCGGGGGGCGGCGGAGGCCCTGGAGCTGGTGGTCCATGGGGACAGCCGTACCTCCCAGGTCGCGGGCCGGCGCATCGAGCAACTGGACCTGCCCCCGGGGGTGACGGTGGGGGCCGTCGTGCGCGGGGCCGCACCCATGGCGGGTGGGGCCGACCGGCGCCGCGTCCTGATCGCCCACCACGACGTGGTGATCGAGGCGGAGGATCATGTGATCCTGTTCGTGATCAGCAAGGACCTGCTGCCCAAGGTGGAGCGCTATTTCCAGGTCGGTCTGGGGTTCTTCTGATGTATTCGGTCCTGTCGGTCACCAACGTCCTCGGGCGCCTGTTGATGGTGTTCAGCCTGACCTATCTGCTGCCCATCGCCTGTGCCCTGATCTACGACGACGGGACCCTGCTGACCTTCGTCTTCAGCATGCTCGCCTGCGTCCTGGTCGGTCTGTTGATGGTCGCGGCGACCCGCCATGAGCGCCGGGTGCTCAAGGCGCGCGACGGCTTCATGCTGGTTACCATGGCCTGGACCCTGACCGCCGCGATCGCCACCGTGCCGCTGATGCTGCACCAGCAGCTCTCCTTCACGGACGCCTTCTTTGAAACCATGTCCGGACTCACCACGACCGGGGCCACGGTGATGGTGGGGCTCGACGATATCGCGCCCTCCATCAACCTGTGGCGCCATGCCCTGTGCTGGTTGGGCGGCATGGGGATCATCGTGCTGGCGGTCGCGATCCTGCCCTTCCTGGGGGTCGGCGGTATGCAACTCATGCGCGCGGAGGTGCCGGGGCCCATCAAGGACAACCGGCTTACCGCTCGTATCGGCGATACCGCGGCGCTACTCTGGGTCATCTATGTGAGCCTCACCCTGGCCTGCGTCCTGGGGCTGCGGATCGCCGGCATGGATTGGTTCGACGCCGTCTGCAACGCCTTTTCGACCTTGAGCCTGGCCGGCTTCTCGACCCGGGACGCGAGTATCGGCGCCTGGGACTCGCCGGTCATCGAAATCGTGATCATCGTCTTCATGGTGCTCGCGGCGATCAACTTCGCCACCCATTACACCGTCTGGCGGCATCGCAGTCTGAGGCCCATCTGGCGCGATCCGGAGGCCCGGGGGGTGCTCGGGGTCCTGTTGCTGAGTTCGCTGTTCTGCGCCGCTTATCTCTGGTTCAACGACGTCTACGCGAGCTACTGGACCGCCCTGCGCTATGTCAGCTTCAACCTGGTCTCCATCGCTACCGACTGCGGGATGGTCAACACCGACTACGCCCTATGGCCCATCGTTGTCCCGCTCTTTATGCTCTTTCTGTCCTCGGTGACCGCCAGTTCCGGGTCTACCGGCGGCGGTATCAAGATGATCCGCACCCTGATCCTGGTCCGCCAGTCCTCACGCGAGGTCGCCCGTCTGATTCACCCCACCATGGCCGCACCGGTCACGGTCGGCGGGTCCCAGATCCCCAACAGCGTGGTCTTCGCGGTCCTGGGCTTCATCTTTCTCTACTCCATGAGCATCATCGGGATGACCTTCCTGCTGATCTTCGGCGGGCTGGACTTCATCTCCGCCTTCACCGCCGTCATCGCCTGCATCAACAACGCCGGGCCAGGCCTGGGCGTGGTGGGGCCAGCCACCAATTACGGCGGCTTGACCGACTACGAGATCTGGGTCCTGAGCTTTACCATGCTGCTCGGGCGCCTCGAGGTCTTTTCGTTGCTGATTTTGTTTACGCCGCAGTTTTGGCGCAGGTAGGGGGCGAGGATGAGGGATGAGGGATTAAGGAGGAAAGCTGGGTTTATGGGGCGGGGTTGGCGCAGGTGGCGGCGGTCCCGTCAGGATTGGGTGTCCGCGAATGAACGCAAATGGGGACGATGGCGTTTGATGAGCAACGCGGGCTTGATCATCGTTGCGCAGGCGATCCATCAGGCCGCAAACTTTCAACTGGACGAGTCTGAAAGTTTCAAATGGACGAACCGATAACTTTCAATCAGCCGAGGTTCTGGCTTACACTTGGCCGCCATGAGCCCTCCATCTCTGCACCCCCGCTACCTGAGCCGCGCGCTGACCGAGGCCCTCACCGACACCCCGGTGGTGCTGGTGCATGGCCCGCGCCAGTGCGGCAAGACCACGCTGGCGCGCCTGGTGGGGGATGCCGCCGGCTACACCTATCTCAGCTTCGATGATGAGGTGCTGTGCGCCGCGGTTCGGGCCGACCCGGCGGGCTTTGCAGCCGACCTGCCGCAGCGCGCTGTGCTCGACGAGGTCCAGCGGGTGCCGGAGTTATTCACCTGCATCAAGTCCCTGGTGGATCGTGATCGGCGCCCGGGGCGCCTGATCCTCACCGGTTCGGCCAATGTCTTGCTGGTGCCGCGCCTGGCGGATTCGCTCGCGGGGCGGATGGAGGTGCTGCGCCTGCACCCGCTGGCCCAGGTGGAACTGGCGGCGAGTCCACCCCAGTTCCTGGATCGGCTCTTCGGTGGTGGGTTCCAGATCGACACCAATGCGCGTCTGGGTCCGGAATTGGCCGAGCGGATCCTGGCCGGCGGCTATCCGGCGGCCCTGGCCCGTCCATCCGCCCGGCGGCGAGCGGCCTGGTATCGCGACTATATCGAGACCCTGGTGCAGCGCGATGTCCGTGACCTCCAGCGCATCGCCTCGCTCGACGCCCTGCCGCGCCTGCTCAATCTGGCGGCGGGACAGACGGCGCGCCTGATCAATATCTCGGATCTGGCCGCCCCCTTTGCGTTGAGCCGCCCCACCATCCGCGACTATGTCACCCTGCTCGCGCGCGTCTTTCTGCTGGAGGAGTTGCCCCCCTGGCACAGCAACCGCTTGAGCCGCCTGATCAAGACCCCGAAGCTTCACCTGGGTGACACCGGCTTAGCCGGCGCCCTGCTGGGCCTGGATGGGCCGACCCTGGCCGCGGACCGGCCCCTCCTGGGGCAATTGCTGGAGACCTTCGTCTTCCAGGAGTTGCGGCGGCAGGCGAGTTGGCGGGAACTGCCGATCAGCTTCCATCACTTTCGCGACAAGGACGGTGCCGAGGTGGACCTGGTGCTGGAGTCCGGCCAGGCGCTCGCCGGGGTTGAGGTCAAGGCCTCGGCCACGGTGACGACGGCGGATTTTCGGGGCCTGCGCAAGTTGCGGGAGGCGGCCGGCACGCGCTTCAAGGCCGGCGTGGTGCTCTACGACGGCGAGGCGACGGCGCCATTCGGCGACGGACTGACGGCGGTGCCGATGCGCGAACTGTGGGAATCCCGGTAGCCCGCGCATCACCCTGGGACCGTTGCATGACCAGATCGCCGCAGACAGCCCGGCCGCGGGGGTGCGATCAGAACTGATGTGGTGACCGAGATCCCGGGTCCGTTGTCGTTGTCGTTGTCGTTGTCGTAATCGAACAATCCGACCACGATTACGACAACGACAACGACAACGACAACGACGCCCGGTCCGTGGGAACGTCCGGTAGCTGTAGCTGTAGCTGTAGCTGTAGGGTACGCATCGCGTACTGGGCTCCGGCGGTCGCCGCAACTTGGCGGGCACGCGGTGCGTACCCTGCGAAATGTGCGTTAACACATCAGTTCTGATCGCACCCCGCCCGCGGGTTCTGCTTGCGGCCAGGTCTGGATCGGCCTATTTTGAGCGAAATAGACCAATCTCTCTGAAATAATTATGCAAAACGTTTCCGCCCACGACGCCAAGGCCCGCTTCGGCCAACTGCTGGAGACGGCCCGGCGCGAGCCCGTGGTCATCGAGCGCGACGGTCGAGCCGTCGCTGTCGTGGTCTCCAAGGAGGAGTACGACGCGTTGAACGCAATCAAGCTCCAGCAGCTCCGCGCGGAGATCGACCTGGGGCTCGCGGATCTGGAGCGCGGTGCGTGCACCGATTATGAGGCTGAGGACCTGCCGACGCTCGCCGCGCGGATCAAGGCCGCTGGCCGCGAGCAGCTCGCCAAGAAGTGATCTATCGGCTTTCGTCCAGGGCGGAAGCGGATCTCGCCGAGATCTGGGGCTACTCCGCCGAACAATGGAATCTTGATCAGGCCGATCGGTACGTCGATGCCTTGGTGAGCCGTTTTGACTGGCTCTGCGATAACCCTTCGCTGTGGAAGGCTCGGCCGGACATCGCCGATGGGCTCTATAGCTACCCGCAGCAGAGCCATGTGATCTACTTTCGCGCCTCTGGCGATGCGCCACGGTTGATCGAGATCGTGCGCCTGCTACACGGGCGGATGGAGCCTCACGGGTACGTCTGAAGCGGGCAGACCAGCCACGCCGCCCCGCGGTCTGGCGAGAGCGGCGCTCACCCGCTACTCGGCTGGGGGGATGGCGTCGAATTCGGCCTGGGTGCCATGCTCGCCCTGTAGCCAGGCGGTTCGGAGCTTTTTCAGCGCCGGGGCGATATAATTCCGGAAATAGAAGGGGAAATCCACATCGGTCCAGACGCCCGCCGCCGCCCGTACCGAGGCGATAGCCAACCCCAGGTCCGACCGGCCGCCGCCCAGGTCTGCCCGGTACCCATAAGCCAGGCCGAGGTTTAAGCGGCTCCCGGCCCAGTCCGCCGGGTGGGCCTCGCGGGTGCGAACCTCCAGGGCCAGCCTGCAGGCCGCGATGGCTTTGCCGAGGTTCTCAACCCGGTCGCCGGTCGGCATGTGCGCCCAAGCGTTGCCGAGGTTGTTCTGGGTCATGGCCCAGTTCGCCGCGTGGGCCTCGCGGGTGCGGACCTCCAGGGCCAGTCCGTAGGCCGCGATGGCCTTGCCTATGTTCTCCGCCCGGTCGCCGGTGGGCATGTTCCGCCAAGCGATGCCTAGGTTGTTCTGAGTCGAGGCCCACTCCGCCGGGTGGGCCTCGCGGGTTAGGACCTCCAGGGCCAGCCCGTAGGCCGCGATGGCCTTGCGGAGGTTGTCCGCCCGGTTGCCGGTGGGCATGTCTCGCCAGGCGTTGCCGAGGTTGATCTGGGTCCCGGCCCAGTGCGCCGGGTGGGCCTCGCGGGTGTAGACGTTCAGGGCCAGCCCGCAGGCAACGATGGCCTTGCCGAGGTTCTCCGCCCGGTCGCCGTTGGGCATGTTCGCCCAGGCGGCGCCGAGGTTGTTCTGGATCATGGCCCAGTCTGCCGGGTGGGCCTCGCGAGTTTGGACCTCCAGTGCCAGCCCGAAGGCCGCGATGGCCTTGCCGAGGTTCTCCGCCCGATTACCGGTGGGCATCTCTGTCCAGGCGCGGCCGAGGTTGTTTTGGGTCCCCGCCCAGTCCGCCGGGTGGGCCTCGCGGGTATAGACCTCCAGGGCCAGCTCGTAGGCTGCGATGGCCTTGCCTATGTTCTCAGCTCGGTCGCCGGTGGGCATGTTCCGCCAGGCGATGCCTAGGTTGTTCTGGGTCGCGGCCCAGTCCGCCGGGTGGGCCTCGCGGGTTAGGACCTCCAAGGCCAGCCCGTAGGCCGCGATGGCTTTGCCGAGGTTCTCCAGCCGCTCGCCGGTGGGCATTTCCGCCCAAGCGTTGCCGAGGTTGCCTTGGGTCTTGGCCCACTGCGTCGGGTGCGCCTCGCGGGTCCAGGTACTCTGGGCCTGGGTCAGGAGCGCGATGGCCTTGCGCCGGTGGGCAGCGATGTCCCCCAGCCGGGCCTGCAAATGGGCGAGGGCAGCGTTGTAGATGGCCTGGGGGTCTTCGGGCCGCAGCGCAAGTGCCTGCTCATAGGGCCCGATGGCCCGATCGTATTCGCCCGCGTTGTACCAATTGTCGCCCTCCAGGGTCAGGAGCCGGAATGCCTCGGCCAGGGGCTCGCACTTCAGGTCCTGGACGATGCGGTCGGCCTCCTCGTGGTCTTTCAGCTCGATGGCGGCGCGGGCCTTCTTCTCGCCTTGGCCCCGCTCGTAGAGATCCCGGACCTTGGCCATCAGCTCGGGGGAGAGGGGCTCCTGCTCCGGGGTTTCACCGACTGTCTTGGGCGCCTGGCGTTCTCGCAGGAGCGCCAGGATCTCCTCCTGTCCGTCCTTAATCGCGGCAAGGTCGGACCTAGTCGATAGGCCGTCCTCCCGAACCGCCTCCCGATTCCGTACGCCCTCCTCCCGCACGATCTGCTCAATGCCGGTCAGCCGCTTGGCCAGGTCTGCGATCCCCGCGCCGATCTCGATCCCCTGGGCCGCCAGCCGGGGCAGCAGTTCGTCGAGCGTCTCCCGCACTGCCGCCAGGGCGGCGGCGTTCTCCGCGTCGCGCTCCAGGTTGGCGGCGGCCACGGTCAGCACCCGGTTGGCGATGTCGAGCTGCATGGCGTAGGCGGCGTGGCCGTCCAGGGCGGCGTCCTGCTTGAGCGCCTGGCGCACGGATTCGCTGAAGCGGGTCGCCAGGGCCCGGCGGACCCGCGATTCGGCGATGGCCTCTTCAAAGTTGGGTGACGTACCCGGCCGTTCCGGGTTGAGGCAGGCCAGCAGGGCGAGGGTCTGGGCCGGCGTCAGGGCGGGGCGCTCGGGCCTGGCGACGAACTCCACCAGTCGGCGCTCGTCGATGGAGCCGAGCCACCGCTTGGCACTGTCGGTGAGGGCGATCTCCGCCCAGTGCGACTCGGCCCGGTCGGCCAGGTGGCGCACCAGTGCGGCGTCCTGCGAGCCGAGATCGGGTGCGACGGCGCGCAGCACCATGCCGATGGACCGGCCCACCAGTTGGGCGAGGTCGTGATTCCGGAAGAAGTCCCGGGCCGCCAGTGCCTGGCGTTCCCAGTCGAGATAGCGCTCGGAGGCGACGTTGACCAGGATGCCGGAGATGGCCCCAACGACGGGCAGCAGCAGCCAGTCGGGGAGCCACTCCCCAAGGTTGTCGAGCATCGCCTTGCCTGGGTCCCCCGCCAGGGCCAGGGCGCCAAGTGTCAACAGCGCAAGCAGCAGCCCCGGCAGGGCCCCGACGCAGAGGCGCAACCAGCGGGGCTGATGGGCAATCCGGCGGTCGATGCGCGACGGCATTTACGCTCCCAGGCGGCGCGGGGCCGCATCCTCGGTGGGCGGGTAGGGTTTCGTCATTATGCCGGGTTGGGGCTGGGGTTGCAGCGGGCGTTGGGCTGAATGTGTTGCGGTTCCGGTGCCTGGCGGCTTGGGTAGTGGCGGATCGCCCTGCGGGCATCCGCCCGGCCTGGGCGGTGCGGCGCCGCCTCAGGCGCGCACCACCTGGATGCGGCGGCCCGCGGGGCTTGTGACCTCGCGGCTGCCGGTGCGCTCAGCGATCGGCGGCTGACCGCTGCGCCGGTCGAAGACCACCAGCCAGCCGGTGTCGAGACCCAGGCCGGCGAGGTAGCCGTCAAGTTGCTCCAGACCCTCAGCCAGCGGGTCCGGGGCGCCGTCGCGCCAGACCTTGAGTTCCATCCCGAGCGTCAGCGGACCATAGCGCAGACAGAGATCCATGCGCCCGGCGCCGATGGCGTACTCGCGCTCCAGGGTGCCGTCGCCGTTGACCACGCGGTGCAGAAAGGCCATCAAGACCAGGTGCGGGGCGATCTCGTGGTAGGGGGCGCTGCCGAGCAAGGGCTGGCCGTGGCGGCGCCAGAAGGCCAGGAAGGCGTCGAGCAGGCGCGGCGCATTGAGCGTCCCGTCGGGATCGAGCCAGGTGGGACTGATCCGGGGCAGCGAATCCTGCGGGCCGCTCGCCAGGGTGCGCGGCAGGACCTCGCGGTAGATGGGATTGGCGACCACCAGGCCGCCCGCACCGTCGCGACGCAACAGGCCCAGGTCAATCAGATAGTCGCGGTCCTCCTCGGCGACGACGGCCGGCACGGTGCCGGCCAGCATCGGCTCGATGATGCGCCGCACCCGTTCTTCGCGCAGTTTGTCGGCGAGTTGGTCCAGGTGGGTGACCCGATTGACGATCAGGTATTCCTTGGCCTCGTCGATCAGGGCCGCGGTGATGGGGCGGGTGCGGTCGCGGCCCGCGCGCATCTCGAAGCAGGCGTGGTAGGCGAGTGCGTTGACCAGCCAGGGCTGGCCCTGGGTCAGGTCCCAGACGCGCGCCAAGGCCTCCGGGGTGAAGGGCTGGCCGGTTTCCTTGGTGTGCTCAAGGAGCAGCGCGCTCGTCTCCGCGGCATCGAAGTCGCCCAGGCGCAGCGACTTGGCCTTGATGTTAAAGGCACTGCCGCCGGTAATCGGGCTCGCCTCGGAGCGGGCATGGATGCGGTAGTCCCGCAGATCGCGCACCCCGCACAGCACCACCGTTTGCGGAAAGTGGTCGGGACGCTGGGTGTAGCCGGCGCGCAACTGGCGCAGCAACGACACCAGGGTGTCGCCGACCAGTGCGTCCACCTCGTCGAGCAGGAGCACGGCCGGTCGCGGGTCCGCGGCAGCCCAGGACTCCAGCAGGCGGAGCAGCCGTTCATCCGCTGGGACCTCGGCGCCGCCGTCCCGATACCAGTCGGCCAGGCGCCCATCCTGGAGATAGAGCCGCGCCGAGCGCCCCAGCGCGCTGCACATGGCCGCCATACCCCGGTCGACATCCTCGCGCGCGGTCTGGGCGGTCTCCAGGTTCGTATAGAGCGCCCGGTAGCGGCCCTCGTGGTTCAGGTACGCCATCAGGGCCAGCAGGCAACTGGTCTTGCCGGTCTGGCGGGGGGCGTGGAGCAGGAAGTACTTTTTGCGCTCGATCAGTTCCAGTACCGCCTCGAGGTCCCAGCGCCCCAGGGGCGGCAGGCAGTAATGGTCTTGGGGCCGAACCGGACCCTCGGTATTGAAAAAGCGCATGGGGCGACTCCTGGAACCACGCGGGCTGGCCGCGCATCGGTAAGATGCCTGTCACAGTCGGCCAGCCGCAGACGGGCAAGTCGGCGCCGTAGCGGTTGACGATCGTTGCTTCAAAGTAGCATGCCCTTGCGGGCGAGGCTGCCAAGAGCGATCGAAAAATTCTTACCATTCCTTGGCGTGCGTAAACCCCGAGTCCGCGTATATTTCGCGGAATCGTTTAATTTTTTGACGAAGGCAGTTGAAATTACGACGCAACTGTCGTCTGATCCGCACCGGTGCTGGCACCACCCGCACCGGTGTCCCGGCCAACCGGTCCGACGCCGCCGGCGCCCAGCGTCTTCACCAAGCAAGAGTTCCTCCGGAGTCATGATGAACCCTGTCGCGATCCGCCCCCTGTGGCTGTTGGTCCTGCTGCTGCCGCTGGCCTGTCCCGCCGCGCCGGTCGCGAATGCGCGGGCGGCACCGAAGAAGGTCCCTGAGTTGACGGCGCCGCCGGCCCCCGCCGCGGTTGCTGCCCCGGCGCCCGCCAAGGCGCCGCGGCCCAGTGCGCCCGGCGGGGTCACGCCGAGCCGCGACCAGGTCCGGACCATGATCGACGAGGTGGCCAGGCAATACGGGGTCGAGTCGAAGCTGGTGCGGGCGGTCGTGGCCGCCGAGTCCAACTTCAACGCCAACGCCGTCTCCCGGGTGGGGGCCGTGGGCCTGATGCAGGTGATGCCGGCGACCGCGGGGGACTACGGGGTAACCTCCACCGCGGCCCTGTTCGACCCCAAGACCAATCTGCGCACCGGTACCCGTCACCTCAAACGGCTGCTGGACAAATACAAGGGCGACTATGGCCGGGTGATCATGGCCTACAACGCCGGGGAGGGCGTGGTGGACCGTACCAACAACCATGTCACTTATCAGGAGACGCTCGACTACACCGAGGCGGTGATCGGCCACTACCGCAACAACGGCGGCTCCGCACCCACCACGGGCGCCCTGGCCAAGGTCCAGGTCCTGCGCGGCATGCGTAACCGCGGCCAGGCCAGGCGCCTGCTCAAGAAATATCTGGACCCTTCGCTGTTGTCGCTGAAGGTGAAGCCGACCCTGGCCCTGCGCGCACTCAACCCCGCCCTGCACGCGGTCGGTCCGGAGAGCCGCCCGATGTTCGAGTTGGATATGCAGGCGATGCGCTGAAACCGCTGCCGCTCGCGGCGGCCGTTACGGTTCGGGTCGCGGCGTGCTGGACGAACGCGGGAAAACCCTGCACCATCGACGCACCGCACCCGAACCCCAGGAGTTGCACCTTGTCCGCCGCCCCGCTCGCCGTCGTCGAGGCCTTTTTCGCCGCCCGGGACGCCTTTGACTTCGAGCGGGCGCGCGCGCTGCTCGCCGACCAGGGATTCAGCTTTCGCAGCCCGATCGCCGCGTTCGACTGCGCCGACCAGTTTATCCAGTACGGCGCCCACGCGAGCGCAATCGTCCAGTCCGTGCAGGTCCGCAAGGTCTTCGTGGACGGCCCGGACGTCTGTCACTTCCTCACCTACCGCATCCAGATCTCGGAGAAGCTGTCCGTGAACGCCGTCCAGTGGAGCCACGTCGAGCAGGGCCGCATCCTGCGTATCGAGACGCTGTTCGACGCCTCCGTCTATCGCGAACTGTTTCCGGGTCCGGTGGTCGGCTAAGGCGAACTCCGGATAACTTTGTACCCGCACAACAAACCGGAGGTCGATGCTTCAGCCGGATGCGGCACCGCTTCGCGCTGAAGCGTCGGCCTCCGGTGGAGTCGGCCCGGCCAGCGTAGGTCGAGCCTTCACGGTACGGCGTTCTTCGGAAATCGCCTTAGCATCCGCCGCGTCGGCAGCGGGCCTGTCGCACCCAGACAGCAAAAACATATCAACAATGTTTTAAGACGCTAGCGTTTTATAGACACTCCGCCTATATTATGGACTCCAACCCCTGGGAGTCCGCCATGCCCCTCGACTTCGCCACCGCCCCCTACGGCCGCCGGGCCGAAACCGACGCCATCTTCCGTCGTTTCGACGCGGGCAAGAACCTGCTCATGCCGGGACCGCGCCGCCTGGGCAAGACCTTCGTGCTGCACCGCCTGGAGGAGCGGGCCGCCGCCCAGGGTTATGTCGTCGTCAGCTTCGATGTCTCACATCGTCAACTGGTCAGCGATCACGAGGCCGAGGCCATCGTCGCCGCCTCGGGTTGGCTGTCCGCCTATTACCTGGAGGCCTTCGGCAAACAGTTGCAGGGCCCCCCGGCCGCGGATGTCGATACCGCGCGTGAGCGGGTGGTGGAGGCCCGCAAGCGCTTGCTGCAACCGGTCAACCGCAATTACTTTGAAACCTGGCCGGAACATATCCGCAAGAACTTTGCCGAGCCGACCAGCGCCCGCCTGTTCGCCCTCCTCGCCTGTCTGGCCGAGTTCGAGACCGGCCTGTCCGCCGACGGCCTGCTGCCCGCACTGAACGATGCCGCACTGCCGCGCCGGGACCTGCTGCGCCTGCTCAATACGCTGGAAGAGGACGGCTTCATCGTCTGCAACCGGGAGGCCGACAGCTACCGCTTCCGGATGGAATTGTTGCGCCTGTGGTGGCAGCGGTATCTGCCGGAGTAAGGCGATGACCGCGATCGATGTCATCGCCGTTTATGACCCGGGTAATCTCACCCCGGCGGACCTGGTTGCCGGCTTCGTGGCGCGGGAACGCACCCTTGCCTATTTCATCAATGAACTGCGCCACCAGACCACGGCCGGGGCCAGCCCGCGCCATCATCTCATCGTCGGTCAGCGCGGTATGGGCAAGACCACCCTGCTGCTGCGCCTCGCCGTCGCCATCAATGAGGAGGCGGGGCTGGCCGCACATCTGTTGCCCCTGACCTTCCGCGAAGAACAATATAATGTCATCAACCTGCACGTATTCTGGCGCAACGCCATCGAATCGCTCCTGGACTGGCTGGAGCAGCAGGGCCGCACCGACGAGGCCGCGGCACTGGAAGCAGCACTGAACGCGGCCGAGACCGCCTATGAAAAGGACCGTAAGGGGCAAGGCGACGGCGCTGCCGCGTGGCGCGTCTTTCAGCGTGCCGCCGAGCGCCTGGGGCGGCGGCCGGTGCTCTTTCTCGATAATCTGAACCTGATCCTGGATGCCCTGAAAAAGCACGATTGGGGTCTGCGCGACCTGCTCCAGCAGGTCGACGGACCCTTGGTCATCGGCGCGGCGGCGGCCTATCCCAAGGGCCTGTCGGACCGCGGCGCGGCCTTCTTCGATTTCTTTCGCATCACCACCCTGGAGCGACTGGAGATCGCCGAGGTTCGCGCCTGTCTGCAACGTCTGGCGGCCAAACGCGGTGAGCCCGGGGCTCGCGTCAGGGACCTCCTGGCCCGTGACCCCGGACGGATCGACGCACTCACCGAATTGACCGGCGGCAACCCGCGCACCCTGGCGGTCCTGTACCTGCTCCTGGAGGGCCAGGCGGGTGAGGACGCCTTCGCCGACCTGGAGCGCCTCCTGGACCGGATGACACCGCTGTACAAGGCCCGCACCGAGGAGGCCGCCCCCCAGGCGCGCGCCGTGCTGGATGCGGTGGCCCTGAACTGGGACCCGATCACCGCCAACGCGGCGGCGCGCGAGTCCGGGTTGGACGTGACCGCGGTCAATGCCCAACTGGCGCGGCTGGAGAACGACGGCTATGTGGAAAAGGTCGAGGTCAGCGGCAGCGGGCGTTCCGGCTATCAACTGGTGGAGCGCTTCTTCAATATCTGGTACCTGATGCGCCACGGCAGCCGCCGGCTGAAACAGCGGGTGCGCTGGCTGACCTGCTTCCTGCGCGGGTTCTATTCGCCCGGCGAACGCGAGGGGCTGGGCCGCGAGATCCTGGGTTCGGGCAATTACCAGGGCCGCGCCGATTGGATGCTGGCGGTGGCGAAGAGCCAGGAAGACGGTGTCTATCGCAAAGCACTGACCCATGCCGCCGGGCGCGACCTGTGGCAGCAGTCGGAGGTCCGCGAGCGGATCGAGCGGCTGGTTGATCTGCGCGATATCGATCCGGAACAGGCGGATATGGTCGAACTGGAGCACCGGGTATCGGTGATGCAGCGGGAATGGCCGACCGGGATGGATGCGCGGCAATTTTGGGAGCTATTGGGTGGGTCGCTGGAACTCGGCGGGGCGCAGAAGCGGGCCATTGTCGAGCAATTGCCCGGCATGGCGGCGGATAAGCTCGGCGAACTGGTTGCAACTTTGCGCAAAGAGGTTGCCGATCTCTGCAGAAGCTTGAAGTTAACAGAGGACGAGTTGGCGCCTTACCGTGCCGCCGTGCGGGATGGCAGTATCCGCCACCGCTATGACTGGGAGGGCGCAAGCGCCGCCGCGCTGCACGAAAGGAATTTCGACATCGCCGCCGTTGGGTGCCTGGTGATGCTCCAACATTTCGAGCGCGACCCCGACGCGGTGGACAAGATCCGGCAACGTTTTCCGGGGGAGACGCGGGGACTGTGGGCGCGCGTGGATTCCCACCCTCGCCTTGAAAAACCAGACACCGGAATTAGTGCACGTTATCGCGGCCACCGGCTCAAGGAACTCGGATTCATGCAGGAGGCGGAAACGGCCTTCCGCCGGGCCATCACACTCGTTCCCAAGGATGCAAATTCATGGCATTCACTCGGTTCGCTGCTACAAGATCATCTGGGCCGCTACGAGGAGGCCGAAACCGCCTACCGTCAGGCCATCGTGCTCGATCCAACGTCGGCAAGCGGATGGCTCTGGCTCGGCAGCTTGTTGCAGCGGCACCTGGGCCGTTACGAAGAGGCCGAAGCCGCCTACCGCGAGGCTATCGCGCTCGACCCCAAGTCGGCAGATGCCTGGGTGTCACTCGGCTCGTTGCTGCAAGAGCTTACCGGCCGCTGCGAGGAAGCCGAAGCCGCCTACCGTCAGGCCATCGTGCTCGATCCCAAATGGGTATGCCCATGGGCCTACCTTGGCGCGTTGCTGCAAGACCGTCTTGGCCGTTATGAAGAGGCCGAACAGGCGTATCTCCAAAGTCTGAGACTGTGGGGGCAGGAGCCGACGAGTCAGCGCGGCGGAGGCAGCGGGAATGACGTACACGGCCTCCTGGCCTATCTGTATTGGTTCCACCTGGGCCGGCCCGAGGAGGCTCGCCGCTACGCCGAACTGGGACAGCAGGTGCCGGAAACCTATCTCGGTCGCCTGCTCGACGCCGCCCAACACCTGGCCGAAGACGCGCCCAAGGCCGCCTTCGACGCCCTCGACGCCGCGCTCGCCGAGGCCGACGCCAAGCTCTGGGTCCAATTCCTCGGGCGGCTGCAACGCACCCTGCGCCATGCCCATGCCAAAGGCTACGCCCCTAAGTTCCGCGAATGGATGGAGGCCGCCGACTATCCCGCCCGCTACGCCCCCCTGTACTGGGCCTTCCTGGCCCTGCTCGAGGGCGAGGGCATCCTGCGCAACGTGAGCCCGGAGGTACGCCGCACCGCGCTGCGCATCTATCAGGGCCTCGCCGCCAACGCCGCGCCGCCCCCGCCGGCCAAGAAGGCTGGCCGCCGCCGGGGCCGTGAGGCGGGGCCAGGGCGGGACGGGTCTTGAGACCAGGTCCCGCGTCTTTGGCCGCTTGCGCAAGCGACGCTGTGGGAGCGGCTTCAGCCGCGACCAGGCGTCGCAAGCGCCCGCCACGTCGCAGGTTTCCGCAGCCTATGTCACGCCCTTTCAGGGCTGATCGTCCTTCTCCCGACACCCAGGGCGTTGCCCTGGGCTGGTATGTCGCGCCCCTTTGGGGCTGCCAGGTCGGCAGCGTTACGCCCTCGTCTGATTTGCGCTTATTTGCGTTCATTTGCGGCTAAATACTCTTTTCAGGCTCACTGGACCGGCCGCACCCGCGCCCGGATCGCCGCCCGCAAGGCCGCCGGGTCGAGCGGCTTGCGCAGCACCAGGGGCCGCCCGGGGAGGTCGTCGAGGCCCGCCAGGGCGCTGTCCTGGCCGGTCATGAGGATCACCGGCAGCCCCGGCCGCTCCCGCGCCAGGTGCCGGAAGAGGCCGATCCCGTCCAGCGTGGGCATGGCGATATCGGAGAGCACGAGATCGAACCCGGAGTCCTGGGCCAGGAGTGCGAGCGCGGCCTGCCCATGTTCCGCCTGGGCCAGGTCCACCCCGCCCAGGGTCAGCAGCCGGGCCACCGCCTCGCGCACCCGCGGGTCGTCATCCACCACCAGGACGCGCAGCCCCGGGGGCAGCCCGTCGGACCCCGGGTCCGCGACGGCGGCCGGGGGTGAACGCGGGTCGGCGTCGGGTAGCGGCGTCGGCTCGCTCACGGCCGGCAACAGGAGCCGGAAGCTGGTGCCGCAACCCGGGCGCGATTCCACCACCAGCCCGGCCCCGGAGCGGGCGATGAACTCCTGCACCATGAAGAGCCCGAGCCCGTGGCCGCGCTGCTTGGCCTTGGTGGAAAAGAGCGGGTCGAAGATATTCGGGAGGATGGCGGGCTCGATGCCGCTGCCCGTATCGGTCACCCGCAACTCCACGCAGTCCATGGCCGGGCGGGTCCCGACCGCCAGGCGGGTGTCGTCGACCCCGGCGCTGGGCGCGGCCTCAATGCGCAACTCCCCGCCCGCGGGCATGGCGTCGCGGGCGTTGAGCGCGAGATTGAGCAGCGCCGCTTGTAGAAAGCCCGCGTTGGTGCGCGCCTTGAGACCGGGCGCAATGGCGATGCTCAGGCGGATGGCCGCGGGCAGGACCTGCTGCAGGATGCGTGCCAACTCGGCGACGGTCTCTTGCAGGTCCACCGGCTCCAGCGGGACCCCCCCGGCGCGGCTCAAGGAGAGCATCCCGGAGGTGATGACCTTGGCCTGACCCAGGGCGCTTTGGGTCTCTTCCAAGACCTGACGCAGTTCGGGATCGCTGTCAGCCCCCGGCAGGCCGATGCTCAGGAAGTAGATGTTGGCATCGATGACCCCCAGCAGGTTGTTGAAATCATGTGCGACCCCACTCGCCAGGTGGCCGATGGTCTCGCGCTCGCGCGACTCCACCAGGTCGTGCTGGATCTGCTCCTGATAGCGCATGGCCGCCAGGCGTTGGGCGATCAGCCGCAGCATCTGCCGCTCCGGTTCCCCCAGATTCAGGGCCGACTGGGTCCCCCACAGGGACAGGATCAGCGTTTCCGTCGGCCCGTCCGGCCGGGGGGCGTCGAAGGCGAGCCCTACGCAGGAGTGCAGGCCCGAGGTTGCCGCGGCCCCCGGCAGGCGGTCGATGCCCAGAACACAGGGGGTGCCGCGATGCGCCAGGGTCTGCGCCAGGACGGCCTGGAACATCGCCGGTCCGGGTCCGTCCGCGCCCTCACCGGGGAGTGCGATCAGCACCTGGTGCCGCTGGTCATCCTCCATCACCCCCAGGACCGCCGCCGCCGCCCCCAGGGTCCGGCAGCCGAGTTCCAGCAGGGCGCGGTCCTTGTCCGCGGGCGGCAGCGGCCGGTTGATCAGGTCCACCAGTTCCTCGAGCTGGGCGGCATGGCGGGTCTCGTTCTCGCGGATCAGGTCCTGCGCCAGGTGGCGATCGGTGATGTCCGTGTCGATGCCGCGGTAGCCCAGGAAGGTGCCGTCCGGGGCCAGCATGGGTGCCCCGCTGCTCATCAGCCATACCCGCCAGTTCTGCACCCCCAGGCAGAGCCGGTCGAAGTCCCGGATCGGCTCACGGCGCTGCATGATGGCAAAGACGGCGGCCTTGACCGTGGCCCGGTCCGCGGCCGGCAAGAGATCGTAAAAATGCTGGCCGATCAGTTCGTCCGCCCGATAGCCAAGGATCTGTTCGCAGACCGGGTTGACGTAGGTGTAGCGTCCCTGGGGGTCGATCTCCCAGCTCATGGAGCGGCTCTGATGGGCCAACTGCTCATAGCGGGCGTTGCTCGCGCGCAGGTCCGCCGTGGCGTGGGCGCGGTCCATGGCCCCGGCCAGGACGCTGGCAAAGACCTGGAGGAAGCGGATCTGCATCGGCGACCAGTCCCGCGGGGCGCGCACGGCGTCGAAGCCGACACAGCCGAGCAGCACCTCGCCGACGGCCAGTGGTGCGACGAGCATCGACTGGATTGCCTGGGCGCGGCACATCTCCTGCTCTCGGGACCAGGCCGCGGGCAGGTCCGTCACCCGGGGGATCACGACCGGCTCGCCGAGCCGCAATTGGAGCATCAATTCCGGTAGCGTCGAAATGGGGATCGCCTGATTCTGCGCCAGCGCGGGGGCCACACCCGCCGCCGCCCACTCCAGGGTGTTGGTGAGGGTGCCCGCGGACTCATCGAGCAGGATGACGTAGCTGCGGTCCGCATGGGCGAAGCGACCAACGCGCTCGAGCGCCTCCGCGGTCAAGGCATCGAGCCCCTGGTCGGGCACGCCGAGCAAGCGCACGGCCAGTGCCAGCAGTTCGTCGACCATGGCTTCGCGCTGGGCCAGCGCCGCCTCGGCCTGTTTGCGCTCGCTGATGTCCTGGTGGATGCCGGACATCAGCCGCGGGGCCCCCGCGGCGTCACGTTCCATCACCCGGCCCTGGTCCAGGACCCATATCCAGTGCCCGTCACGGTGGCGCATGCGCAGGTCGCACTCGTAGCCATCCAACTCGCCCCGGAAGTGCGCCTCCAGCAGGGCCAGGCTCCGCTTCAGGTCAGCGGGCTCCGTGAGGTCGATCCAGGTCTGGATGCTGAGCGGGGCCAGGTCGGCCAACTGGTAGCCCAGGATCTCGGCCCAGCGCGCGTTGACCAGGATGACACCGGTCTGGACCTCCCACTCCCAGGTGCCGACCCGGGTCCCGGCGATGATATTGGACAGGCGCCGCCGCTCCGCACTCAGGGCCAGTTCCGCCTCCTTGCGCTCAGTGATGTCGATGCTGATCCCTTCGATTGCGCTGACCCGGCCTGCGGGGTCGTGCTGGACGCGGGTGCGGTAATGCACGCTGCGCTCGTCCCCGTTGAGCCGACGGATCCGCACGTCATGCTCGTCGGTGAGGTCCTCGCCGGCCAGTACGGAGCGCAGTTGGCTGGTGATCAGGCCCCGGTCCCGCGGATGGACACGGCGCAGGAAGTTCTCCAGCGTCGGCGCGACGCTGCCGGGGGCGTAGCCCAGGAGTCGGTAGCCCTGGTCCGACCACTCCACCTCGTTGGTGCGCAGGTCCAGATACCAGCTCCCCATGTCGGCGATGCGCTGGGACTCGGCGAGGCGTGTCTCGCTGCGGTGCAGGCGTTCGCGCAGGCGCGCGGAGTCCAGGTTTTCCTGCGCCAGGGCCCTGAAGCTTGTGGTCAGGGATCGCGCCATCGCGGCCACCGCGTCCGCCAACTGTCCGGGCTCCCGCAACCGGCCGGGCCTCGGTGTGGGCCAGGGCCGGTCCTCGCGGATGGCGGCGGGCAGGGCCGCGGTGACCTCCACCAGTTCGCGCAGCGGGCGGACCAACTGCCGACTCAGGGTCTGGGCAGCGGCAACGCCCAGACCCGCCAGGGCCAGGAGCACCAGAAGGATTCGGGTCACGGTCTCCTGCAGCCGGTCGATCAGGGGGGCGGCGTTGAATTCCACCGCCAACAGGCCGGCCGGGGATGCGGGTTCGCCGGGGACCTCCATGCGGTAACGCGCGCCGCGCCAGCGGGCCATGCGCGAGGGGAGCCGGCCGCTGGGCAGGATGATCGTCAGTCCCGCGGTTCCGGTGGGGATACCGGTTTCCCGCCGGGGCAGCTTGCCGAGATCGCCGCCCGGCGGCGCCGACCACTGAACCTGCGGCTCGCTGCCCGCCGGGAGATGCTCGTGCAGGAGTCGATTCAGGTGCTCGCGTTCTGCTTCGCGGTCTGCCGCACTGCGGCCGTCCAGATGGTACCGGGGTCCCAGGTGATGGACCGCCAGCTCGGCGAAGAGCCCCAGCCGCTCGGCCTGTTCGGCCTCCAGGTGGCCCTTCAGGTCGCGGCTCTGCCAGGTCGTGATCAGCAGGGAGGGCACCAGCAGGCTGGAGAGCAGGACGCTGAAGAGGACCTGCGCGACCGGGAGGGCACGGCGACGGCGGCTCAGGTCGACCGCCAACAGCATGAGACCGGCGAGGGCGGCATTGAGGATGCCGTTGAGTGCCTGCTTGACGGCGACCAGCAGGGTTGGCGGCCAGCCCATCCCGAGTCCCCAGTGATAGCAGAGCAGGACCAGCGGGATGCCGATCAGGAACCAGTAGAGGGTCACCGAGACCGCGAGCGGCGGTGCGTCGCGGCCGCGGCGGCGCGTGCGCGCCCGGTGCCAGGCGACCGCGACCGCCTCGCCGACCAGGATGATCAGGGCATAGGGGTGGTCCCAGAGGAACCAGGTGTAGGCGCCGCCGACCAGGGCCACCAGCAGGCCGGGCCAGGTCCCCAGCCACACCAGGGCCAGCAGCACCGCAATCGAGCCGAACAGGACATCGACACCGAAAAACAGCGGCAGATTGACATAATTGCCGAGCAGGGCGAGCAGCGCCAGCGCGGGGGTGGCGACCAGGACCCGGGTCAGGCCCGGTCCGGGCGGGGCCGGGAGCGGCACCGGGGTGTCTATGGCGGTGTCGATGATCGCAACTCCTGCCGTCTCCCGGGCGACCGGCCGCCGGCCCCTGGCCCGGTGCTGGTCAAGCGGTCGACGCCGGGGCGCACAACTGCCCGAGCAGGGTGCGCAGTTGTTCCGGTCGGAGCGGTTTCTGGATGGTCGCATCCACCCCCAGTTGTTCGCTCACGGCCAGGACATGGGTCGGGTGGCCCCGCACGATGTCCCCGCTGATGGCGATGATCCGGGTCCCGGGGGCGATCAGGCGCATGCGCGCGATCACCTCGAAGCCGTCCAGGTCCGGCATATAGATGTCCACCAGCAGCAGGGCGGGCGGGTCCGCCGCCATCGCGGTCAGGGCCGCCCGGCCATCGGTAAAGGTCTCGCAGCGATAGCCCCAGGCCGCGATCAGGCGGGCGGTGGCGGCGAGCAGGCGTGGGTCATCGTCGATCAGCACGATGCGGGGATTGATGGTCGCGGGCATGGGGTCGGCCTCCTGAGGGCGCGAGCGGGCCGGATGGATCTCAAAGCAACTCAAGAGGATTTGTCCGCAAATAAGGAATGGTTCGCTAATAAGTTAAACAAGTCCATTTGGGAATGCCTTTGGCGTCGTTGTCGTTGTCGTTGTCGTTGTCGTAATCGGAGAAACGATGCAATTTGGCGTGCGAGAGAATCCGG
Organism: Candidatus Thiodictyon syntrophicum; assembly: GCF_002813775.1. NCBI lineage: Bacteria > Pseudomonadati > Pseudomonadota > Gammaproteobacteria > Chromatiales > Chromatiaceae > Thiodictyon > Candidatus Thiodictyon syntrophicum. Next base: position 133,034 of record NZ_CP020370.1, read on the forward strand.
GGCGCTACGATAAACTCGACAACGACAACGACAACGACAACGACAACGACAACGAGTCGAACTAATCCTGTCAATCCGCTCTGATATCCTGGCTCTTGCTCGATCGCCGGACTGTTATCGAGACGTCCGCTTCGCGGTACCCGTGATCCTAGAAAGAGCAGTCATCCACAGATGAACACAGATGAACACAGATTATTCATTGGCTTACGCTTGGTCTGGGGCTCACCTTGCGGGTGATTGCGACAGTAGCGATAAGCGCATGACAATTTGAAGAACATCTGTGTTCATCTGTGTTCATCTGTGGATTTTAGGGTGATGCGCCGGCGGCTGCGCGCCGCAGCCTGGATCCTCAGGCCGGCAGTCCCACGCGGGCCTCGACCACCGCCGGGCCATAGGCGCGCGTCAGGGCCGCGATGTCCATCGGGCGGCCGAACAGGAAGCCCTGCGCCAGGTCGGCGCCGGTCTCGATCAGAAAGCGGCGCTGCGCCTCGGTCTCCACCCCCTCGGCCACGACCTTGAGCCCCAGGCTGTGGCCCAGCGTCACGATCGCCCGCAGCACCGTTTGGGCCTTGGCGGAATCGAACATCTCCGAGACGAACGACAGGTCGATCTTGAGGGTGTCGAAGGGCAGTTCGGTGAGGGCGCGGATGGACGAATAGCCGGTGCCGAAGTCGTCCATGGAGAGCGAGGCACCGAGCAGGCTGATCCGGGCCGTGAGGTCCCGGGCCGGCGGGGAATCGGCCATGGCGGCGGTTTCGGTCATCTCCACCGCCAGTCGGCAGCAGTCCTGGAGCCCGGCCAGGAGCCCCCGCACCAGGGCGATGGCGCGGTCATGGTCCAGCGCGGCGGCGGACAGGTTGACCGACAGAAATCCGAGCTTAAGCGGCATCAGTTGCGGTTTGAGCCGCAGGACGCCGGCAAAGAGTGATTCGCTCAGCGCCATCAGGAGCCCCGCGGACTCCGCCAGCGGGATGAATGCAGCGGGGCCCAGGACCCGTCCGGAGGGCAGCCGCAGACGGGCCAGGACCTCGGCGCCGCGCAGGCGTCCGTCGCCGGGTTCCACGATCGGCTGGAAGTAGGGTTCGATGCGGTCCTCCCGAATGCAGCGGGCCAGGTCGCCGACCGTCAGTAGCTGCGCCCCGGCGGCCTGCGTGGGCGTCGGCACCGGCACCGGCACCGGCACCGGCACCGCAGGTGCGCTCTCGCACCGGCCCCGCGCGAGCAGGGGCGGCAGGTCGCGCACGATCCGGCCCTTGCTGACCACCCCCAGGACCTCGATCCCGCTGGCCCGGGCGATACGCCGGGCGGTGTCGAGCAGGTCGTCCCCGTGGCCGGAGAGCAGGATGAGGGGCGCCCGGGTCTGCGCCTGGGCGAGCCAGTGGATGATGTCGATACCGTTCTCCTGGCCGAGCTCCAGATCGAGCACGATCAGGTCAGGGGACCGCGCCTGCACATCGGTCTTGAAGCTCGCGGCGGCGGTATGAAACCGTACCGCATGGCCCAGGCGTACGGCGAAGCGCCGTAGGGCAGGCTCCATCCGGGGGTCATCGTCGAGGCAGATCAGGTTCATGGGCGCCAACCGGCGTTCAGCCGTGAAAAAATGGGTCTGGCCTACGCCAGGACAAGCGTGCCCGTGTCACCGGGCGCCGGCGTTGGATCAGGGTCCGGGAGCTTGTTGACTATTGCCCCAGCGGGGCGATTACGCCAGTAAAAAACTGTAAAACCGCAATGACATAGGCGTGGCGGCCCGGGTTTCCGACCAGCGGTCGGGCGCGCCGGGCGGCCGCAACCCAGAAAGAGCAGTTTGGCCGCAAATGAACGCAAAAAGACGCAAATAATCAAAAATCTGGACGGTTCGCCCCGTTCATCGGCCGAAGGCTGCGATGAACATCGCAACGATCTGATTTATTTGCGCTTATTTGCGTTCATTCGCGGCCGATTACTTTTTCTTGATCAAGGCCCGCGCGGCAGCCGCTCCCGGATGCGTGACAACAGGATCTCGGTCACCAGGGGTTTGTACAGAATCACCGTGTCCACCGGCAGCCCGGCGGCCTGGACGCTCTGATGATCGTCGGCGGTCATCAGGATCACCGGCAGGCCCGGGGCCGCCCGGGCGAGGCGCCGGTGCAGTTCGATCCCGTCCATGCGCGGCATGACGATGTCCGACAGCACCAAGTCGCAGGGCGCCCCGCCCTCCAGCAGGGCCAGGGCCGCGGCCCCATCCACCGCCTGGTCGACCTGCAAACCATGGTTCTCCAGGATTCGGCACAGCACCGTGCGGATGCCGGGGTCGTCATCCACCAGCAGGACCCGGGCCGGCGGCGTCGGCAGCGCCTCTGCCGCGGCCGGCCCCGGCGTCGGCGCCGCCGCCGCGGCGGCCACCGGCAGATAGACCAGGAAGCGGCTGCCGCACCCCGGTTTGGTCTCGACCGCTACCCCGCCGCCGCAGCGGTCCGCAAACTCCCGGACCATAAAGAGCCCGAGACCGGTGCCGCGCCCGCTCGACTTGGTCGAGAACAGGGGTTGGAAGATGTGTCCCAGGACCTCCGCCGACATGCCGACCCCGGTATCGGAGACCGCCAACTCCACATAGTCACCCGGCTCCAGGCGCCCCAGGGTCAGCGGCAGGGCGACGGTACGCGTCACGCGCGTGAGACCGATCCCGAGCCTGCCGCGCCCCCCCATGGCGTCCCGGGCATTGATGCACAGGTTGAGCAGGGCGGCCTGCAGCAGGGCCTCGTCCGCCAGGGCGGTGAGCTCGGGGGCGATGTGGGTCGCCACCTCGATCTGCGCCGGCAGGATGCGCGCCAGGGTGCGCACGAAGCGCTCCACCACGGCCGAGACGGGCGTCGGTCCGGTCGCCAGCCGCCGCCCGCGGCTCAGCGACAGCAGGCCGGCGGTGACCATCTGGGCGTGCCGGGCGGCGAGCCGGGTCTCCTCCAGCACCTCGGCCACCTCCGGGGCCTGCCCCCGGGTACTGAGCAGATCCGTCAGATAGTCCAGGTTGATGTCGACCACGCCCAGCAGGTTGTTGAAGTCGTGGGCGACACCGCTCGCCAGGTGGCCGATGATCTCGCGCTGGCGCGACGCCAGCAGTCCGTCCAGGACCGCGCGTTCCCGCAGGCCGGAGGCGATGCCCTGCCCCACGAGTTGAATCACCTGGAGCTTCTCGGGCGTCGCCGCGGCCACCCCCTGGCCGGGGGCGAAGGACAGGGCGCCCAGGTGGGCCAGCCCCTCGGCGTCGGTCCAGCGGATCAGGGCGGCAGCGGCGAAACCGCCGTGGGGGGGCAGGGCGCAGGGCCGCGGGGCCAGCGGTTGCTGGTCCGGCGCGGCCTCGCCGGAGCGCTCCAGGTCGCGGATGCCGGCCTGCTCCGCCGCACCCAGGGCCAGGACCGCGCCGGGCGCCAACACCGGTTCCATCCCGAGCCCCGCCGCCCCGAAGCTGGTGAGCAACCGGTAGCTCGTGCCTTGGATCTCCCCCAGTGCCGCCGCACTCGCCCCCAGGCTGTGACAGGCGAAATCGAGCAGGGCGCGGATCTGTTCGTGGGGCGGGCGGTAGCCGGCCATCAGGTCCGAGAAGCCCTCCAGGTCGGCGTTGTAGCGCCGCAGGGCGCGGGCCGCGGCGTCCCGTTCGGCCTCGACCCCGCGGCGTTCCGCGGCATTGCGCAGGGCGATGGCGGCCAGATTGGCCGCTACCTCCAGCAGGTGCGCCTCGCGCTCGGAGGGGCCGTCCGGGCCGGTAGAGAAGATGGCGAAGACCCCCTGGAACTGGCCCCCGGGGCCGGGGATGGGGTGGCACCAGCAGGCCCGGGGCGCGGCCTGGTCGAGGGCGTGCGGGGCCTCCCCCGAGGTCCCGACGGCGACGCCGTGGGTCGTCCAGTAGGGTCGCCCCGCGGTGGCGTCCTGATCCTGCGCGCCGCGGCCCAGGAGCTCAGCGACGGCCGGGACCTGCGCCGGGTCGACGGCGGGGGCCGCCAGCACCCGCAGCGGCACCGGCCCGCCGCCGGTGGCAAGCATCGAGCAGTGCCCGGGGACCAGCGCGTCCACCAGGCGGCACAGGCGCTGCGCCATGGCCGGCAGGTCCGCCGCGGCATCGAGCAGGACCTCCAGGCCATGCGCCTGGAGGGTCAGGGCGGCGCGCTGGGCCTCCTGGCCCTGCTGCTCTTGCGCCAGTGAAGCGAGCATGCTGTGGAAGGCCACGGCGAGCTGGTTGGTCTCGCGCAGCAGCCCCGGCGGCGGCAGGGGCGGGGGCGCCAGTGCGCGGAACAGGGCGGGGTCGGCCGATTGTTGCGCGAGGTGCAGGATCGGCGCCGCAATGCGTCGACTCAGGTGATAGGCCCCCAGGGCGGCGCCCAGACAGATCACGGCGAGCACCAGGAGTTGCATCCCGATGGTCCGCTGCAGGGCCAGTATTCCGGGCTCGGCGCGCACCATCACCAGCAGCCGTGTCCCCGGGGCCGCCGCCGCCAGCGGCTGGTCCATGAAATACTCGCCCGCCCGCCATTGGGCCAGGCGTATCCGCACCTGCTGCCGCGGCATCCGCAGGTGCAGGTCCCGCTGCAGGTCCAGGACCGTCATGGTCCCCGGGCCGCTCGCTGGGGCGCCGGCCAGGGTGTTGCCCGCCGCGTCCACCACCGCGATGGAGACCCCCAGGGCCGCCGGGACCAGTTGCCGGATGCGGGTGGTCACCTCCTGGAGCCCGGCGTCCGAGAACCGCGCCCCGCCGTCCTCCGGCGGCAGCCCCGGGGTGCGCGCGGGCGCGCCGGCCGCGTCCAGGGCGTCCCGGGCCAGGGCGGCGGAGAGCGCCAGGGTGGACGCGACCCCCGCCTCCATCTGGACGCGCGCCGCGCTGGTCTGGAGTACCGTCAGGGCGAAGGCCGGTACCAGCACCGCCGGCAGCAAGGCGCTGAACAGTACCTCACGCAACGACACGCTGGCGGGCCGCCGCCGCAGCCGATTGGTCAGGATCACCACTGCCCCGGCCAGGGCGGCATTCAGCAGGCCGTTGGTGGAGAGCTTCAGGGCAATCAGTCCGGCCTGCAGCCACGGCATCTGCGCCGGGCCATGCAGCAGCAGCAGGGTCAGGGGGATGCCCAGGAAGAGCCAGAAGAGCCCGTCCGCCAGGGCCAAGGGCGGCGGCTCCCCATGCAGGCGCAGGCGCCGCAGGATCAGCCCCACGGCTCCAGCCTCCACCACGAAGATGAGCAGGCCGTAAGGGTGACCCCAGAGCCACAGGGTATAGAGTCCGCCGATCGCCGCCACCGCCATCCCCGGCAGGACCCCCATCCAGAGCGCCGCCAGCAGGGCGGGGACCGAGCCGAACACGAAGGCGACCCCGAAGAACAGCGGCACACCGAAGAGGTTGCCCGCGAACGCCAGGGCGCACAGGGCCGCGAAAAGGGCCGGCCGGGCGGTGACCGGGTGCAGGGGTGCTGTCCCCGGTGGGGCGGCAGCCTGCGTCAAGGCCGCGGGCGCGACCGCGCGGCCGACGAGCCCGGCCCAGCCCCGGATGGCACTGAATAATCTGGTGATCTTCGCGTCCTGGCTGGTGCACTGCGCGTGCGGGGACGATCAGCGTAATAGCCGCACCGACACCCTGTGAAGTAAAGTTTCTTTAACACTCGGAAACAACAAAATTGGCTCGGAATGATCGCGCTCCTACAGGCAAAATGGGGACGGGCGGTCCGGTTCCGGTGTCGCGGGCGTCGGGGCGCCGCCGCCGCCGGGGGGTGTCCGGCCCGAGCGGCCCTTGCCCCCACCGCGGGACCCGTGGTATTCAATTGCGTGGGTGACGCGGCCCTCAGCGGTATTGGCATTGATTTTATAACGATTATTCAGCAAGGCGCGGCGGCGCCCCGCCCTGGGGCACCGCCGCACCAGCGCCCGCACGACGCCGACTGTCAGGAACGCCCATGACCGAACCAGCGCGCATCATCATCGTTGAGGACGAGGTCCCACTGGCCCGGGCCATCGCCCGCTCACTGGAACTCGACGGCTACCATACCGCGCTGGCGCCGAGCGCGGCCGAATTTCGCCGCATCTACCGCAACGAGGGGGCCGATCTGGTGCTCCTGGACCTCAACCTGGGGGCCGACGACGGGCTGGACCTGGCCCGGGAACTGGCCCAGACCACCGCGGTGGCGGTCATCATCCTCACCGGCCGCGCCGACCCGGACGAGCGCATCCGCGGCCTGGATGCGGGCGCCGACGACTATGTGACCAAGCCCTTCGAGGTCGGCGAACTGCGCGCCCGGGTGCGTGCCGTCCTGCGCCGCCGCCGTCCGGGGCCCAACCCGGAGCTGCGCCTGCGGGTCGGCCCGGTGGTCCTGGATCTTGTCATGCGCGAGGTACGCAGCGACGGCGGCCAGCCGGTGGAACTGACCGAGACCCAGGCCGACATCCTCGCCCAACTGATGCGCCATGTCGGTCGGCCGGTCGGCCGGGGAGACCTGCTGCACCGCGCCAACTGGGGGCCGAACAACCGTTCCGCCGATGTCCATGTCGGCCATATCCGCCGCAAGCTCGAAGAGGCCGGGATCGACGCCCTGGTGATCGCCGCCGCCCGCGGGCGCGGCTACAGCCTCTTCCTCAAGGGCGAGGAGGGCGCGGCACCGGTCCCGGAGGCGGACAGCGCTGAATAGAAACCTGAACCAAGAAAAAGCAGTGTTGAAGGAAATGCGCTTCGCCGGCGAGCGGGTCGCCGCGCCCCACCGCGACGGGCTTGCCGATGAGTTGGCCGCACTCGCCAACAGCCGCGGCGGGGTCTGTGTCCTGGGTGTCGACGATCGCCGCCAGGTCATCGGTATCCCCTTGGAGCGGCTGGATCGTGCGGAGCAGTTTGTCCGTGAACTGTGCCTGGATTCAGTGACGCCGCCGCTCGCCCCGGTGATCGAGCGGCGGCGCCTGCCGACCGCGGCCGGGGAACTGGTGCCGGTATTGAAGGTGGAGGTACCCCGCAGCCTGTTCGTGCACAAGAGCCCCGGCGGTTATCTGCACCGGGTCGGCAGTGCCAAACGGGAGATGGCCCCCGAGTTTCTGGCCCGGCTCTTTCAACAGCGCAGCCAGGTCGGGATGATCCGGTTCGATGAACAGGTCGTGCCGCGCGCGACCCTGGACGATCTCGACGCACCCCTCTGGCAGCGCTTCGTCACCCCGCGGACCAGGGATGACCGTGACAGTCTCTTATTCAAGCTCGCCATGGCGCGCCCGGACGACGCCGGGACCCTGCGCCCGACCGTGGCCGGGGTCCTGATGGGCAGCAGCGACCCGCGCCCCTGGCTGCCCAACGCCTTCATTCAGGCGGTGGCCTATCGCGACACCGCGGCGCGTCCCCGCGGTGACGAGTGGTACCAGATCGATGCCGCCGACCTCGTCGGCCCCCTGGACCGGCAGGTCCTGGCGGCCTGCCAGTTCGTGCGCAAGAACATGCGGGTGGCCGCCAGCAAAGGCGAGGGCCGTCGGGACCTGCCCCAATTCGACCTGACGGCGGTCTTCGAGGCCGTCGTCAACGCGGTGGCCCATCGGGACTATTCGCTCGCCGGGTCGAAGATCCGGCTGCGCCTGTTCGCCGACCGGCTTGAACTGTATTCACCCGGCGGCATCGCCAACACCATGACTATCGCGAGCCTCCCCTACCGCCAGGCCGCGCGCAACGAGGCAATTACGAGCCTGCTGGCGCGCTGCCCGATACCCTCCGCGGAGGCTGGCTTGACGGATCGCAGCGCCATGATGGACCGACGGGGCGAGGGGGTGCAGATCATCCTGGAACGCACCGAGCAGTTGTCCGGGATCACACCCGTTTATCGCCTGATCGACGAGTCGGAGGTGTTGCTGGTGATCTATGCGGCGAGCGGCCGATGAGACGCGCCGGTGCCGCTGGGTTGATGCCGGGGTATGGCGTCATGCCGGTCAAACGGCGAAACGGCCTCCATCGTATCGCGACAGGGCAGGCTAAACCGCCTCGCGCAGATGCATATCCACATGAATGTCCGCGAAGGGACAGAGCACGCCGCCGCGGGCGGTGCGCTCCAACAGACCCAAGTCGGCCAAGGCCGTCACGTCCTCGTGAACGCGCCTGACATCGCGCCCCGCCCGGTGCGCCAGGTCTCGAACCGTTACCTCCCCTGTACCCTGCAAGAGGCGCAAGAGGGCCCACCGCCGTTGCGTCAGTTTTCCGAAGAAGGCCCCCGGCGTCTCGAAGTTGAGCGACTCCCCTTGATAGGTCTCGGCACTGAAGGCTTGACGCGCCAGGGTCCGCAGGGCGCCTTGCCAATCGGCATCGACCGTGATGGTCAGTGTCCGCTTTTCCACTTTTCCACCTCCCGGATGAAATCGTCAATCAATCGGTCAACATCGACAAACACATAGGGGGCCTCCTGATGACCCAGATGCATGTGGTCGCCCTTGCCGCGCTCGTTGTCGAAACCAACGGCACGTTCGCCGTTTACCACATAGACCAGCCGGTACTTGTAGCCGTGCCCCGACGGCGGCACCGGTGCCGGTACGCGCCAGACCACCATTTCGATCCCGTTCCCCGCATCGGAAACGTTACGGAAACGGGTGATCAGTTCAGCTTTCATGTTGGGGAGGTTGCCAACCCAGGCGGCCGTTGTCAACTCTCTCGAACGCTGTTCCGGGGCGGGAGCGTGCACCGACGACCACGGGGTACCCGACCGGCCTGCTAATGCATCCAACCGGCACCTTGCCGCGCCTTCGCCTGAGGCGCAGCGATGCGCTGGGAGTCATGCAGCCATTCACCAACGGTTCTCTGGATGCCGGACCAACCGCATTGCTTGACGAGCTTGGCGCCTTGGCGTGAGCAATTGCCGGATTCGGATTCAGGACGGCGGCGCGGCGCGGAAGGCGTCCATCGGGTGGTACATCCAGTGCTTGCCGTCCGGCAGCGGGGCGTGCCAGCCGAGCCAGCGCCAGGCGTCGCGGCTCCAGTGGACCCAGCGGCGGTTGGGGCCGTCGGGGTCGTGTCATCTGAAACGGTTATGCCAACCGGCACACCTCGGTGAGCCCCCCGCAGAATTCGTCGACCGACTGATACCGTTCGCTAGGCTCCAAAGCCACAGCGCGGCACAAGACCTTCTTGACCCTCGCGGGCACCGCCAAACGCTTGATGAATGCCTCGGTGTTGCGTAGAACCTCGTTGCCGGGTAGGTCCTTGCCGTGAAAGGCGAAAACGGCGGTCATTCCCAGTGAATACACATCGGCGCGCGCGTCCACATCCTGCGGACGCTGCATCATCTCCGGTGCCGCGTAGACATAGGTACCCATCATGCCGGACTCGGTACCGCCGGTGGTATCGGCGGCCCATACTAAATCGAAGTCTGTGAGCTTTGGCGCCCCTCCCGCGTCGAGCACGATGTTTGCGGGCTTGATGTCCCGATGAATCAACCGGCGTCCATGGGCGAAGGTCAGGGCACGGCCTACACTCAGGATCAAGTCCGCGGCGCGATCCGGACTCACAACACCGCTAAGGACGGCCTGGCGAAGGTCCCCGCCGGGCAGATATTCCATGACGAAGAAGTAGTGCCCCTCCTCTCCGCGGCCGGAGTCGAGGACCTGAACTATACCCGGGTGGTGTAGCCCCCCCATCTTGCGAGCACCGCGGAAAAATCGCTCCACCCGGCTCTTATCGTCACCGTGATGACCATGCAGCACCTTGATTGCGGTCCAGCGCTCCAAACGGTGGTCGTACGACTTGAAGATGGTAGCGAATCCTCCCTTACCGAGTGTGTCGACCAGCTCGTAACGGCCATCGAGCAGGTCATCACCGACGCGCAACAAGCCACCTGCGCGCAAGTGACGCTTCAATTCGACGATTTGCTCATCTACCCCACTGGTATCCTTCCCCTCCCGAGCAAGTTGTTGTTTTCGGACGCGGGCGGCGGCTAGGACGTCCGAGAGTGATTGGCTCTGCGGGTCTGGGCACCGGCTCTTGGAAACAGCGACCGCCCCGGCCCGCTCGGAAGGTGCGGGCACGGCCGGAGCCGACGCCAGAACTGTGACCGGTCCGAGCGGCGCCTTGACGGCCTCGGGCTGAGCGGTCAACAGACGATAGAGCCGTTCGTAGCCCGAGTCCCGGCTGTCGAGCCCCCGGACGCGGCAGAATGTCCAGCCGCGGACCATGACCGGGATCGACTCTTCGGGCTCGTCGTCAAGTAACACCGGCACGAAGCGCCGGTTTTCCTTAGCGCCATAGATCTCGTCGTCGATCAACGCCCCTTCCCAGAACACGCCTCTGCCGGTCCGCGGATCGACACGTCCATCTAGACGGTCACGGTAGAGCCGCGAGCAGATCATCAACACCCAGTCCGAGCGTTCGGGCCGCAACTGCTCCAGACACCACCTGGGCCAGTCGACGAGTTCGTGCTGGTGAAATTGATCAAGCTCGACGTCGATGCCCTGTGCGCGAAGGGCCTGGGCGAGCGCCAGCACCCGCTGCGAGTGCGAATCTGAGAATTGTGCATAGCTCATGAAAATCCGGCGCCTCCCCATCGACTCGAGCGTCCCCGCCAACCCGATGTACGCGGTTCGTTCATTGTCGTGCAGGAACTCTACCTGGGCGGGGTCCGCAGACAGGCGCTCGGAATCTGCTTCGCCTCCAAGTCCGACGCCGCTCCGGTCCAGCGCCTGCAAGTCAACACGCACAACCTCACGTCTTCCGTCCGCTGGACGCGGTTCCAGCCCCGGGATACGGAAGCCGGTTAGCTCGATGCCGGGCATACCATGTGCGAGCGCATGGAGATCGTACGCCAGAGCCAGCTCGCTCACCTTGGGCCGGTACTCGGCGAGAATACGCCTCAGCCCGGCCAGACAGGCGCCGGTGTCCCGGCCGGCGATGAGTCCGCCCAGGAAATCCAGAGTCTCATAGTTTGGCCGCGGGAGTGCCCAGTCATCCAGCCGATCATCAACCAGTGCCCGGTGCAGTGCACGGGCCAGGAAGAACTCCTGGATGGAGGTATGGGCGAAGCGGAACCGGTCCTCGCCCTCCCGGACCAGGAAGGTCGCGTTGCGCAGGTCCTCTTCCAAGACCTCCATACCGCCGTCGCGGGCGAGATAGGACTGGTACTCGACCTCCCGCCAACCGGGCTCGGTGCGGATCTGCGCGACCAGCCAGTCGTTGAGTGTCTGGTAGCCGAGGTGCTTCTCCCCGCCGGCCCAGAGGCGCAGCGCCAAGCGCTCCATGAGGAGCAGCTTGTGGTCGCGGTTGAGTCGGTGCTTGGGGTCGTCGCGGCGCGTCCACTGACCGACCAGGCCCTCGTAGAGGTCGGCAATCGAGACCCGGCGTCCCTCGCGCCGGATCTGCTCCAGCTCGTCCACCTGGTCCTGGATCAGGCGCAGGTTGTAGGGGCGGCTGCCCAGCTCTTTGAGGTCGTGCACCTGGTCCAATATGGCGATGACTCGCTCGGCCTGGGCCGGGTCGGCGGCGAAGACCTGGCGGAAGTAGGTCTCGACCTGGCGTGCGTCGAAGGGCAGGAGGGTGGCCCAGAGGTAATCGGCGCGGCCGATCGGTACCCGCTGCTGGCCGCTCAGAGCGTTGACCTGGTCCTGTACGGTCTGGAAGAAGTGGCTGCGGCAGGTCATCAGCAGGCGCCCGACGCCGGGCGGGCGACGCCAGGTTTGGACCTGCTCTGGAGTTAGACCGGGCGGTGGCTTCCAGATCATGGGGGGCAGGACGGACCAGAGCCGCTCGATGAAGAGCCGACACTGCTCCGGGGTGAGTCGATTCATCACCTCGCTGAGTCCGTCGCAGAGGATGAGCCCCCCGCCCTGCTGGGCCAGGCGGGCGATGTCCGCGGCGCTCGGGCGGAGTTCATCGACGCCCAGGTCATAGGCGGCGGCAACGATGTGCTCCAGCATGTCCGCGAGCGGCGGGGCGCCCCTGGACCAGTCCCACTCCATCGTGTTGACGGCGCGCAGATCGAGGTAGACCGGGAGCGGCAGGGACTCGCCTGCATCCCGGCCCCTGAGCAGGTCGCGGGTGAGGCGTTGGCACAGGGTGGTCTTGCCCATGCCGAGTTCGCCGAAGACGGCACACAGGACGCTCGCTTGCGGGTCGGCGAGCCAGTCACGCAGGAGTTCGATGGCGACCCGGCCCGCGGGCGCCCCGGGGACCTCGGTGTGCTGGTGGACATAGTGGCCGTCCGGGAGGTCGCCGAAGCGCTCCCAGTCCGGGCGGCGGAGCCGGGCGAAGGGGTCGGGCGCGCGCTCGGGACGGCGGATGGCTGCGAGCAGCCAGGCGGCGGCATCGCGGACCCACTGCTTGCGGCCGGAACCGCTGCGAGCGGTCCACGGGTCGGCGCCTTGGGTGGCGAAAATCGGCAGGCCGGCGAGCGGCGTGCCACGGCATTGGTCGTCCGTGACCGTACCCAGGGCCAGGATCAGCAGGGGGCGGTCCGTCTCCAGCGCGAGGCCGCGGTTCTTGAGGTCGTCGATGAGCGCCGGGCTCGCCAGGACCAGGACGAAGCGGGCGTCGCGTAGCCAGGCGCGGCGGGTAGCCTCGATCGGATCGCCGGCGTCGGGTCTGTGCCAGTCACGGGCGGGCCAGGAGCAGTCGCGGGACCCAAGCTCCGTGGCGAGTGCCTGGTGGAGCGCCGTGGCGTCCTTCTCGTCGCGCTGGGCATAGAGGAGCAGATAGAAGGGCTCGACCGTCTCGGCACGGACGGCGACATATTGCTCTGCCTCGGTCCGGGGCAGGCCCAGGGTGGCGCCCTCGGCGGAGCGGGCGAGACGGATCTGCGCGTCGTCCGGGATGGCGGCACCGGGCCATGAATCGGCGGGTTCGGGGGTCTGGGGCATCGGCAGGTCCTCGCCTGGTGCGGTGGATGCGGGGCGGTTCAGGGCGTGTCCTGGGGCCAGATCCGCCGCAGCTTGGTGAGCATGGCCGCCACGAGTTGGTCGGCGAAGGCGTCGGCGGTGTGGCCGCGGGTCTCGGTGAAGGCGCGCCGCTCACGGTCGCGGAACAGCTGGAGTTGATCGAGCCCGGCCAGGTCAGCGCTGCCGTCGAGCGGGATGGGCTTGAGCATCACCGGAACCAGGGGCTTGCGGATGCGGGTCTCGGCCTCGCTGCCGGCGCCGCCGCCGGGATTGCTGATCCGCTCGATGAAGGTCGGCAGTTCCTCGCGGCGGATGAAGCCGCTGGCGAGGAAGCTCGGGGATAGGAGCAGGAGGCCGAAGTCGCAGCCCGCGAGTACGGCGCCGATGGCGTCGGTCCAGCGCTCGCCGACGGCGATCCGGTCATCGATCCAGTGACGGAAGCGGTAGCCGCGGGCGATGGCGAGTCGGGGCGCCAGCAGGTCGAGCAGCCGGCCGGTCGGGGCTTGGTCGGCATGTGCATAGCTGACAAAATAGGTCAGTTCAACGGTCACGGCGGGCCTCCGCGGCTGGTTAGGGCCGGAGTATACCCGCCGCGGCCGGCGTAGGGTCCGCTGTGCGGACCAAGAACCCGAAGGTTGGCGCAGCCGCCGGAATCAGGAGTGATCGGCCTGCGGGCCACGGGCGCCTGCGCGGTCGCGTCGCGGCTGAAGCCGCTCCCACCGGGTCCCGGCCGGACTTTTGCTCGTTCCCACTTCGAGATGGTCCTGCTGGCCAACCGGTCCGGCATCGGCCGGACAGCATTGCTGGAGTAACCCCAGTTCAAGGGGCGCTTCCCGCGACGCCGGCGCGAGGTCCCTGGGCCGCCTGCCTCTGGCATCTAATGGCGTTCGTACCACCGGATCAATTCAAACGGATGCCCGCCTTGGAGGCGGTAGACCTGGAAATCGGTTTCATCGACAGTCAGGATGCTTCTCTGGCCGCTTTGACTCGCCAGCCAGACCAGCGCCGCATCCGCGAAATCAATATCTTGATCGGCGTATTTCCGGATGTAGGCCGCCAGGTCCGGGTAGCTGCTCACCGGGATGTCCGTGACGGCTAATCCTCCCTGCGCGATCTAAGTCAATAGAGCGGCTTTTCCAGGTGCGTCCAGAAAGAAGCAGGTTTCCACGATCACCGGCGCTGCCGTTTGCAGGGGCGACTGGTTCTGTTGCAGATAAGCGACGGCGGCATGGTGCAGGTTGTCGCCGCGAATGTAGAGCGCGACCAGAAAGCCGGTATCAACGAGTAACGGGGTCACGAAATCGCTCCCGCAGGATCTGACGGCTATTTTTCGCGATATCGCCGGAATGGGTCTGATCCGCGCCAAATCCTTCTTTGCCGAGGGCATAGGGTGTGAGCGAGGGGGGGGCGCTCAACAGCTGCTGAAGTGCCCGCTGGATCGCTTGATCTTCGGTGATACCGTGTGCCCGGCAAAAAGCCGCCAGCCGCTCTTCAAGAATCGCTGGCAAGTGGATGGAAAGGCTCATATCGCAGTCTCACTGGCGTTCTTTGGTTGATCGGGCAGCCGGCGATGGGTCCCGCCGTCCGGCCGTGTGCAGGCGACCTGCTTGAAACACGAATTCCGGAGTCCGTCGTGTCTTCTGCACGGCAACCGGGAATCGCCTCCGCGAAAGCATGTTGGTCGATGGCCGTGGCGTTCTGCCCAGGTTCGCGCCCCCACGGGATCATGATCAAGGCCGCCGACAGGACTTACGCCACGATCCTGAACTCGGTTGTCTTTGCTACTGGACGCACATGATTCTGCCGATCACGATTGCTTTCATCGCCGCTTGATCTGAGATCAGGGCCAGGGCCGCGGCGCCGTTGTCCGCGATTTCCACGCTCAGCCCCAGCTTGCGCAACATGCCGCAGGCGACCTTTTGGTTGACCAGGTTGTCCTGTCTCGGGCTCGGCCGCAGCGGATGCCGCGAGCGGGCGGATCCAGTGTTCCAGCAGCAGTCCATCGACGCGATTGTAATGCCGCAGGTTGCCCATCACCACTGTTGCACCAAAGGCGATGGCCGCGATCATCAGGTCGGCATCGGCGACGGTGATCGCGGCATGGCGCAGACGTGCCTTCTGGCTACCGGCCTTCGTGATTCAACCAGTTCTCGACCACCAGCCCCGGCACGCGGCGGAACTCGTCCTCGTTGGCGGTGACCAGGATCAGGCCGTGTGCAAGGGCGTGGGCCGCGATGAGCAGGTCGTTGGTGCCGATCGGCGTGCCCGCGCGTTCGAGCGCCGCTCGGATCTCGCCGTAGCGGCGATCCGCGGGCTCGTCGAAGGGCAGGATGTCCAGGGCCGTCAGCACGGTCTTCAGTTGGGCGGTCAACCGCTGCGAGCCCTTCTTCGCCGCGCCGAAACGCAACTCCGCGGCGACGACGATGCTGGTGCAGACCCGTTCCTCGCCGCGCGCGGCGATGCAGTCGCGGATGCTCCCCGCGGGCCGACGCACGAGATCGGAGACGATGTTGGTGTCGAGCAGATACGCGGGCTTCGGCATGGCGGGAAACCGCTAGAGATCGACCGGCTCCGGCGCCGGGTCCTGGATGTCGGGGAAGGTGTCGTCGATGGGGTCGAGGGTTGCCAGCACCGCGAGCAGTCTCGGCGGGGGCACTGGCTCGATGATGAGGCGGTCGCCTTCCTTGTGGATCAGGGCTTCCTTGCCGGGCAGTTCAAAGTCCCGCGGGATGCGAATCGCTTGATTGCTGCCATTGATGAAGAGGGTAGCGCGGCGGGATGCGTGCATGGGGAGTGATCGAGTGGGCATAGGTTGCGGCATAGGTTAGCACAGGGCGCACGACGCGAGGCGATACGGGGGCCTCGGATCGACACCGCCCGAGCCCCGACGTGAAAAGCAGTCCAGCGGCCTCGTCGATATGCTGTCCGTCGTGTCGTCTGCACGGCAACCGGGATCGTCTTCGCGAAAGCATGTTGGTCGATGGCCGTGGGGTTCTGCCCAGGTTCGTGCCCTCACGGGATCATGATCGAGGCCGCCGACAGGACTTACGCCACGATCCTGAACTCGGTTGTCTTTGCCACTGGACGCACATGATTCTTTTCCCGCCTCATCTCCACCAGACCGTAGTTCGACATCGTTCTCAGCGTTCGCGAAAGATTGCCGGGCTTGCGTCCGGTGAGTTCCGCCAAGGATGAGATCGATTGTGGCTTTGCCTCCTGGATCACCTTTAGAAGGGCACGGTTCTCGTCGCTCAGAACTTCGGCCAGGGAGCGCATCGAGGTAAACCAGATCTTTGGTTCTGAAGGCTTGGGCTTGTACTCGCCGCGCGCGATGGACAAGACGCGCTCGCGAATTCGCTCCTGCGACATGATGCCGATTACGATTGCTTTCATCGCTGCTTTATCTCCTTTAGCACTCGATCGACCTCCCCGAAGAAGTCGGCCAGTAGTTGGTGTGCATCCTGGAATTCGTAAGGTATTCCTTGGTCACTGACATGCCTGTGTTTGTGATCGTAGACCAGCCGTCGGCCGGCGAACTTGAACTTCTTGGGCAGCTTGATCATATGGGCGTTGTCGTAGCCAAGAATGCGCTTGCCATGCGGTTCATGGAGTGTCAGTGAGTAACGTATGCCATGCGGCACTTCCTCGGAGGCCGCGGCCAGCCACGCCTCGATCTTGATCCAATAACCTTCGCCCTGATCAATAATCTGGCCGTGTAAGTCGATGAGAGTGCGAATTCCAGGGTCTTCACGCATTGTTCAGTGTATCAGCCGTTGATAAAGCTTGCCACCCCCCGCGACGAGTTTGTTGTGTCAGCGATCCACCCCAGATAGCGAAACGCTCGGGGCGGGACGCCCCGGCTCCTTTCGCCCCTCACTGCCCCGCCCGCACCCACTGATCCAGCACCCGATGCAACTCCGCCAGGCGCACCGGCTTGGAGAGATAGTCATCCATCCCGGCCTCAAGACACAGGTCGCGGTCGCCGGACATGGCGTTGGCGGTCATGGCGATCACCGGCAGGCGCGGCCCCCCGGCTTGGCGCTCGCGCTCGCGCAGGGCGCGGGTGGCCGCGAAGCCATCCATCACCGGCATCTGCACGTCCATCAGCACCAGGTCGTAGGGCCCGGCGGCGATGCGCTCCAGGGCCGCGGCGCCGTTGTCCGCGACCTCCACGGTCAGCCCCAGTTTGCGCAACATGCCGCAGGCGACCTTTTGATTAACCAGATTGTCCTCCGCCAGCAGGACCCGGCCGGTGAGCTGGGGCGCGGTGGGTTCGGGCCGCGGGGGGGGCGGCTCCGGGGTGCGCCCGTGGACCAGTTGGAACAGGGCGTCGCGCAGCAGCGCGAGGCGCACCGGCTTGTTCAGGGCGAGGTCGATCCCCGGCAGGTCCGCCGCGGCGGGTTGACCGGCGGAACTCAGGAGCACCAGCCGGGTGGGGGCGATGAGCGGGTCCGCCCGGATGGCGCGGGCCAGCGCCAGGCCGTCCATGTCCGGCATCTGCATGTCCAGGATGGCGACCGCGAAGGGCTGCCCGGCGGCGGCGGCCCGGCGCAGACGCTCCAGGGCCTCGGCGGGGCGGGTGACGCAGGTGTAGTGCACGCCCCAGCCGCGCAGGTAGTGGCCGAGGATCTCCAGGTTGGTCAGGTGGTCGTCCACCGCCAACATATGCAGCCCGTCGAGCCCGTTCGGCGACGGCGCCGCGCCCGCGTCCGACTGGGGCAGGAAGGGGATGCTGATCAGGAAGCGCGACCCCTCGCCCAGGGTGCTCTGGACCTCGAGCGTGCCCCCCATCAGCTCGATCAGGTTCTTGCTGATGGTCAGACCGAGCCCGGAACCGCCGAAGCGGCGGGTGGTGGAGCCGTCGGCCTGCACGAAGGGGCTGAAGAGCCGCGCGCGCTGCTCCGCCGACATACCGATGCCGGTGTCGTTGACGGCGAAGCACAGGGTCAGGTGCCCCGGGGTCGCCGGCCCTTCGCTCACATGCAGCAGCACCTCCCCCTGCTGGGTGAACTTGACCGCGTTGCCCAGGATGTTGGTGAGCACCTGGCGCAGGCGCGTCGGGTCCCCCAGGACCCGGGTCTTGACCTGGGGCTCCACGAAGCAGGCCAATTCGAGTTCCCGGGTCTGGGCGCTGGCGCTGAAGAGCGCCGCCACGTCCTCCGCCAGGAGGCGGGCGTCGAAGGGGATGGCCTCCAGGTCCAGCTTGCCGGCCTCGATCTTGGAGAAGTCCAGGATGTCGTTGATGACCGTGAGCAGCCCCTCGGCGGAGTTGCGGGCGATCTCCACATAGCCGCGCTGGACGGTGTCCAGGTGCGATTGGCCGAGCATCTCCAGCATCCCCAGGACGCCGTTCATGGGGGTGCGGATCTCGTGGCTCATGTTGGCGACGAACTGGCTCTTGGCCAGGCTGGCGGACTCCGCCACCTCTTTCGCATGGATCAGGGCCTGCTGGGCACTGCGCCGCTCCTCGACCTCGAGCGCCAGTTGGTCATTCAGATCGGCGATCTGGTGCTTCTCCCGGGTCAGGTCGGCCACGAGATCCAGATTGGCATGGCCCAGTTCCAGGGAGCGGCGCAGGGTCTCGTGGTAGCGGCCGGCATTGATCCACATGAAGAACCCGAAGAGGATCAACATGAACAGGAAGGTATAGGCGAGCTGATTGTCCAGGACCGCCAGGTGCACGCCGAAGGGGAGCAAGGCCGTGAGGAGGTAGGCGCGGTAGGCCAGGAGATGGTGGCTCAGGGTCGGGATGGCGCCGGCCACCATGCCGGAGAGCACGAACCCCAGAAAGACCTGATAGGACAGGTCCCGACCGGGCAGGAGCAGGGTGGCGAGCCCCCAGGCCATCCCGGTGGCGGCGGCGCCCAGGGTGAAGCGCCGGGTCCAGGCGGCGTCCGCGGCCGCGGCGCGGTCGCGGCGAAAGCGCCTCAGCAGCAGGGCGCGGGCGGCCAGGATCAGCAGCAACGAGGCGAACCAGGTCCAGACCGCGAGCGGCTCGGCGACAAAGCCCATGGCCGCGGTCACCAGGGCGGCGTTGACGGCCGTGAGGACGAGCCCCGGCGGGGCCTGCTCGAACAGCAGACGGGTCAGGTCCGCCTGGACCTGCCGCTCCTGGTCCGCGCCCAGGGTCGGGGACCTGGTCGGCGCGCTATGGTCGATGGGCTTACGCATGGCTGAGGTCCGGGGGCTCCCGCAGGGGGCGGCGGTGGACGATGGTCGCACGACCCGGAGCGCGCGCCCGTTCCCAATCGGCGCGGACTTAGGTCCAGGCCCATTATGTCCCAAGGGTGCGCGTGGTGTCTGCCGACCCGGCCGCGGGTCGCCACGACCGGCTCGCCGGGCCGCTCCAGACCAAGGGGGAGCACTGAGGGAATTCGGGACTTGAAGGGCGTAGCTCGTCCGCCATCCCGGCCGCCGACAGGCGCAGGCAGATGCGGCACGCTCAAGCCCAGTCCCTGGCCCGCAAGGATCTGGCGGGCGACTGTGGATATCGCCAGGTTCCCGCGGGTCGTGCGCGCAGACGCGTCGCGATCAAGCGCCCCGCACCTGGCATGCACGAATTTCTCCCGCGGCTTTAGTGCATAGGTTACCGTGAAAGTCTGGCGGGGGTCTTGTGGGAGCGGCTTCAGCAGCGCGTAGGGGTATCGGCTCAAACCACGCCGCTGGATAAAGGTAATCTTCGCCTGAACGCGGTGTTTGGCGTACTAGCCAGATTCGGTCCAGCTCCAGATCCCCCCGCCTCCAAGCGCCCGATCTCCCGGCCCTGCCCTTGGCGTCGGCGCCCTCTTCCCATCCAGTTCCCCAAGAGCCTAGCCCAGGCCCGTCAACCCGTCAACCTACGCGGATAAAATCTCTCTCGATCGGGGGCCGCCACCGGCAGAACGCGCGACGAACCAACCACGCAGGAGCCCGCTGACCGCTGGCGGTACGCGGCGCCGAATCGCGCAGGGCCTCAGCGTGGGCCGCAATCGTTGTGTTAGCCACGACCGGTTCCGGAGGTTTCGGCAGAGGACCGAGCCTGTATCATCGCCGCTTGTGTCTACTCTTCGACCCTCAAGAATCCACATGACCCCCGACGAGATTTTCCAGGCACTCGCCACCGCCGGCCCCGGCCGCTTCCCCCGTGCGGCACTGATCGAGGCCGTTGAGCAGCGCCAGGCGATCACACCCTTGCTGCTCGGCGAGCTGCGCCGACAACTCGACGCCGGGTTCGCGCCGGCCCTCGCGACCAAGGACTATTGGCGTCACCACTTCGCGATCTACCTGCTGGCCTATTTCCGCGAGCCGGCGGCCTATCCGCTATTCGTGCAGATGGGTACCTTGCCGGGTGAGACCTTGTTCGACGTTATCGGAGATACGGTGACCGAGAACTACGGGCGCCAACTGGCCGCGGTATGCCACGGCGACACGCGCGGCATCGAGCGCCTGATCGAAGACCCCGCGCTCAACGAGTACGTCCGAACCGCGGCCATCCGTGCGCTGGAACTCCTCTTTGCCATCGGGGAACTGGATCGTGATGGGCTGCGGGAGCGCCTGGGCCGATTTGCGAGGCCCTGGCTGGACGCGGCGGAGGCTGGGAAGCGGCCTTCCGACGCGACCGCTTGGGTCTGGGCCACCCTGGTCTGGCTTGCGGCCGACATCGACGCGCAGGAACTGGTCCCAATGATCCGCCGGGCCTTCGAGCTTCAGCTAGTGGACCCCTGGCTTGCCGGGGGTGCGGAGCGCTTCGAGGCTGCCATGGTGGAGCACAGGGACCGCCCGGAGCCTTACAAGCCATCGCCCGGAGTCAGGCTGCCCGGACACCCGGTGGACGAGTTGGGGCATTGGTATTGCTTTCAGACCCCAGAGCAGCGTAAGCCTATCGATCCCAAGCGGCGGCCGGTCGTTCGCCAGGTGCCGACGCCGGCGCGGGCGGCCCCGAAGGTGGGCCGCAACGAGCCTTGTCCTTGCGGCAGCGGCAAGAAATACAAGAAATGCTGCGGGGGCTGAGAGGCCTGCAATCGTCCAAGTCGCCGGTGTCCGCGGCAGCGTGGCGGATCGCCCTGCGGGCATCCACCCTGCGGACCGACAGCCCTTAAGTTAAGGCGCACTCGCCGACCACGTCGCCTTTGCCTGGAGTCCAAGGCTTCAGCCTTGGCGCGCTCCAAGGCTGAAGCCTTGGACTTCATGGGCTTGGGCTGCGGCGCTTAACTTAACGGCAGTGACCCGAAGGTCCTGCTCCGGACCAAGGGGGAGCACCGAGGAAACCGCGAAATTCAACGCCGCCGCGATCACGGCGGGCGGCGCAGCCAAAGGACGATGGGGCCACAGACGCCTGGCCTGCGGTGCGTGCACCCTGTTCGACGAACATCATCCTTGATATTTCGGCCTCGATCACCGAAGGATCGCCTCGGCCGTCAGCGCGATGCGCCCGGTGAGGCGTGCCAGGGCCCGCTCCACGTTGGTCCAGGCGGTGTTCTGGGTCAGCGCGGCACCGACCATGACCTCGAAGGGGGTCTGCGCCGGCCACCACCCCTGGGCGCCATAGGCGGCCTCCAGGGCCGCGTAGACCGCACGGCAGCGCTCGGGATTCACGGTCCTGGGATGCCCTGTTCGGTCATGACCGCGCCGCTATTTGTTCTTGTTGGTCACGCGCATGACCCGCTCGACATCTTCGTCCTCGGTGATGGCGCCGTCCTTATTGACATCCCAGAACCGGCAGCCAGTATGTAGTGTGGGATGCCGACCAGGCGCACAACCCCCTACCAGGTGCCGAGCGCCGCGCAGAAGACCAGGGTCGGCAGCCAAATGCGGGCGGGTGGTGCCATCATTGGCGAAGCGCCGCGCCCATTTGCTCCAGCGTGGCGTTTTCCCGGTCGACGACACGGAAACGTGGCCGCTTTTTTTCCGAGGATGTTGTCGCGGCGGCTGGGGGCGGCCACCAACCTATTACCCGTCTTGCGCGAAAAGCCCCGTCGTTCAGGGCGGGGATGGATAGCGCCGGACGGTGGACCCGTCCGACTGCCATTTAGGTTGGAGTCTGTTGCTGTTCGATGTACTGGCGCACGATAGAAATCGGTGCGCCCCCACAGGAGGCGGCGAAGTAGGAGGGCGACCAGAGGACGCCCTTCCAGTAGCGCCGCTGGATGTCCGGGCGCTCTTGGCGTAGCAAGCGGCTGGACACGCCCTTGAGGCTGTTCACCAGGGCGGACACCGCCACCTTGGGCGGGTACTCGACCATCCCAAGCCCTGCAACAGACCCTCAAAGACCTGGAGCGGGCCTATACCAACTTCTTCTCCAAGCGCGCCGACTTCCCACGGTTCAAGAAAAAGGGTCGGTCCGGCGACAGCTTCCGCTACCCCCAGGGCTACAAGCTCGACCAGGGTTGGTTCGAGTTCCGTCGGCAACTGGACTACAAGACGGCGTGGAGCGGCGGGCACCTGGTCGCGGTGCCCCCACAGAACACCAGCCGGACCTGTCCGTGCTGCGGGCATATCGCCAAGGAGAACCGGCAGACTCAAGCCCGGTTCGCGTGCGTGGAATGCGGTTTCGAGGAAAACGCCGATTTGGTCGGCGCGATCAATGTTCTAAGGGCGGGACACGCCCGGTTAGCCTGCGGAGATGCTTCGCTCGTTGGAGCGTCGGCCCAGGAACCCGCCGAAGCGACTATTCGCGAGCAAGCTTTGCGCGTAGCGCCGTAGGAATCGCCGTCCTTCAGGTCGGCGAGGATGTCAAAAAACAGCGTATTCTCAATGTGGCGTAGGGATCATCGCAGCGTCCCCCACGGGCAGGGACGGAAGGATATCGAGCAGTGCCTCGACTACCCGAGGATCGAACTGTGTGCCCGCGTTGCCGATGAACTCGTGGCGCACGAAGTCGAGTGATTGGGCGCTGCGATAGGTACGGTGCGAGGTCATCGCGTCTAAGCTGTCGGCCGCTTGGATGATGCGGGCGTCCAGTGAGATCTCCGTACTCTCCAGCCCATCGGGGTAACCGCGGCCGTCGAACCGCTCGTGATGCTGCCGCACCGCCGGCAGGACGTCGGCGAGGAATTGCAGCGGCGCGAGAATCGCTTCGCCGTCCGCCGGATGCCGACGGAGTAGGGAGACTTCCGCGGCGTCGAGCGGTCCGGGTTTACGCAACACTGCGTCCGGGACGCCGATCTTGCCGATGTCGTGGAGCCGTCCGGCGATGCGTATCCGTTCCTCGTCTGCGGGTCCCAGGCCAAGTGCCCGGGCCAGCCGTTCTGCCGTCTCCGAAACGCGACGGGAGTGATTGGCGGTATAGCGGTCTTTCTTGTCGACCGCCTCCGCCAGCGCGGTTATGGTTTCGAGATTGATTTTCCTCAGGTAGCTGGGATCCAGGTCGCTGCCGATGACGAAACGGAACACCTGACCGCCGAAGGCTACCAGATCCCCGTGGGCCAGGCGCTCGTTCTCGACGCGCGTGCCGTTCAGGAAAGTGCCGTTCGCGCTCCCCAGGTCCTGCACATAGTAGCGGTTGTACACAACCAGCAACTTAGCATGTTGGCGCGACACCGTCCGGTCAGGAACAAATAAATTCATCCCCTGGTCACGCCCGACGGTGCACTGCGGTGCATCCAGGGCGAACGGCTCGCGGTTGCCCGCCAGCGAGATCAAATGTGCCGTGTGTTTCGGGTCCTTGAGGCTGTCGATCGGCGGTAAAGGCGCAAAATGGGTCGTGTCGTCGTTGGAAGCCATGGTCTTGCTCGGCCTGCACCAGTGCGGGTGACGGGACTCGCGGAGCCGCAAGCCTTCCTTTCCGGTGTGGGGATAGGAAATCCAACTGCTCGGGCACGGCGGCTGGGTTCAGGGCGGGGATCAGGGGAAACGTAGCATCGAAGGAGGGTGCTCTGCAAGGGTACAGTGCGAGCCGACGGGGCTCGGCGGGGAGCAAACCGCTGTGTGGGAGGGCGCCGGGCGGGCTTGCCGCGTGGCTTGGCGCTGCTTTCCGGGGGTTTCACGCCATCCCCCGACCGCCTGCCTCAGCCATCATCCGCGTTGCCCGATCCTGGCCGGGCACCTTCCGCGCGGCTAAGATCGGGGCCATATCCGGTCTCGGGCGCTTGAATTTCCTATCCGTATCCGTCGGAGCGAAGGACCCCGCTTGGTAAGGCAGTCGTGGGCAAAACGCAATAGGTGCAATGTTATGGTCGCATTCGCGGCACTCTTGTTCGATGTCGATGGGACCCTGGCCGATACCGAGCGCGACGGTCACCGGCCAGCCTTCAACGCCGCCTTCGCCGAGGCCGGCCTGGATTGGGACTGGGATGTGGACCTGTACGGCCAACTGCTGGCCGTCACCGGCGGCAAGGAGCGCATGCGCTACTACCTGGAGCGCTGGCGCCCGGACTGGCGCGGTCCGGCCGATCTCGATGGCTTCATCGCCGGGCCGCATCCCGCTGCGCCCCGGGGTCTTGCGGCTGCTGCGCGAGGCGAGAGCCGCCGGGGTCCGGCTGGGAATCGCCACGACGACCACCCCGGAGAACGTCACCGCCCTCCTGGCGAACTGCGGTGAGCCCGGGGTCGGCGACTGGTTCGAGGTGATTGCCGCCGGCGATGTGGTCCCGCAAAAGGTCCCAATGATCCGCCGAGCCTTTGAACTCCACCTGGTGGACCCCTGCATGGAATCGCTCAGGCGCTTCGGGTCCCGGCGGTGGGCGCCCGGTGGTCATAAGGCGGTGCGCTCTGGAGCCGCGGGTCGTCCACCGGGGTCCCGACCGTGAAGTGATAGAGCGATTGCCAACGGGTGTCGCTGATCCCCAGCAACTGGTGCATGGCGTCGTCGAAGAAGCAGCCGATGCCGGTGCCGCGCACGCCGGCCGCCTCCGCCTCCAGGTAGAGGACCTGCCCGAGCAGTCCGCACTCCCAGAAGAGTTCCCGGTAGCACCAGGGACCCGCCGCGAGCGCGCCGTCGAAGTCCGCCAGCATCCCCACCGCGAAGGCGCTGTCGGCGGCGATCTCCTGATGACAGGCGAGCTGGCGCGCCGCCGCCCGAGCGTCGCCCAGGGTCAGGGCGAAGAGGGGCAACTGGGCGGGGGCGCCGGGCACCGGGTCCCAGCGCCAGTCTTTATGCAGGCCCGCGCGCAACGCCGGGAGGGCCGCGGTGTCGCGCGCCAGCAAATAGAGTCCGGGGGCGATGTCCGTGACCCGGTGGACGAAGAGCGCCAGGTGGACTCGCGGCCGCCCGCCCCAGGCGTCCAGGGGCGGCACCCCGGGGCGCGGCAGCAGTGCGTCCAGGATGGCGAACCAGCGCCCCGCCGACAGGGGGGTGGTGCCGTCGAAGGCCTGGGCGCTGCGCCGTTGGCGGATCAGGTCGGCGGCGCTCAGTGGACTGGGATTGGGACCCTGCGGCGGCCACTGCGCAGACGCTTCCCGGGCTGATCCGCCGCCCGGCTGCACCCCGGTAGGGCGCTCGCAGGCGGCGGCGACGGTCGCAATGCCGGGCCAGGGGCGCGGGTCGTCACTGAGCCGGTTCGCCCGGCCGGCGAAGGTCCGCCCGGTCGCGGCCAGGCGGGCGAGGTCGCCGGCCGCCGGTGCCTGGGGGCCGACCCAGAGGGCCAGGTCCGGCGCCTCCCCCTGGCCCGGGTCGAAATCGCCGGGCCGGTCGAGCCCCAACCGGTGGGCCAGCTCCGCGTCGCCCCAGGGCAGCACGCCCACCCGCCAGCCCAGCACGGCGGCGGCATAGGCCAGCGCGCCCAGCGCGTGGCCCAGGTCGAGTTGGCAGTAGCGATAGGCGCGTAGGCCGTATTTCCAGGCCTCCCGCCACTGGATGCTGGTCAGCGCCAGGACCAGGGGCGTGTCGAGTGATGCCGGCGGGTGCGCCTGCACGTCGTGCGCCCGGTGTTCCAGCCGGTGGTCGCGGCTGACATAGTGCCAGACCCCGCCCGGCAGCCCCGGCCGCGGGTCGGTAATCAGATAGCACTCGGTGGGGTGCAGATTGCCGCTGGAGGGGTTGCAGCGCAGGGCCCAGCGGGCCTCGCCGACGGACTTCCAGGCCGCCAGGCCCAATGCCAGTTCCAGGAGCACCCCCAGGTGTGCCAGGTCCACCGGCGCCGGTGCCGGCCGCGCGCCCGCGCGCACCCGGTCAAAAGAGAGTGTCTGGGCATCCGCCCCCAGCGGCAGGTCGATGGATCGGGTCCCCGCGAAGACGCGGAAGGGGTCCGGCTGATTGGCCCAGTCCAGGCCGCCCGGTCCCGGGGCATAGCGCTCGGGCTGGTGCTTACTCGCGCGGTGATAGGCGTGGACGAGTTCCAGGTCGGTGGCGGTCATGGGGGCCTCGGGGTTGGTCCGGTCCGCTCGGGCCCGTCGGATCAGGTCGGCCTCGCGGCCCTGGTGGTCCGATCCGATGGTCGCGGCGATGGACGGCGGCGGCTCCAACGGGTCAGGGTTTCGCGGCGGCGAGTGGTCGTGTTCATTTATCAGAGGGGGGCTTGCTGGTCAAGCCTGTCCGCTGTCCGTGACCGCCATGCACCGGTGGCGGTCTCCGAACAGTAGCGCAAGGTCCGTGTTGCCGATCCTTGCCGGGCACCTTTTGCGCGGCTGAGATCGGGGCCATATCCGCTCTCGGGTGCTTGGATTTCCTAATTCCTCGGAGCGAAGCATCGCCCTTTGTAAGGCAGTCGTAGGCAAAACCTGATAGGTGCAATGTTATGGTCGCATTCGCGGCACTCTTGTTCGATGTCGATGGGACCCTGGCCGATACCGAGCGCGACGGTCACCGGCCGGCCTTCAACGCCGCCTTCGCCGAGGCCGGCCTGGATTGGGATTGGGATGTCGACCTGTACGGTCAACTGCTGGCCGTCACCGGCGGCAAGGAGCGCATGCGCTATTACCTTGAGCGCTGGCGCCCGGACTGGCGCGGTCCGGCCGATCTCGATGGCTTCATCGCGGGGCTGCACCGCAGCAAGACCCGGCACTTTGTCGATCTGCTGGGTGAGGGGCGCATCCCGCTGCGCCCCGGGGTCTTGCGGCTGCTGCGCGAGGCGAGAGCCGCCGGGGTGCGGCTGGGAATCGCGACGACGACCACCCCGGAGAATGTCACCGCCCTCCTGGCGAACTGCGGTGAGCCCGGGGTCGGCGACTGGTTCGAGGTGATTGCCGCCGGCGATGTGGTCCCGCAGAAGAAGCCGGCGCCCGACATCTACACCTGGGCCCTGGAGCGCATGGGCCTGCCGGGAGCCGCCTGCATCGCCCTGGAGGACTCCGACAACGGGGTGCGCTCGGCCCTGGGGGCTGGCCTGGGGGCGATCCTGGTGACCGAGAGTTCCTACACCGTTGGTCAGGACTTTACCGGGGCGGCCTTGATCCTCGATCAGTTTGGGGAGCCCGGGTCCCCGGCGCGGGTCCTGGGGGGGCGGCGGCCGCGGCCGAGCTCGTTCAGGGGCACCTTGACCTCGGGGCCATCGAGCGGGTGTTTCGGCACCTGCACCCCGGCGGGGCGGGTTGAGTCTGGCCCCGCTGTTCCCCGCCGCGGCGCTCGAGCCCTTGCATGTCATGCGCATCCTGGCCCGGGCCGGGGCGCGGAACTGGTACCTACGGTTGTCGTTGTCGTTGTGGTAATCGGAGAAGCGATGCACTTTGGGGTGCGAGAGAAGCCGGGGTGCTACGATAATCTCGACAACGACAACGACAACGACAACGACAACGACAACGACAACGACAACGACAATGACAACTCAAGAACCCACACGACCCCCGACGAGATTTTCCAGGCACTCGCCACCGCCGGCTCCGGCCGGTTCCCCGCGCGGCACTGATTGAGGCCGTTGAGCAGCGCGAGGCGGTCACACCCATCAAGTTAAAGCGCACTCGCCGACCACGTCGCCTGTGCCTGGAGTCCAAGGCTTCAGCCTTGGCGCGCTCCAAGGCTGAAGCCTTGGAATCCAGGGGCTTGGGCTGCGGCTCTTAACTTAACGGCAGTGACCCTACGGCCCTGCTCCGGACCAAGGGGGCACCGGGGAAACTGCGAAATTCAACGCCGCCGTGAGCGGGGCGGGCGGCGCGGCCAAAGGACGACGGGGTCACAGACGCGTGGCCTGCGGTGCCTGTCCTCTGTTCGACGAACATCGTCCTTGATATTTCGGCTTCGATCGCCGAATATTCCAGCATGAAACGTGACCGATACCTGTCGAAGATCGCGGCCCGCTTCGCGGTTGCGCCGGTGGTCGCGCTGCTCGGCCCACGGCAGTGCGGCAAGACCACGCTGGCACGTATGTACGCCGACCGCCTGACCGACACCTCGGTCACCCGCTTCGACCTGGAAGACCCGACCGACCTCGCGGCCCTGGCCGAACCCAAACTGGCCCTGCAGGGGCTGGGCGGGCTGGTCATCATCGACGAGATCCCGCGTGCCCCGGAGTTGTTCCCGCTCCTGCGCGTGCTCGTCGACCGCCCCGGGAATCCGGCGCGCTTCCTCATCCTCGGCAGCGCCTCGCGCGACCTGATCCGCCAATCCTCCGAGACCTTGGCCGGGCGGATCGGCCATCTGGAGTTGACACCGCTGCAACTCGGCGAGACCGGTGCCGAATCGCTGTATCCACTGTGGGAGCGGGGCGGCTTTCCGCCGGCGTTTCTGGCGACTGATGACAGCGCCAGCCGGCAGTGGCGTAAGGATTACGTCGCCACCTTCCTGGAGCGCGACCTGCCCGCGCTCGGCATCAGCATCCCGCCACAGTCCCTGCGCCGCTTCTGGATGATGCTGGCGCACTACCATGGACAATTACTCAACCTCTCGGAGTTGGGGCGCTCGTTCGGCGCCGCGGATACCACGGTGCGGGGTTATCTGGACATCCTGGAGGCCACCTTCATGGTGCGCCTGCTGCAGCCCTGGTACGAGAACGTCGGCAAGCGGCAGGTCAAGTCGCCCAAACTCTTTTTCCGCGACTCCGGGTTGCTGCACACCCTGCTCGGCATCGCCGACCGGGACGCCTTGCTGCACCATCCCAAGCTCGGCGCCTCCTGGGAGGGGTTTGCCCTGGAGGAGACGATTCGCGCCCTCGCTGTCGGCGCAGAAGAGGTCTGGTTCTGGGGAACCCACGCGGGTGCCGAACTCGACCTGCTGGTGACGGCTGACGGCCGCCGGCTCGGTTTTGAGATCAAATACACCGCCGCTCCGCGCGTGACCAAGTCGATGCGCGCCGCCATCGATACCCTGCGGCTCGACCGGCTGGTCGTCGTCTACCCGGGGGACCGCCGGCTGGCCCTGGCCGATAACATCGAGGCGATTGGGCTCGCCGACCTGGTACAGGCGGTCTCTGCGTAACACGACCGGATGAACTTGCCGCGAGTATCTGTTCTCTTAGGAACGGTTCACCAGGGGCACCAAGGCGCGTCGCCCGAGACCGCCGTTGCCGGACGCGTCGGGCGGCGAAGCGCGCCGTCATCCGCCCGCTGGCATCGCGCCCGCGGTCCTCGGGCTTCCCGACACCAGGTAACCCATGACGCCAAAGCCCCGTTCAGTGACCGCCCTACTGGTCGCCGCCTTGCTCCGGCCCGCCCAGGCGGTGGACCTGTTGCCGACGGACGTGATCGCACCCCCGCCCGGCATCACCACTGCGCAATTGGCCGAGCGCCACCTGGAGCCCGGCGGCGCCCTGTCGTCTCTGGAGCGCGGCTCCGGTCTCGGCGATCTGACCTTGGTCCTGGCCACGTGGCCCTATGCCGACCGTCAGGCCGGGCGCTATGCCGCGGTGGCCGGTTATGTCACCCTGCCCACCGGCAGCTACGACGCCAGGCGCACCCTGTCGCTCAATACCAACCCGGGTGAGAACCGCTACCAGGCGGCCGTGCAGGCCGGGTACAGCCACCGCCTGGGGTCACGCGTCAACGCGATGACGGCGTTCGATGTCCAGTGGTTTGGCGATAATGACGGGTACCGCCGGGGTGCCGGCCGGATCGGCACCCTCGAACAACAACTGCTGTACAATTGGCAAGTCGCGCTCAGCTACACCCCGGCCGCACCACTCACCCTGGGCCTGAGCTATTTCTACAGTCAGGGCGGGGCCTCACGCATCGACGAAGCGCCCTGGGACAACGTGCTGCGGGTGCAGCGCTATACGCTGTCGGGCATGATCAAGTTGCCATTCGCAAGTCTGATCCTGCAATACGGCGGCGACCTCAAGACCGACAACGGCCTGTTTGAAGACCAGCGCTTCGCCCTGCGCGTACTCACCATCTTCTGACGAGGACTGACTTGCCGCTCCTGCATATCCCCTCGCTGCTCCTGACCACGGCACTGCTCTTCTTTATCATGCCGGCGGTCACCTATCTGGTCTTGAACGGCCGTCGGCAGCGGGCGGTGACGCTGTGGTGCGGCGGCGACCTGCTGCTGGGCTTGTCTATGGTCCTGTTCGCCCTGCGTGGTCAGGCTCCGGAGTGGGTGACCTTTGCGTTCGCCAATGTTCTGATGTTCGTCGGCGTCATGATGCGTATCCAATCGCTGCGTCGCGAACTGGGTAGACCATTGCCGCTGATCCTGATGGTTGCCGCCGTATCCTTGTTCATGCTTGGATTTGAAGGCATCCGTCTGGGGTTGCGCAATGATTTGCTGCGCCTGCAATTCCATCATGCAGTCTTTGCCGTTCTGTTTACCTGGTTGGCCGCACTGGGCTGGCGGATCGCACAGCAGGAGCAAAGCCGCGGCGCCCGCTGGATTGGCGGGGTCTACCTGCTCTTGGCCGTGTCGTTTCTCCATAGCGTGATCGGCCTGTCGCTGGGGCGAGTCCCCCCCGTGTTGATGGACGCGAACTCGGCGCGCATCTTTACCATGCTGGCCGGCATCTTAACCGCCGTGATCGCCAGTATCGGGTATGTCGGACTCGCGTTCGAGCGCTCCCGCCGCCAGGCGATCCAGGCCGACCAGGAGTACCGCGCCATCATCGCTACCAGCCTGGACGGGTTTTTCCTGTGCGACCGGGACGGGCGCTTTCTCGACGTCAACCAAGCCTACTGTGACCTGATCGGCTACCGCCGCGAGGAATTGCTGACCAACCGGCGTTTGCTCGATGACCGTCTGGGTCAGGTGCGGGCCGCCGCCCACCGCAGCGGTTGCTATGGTGCATTGCTCCTGTTGGATTTGGACAATTTCAAGCCGCTCAACGACACCTACGGGCACGCCGCCGGTGATCTGCTGTTGATCGAGGTAGCGCGCCGCCTGACCCTGACCCTGCGCGCCGCCGATACCGCGGCACGCCTGGGTGGCGATGAGTTCGTGCTGCTCATCGGCGACCTGAGCACGGATGAGGCGGACGCCGCCCGGCAGGTCGGCCGCCTTACCGAGCGGGTGCGCCGCCGCTTATCCGCACCCTATCGCCTGAACATCACCCGGCCGGGGCACGCCGACACCGTCATCGAACACCACTGCACCGCCTCGCTGGGCGTCACCTTGTTCAATGGCAAGGACGGCACCGCCGAGGACATCTTCAGACAGGCCGATCTGGCGATGTATCAGGCCAAGGCGAATGGTCGCGACCAGGCCCGGGTCTATGACGCCGCCGGTGCCGAAGTGGCGTAGGCGGTCCCTCACCAATAGTTCCAGGCACGGGATTGCGGCCGCCTGCCGAGGCCTTGGTAACGCGTCAAGAACAAGCTAAACACAGATACAATCGTTGTCGTTGTCGTAATCGGAGAAGCGATGCAGTGTGGCGTGCGAGAGGGTCTTGATCATAACTCCGGCCACAGGCCCTTGCGGCAACCCGTCGCGGCCTGGGGGCCGCTCCTACGCCGCTTGGCGCCGACCTTGGCATCGTGGTCATCGCGTGCAGCCCTTTTTTGGCCCCGTGGTCTATACTCCAGTGCTTGTACCAGCTCCAACCGGTGCGTGCCGCCGACGCGGCGACGCACCGGCAGTTGCCAAAGAGACCCCAACGATGCACACCAGATCCCTCCTTGCCCTAGGCCTGCTGGCCCTGAGCCCGACCGTCCTGGCGATCAATCTGCTGGTCAGCCCGGGCTTTGAACCCCCGGACGGCACCACCGGCTGGATCGGCTACGGCGGCAATCCCCTGATCGCCCCCAGCACCGAGGCGATCCACGGCGGGGCCCAGTCGGCCCTGATCGTCGGGCGCACCTCGACCTACATGGGCATTGCCCAACACATCCTGGACAAGGTCCAGGCCAATACCGCCTACGACCTGCGCGCCTGGGTGCGGGTCCGCCAGGGCGGGCCCATCGCCGTAGCCCTGGGGGTGAAGAAGGTCGATGGCGCCGGGACCAGCTATACGACCCTGGACTCCCGCACCCTGCCGGCGGGCAAATGGGTCAAGCTTGGCGGCTACTACCGCTACAAGCCGACCGGGACCGCGACCCAACTCCAGGTCTATGTCAACAGCCCGACCGCCGGGGTGGACCTCTTTGTCGATGACCTGAGCCTGACCCCGCCGGTGGCCTACACCCCCACCGGGGGGCCGGACACGGACTATGTGCACGCCGCCGGGCGCGACCTGGTGGTGGGCGACCCGGCCGCACCCCTGCGCCTGATCGGGACCAATTTCACCGCCTATGGCGACACCGGCGAGTCCATCGATACCATCCTGGGGGACAAGAATTTCGACCAGGAGGACTATGCCGCCGTCGCCGCCGCCGGCATGAACGTCGTGCGCCTGAACCTGTGGTACCTGATGTTCGAGAACGACGCCGCCCCCTACGTCTACAAGCAGGAGGGCTGGGACTGGCTGAACAAGCAGATCCTCTGGGCCCGCCAGGCCGGGGTGCGCCTGACCCTGTCCATGATGCACGCCCAGTGCGGCTATCAGAGCAACGGCTATACCGGGACCTTCTGGACCGGCGGCAGCGGCACCGGGTCCTGCCAGGACCGGTTGCGCGCCCTCTGGACCGCGATCGCCGGCCGCTACAAGAATGAACCGACGGTGGCGAGCTTCGACCTCATGAACGAGGCCCTGCCGTCCAACCAGGCCCAATACACCGCCTACATCCAGACCCTGGTCAACGCCATCCGCACCCAGGACAGCCGCCACCTGGTCCAGGTGCAGACCTGCTTCGCCGGCGACTGCGAGGTCCCGCCGCTGCTGACCGACTCCAACGTGCTCTACGATTTCCACCACTACGACTCTTGGCGGGCCTCGTCCCAGTTGAGCTACGGCGGGGGCAATGGCGACTCCAACATGCGCTACGGGGACGCGACCTCCCTGGTTCTGCCCTACACCAACGACACCACCGTCGGGACCCTATGGGAGAACCCCCCCATCCCCACCGGCACCACGCCTTGGACCTGGTACGAGGGCGCCCTGTTCACCCTCAACAGCCCCAATGTGATCCGCGTGATGCCGGTGTTCATCGCCAACACCAACAGCGGCAAGGTGACCTTCGACGACTTCCAGGTCAGCGAGTACGACCCCTCCGGCAACCTGGTGCGGGTAGTGCATAACGTCGATCCGGAGAAAAAGCCCTCCACCTGGTACTTGCTGGACACCTATGACCCCTTCCTGTCCTACACCAGCCTGACCACCACCCAGCGCCTGTCCGGGACCACCGGCGGCCGGGTGATCGAGAACACCGGCCACCGCGGCACCGCCTCCATCAGCATCTCCAACGCCAACGGCAAATACCTGGTCAAGCTGCCCAACCTCGATTTCTCCGGGCGCCAGGGCTACAGCTACCGCATCTCCGGCTGGATCAAAGGGACCAATGCCACCGGCGGCACCGGGGCCCTGGGCTTCCAACTCCAGAACAACAAGTCCTATGTGGTCGCCACCCCCTATGACCGGGACTTCCTGGAAGACAGCCTGCTGACCTACGGCTTCCAGTTCTCCATCGACCACAATGTCCCCATCAATATCGGCGAGTTCGGCCAGAGCCCGCGCAACTTCACCCCGGAGCGCGGCGGCCTGGCCTGGATCGCCGACACCCTGGACCTGATGGCCGAGTACGGCGCCTCCGGCCAGATCTGGACCTGGCACGGCAGCGCCTTCGGGATCTACACCAACATCTACGGCTATCCGGACCCGGATGCCGTCAACCAGCCCCTGCTCGACCTGTTTGCCGCTCAGGACACCGGCAGCGGCAGCGGTGGCGGCAATCCGCCCCCACCGCCGCCTCCGCCCCCGCCGCCACCCCCGCCGCCGCCCCCGGTGGGCACCGAGGTGATCGTGGACAACCTGGACGCGGGCTTCAACAAGGTCGGAACCTGGAACGAGTCCAGCGTCAGCGGCGAGTACGCGGCCAGTTCCCTGGTCAACGCCACGCTCGGCAACACCGCCACCTGGACCGCCAACCTGACCGCCGCCGGCAACTATGCCGTCTATGCCTGGTGGGGGGCCTCCAGCAACCGGGTCGCCAATGCCCCCTATGGCATCGCCACGGCGGCGGGGACCAGCACCGTGACCGTCGATCAGAAGGTCAACGGCGGCAAGTGGAACCTGCTCGGGACCTACGCCTTCAATGCCGGGGCGACCACCGTGACCCTGGCCCACCCGGGCGGCACCGGGCTCTGGTCCTCTGCCGACGCGGTGCGCTTCGTCCCCGTGCCCTGAGCCGAGCCGCCGCCGCAGGCTCAACGCCACTCGAAGCGCAAGGACGCGGGAGGCGCGCAGTCCGTGTTTCCAGGCCTCGCGCCAATGCCTCAGCCTTGGTCCTGTGCATCCAAGGCTGAAGCCTTGGACTCCGGCCCGGGGCGGTCGGAACGCTGATCAAGTCCCCGGCGGATACACTTGCGGGCTTCGCCAGGCCACCCCCAGTTCGCCGGTCTGAGCCGTCAGCCGTCTTGCCCGGCACCTTCCGCGCGGCTAAGATGGGGACCATATCCGGTCTCGGATGGTTGCATTTCCTATCCGTTATCAAGCCGTTGCAGGGTTCTATCAAGTCCCCGCCGACAACCGCAAAAGAGGAAATCATGGCGAAAACACTGAATGCGCTGTGCTGGAGTCGTAACGGTTGCCGGACGCGCGAAATTGTCTTCCCCTCAAGCAATAAACCAATAACATTGAGTGGGAAAGTGGGGCTCAATGGCGACAACCTCAAGACCGATGTATCGACAATCCAGTCAGCTTTAAATGATCTACCGCCCGGTCGCGGCGGTCCTGCGGTGCCGCTGAAAGTGGACGGCATCTGTGGACCAAAGACGCGCGCGGCAATCTACGGATTTCAATTTCATCATGGGTTGGTGGCCGACTCACGCATCGATCCCGGCAAGGCGACGCTACTCAAGATCAACGAAATACGCAGTCGCCTTCCTGCCGTACATACGAACGACGAGGCAATCGTGCGCGTTTATGGTGCCCTGGGGCAGGCGGCGAGTTGGACCTGGGCTGCGCAAAGGCATTTGCGTGAAGCGCGTGACTATCTCACGCAGCCCAAGGCCAGTGCCGGGTTTTCCGTCAGGGCGGCAGGCTATGAGCGTGTCAACACCTATTTCAAGCTGAGCCAGTTGGGGAACGCAGGGCCACAAGTCGACGCAATCGACCGACTCAACTCGACCTATCTGACCATGCGCACCGTGATCGGTCACCATTCACCGCTGACCATGGTCGGTAGCGGAATTTTCCAGGTTGATCCCACGACCAACAACAAGCAGGACGGACCTTACTCGGCCTTTACCTTTTCCGGTGGCTGGACACGCCGTGATATTCGGACCGGACTACCGAAACATAGTCAGGCCGATGGTTATGAGGGAGGAGATTTTCGCGAAGACACTATTTTTATCGCCACGAACATGGTGACGAACTGGCTTGATATAAACATCGCGACACTGGTCATTCATGAGCTGGCGCATTTTGTCGGTCCCGAACTCGGCCGTGCCGGAGAGATCGGGGCTGATATCGCTTATAGCAACACCGCGAATTTCAAGACGCTGACCCACTGGCAAGCGATGCGTAACGCGGACAGTTATGCCATCTTCGCGAATCATGCCGGTCTGGGGCACCCACACTGGTATGTGGGTAAAGTCTGAACAAAGTAACCCGCAGGACCTCCTTGATCCGCTCCCGGACCGGGACGCGCATCCGGTCTCGCGTGGCGCTCCAGTCCAGCCTCAGACCGCCCGCCGCCGCAAACCCGCCCCGTCTTGGGTATCGATGCTCAGGCGCGGTCCTACGCCCCGGGAGATTGGTTCAGACCTCGGCGCGCAATGGCGGGCGCCGACACGGGGCGGTTGCCGGTGGTCTCGGATCGTTGAATTTACTATCCGTTCGCCGCAGATCAATGCTCGCGCGTTCGCTCGCTCGCTAGCCGGCGCCGAGCAGGCCGCGTACCTCGGCGGGGTCCGCCGGCGCCACATGGACTCGCGAGGGACTGATGTCGAAGAGCCGCGCGATCAGGCGCACGATGGGGTCATCGGTGTCGTTGCGACCATCCGGTTTCAGTTGCAGGGTCAATTGGTCGTTTTCGACTCGTGCCGACCATTCAAAATAGTGCGCCATCATCAGGCGTCGGTTCGGAGGCGCCTCGCCGGATTCCAGGATCCTATACTGGCGCACGCGCAGCCCGACGGACCCGGTCCACAGGTTGCCATTGCCCCGGCGGTCCGGGGTGATGATGATCGACCAGTTCGGATAGAGCCCGATCTCCAAGATGCCCGCGCCGACCAGGGGCCGACCCTGGGGCTGGAGGGCCGCCGCGAAGCCTTGCATCGGCTGGCCGGGGCTCGGGCCTCCATCGATCGAGAAGCGCACATAGAGATCACTGCCGTTGATCAGGGCCTCGCGGCCGAGCATGGCGGTGACGATGTCGCGCAACTGCCCCTGTCCGGTCTGGTCGAGCATCATGATTCCGGACTGCGGGTCCACCTCTCCCTGGGGGGTCATCGGCCAGGATTTGCCCTGCGCCGCGGTGGCCGCGAGGGCGAACAGCAGCAGGGCCGGGATGCGGCACCGCCGCGGCCCCCTGATGTCGCGACGCTGCTGGTTCGGCGGTGGTTGGTTGACGCTGGAGCGGGTTCTCATCTCGCACCTCCGCTGGTGTTGGTTGGGTTAGGGGGGAACCTAAGGGCTTGATCGTCGGGGATGGCTTCTACCGATGCATCTCGTGATCGACGGGGCCGCCCCGTGGGGGCGGGCAACGGGTCAGAAGCCGCTGATTGTGCCCTGACCGGTCGGCGAAAGGTCGACGTTGATCTGCCGCAGTACGACGCGGCCCTGGGCGATGGCGTCGAGCAGCTCCGCCTGCCAGGTGCCGGGGATCGCCGTCTTCGGCTCGGGAAAGCGGCCGCGCATGCTGGTCTTAACTTCGGTGATCACGACATTGCTCACATTGCCTGCGTCGTCGAGCACCGCGGTGATGAAGTCGGTACCCGGCACATTGGCCCCGGCCGGCTGTTGCAGGCCGATTTCACCACGCTGCAAGGCCTCGTGATAGGCCAGGCCCTCGCCCTTGTTTGCAGCCGTGGAGGTGGCGTGGGAGCGCGGCGTGCGCGAAACCCCCATGACCCGATGGCGATCCCCGGTGACCGGGTCCACATGATACTTCCCTGCCCAAACATCGGCCCCAGCAGACTCCCGCATGACGGCGCGGGGATTGACCGGTGCCGGCAGCGATCGGTGGGGCCTCGGCGGGCGCTGCATTGGATTGCCGGCGGGGGCGGCGCCGCGGCTGCCGCGGGCACGCGCCGACCAGAGTCCGGCGTAGGTGCAGAGCCGCCGCGCCAGGCGTTCGCCGTGGGCGCGGGGGTCCTGGGCCTCGCCGACGACGTTTGTCGTCAGGTCCTGGGCCAGGGCCTGGATGAACTGCGAGGCGAGGTCGCCGTGATCGATACCGAGCAAGTGCTGCGCGCGAACGAAATCGCCGTCGGCCATCGCCCCGGCGGCGGCGACCAGGGCCTCCGCCTGATCCGCGCAACGACGGCTGCCATCGCGCAGGCCGGCAAGGAAGGGATCGACACCCTCATCAGGCGCCACCGGCTGCGGGGCCGGGCCGTAGTTCGGATTCGGCCAGCAGATCAGTCGCTCACGACAGGCCCCGCAGCGAATCCAGGCCGCGCCGTGGGATTCGTGATAGACGCGCTGGGCCTCGTCCACCGGCAATACGACGGCGGTGCTGCCTGCCAAGCGCGGACGCGACGGAGCTGGGGATTTGCAGCCATGACCGGCCCTCGGGTGGCGAGCGGGACGAAGCGACACAAAACCAAGTTAACAGGTAGGAGTTTAGTCCGGCAACGGCGAGTCCGCAAGATCCCCACCCCGTCCCGGCAAGCCGACGGATAACGGATAGCTACGGGAACACTCGCCCAGTTCCACAGCGGTGTCAGGGGCGCGAACGCGCATTCGTGAGCAAGGCATGATCCTGCTCATCGGCCGCCGGGCAGCCGCCGCGCAGACAGCAGGTGTCGCAGCGCGGGTGTTTGCGGCAGACCTCCTTGCCGTGGCGCACGATCAGTGCGTGATAGGCGTTGAAGAGCGGCACGTCCGCGCCCAGGGCGGTCTCGAAGGCGGTGCGGATGGTCTCGTAGCCCTCGTCGCCGCGCAGCAGGCGCAGCCGGGTGAAGACGCGCCGCGTGTAGGCATCGACCACGAAGACCGGGCGCGCGAAGGCATAGAGCAGCATGTCGTCGGCCGTCTCCGGTCCCACGCCCGGGATGGCCAGCAGGTGCCGGCGCAGTGGCGCGGTGTCCAGGGCGGCGAGCCCCGGCAGTCCGCCGCCCGCCAGGAAGCCCTCGCAGAAGGACCGCAGGCGTCGCGCCTTGATGTTGAAATAGCCCGAGGGGCGCAGCGCATCCGCCAGGTCGGCCTCATCCAGGGCCAGGATCGCCTCGGCCGTCAGCGCGATGCGCCCGGTCAGGCGCGCCAGGGCCCGCTCCACGTTGGTCCAGGCGGTGTTCTGGGTCAGCACGGCACCGACCATGACCTCGAAGGGGGTCTGCGCCGGCCACCAGCCCTGGGGGCCATAGGCGGCCTCCAAGGCCGCGTAGACCGCGCGGCAGCGCTCGGGATTCACGGTCCTGGGAGGCCCCGTTCGGTCACGGCCGCGCCGCTATTTGTTCTTGTTGGTCACGCGCATGACCCGCTCGACGTATTCGTCTTCAGTGATGGCGCCGTCCTTATTGACATCCCAAAACCGGCAGCTTTTCTCTGAGATCGCCGGATCAGTGAAGATGGACCTGCACTCCGCGACTGAAATGGTTCCATCCTTGTCGGCATCCGCCTGCACCAGCAACTGCGTATACACCGCCCTGACCGTCTCCTGCGACGGTGCCGCGGCCTGACCGGCACCGACCAGGCCCGTCATGGCGACGAGCACCAGCCCTGGGGTTGTAAAGCCTCTCATATTGTTCTCCCCTGTGGACAAAACGCGCTGTGTCAGCGGCTATTTGGTGAGGTAACGTGCGTTGCCGTGGACCCAGCACAGGTGTAACTGCACGCCGTCGCAGACGCCGGCCGCGGCGACCTGCCCGACGGTGGGCGCAGCCCCGAAGAGCGCGGCAAAGGCGGCAAAGTCGCCAAACCAGCGCCGCTCGCGGCTGAACGAGTGGATCAGCAGGACGGCGTGCGGCGCTCCGAAGCGTTTGGCCTCGATGACGGCGGACGCGCAGCGGTGCAGCAGTTGATAGCGTAGACCCGGCGGCAGCGGCGCGCCTAGACCAAGTATGCGCTGTAGCGAGGCCAGGCGCGCCTGCTTGCCGGGCGAAGCCCCCGCGAGCCAGTCGCCGAGCGTGGCGCCGAAGGCCTCGGCGACCTTGCCCTCGACCGCGATCGAGACGAGGTTGGCACCGGCGCGGGCCAGCACCCACAGATCGGTCTGGGATGAGTGACCCGCCCCCGGTAATGATACCCGATGCTCCGGAAACGCCAGCAGCAACTCGATGCCCTGAAAATCCGCCGCGGTCGCCAGGGCCGCCGCGACCTCGCCCGGGAACCCGTCGGCCTCTTGCCAGGCGTAGGCGAGGGTGCGTGCCGAGAAGCCCGTGCGCCAGTGCTTGGCGGGTGCGGCAAGGCACTGGGCCCATTGGTCGGCAGTGGTGGCGGGGAGGTAGATGTGGGGCATCAGTCGTAATCCCAGAAAGAGTATTTGGCCGCAAATGAACGCAAATAAGCGCAAATAAATCTGCTGGTTAGCATCGTCGCGAGCGTCACCCGGAGGGCGCACCTACCGTAAAGGCCAAGTCTCTGATTATTTGCGTCAATTTGCGTTCATTTGCGGCTAAACTGCTTTTTCTGGGTTGATCGTCTCGGTCGGCGCCATGGTGCGCACGGCGCACCCTACGGCCGCGGTGAGGTCGGTGATTTCCATCGAGCGGTATCAGAGCGCCGCCCGGATCTCGCCGAGGGCGCGGCGCACCGGCGCGGGCAGCCCCTCGCCCAGGGCGATGAGGAAGTCCAGGTATTCCAGCATCGTGGCGATCTCCCGCGGGCTGGCGCCGCCGCCCACGGCGGCCCGGTAGAGGTCGATGATGCGCGGCGCCGTGGCGGGGTGCGGCTCGCTCTGGGTCAGCAGCAGGGCGGTCTCGTTGTCGGCCACGGCCACGGCGTTGTTGAAGCTGGGCTCGGCGGCGTGGCGCGCGACGGCCTGTTGGATCATCGCGTGCAGGTCATCGGGCAGGCCAGCCTGCCAGTCCTCGATCCGGCTCGGGTCCCGGGTCAGCAGCTTCACCGCTGCCCACAGGGGGAAATAGCGTGGACTGGGCGCCGCCGACTTGGCCAGCGCCTGGGCCAGATAGCCCTCCATCTTGACCAGGGCCGCGCGGCGCGCCGCCCACTCGTTATGGAGCCAGGCGCGGTAGCGCCAGGCGTTGCCCAGGGCGCTCAGGCGCTCCACGGTGGCGGCCCGCCGACAGACCAGGGTCAGTTCATCGATGCTGGCCTCGATCTGTTCGACCAGGGCGGTCCGCCGGTCCTCCCGCGGCCCGTCCGCGGGCTCGTTGCGCAGGGCCTGCCAGTGCTCGCCGACCAGCCGGACCCGGAAGTCGTTGCACAGTCCCAGCACGCGCAGCGCGCAGTCACCGGTCTCCGCCTGGAGCGCCCGTTCCAGCCAGGTCACGGCCTGGGCGTAGTCGCGCGTCTCGCCCCAGGCGAGCCCCAGGGCGGCGGCCAGGTCCGCCCGGGCCAGCCAGACCTCAGTCTCGGTGTCCGGGATGGCGGCGACCAGGCGCTCGATGTCGGCGCGCCGTGCAGCCGTGGCCGCCGCGTCGTCGCGCCCCGCGCGCACCTGCATCCGGATGCCCTGAATCAGGTTTTGCAGGTCGGCGACCAATTCGGCGGGGTCGTGATAGGGTCGGCGGACGGCGGGCACGCTCTCCACTGGCTGGATCCGCAGGCGAAAGGCGGGGTCCCCGTAACACTGGTAGGCACCCCAGGTGTTGACGTCGGGGAAGCGCCGCCAGACCTGCTCCCGGGCCTCGCGCACGGCCTCGCCGAAGAACTCGCCGGCCAGGAGCCGGGTGTAGAAGCATTCGGCGAAGCTCAAGCTCGCCTGATCGTTCACCGCCCAGCCCGCCGCGATCACCGCCTTGACGCCCATGCCGATGAACTGCACCGCCAGGTTCGCCGCCAGCTCGTTGTAGCGCGGCGGGACGCTGCCCTGGGTCTTGCCCAGGTGGCAGCAGTTGATGAAGACCAGTTCCGGCACCCAGCGCATCTGTTCCACGTCGCCGGGGGTGAGGAAGGTCTCACGGCCGATGACCATCCCGGAGCGCCGCTGCGC
The DNA here is from genome assembly GCF_002813775.1 of Candidatus Thiodictyon syntrophicum. Taxonomy (NCBI): domain Bacteria; kingdom Pseudomonadati; phylum Pseudomonadota; class Gammaproteobacteria; order Chromatiales; family Chromatiaceae; genus Thiodictyon; species Candidatus Thiodictyon syntrophicum. Next base: position 174,449 of record NZ_CP020370.1, read on the forward strand.
GCGTGCCGCCGCGGCCTGACCGCAGGCCGGGCAGGCGGCGGGGGCGGCGACGGACACCGGGAACTCGTGAACCCCGTGGCCAGCCAGGTGCAGGATGCGCCAGGCGTCCTTGTGCAGGCCGCTCAGGATGGCGTCGGCCTCCTCGTCGATGCAGTCCCGGACCTGATAGTCGTTGGCGCGCAGCAGCCCGATCACCAGGTTGGCCTCGTCGCGGGCGCCGGGCAGGTCGCCGAAGGCGTCCCAGTCGGTCAGGTTGGGGTTGCCCACGACAAAGGCGCGGGGCTCGGTGGCGTGGCCGGGGTGGGGGCGATAGCGCGGGGTCTTGAGTTGGCGCACCATCCCGGCGCCGACCGCGGGCGGGCGCCCGCTGTCGCTCCAGCGGTCCTCCAGGAGTTCCCAGGGGAAACGGGCGGAGGTCTCGTCCACCAACAGCACCAGGGCGCCCTGCCGGGGTGCCAGTTCACGCAGGCGACTGGGCAAGAGCATCTCGAACAGGGTCTTGGCCGCCTCGGTGTTGGCGGCATCACTGCGTGAGGCGTGCGCGATGAAGCTGTCGGCCAGCCGCAACTGACCGGCGGCCAGGGTGACCTCGGCGCGCGCCCGGTCGGTGGAGGCGATGAAGCGCAGGGCCTCGCCGCCGTCCTGACCCGCGCCCTCCTGGATAATCTCCAGGCGCTGCCACCAGTCCGGGGCCTCTTCGCAGCGGATGCGCCGCTGTCCGCCCTCGCCCGCCTCGATCACCCGTCGCGGCCAGTCCACCCGCGCGGCCACCGCGGCGTCCATGAGCGCCCCGTCCAGGGCCCGGGCGGCGGCAATCGCCAGGTCGTGATAAATCTCCAGAAACTCGAGGTGGTCGATGACCACCCGCGACCCCAGCCCGGCCTCCCGCAGACGGTCCGCAGCGGCCAGGGCGCCGCGCAGGATCGCCTTCACGGAGTCGGTCACGGTCATGCCCCCGGCCCCGGAGCCCACCAGCAGGCAGGAGACGCCCGCGGACCTGACCGTGTCGGCGGGGCCGAAGCGCCCGTCCGGCCACCGCGAGATGCGCAGCGCATAGTCGATCAGCGTGTCCCTGACCACCGTCTCCAGGAGCCCGGGGGCCAGGTCCCCGACCTGACCGAGCCCTACCACCAGGGCCCCTGCCGGCCGCCCCCGCGGGCCCGCGCTGAAGAACAGGGCATGGGTGCCCGGCCGACCCGGGTAGAGCCCGAGTTGCATCCGCTCGCTCAAGGCCCCGTTGAGCCGCTGGTCCAGGACGCGCTCGGCACTGACGATGGTATCCCCCAGATAGTGCCCCACCAGGACCGGATAGTGTGCATAGCCCAGGTCGCCGTGGCGGACGCCGACCCGGATGACCGGTGCCGCCGCCGGGGACTCCGGGTCCGGCGCCGCCGCGGCGTCGGGGTCCGGCGTTGCCGCCTGGCCCGCGTCGGGATTGACGGCGGCCGGTGCGGTCGCGAGCAAGGGCGAGGTCGGGTCCCCGTCGGGCGCGCCGGCCGCCCCGTCTCCGGCAATTACCGCTGGGTCAGCAAAGGCGGCCGCGTCCGGGAGGGTCCCGGGGGCGGGCGCCTCCTGCACCACCGCCGACCGGGCGGGCGGGGCATCCTGGTCGGCGGCGGGCGTCCCCGCCGCCTCGATCGCACCGCGGCTGCGGCGGGTCCGGTTGGTGGCCATGGCGGGGTCTCCTCTATTTTCCGGTTACAGCCGCGAACTATGCGAACACCGCGAAGCGCCGTGCGGTCGCGCTCCCCATGATCTGCGGGGTCTGGGTCAGTCGGCTGCTCGGCAGATACTGCCGGATGGCGTTGAACCAGGCGTCGTAGTTGGCTGGTTTGAGCTCGCGCAGCGTCTTCAGGGCATAATAGGTGAAGGCCCCGTTGGGCCGACCCTGGAAGCTGGTGTCGTAGGAGTATTCGGTATCCTTGCAGCCAGCCAGGAGCAGGTCGCCGCCGGTGCGCCTGATCCCGCTGACCACCCGCGGGGCCGCGGCGCCGGCCGGGGGCAGCTCGTCCTTGGGCATCCAGTCCGACAGCGGCATGAAGCGGGCGCGCGTCTTGCCGACGTCCAGGTCATCCTCCCGCCCGCGGATCACCGAGCCGGAATGGCAACTGTCGGAGATCAACAGGATGCGCACCCCGGTGCCGGCGGACCTGAAGAGGATGCCGATCTCGTCGTCCAGGAGCGGGCCCTTGGTGCCGATGTCATAGGGGCAGAGCGCCTCGTCGCGCCCGTCCGGCTCGTCGCCCGAGCTGTCCGGCACCCAGGTGCCGTGCCCGGAATAGGTGAACAGCAGGGTGTCGCCGTTGTGGGCGGTGCTGATCAGGTCACGGATGGCGCTGATCATGGCCGCCTTGGTGGCCTGCCCGTCCAGCATCTTCGCCACCGTGAAACCGCGTTTGCCCAGTTCCGCCGACCAGTCGTTGGCGTCGTTGACGCAGCCCTTCAGGTCGTTGGCGGTGCCGGGATAGTCGTTGATACCGATGCACAGTGCCTTCTTGCTCATGGGGTTGGTTCTCCGTCGTTTGCCTTGGGTGATGGATCGCGACCCGCGGTCTCAAGGTAGCGGCGCGCTACCCGATCCGCTCCCACAGAAGTTTGGTTGGTGAGGGCCGGTTGTGCAATGTCCGGGGGCGCGGATGGCGGTCAGCGGATGGCGGGTGGTGGGGTCGGAAAGGGCCTGGCGGGCGGGGGCGAAAGCCTGGACCCGCGGGCGCGGGTGCGCCGCCGATCGGAGTCCGCGGCGTCCAGCTTGTTTCTGGCCGAGTCCGCGCGTATTGTTTGGTCAAGCCAAACCAAGAGCGCCAGGTTCTATGTCGGAAACCGTCCTCAATCTCTATCAAGCCAAGACCCTGCTCTCTGAGCTGGTCGATCGTGCCGCCGGCGGGGAGGAGATCGTAATCGCCAAGGCTGGCCGGCCCCTCGCCAAGCTGGTGCCCCTGTGCAGCCCGCGTGACCGGCGCAGCCCCGGCGGCTGGCAGGGGAAGGTCCGGGTCAGCGAGGACTTCGACGCCCCGCTGCCGCCGGACCTGATCGACGCCTTCGAGGGTCAGCCGTGACGGGCCGGTCGCGGCTGTTGCTGGACACCCATGCCTTCCTCTGGTGGAAGCTGGATGATCCGCAGTTGAAGATGGACGCTCGCATCGCGATCACCCAGGCCGAACTGGTGTTCGTCAGTGCCGCTTCCGCCTGGGAGGCCGCCATCAAGGCGCGCTTGGGCAAACTGGACCTGACGGTCGACTTTGCGCAAGGCGTCAAGGAGAGCGGCTTCGAGCGCCTGCCCATCGGCTTTCAACACGCCGCCGAGACCCGCAACCTGCCGGACCACCACCGCGACCCCTTCGACCGGATGCTGATTGCACAGGCACGCGTCGAGCGTTTGGTGGTGGTAACCCATGATCCACTGTTCGAGCCCTATGGGCTGGATTTGATCTGGACCTGACGGACACGGCGAGGTCTTCCTGACACACGAGCCTTGCGTCCTGCCTGTGGGTGGAACAAAATCGAGCCCGAGCGCGACGCGGCGTAAACCCGTGTTGCGCACCTGTTGCACCAGGAGGACGCCATCATCGGCATCGGTGTCACCCAGCCACTGTACTTCGACACCGCCGCGACGACCCGGGTCGCGCCCGAGGTGCTGGCCGCCATGGTCGCCCAGCTCGCCGGGGCCGAGCGCTTCGCCAACCCCTCGTCGGCGGCCCATAGCCCCGGCCGCGCCGCGGCGGCAGTGGTCGAGGGCGCGCGCGCCGCCATCGCCGCCGAGCTGCGCTGCGAACCCGACGAGATCATCTTCACCTCAGGCGCCACCGAGTCCGACAATCTCGCCCTGCGCGGGGTCGCGCTGGCCCACGCGCAGCAGGGTCGGCACCTGATCACCTCGCGGATCGAGCACCAGGCCGTGCTCGCCTGCTGTGCCGCGCTGGAGACTGAAGGCTTCCGGGTCACTTATCTGTCCCCCAACCGCCAGGGGTGGATCGAGCCCGCGGCCGTCGCCGCCGCGCTGCGCCCCGACACCCTGCTGGTCTCACTGATGCACACCAACAACGAGACCGGCGTCATGCAGCCCATCGCCGAGGTTGCCGCGCTGGCGGCCGAACGCGGCGTCTTGCTGCATGTCGATGCCGCCTAGGCGGCCGGCAAACTCCCGATCGATCTGCGCCAAATGCCGATCGACCTGCTCTCGCTCTCGGCCCACAAGTTCCATGGGCCCAAGGGGATCGGCTGTCTCGTGGTCCGCAATCGCCGCCGTCTCCGGCTGCAGCCGCTGATGTATGGCGGCGGCCAGGAATTCGGGTTACGCCCCGGAACGCTGCCGACCCATCAAATCGTCGGCCTGGCGACGGCCCTGACGCTGGCCGCCCGGCACCGTGCGACGGATCTGGCCCATGTCGCCGAACTGAGGCATCAGTTCGTCGCCAGGCTGCGCGCGCGGCTGCCGATCCAGGTCCACGGTGAGGGTGCCGCGGTGTCGCCCTACATCGTCAACCTCTCCATCCCCGGCATCGGCAGCGACGCCCTGATCAACCAGGTCGCACACGGACTCGCCATCGCCTCCGGCTCCGCCTGCTCCTCCGGCACCGTTGAGCCCTCCGCGGTGCTGCGGGCCATGGGGATCGAAGGCGACCTCTTATACGGTGCGGTCCGCGTCAGCTTCGACCGCACCCATTCATTCAACGACGTAAGTAGCGCCGCGGACCTGATGGTCGCGGCGGTGCAGCGGATTCGGGAGTTGTCAGTGCAGTGAAGCTCACACGATCCACATCCCCCATTCGCTGCACAAGAGCATCAGCGAACGTGCCCGTCGCGACGGGATTACCCTGGATCACTGCGTATGTCTGCATCGCCGATGAAGGTCAAATTCTCTGGACTCAAGACGACACGTAGTCGCGCAAGTGTGCGCATGGACTCATCTGCTTCGTAGTCGGGATACTCCGGATTGGTCGCCTTGAGAATATAGCGCCCATCTGGCGTTTTGGTCACTAGGCGCAGCAAGTATTGATCGTCACCGCCTGCGTCTTGTCGTTCAACGACCATGACCTGCCCGGTAATGGAGCCTGCGTGCGCCGGGTCAAGTAACTCCAGAAGCAGGTAGTCGCCGTCCTGGACGGGCGTCCTGCCGCCGTTCATCGAGTTTCCGATTGCGCGGGCCACAAAGTGTCGTGAGGGATCGAGGCGGCCATACTCCGAGCCGATACGGCAGGTGGCGTCCACATCGGTTCGTCCGCTTCTGAAATGTCCGCAGGCGATACGCAGGTTCGGAAAGTACGGGATCGTCCGGCCGGTCGTCTCCGGCGCGGGGGTCGGCCGGCGGAACGGGATGACCTTGGCGCTTGGTACGGTGGGCTCGTTCGCCTCGGCGGGCTCGGCGGGACGGTCGAGTCGCGGCTCGTAGGCGGCGAGCCGGTAGTCGACCAGTTCGCGAACCATGGATTGAAAGGTCTGGATCTCTGCGTCCGGTACATCGAAGTTCGGTTGGAATCGGCCTTTCCGAACGACGAACCAATTCGTTGCGTTCCCTGATTTGTTGCTCCCGGTCCATGCATTGATCGGGTTTCTCTTCCAGTGACCGAGCCATCCGCCCGGGTCGATGCTGTCGAGGTCGCGCAGGGCGCTGGGTAGGTCGCTGACAAAGCTGCGGCGGCGGCGAAAGACGGTCAGGGCTTGCACGGCGAGATCTTCCAGGCGGGGCGGGTCGCGAAGGCCGTCGTTGTCGAGGAGAGACTCCAGCAGCACGGCCTTGTAGCTGCGCGTCATGTTGGTGGTTTCGACCTCCCGGAAGAATGCCTCATGGCTGAGCAAGCATGCGGATTCCGCCGGGGCTAAATCTCCCTGGTCGCGCACCAGGGCCCACCATTGACTGTGCAAGCGGCGCAGGTCCGCAATGCTGGACCCGCTACGGTAGAACTCGGCCAAGGTCGGGCGGCGACCCAGCGACTCCTTAAGCGACTGGTAGTCAGTCGCGGGTCCACGCCCCTGGAGACGAGTCAGGAACTCGATGATCTCGATATCGTAGTTTGCGTAACAGCCCGGTGGAAGGATCAGCGTGCCGTCGCGGGCGCGGCGCGCGAAGGCGGCCAAGGCCGAATAGCTGGTGCCGGCGCCGAAGAGTGCCTGGGGTTTGTTCAGGAAGCCCTTGTGGTTGCCGATGAAGTCCAACACCACCAGGCGTTCTTTGTCTGGATGCTGGCGCAGGCCCCGGCCAAGCTGTTGCAGGAACAGTACCTTCGACTCGGTAGGACGGAGCATCAGGACAGTGTCGATGGCGGGCAGATCGACACCTTCATTGAACAGGTCGACTGAGCAGATGACCTGCAGTTCGCCGCGATCCAATTGTTCGAGCGCCGCGCTACGGTCGAGTGGGGAGCCATGGTAGACGGCAGCAGCGCGGATCCCTTCGCGGCGGAAGCGTGCGGCCATGAAATCCGCGTGGCGCTTGGAGACACAGAAGGCCAAGGTCCGGCCCTGGGCCTTGGCGCGCCAATGGGTCAAGGCATGGCGCGCACGCCCCAGGGTAGCCAACTTGTTGGACAGGGACTCGGGGTCGAAACGCCCGTTGCGCCAGGGGATCTCTTGGTAGTTGACGGTTTCGTCGTAGATGCCGTAATAGTGAAAGGGGCAAAGCAATCCCAGTTCAATGCCATCGAACAGGTGACGGGTGTAGACCAGATTGTCATCGCACAGGCTCAAGATATCGGACTGGTCGGTCCGCTCCGGCGTTGCCGTCAGTCCGAGAAGGAACCGTGGCCTGAAATGCTGAAGCAATTGACGGTAGATCGGGGCGGAGGCGTGGTGGAATTCATCCACCACGATGTATTCAAAGCGCTCCGGTTCGAACCGTTCCAAGTGACGGACCTGCCCCAGCGTTTGCACAGACGCAAACAATAAGTCCACGTCCGCGTCTTTCTGTTCGCCAGTGTATCGACCCACCCGCCTGCGAGGGTGAACGCGCTGGAAGCTGCCCTCGGCCTGGAGTAGGATCTCTTCCCGATGGGCAACGAACAGGACGCTGCTCGCGTGCATTGATGCACTGTCGAACGCCGCCAGGTAGGTCTTGCCGAGTCCGGTCGCCATGACCACCAAGCCGCGACGGTAGCCCGCGTCCCGCGTGGCGGCCAAGGCGGCGAGGGCCTCGCGCTGCACTTCCGTCGGCCAGGGTGGGGGATCTTCTTGATCGTTGCTCCCCGGGGCAACGGGGAGCCGCTGGACCTTGCGGCGCTGCTCGTAGCGATCGATCCAATCATGGTCCAGCGCGTGAACATTGGGATGCTCGAACAACACCTGGCACTCGACCTGGATCTCACGGAAGCCAAGCGCGTGAGAGGCGGCCGGGTCGTCGGCCCAGTTCACCCGATAGTTCCATTCCAACCCGTCGGTGAGTGCGGTGCGGCTGATGTTGCTGGAGCCGACGAACGCCGCACCCCAAACCTCGCGTCCCTCCTGGTTCTGGACGCAGATATACGCCTTGAGATGGAAACTCTCGTCCTCGGCCTGAAATACGCGCACGTCGGCGCCGCGCTCGGCGAGGAGCAGGAGCCGACGTAGGGCCGGTGGGTCGGTGACGTCGAGATAGTCGCTGGTCAGGATGCGCAGTTGCGCACCGCGGGTCTCGATGGCGTCTGCCAGTGCATCGAAGAGTAACGTCAGGCCGCTCGACTTGATGAATGCGACCGCCAAGTCGATCCGGTTCGCATGACGGATGGCGGTAAGCAGCCGCGGCAGGAACGGATTGCGGACGCCGCCGGTGATCAGGTACTGGGGCACTTCGACTCAGTCCTAACGAGCAGAGTGTTCAGCCAATATTCGGTCTCGCGATCCGGCCGCAGATCGGTCGTGATCCAGGTCTCCAACGCCTCCAAACTCCGGACTACTTGGAGCAGCGCGGTGAGGCCGGCCTCGTTAAGATCGGTGAAGCGCCGGCCGTTGTGGTCTCGCTCACCCTGGCCATACTTGAACGACGCGTAGATAACGCCCTGCGGCTTCAGGGCGCCGCCCATGCGGAACAAAACATCCGGGAGTTCGGCCGCACCAATGTGCAACAGGCTGGCACAGGCCCAGATGCCATCGAATCGACTGTGCCATTCCAAGTCCTCGAAACGCATGACCTCAACGCGAAGTCGGCAATAGGCTGCCGCGAGATTGGCGAGCGTCGGTGAAGCATCGAAGGCGGTAACCTTGTAGCCGCGTTTCCGAAAGGCGAGGGCATCCCGACCGGAGCCGCAGCCGGCGTCGAGAATGCAGCCCTGCTTCGGTAATCGCCACAGAAAGCGTTCGTACAGGGGCGACATATCGACTGCGATGGTATCGTCGAAAAACTGGCGCGCATGACTCTCGTAATAATCGCTAGTTGACGCAGGCATTGCAGATTTTGGTATCAGGGACACGAGTGTCGTTATGCATCGACTCTGTAAGGCAATTGGCTCGCCTAGGCGGACTAATATTAACATGAGTGTCTCGCCGAGGCGGGTCAGACACAAGCGGGCGTCCTAAGAGCCTGTCGGACTTTCGGTGACGGTGAAAATCGAGCACAAATTGACCGATCTTGATCGCCTGCGCGAAATTTGGAGCACTCGAAACCCGCGGCACTGGTTCAGTTTGGTTCTTCCTTATCCTTATGTTTTTGTAGTATTTTTATAACCTGGGCTGTCGAACTCTAAGGACCTCATCCCACGAGAGTCCCTGCTGGAGAATCCCCAGAGCCACCGCAGGAACCTGTTTTGTCGTGAAGTGGCTGCGAATAAAGTTATGGACAATCCACAACATATCCAATGTTCTTTGCAAACCAGAAATGCTCTTCGCGTACGTATTCGTTCGGCGGCGATAAGCAGAATTCTTTCGCCGAAATGAAGCGTTCGATGCTTCCAAATGATTAGCATGAATATCGGCTGGCGTCACATCTTGATCGGTTTCTGGATGCTCCGGATGAGGGGTTTCGTATTTGGGACGCGAGTGCCCCGTTCTATCAGTTCCTTTCCCTTTATTCTTAAGGCGCACCTTCACACCGCGACGAAGCACTTTCGGTGGGCGGCCGCGTTTTCCGGTTCGCAATACTTCGTGGCAAATTTCAAACAGGAGATTGCCATACCGACGTTCCCCGTCGGTGACTAGAGTGACATCGCCAGTACGCAGGATGACATCTCTAAGTATTTGTATGGCATATGAAAATAGGCTGCGATCCTTTTTCCCGCACTGAAGCGCCCAGATAAATCGACTTGCCCTTTCCATCAGTACGATCGTCCAGCCTTCACAATCCTCCGGGGGGACATTCCTATTCACTTTCGTATAAAGCTCATCACCTTCGATCAGTTGCTCAATAAAGGTGTGCGTCAGGGCATATATGACCAGCACATCCTTGCAATCGGCCAGGCGACGCTCCCATAGGAGCAACGTATTCTTCGCAATCGCGAAGGCCCGGCAGGCGGCGTTCAAGCCGATCCCCTCAGTGCGCGTTTTGAGCACTTGAATGATGAAGCTGGTCGGTTTCCTGAGCCCCTCGATAAGGGTGGCTTTGGTCTCGGAAAAGAGCCTATTGCAACTTTGACATCGCCACAGCAAACGCGTACCGTTATGACCGGTTTGATACGTCTTGTGATGCCGACAATTCTGTGAATTGCAATGAGGGCATGTCCATTGTCCGTTCAAGAAGTTCTCACTTATTCAAAAAGTGACGGAAACCCGCGCCGAACTAGATATATTACATATATTTCAATGTCTTGTAAACAGGAATTAAACTGAACCAGTGCCAAACCCGCGAAAGGCTCCAATTTTCGCGTAGCGTAGCGACGCGTTGCGAAGCTATGTCTGACGAATAAGCGTTTATCCGTCGTGCGCGCCCAACTGACCCCGAGTCGGAGCGCGACGCCGCGCGCGCACGACGGATAAACGTTTGTTGGACTAATCCGCTCCTGGCACGACGCCTGCTGCGGCCGCGGTCCTCTTTAAGAGAGGGAATTGTATCCCTGAGGCCGGGGCGCCGGTCGGTCCCGGACCACGTTGCAGCACCCGGATGCCGCTCGGTGCGGCACCAAGCGGGCCTCCGCAGGGCTCCGCGGGGCTGGACAACGGGCTATTGAGGACGAAGTGTAGCCCATTTCCCGGATGTTGGGCGAGCGCGAACGCAGGCCGCGGGCGGCCTGTCCCGGACGGCCGGCGGGCGCTGAGGCTTAGCAGGTGGCGGGCATCAGCGAAACCCCCTGACCACGCCGTAGCGGGGCCAGGTGCGCGGTGACGTGCAAGCGCCCAGTGCGGCACTTGGGACAGGGATAGCCGTCAAAGGGCGCCGTCGCCGCCGGTGCCGTGGCGGGTTCCGGCGTCGGCGGCGGGGCCGCCAGCGCCGCACGGATCAGCGCCAGACAGCGCGCCCGGCAGCGGTTGGCCAGGAAACCGAAATGACGAACGCGCATGAACCCTTTGGGTAAGACGTGCAGCAGGAAGCGCCGGATCAGTTCCTCGCCGGTCAGGGTCATGACCTTGTTGCGACTGCCGTCGCGGTAGTCCTTGTAGCGGACGTCCACCGTGTCGTCCTCTTCATCGAAGGCCAGCAGCCGCCGGTCCGACAGGGCGATGCGATGGCTGTAGCGGCCCAAATACTCGATCACGGTATCGGTGCGCGCCAGACAGGGCTTGGAATAGACCACCCACTCGGGCTGCATCAGGGCGTTGAGGACGCGGTCAACCTCCGCGGCCGTGAGGCGCGACAGTCGCCCGTCTTTGAAGGCCCGGCGCAACCGGCTGACCAAACCGCCGCGGAAGTGCCGCGACAGCGCCCGCACCGGGAACAGATAGGTACTCTTGGCCGGATGCCAGGTCCCGTCGGCGCCAAAGGCCCCGCCCGGCACCAGACAGTGCAGGTGGACATGGCGTACCAGCGTCTGCCCCCAGGTGTGCAGCATCGCCGTCATCCCCAACTGCCCGTCCAGGCGCTTGGGGTCCTCAGCGAAGGCGGACAGGGTCGCCCACACCGTCTCGAACAGCAAGGCGTAGATCACCTCGGGGTGGACCTCGACCCAGCCGTTGAGGGTGTCGGGTAGCGTGAAGACCAGATGGTGATAGGTCACCGGCAGCACCGCCGCACGCTGGCGTTCGACCCATTCCTCGGAGGCCCGGCGTTGGCAGCGCGGGCAATGGCGATCACGGCAGGCGTGATAGAGGAAGGGGCAATCCCCACACTGGTCGCATTCCAGGGCGAAGCCGCCCAGCGCGGCGGTACGACAGTCCAGGATGTGATGACAGACCTGCCATTGGTGCGGGCTCAACGGGTGATGTTCGGCATAACCGGACAGGCACGCCGCCATGACCGCTTGCAGGGAGGTATTAGCCATGGCCGGCCTCCAATTGGGCAAGCAGGTCCAGGGTCCCTTCGCCCTCGCTGGCACTGGGCAGCCAATGCACATAGCGCAGGGTGGTCTGGATGCTGCGGTGGCCCATCAACCGTTGCAGGCGCTCCACCGACAACCCGCCCGCCAATTGATGGGTGGCGTAGGCGTGGCGCAGCCCATGGATCCCGCCGACCGTGGTTACGCCGGCCTGGCGCTTGGCGTCGGTGAAGGCCTTCTGCAAGCCGGTCGGCGACAGCGGCGTCCCGGCGCGCCCGGCGAACAGCCAATCCGCTGGCCGATAGAGGCGCCAATAGTCCCGCAACGCCTCCAGCAGGGTCGGTGAGAGTGGGACCAGGCGGTCCTTCGCCCCCTTGCCCTGGGTGATCCGCAGCAGTCGGCGCTCGCCGTCGATGTCCTGCACCCGCAGGGCCAGGACTTCGCTCAGGCGCAGTCCGCAGCCATAGCAGACCGTCAACATCATGCGGTAACGCGGATTGTCGCAGGCGGCCAGGATGGCGGCGACCGCGCCGCGGGTGAGCAGCTCCGGGATGCGCTGCGGGCGCTTGGGTAAGGTGACCTCCAGGTCGACCGTCGGCCAGCCGAGCACCCGCAGATAGAAGAAGCGGATGCCGTTGTACATCAGCCGCACGCTGGCCGGGGCCAAACTGCGCTGCACCACCAGATGCTCGAAGTAGCGCGTGAGATCGGCGTGCTCCAGGGTGTCCGGGGAGCGCCGGGTGAATTTGGCGAGGTCACGCACCGCGTCGAGATAGCTTTCGTGGGTGCGCGGCGAGAAGCCATGCATCTGCATGGCCGTGATCATCTGCTGACGCAGGGGTGTCATCGTCTGGTTCTCGGTCAACGACCCGGAGTGGGCCGTTACGAGTGTGGACGATGGGGGACGGGGCGGGGCCGCGGGTAACCGTGGGACGGCTGGGCTTATCCGCGCTTCATTCGCTATTCAATGGCGCTGCGGGATGGCCGCGGAAGGCCCCGCGGAGCGGATTAGTTCAACAGACTACTAGACAATCGCGAGGGGCGAATCCCTTCCACGCCTTTACCCCGACCTTCCAGGGTGTGCCGCCTCAGTCTTGTTTCGCGCAAACCGGGGACTAAGTCTAAACGGGGGCACCTGAGTAGTTATCGCCTGTGCTGCTTAACCAAGGAGTCAACCCATGAGTATTAAGAATCAACAACCTACCGATCCGGACCTGCGAGGCGTGTCTGCTGCACTGCTGCGCGCCTCCGAGGCTGCGCGTCGTCTGGCACAGCAGACCGGTACCCCGTTCATTGTGCGGCAACCCGAGGCCGTGGCTGCTGAGCAGCCGCCACCGCCACACCACCCGCCCGCCCGGCCTTCCGAGTCCTGAGGTCATGACCTGGTGTCAGCGGTTCCGGGGGGTAGCCAGCCAGAGGTAACCCATGTCCAAGCAAATACAGATCGCTGTACCCGATTTCGTCGACCTTGACGCCGCCGAAATGCGCTTGCTGCTGGCCGCAGCACTCTATGACCAAGGCCGACTCTCGCTTGGTCAAGGCGCCGAAATGGCGGGCCTGTCCAAACGGGCCTTCATGGAGTCGCTAGGCGGCTGCGGGGCCTCAGTGTTCAATCACTCACCTGAGGATCTCGCGCGGGACCTTGCCAATGCCTGATGTGGTTGCTGTGATCCCCGAGCCGGGCCACTCGTTGCGCCTGACCTTCGCGAACGGCGAATGCCGCCGCTTCGACATGACCCCCTATCTCGGCTATCCGGTCTTCCAACGCCTGCGCAACCCCGGGTTTTTCGGCCTGGCGCGGGTGGACTACGGCACCGTGACCTGGCCTGGCGAGATCGATATCGCCCCTGAGACCCTCTATGTCGAGGGGGTGCCGGAATACCCGTGAAAGTGACATGGTCCAGTGGCTTCGCGACAGTCAATATCGCCATGAAAGGGAGCACGAGCCTCCCGGTACGGTAAGGGGTGTTCGGTCGCCTTACCACGGCGCAAGTTTCTGGATCGTCCGATTACGCTGATCCGGCAGCCGGTCCGGAAGCTGACTGGTCGCGAGGTCGCTGGTCCGCACAGCGGACCCTACAGGCGCGGAGCCAGGCCGCAAGGGTTCGTGGTGCGGACCGATCGCCGCTCAGTTGGGCTCTCTGTTGCGCCCTTCTTGGGGCGGTTGCTTGGTGCTTGCGCGTCGGAAAAACGAAAAAACCGCCCGAAGGCTGCTTTTTCTCCCTAAGCCAGACGCGAAGCCGCGTGCGACAAAGGGTGGATCAGTGATCAAGATGCGGCGCTGACCGGCGGAGCGCAACCAGCGTTCCACTGCCATTGGGTTAGGCTGCACTCGCTGACCGCGTTCCCTGCGCCAGGAGTCCAAGGCTTCAGCCTTGGCGCGCTCCAAGGCTGAAGCCTTGGACTCCTGGCGCTTGGGCGGCGCCTAACTTAATGGCAGTGAACCAGCGCTCCGCCGGGCATCTGGGAGCGCCCCACCCCAGTGCGGCGCGATCTCGCGAGCGACTGCGGCCTTGCGTGTTGTGGATAGGCCGCGCCGCACTGGGGTGCGGCGCTCCCAGGGGCCGGACTGATGATCAAGGCCCTTCCTGGGGGGCGTGCTTTGCGAGCCAACTGTCCAGCGCATTGGCGAAGGCCTGCCGATCGCGCGGACCCAAAGGCGGCGGGCCGCCGGTATCGATGCCGCTGCCGCGCAGCGTGTCCATGAAGTCGCGCATGGTGAGACGCTCGCGGATGTTGTCCGGGGTGTAGCGCTCGCCGCGGGGGTTGAGTGCGTGACCGCCCTTGGCGATGACCTCGGCGGCCAGCGGGATGTCGGCGGTGATGACCAGATCGCCGGGGGCGAGCAGGCGCACGATTTCGTTGTCGGCGACGTCGAAGCCGGGGGCGACGCGGATGCTGCGGATGAGTCGTGAGGGGGGCGTGGGGATGGGCTGGTTGGCGACCAGGGTCAGCGGGAGGCCGACCCGTTCCGCGGCACGGAACAGGATGTCCTTGATGACCTTGGGACAGGCGTCGGCGTCGACCCAGATCTGCATGACGGCGGTGCTGCCCGGGCCCCGCGCGGGGCCCGGTCGTTGCGGCTGCGGCGGCTACTCGTCTTCCGCGGTGGCTGGTGCGATCACGGCCGCCGACGCGAGGGGGCCGGCATCGACATCCAGTGTGTCCAGGTCCGCGGGCGGCGCGTCCGTGCCCGCGCCCTTGACGGGCGGCAATTCGTCGCGGTGTGACTCGTGGACCAGTATCAGTCCGCCGAGCGGGGGCAGGGCGATGGGGATGGAGTGGGGGCGGCCCATCCAGCTCACGTCCTCGGAGCGGACCCCGCCCTGGTTGCCGACGTTGCTGCCGCCGTAGAACTCGGCGTCGGAGTTGAGCGCCTCGCGCCAGAAGCCGGCCTTGGGGACGCCGATGCGGTAGTTGTTGCGCGGGACCGGGGTGAAGTTGAAGACGGCGACGACCAGGCGCCCGCCGGCCTTGTCCTTGCGGACATAGCTCAAGACGGACTGGGATGAGTCGTGGCAGTCGATCCACTCGAACCCGGACCCCTCGAAGTCCACCTCGTGCAGCGCCGGCTGTTCACGGTAGAGCCGGTTCAGATCCGAGACGATCTGCTTGATCCCCTGGTGCTGGGGGCGCTCCAGCAGTTCCCAGTCCAGGGCCTCGTTGAAATCCCATTCCTGGCCCTGGCCGAATTCGCACCCCTGGAACAGGAGCTTCTTGCCGGGGTAGCTGAACATGAAGGTGTAGAGCAGGCGCAGGCTCGCGAAGCGCTGCCAGGGGTCGCCGGGCATCTTGTCCAGCATGGACTTTTTGCCGTGCACCACCTCGTCGTGGGAAAAGGGCAGGACGAAGTTTTCGGTGAAGGCGTAGAGCAGGCCGAAGGTCAGCAGGTCATGGTGATAGTGGCGGTAGATGGGGTCCTTCTCCATGTAGGAGAGGGTGTCGTGCATCCAGCCCATGTTCCACTTCATGCTGAAGCCCAGGCCCCCCAGGTAGGTCGGGCGCGAGACCGCCGGCCAGGCGGTGGACTCCTCGGCGATCATCATGCTGCCCGGGTGCTGTTCATGGGTGACCATGTTCAACTGGCGGATGAAGTCCACGGCGTCCAGGTTCTCGTTGCCGCCGTATTTGTTGGGAATCCACTCGCCGGCCTTGCGGGAATAGTCCAGATACAGCATGGAGGCGACGGCGTCCACGCGCAGCCCGTCGATGTGGAACTCGGAGAGCCAGTACAGGGCGCTGGAGAGCAGGAAGTTCTTCACTTCGTTGCGGCCGAAGTTGAAGATCAGGGTGCCCCAGTCCTTGTGCTCACCCAGGCGCGGGTCCGCGTGCTCGTAGAGGGCGGAGCCGTCGAAGCGCGCCAGGGCATAGGCGTCCTTCGGGAAGTGGGCGGGGACCCAGTCGAGCAGCACGCCGATGCCCGCCTGGTGCAGGTGATCGATGAAGAAGCGGAAATCCTCCGGGCTGCCGTGGCGGCTGGTGGGGGCGAAATAGCCGGTGCACTGGTAGCCCCAGGAGGCGTCGAGCGGGTGCTCGGTGATGGGCAGCAGTTCGACATGGGTGAAGCCCAGTTCCACGGCATAGGCCGCCAGTTGCACCGCCAACTCCCGGTAATTCATGAAGTCGCCGGCGGCGTCGCGCTGCCAGGAGCCCAGGTGGACCTCGTAGGTGGAGAAGGGCCGGCGCTGCCAGTCCGATTCAGCGCGCGCCTTCATCCAGTCGCCGTCACCCCAGTCGTAGGCGCTCGGGGCCGTGATCAGCCCGGCGGTCTCGGGGCGCTCCTGGAAGGCATTGGCGTAGGGGTCGATCTTGACATGGGCATTGCCCACGCGGTCGCGCAGTTCGTACTTGTAAAAGCCGCCCGCCCCGATGCCGGGGATGAAGAGCTCCCAGACCCCGGTGGCACCGCGGACCCGCATGGCATGGGCGCGGCCATCCCAGCGGTTGAAGTCACCCACCACGCTCACCCGGTCGGCGTTCGGCGCCCAGACGGCGAACTGGACGCCGCTGATCCCGTCCACTTCCTTCAGGTGCGAGCCCAGGAAGCGGAAGGCGTCCCAGTGCTTGCCCTCGCCGAAGAGGTGCAGATCGAAGTCGCGCAACTGGGGCGGGAAGCAGTAGGGGTCGTAGGCGGTGCCGCGGTTGCCCGCCTTGTCCTCCCAGGCCAGGCGATAGCGCTCCGGGACCAGTGCCGCATCTCCCTCCCAGGTGAAGAGGTCGGTCCCCTCGGTGCGGATCATCTGCGCCTTCGCCTCCAGGATCTCGACCCGCTCCGCCGCGGGCAGGAAGGCGCGCACCGTCACCCGGCTGCCGGTGACGTGCCGCCCCAGGACCTCGAAGGGGTCGTGGTGACGGGCCTCGACGATACGTGCGAGCGGCTCGGGCAACTTGGCGGCGGTGCTGGTGGGGGCGACCATAGGGGTTCTGTTCTCCGGGAGGGCTTGTTATGTGCGGCGGGGGCGGCCTGCGGCGTACCGCGCGGCCCCTGCGCCAGTGGTGATTCGGTGATCGCGGGTCCCGCGCCCCGCGCCCCGGGGACCTGTCGTGCGTCGGCGCGGGCCGGCGGGCGGCCGGCGCGGACGACCGGTGCGTCGCTGCGGGGGCGCCGCGCGGACGCGGGTCGGGACCGGCGCCCCGGGGGTGGGCATTCGCAACGTGTGAGAGGGTGCGCCACCGATCGGTTATGGGTTCCGTGATCCCGTCAGATGGTACCATAAGCCCACCGGCGGGCACTCCAGAACGCCCAACGCCGGACTAAAACCACCAAGAGGAGGATCCATGCCGGCATCGAACCCGCGGTTCGTCAGCCGCCTGACCCGCAACACCCTGGCCCTGATTCTGGCCGGCGGTCGCGGCTCGCGGCTCAAACACCTCACCGCCTGGCGCTCCAAGCCCGCGGTCCCCTTCGGCGGCAAGTTCCGCATCGTGGACTTTCCGCTGTCCAACTGCATCAATTCGGGCATCCGCCAGGTCGGCGTGCTCACCCAGTACAAGGCCCACTCGCTGATCCTGCACATCCAGAAGGGTTGGGGCTTCCTGCGCGGCGAGTTCGGCGAGTTCGTCGAGCTGTGGCCCGCCCAGCAGCGGGTGGTGGAGACCGCCTGGTACGCGGGGACGGCGGATGCGGTGTTCCAGAACTTAGATATCATCCGCAACCACAACCCGGAATATATCCTGATCCTGGCCGGTGACCACATCTACAAGATGGACTACGGGACCATGATCGCCCACCATGTCGAGACCGGCGCCGACATGACGGTCGGCTGCATCGAGGTCGAGAAGGAGCGCGCCGGGGAGTTCGGCGTCATGACCGCGGACGCCGAGGGCCGGGTGCGCGGCTTCGAGGAAAAGCCCAGGGACCCGGTGACCATCCCCGACCGCCCGGACCACTGCCTGGCCTCCATGGGGATCTATGTCTTCAACCGCGGCTTCCTCTTCGAGCAGCTCATCAAGGATGCCGACACCCGCGAATCGTCCCATGATTTCGGCAAGGACATCATCCCCTCCGTCATCGACCGTTACCGCGTCATGGCCCACCCCTTCCGCGACCCGCGCAGCGGCGAGCAGGCCTATTGGCGCGATGTGGGCACCCTGGACGCCTTCTGGGAGGCCAATCTGGAGCTGATCGGCGTCACCCCGCCGCTGAATCTCTATGACGAGCAATGGCCCATCTGGACCTACCAGGAGCAGCTCCCGCCCGCCAAGTTCGTCTTCGACGACGAGGACCGGCGCGGCATGGCGGTGGACTCCATGGTCTCCGGGGGCTGCGTCATCTCCGGGTCCAAGGTGCGGCACTCGCTGCTCTTCTCCAACGTCCGGGTGAACTCCTATGCCACGGTCGAGGACTCGGTGATCCTGCCGAACGTGACCATCGGGCGCAGTTGCCGCATCCGCAATGCCATCATCGACCGCAATTGTCAGATCGCCGAGGGCAGCGTGATCGGCTTCGACAAGGCGGCGGACCGGCGCGCGGGCTATTACGTCACGGAGCAGGGCGTCACCCTGGTGGCGCCAGAGATGCTGGGGCAGGGCATCAACTTCGTCCGTTGAGGCGGGCCGCGCGGGTCTGGGGTCCAAGGCTTGCGCCTTGGGCCCCGCCGCGTCGGAGCGGTAGCCCGTGGCGCAGTTCCCGATACCAGGCTCGCAGGTCCACGAACCGGGGATGCGATCGGGCACCATTGGACAGAATCAACAGCAACATGCAGGATTGACAGGATTATTGCCTTGGGGGCACCGTGATGCGCATCCTCTTGATCCTGTCTATCGCCGCCTTACCCTGGGTACTCGAGTGGTATCGGGCCCGGTGCTGCCGACACGAGGAGTGTGACCCCATGACGCCGTCCGCGCTACCGCCTGCCAAGCCGCCGCAAGACCGACGCGCCGGGGTGATGCTGCACCCCAGTTCACTGCCCGGCGGCGGGGTCTGCGGGGACTTGGGCGCTGAGGCTCGCTACTTTGTCAATTTCCTGGTCGACTGCGGCCTGTCGGTCTGGCAGATGTTGCCGGTCGGTCCCACCCTGTCGGAGGGTTCGCCCTATCAGACCAGTTCGGTCCATGCCGGCAATCCGCGCCTGATCGCCCTGGAACCCCTGCTCGCGCGCGGCTGGCTGCTCGGCCTGCCGGATTACACACTCGAAGACCCCTATCGCGCGCAGTCGACGGCCTTGGGCCACGCCTTCGCCGGATTCCAGGCCCACGCGGCGGCGCAGGAACGCGCGGCGCTGGACGCCTTCAGCGCCGAGCATGGCTATTGGCTCGCGGACTATGCCCTGTTTCGTGCCCTCTGGGAGGAGCAGGGGCGGCCCTGGTGGCTCTGGCCCGAGCCCCTGCGTGATCGCGACCCCGAGGCCCTGGCGGCGGCCCGCGCGCGCCTGGCGGCGGCCCTGGCGTACATCCACTTCGAGCAGTTCCTCTTCTTCAGCCAGTGGCAGGAACTGCGCGACTATGCCAACGGGCGCGGGGTCCGGCTCTTCGGCGACCTGCCCATCTTCGTCGCCCACGACAGCGCCGAGGTCTGGGCGCGGCCCCAGGACTTCGACCTCAACCCGGACGGGACCACCCGCACCGTGGCCGGGGTCCCGCCCGACTATTTCTCCGCCACCGGCCAGCGCTGGGGTAACCCGCTCTACGCCTGGCAGCGCATGGAGCAGAACGGCTTTGCGTTCTGGATCGAGCGCCTGCGCACCCAACTGCGCCTGTTCGACCTGATCCGCATCGATCACTTCCGGGGCTTCGAGTCCTTCTGGGAGATCGACGGGTCCGAGCCGCTCGCGACCAATGGCCGGTGGGTCAAGGCCCCCGGTGCCGCCCTCTTCACGCGCCTGACGGAGGTCTTCGGCACCCTGCCCCTGGTCGCGGAGGACCTGGGGGTCATCACCCCTGAGGTGACCGCGCTGCGCAAGCAGTTCGGCCTGCCCGGCATGAAGGTCCTGCAATTCGCCTTCACCGGCGAGCCGGACAATCCCTATGTCCCCTTCCGCCATGAGCGTGACGCCGTGGTCTATACCGGCACCCACGACAACGACACCACGGTCGGCTGGTTCGAGTCCCAGAGCGACGGGGCCAAGGGTTACATCTATGAATTTCTCGGCCACTCGCAGGAGGCCATGCCCTGGCCCCTGATCCGCGCCGCGCTCGCCTCGCGCTGCGACCTGGCGATCCTGCCCATGCAGGACCTCCTGGCCCTGGGCAGCGAGCACCGGATGAACGTACCCGGAGTGGCCGGCTACAACTGGAGTTGGCGTTTCACCTGGCCCATGGTCCCGCCGGAAACCCCGGCGCGGATCAGGCGGCAGTTGGAGATTTATCAGCGGCTGGCGCCGGGGTAGGGGGCGATTTAGTCCGTCGAATAGATGAATGGATTGACGAGTTCCAGCCCGCACCCCTCGAAGTCGGCCAGATTGCGTGTACCAAGCGCCATCCCGTTCGCTAGGGCGATGGCCGCAATCTCTGCGTCGCCATGACCGCCGAGACCACGTTGGTGTCGAGCAGGATCATGGTTCAAAATGAATTGGTTCGTGGGGATCCCTTGGGGGTAGCTCCAAGGTTACCCCATGGGCTGGCCCGAACAACTCACGCGCCAAGTCGCTGATTCGCTCCGGGGCCGCGACCGCGCGTTTGAGTATCCGCCGCGCCTCCTCTTCCATGGATACGCCCTGATTCTCGGCCCGCCGCCGCAGGCGTTCGTAGGTTTCGTTATCGAGTCTTCGCACGCTCAGGCTTGGCATACAGGCTTTTCTCCACCAGTGATTTCATCGCAGACTGGAGGCTGTTGGGCACAGCCCTGCCATCACATGCTAGCACTCGCCGACGAATCCATCCATGTGGCGAGGGGCGCCGTCATGGAGTCAGCCCCATCGCCTCCAGATAGTGTCGCGCACTGCGTCCCTGTTCGTACTCACTGACGGCGGAGCGCAGAACCGCCGCGGGCAGGGGCCGGTCCAGGGTCGCTGCCATGGCCGCAGCCATGGCCTGCACATCACCGACCGGTACCAGGGGGCCGAAGCGGCCCCCGTCCAGCACCTCGGCGGGACCGCTCGGGCAGTCGGTGGCGACCACCGGGACCCCCAGCGCCAGGGCCTCGGTCAGCACATTGGGCGAGCCCTCCCAGGCGGAGGAGAGGACGAATAGGGCGGCGCGGGCCAGATAGGGGTAGGGGTTGGACTGGAAGCCGACCAGGGCCACTTGGTCCGCGAGTCCCAATTCGGCGATCAGGGCCGCGAGTGCCGGGCGGGCATTGCCCTCACCCAGGATCAGGAGCCGGCAGTCGCGCCCGGCCCGCACCCGGGCGAAGGCGCGGATCAGGGTCGGGAAGTCCTTCTGGCGTTGCAGCCGTCCGGCGGCGCAGATGACGGGCGGGCCCGGGGCATTGAGCCAGGGGTGCGGGCAGGGTTGTGCCGCCTGGGCCGCCAGTTCCGGGGTGATCACCGGATTGCGGATGACCGCGATGGACGCCGCCGACAACCGGGCGATGCGCGCGGTGTCCTGCGCCACCCCGGCGGAGACCGCGATGATGCGGTCCAGGCGCGGATAGAGCAGGCGGATCGGCAGATAACGCAGCCAGCGCGAGACCGCGGCGCGTCCCGCCATGGCGGTGGACAGATTGGTGCCGAGCCGCAGTGCCAGCGGGGTGCCGGTGCCCGCCAGGGCGCGGGCGAGCACGGCGGTGCGCCCGGCCCGGTCCTTGGCTGCCAGCAGGGCCGCGGGGCGGCGCGCGCGCAGGTAGCGGGCCAGTGCCGGTGCGGCGAGCAGGGTGTGATTGGTAGCAAGCTCAATGCGCCTGACCGACTCCGGCAGGCGCCCAAGGTGCGGACTCTCGGCGCGCACCAGCACCAGGTCCACTGCCTGGCCCAGGTCCACGAAGCCGCGGATCAGGTTGATCAGCATCCGCTCCACCCCACCGGTGCCGGAGAAGGAGGCGAAGACGGCGAGTGGACTGGGGGTCGGCGGCATGGGAATCGTCGCAGGGTTGGGGCGGGGTGGTTGGCCATGATCCCAAGAAAGATCTGTTGTCCGCAAATGAACGCAAATGAACGCAAATTCAAAAAGGGCCTTGACTCGCCATGCCCCGGCCGGACGCTGCTAGAATCCCAGTCTATCCCGGAGCGTGGGAGCCAGAAGGATCTGACTCGATGGCCGTGACCCTACGGGTCCCAGCAGAGCATCGACAGACACGGCAGGTCTTTGATCCACTATCTTTTTTTGCGTTCATTTGCGGACACTGATTCTTCTACTGACCCCTGACCCCTGACCCCTGACCCCTGACCCCTGACCCCTGACCCCTGACCCCTGACCCCTGACCCCTGACCCCCGCACCCATGCCCGACACCGTCTATTTCTTCGGCACCTGTCTGATCGACACCCTCTTCCCGCGGGCCGGGCTCGCGGCCATGCAACTGCTGCGGCGCGCCGGTGTGCGGGTGATCTTCCCCCAGGGGCAGACCTGCTGCGGCCAGCCGGCCTACAACAGCGGCTATCGGGACGAGGCGCGAGCGGTCGCCCGTGCCCAACTCGACGCCTTTCCGGCGGACCTGCCGGTCGTGGTGCCCTCGGCCTCCTGCGCCGGGATGCTCAGGGTCCAGTATCCGCTGCTCTTTGCCGACACGGCGGATGCCGCGCGGGCGGAAGCCTTCGCGGGGCGGGTCGTGGAACTCGCCGATTTTCTGGTGCGGGTGCTGGATGTACGCCTGATCGACCTGGGGCCGCCCATCCGGGTGGCGGTGCACAATTCCTGCTCGGCCCGGCGGGAGTTGGGGGTGGCCGACGCGACCATGGACCTCCTCGGGCGCCTGGCGCGGGTCGAACTGGTGGAGCCGGAGCGCGCCGCCGAGTGTTGCGGCTTCGGCGGCGCCTTCTCCGTCAAGCAGCCGGAGATCTCCGCGGCGATGGCGGGCGACAAGGCGCGCGCCATTTTGGCGACTGGGGCCGCGGTCCTGGTGGGCCAGGATTGCGGTTGCCTGATGAATCTGGGTGGTACCCTGGCCCGTCAAGGCGGCGGTCCGCTGGTTCGCCATCTGGCCGAGTTCATTTGGGAGCGCACCCACCGTGACGACTGAGTTTCGCCTCGCCATCGGGGCCGCACTGCGACAGGACCGGGTGCGGGGGAACATCCGCCGGGCCATGGACGGGCTGGTGACGAAACGGCGCGAGGCCTTCCCGGACCCGCAGGAGCGCGAGAGCCTGCGCGACGAGGGCGCGGCCATCCGCGCCGAATCGGTGGCGCGGCTGCCGGAACTGCTGGAGGAACTGGAGCGCACCTGTACCGGCAACGGTATCCAGGTCCACTGGGCCGAGACCGGGGCGGACGCCAATCAGATCGTCCTGGGCATCCTGCGCGCGGCGGGGGCGAACGCCATCCTCAAGGGCAAGTCCATGGTCTCGGAGGAGATGGGGCTCAATGAATTCCTGCAAAGACAGGGCATCGAGGCGCTGGAGACCGATCTGGGGGAAATCATCATCCAGCTCGCCCACGAGGCCCCCTCCCACATCATCGCCCCGGCGATCCACAAGGACCGTGCCGAGGTTGCCGCCCTGTTCCGGAAACACTTTCCGGACCAGCCGCCGGCGCAGCAGATCGAGGAACTCACGGCGCTCGCCCGCACGGTGATGCGCGAGCGCTTCCGCGGCATGACGGCGGGGCTCTCCGGGGTCAACTTCGCGGTGGCCGAGACCGGCACCCTGTGCCTGGTGGAGAACGAGGGCAACGGGCGGCTCTGCACCACGCTGCCGGACGTGCATATCGCGGTGATGGGGATCGAGAAGGTGGTCGCCCGCCTGGACCAGGTGCCGACCCTGCTGACGCTCCTGACCCGCAGTGCCACCGGCCAGCCCATCACCACCTATGTGAACATGATCAGCGGCCCGCGCCGTGCGGGGGAGAAGGACGGCCCCACGGCGGTCCATCTGATCCTGCTGGACAACGGGCGTTCGCGCATCCACGCGGACCCGGAACTGTCCGCGACCCTGCGCTGCATCCGCTGCGCCGCCTGCATGAATCACTGCCCGGTCTATGCCCGCCTGGGCGGTCACGCCTACGGCACCGTCTATCCGGGCCCCATCGGCAGCATCCTGGAGCCTCAACTCCAGGGCCTGGCCGTGCGCGGGGAGATGGCGGAGGCCTCCAGCCTGTGCGGCGCCTGTGCCGAGGTCTGTCCGGTGCGCATCCCCATCCCGCGGCTCCTGAATCGGCTGCGCTATGAGGCCGTCAGCACCCGGGCGGCCTCGCCGACCCTGGGACACGGCAGCCGCCGGCTGGTCGTCCAGTCCGGGATCTGGCGCCTGTGGTCCTGGACCTGTGCCCACCCCCGCGCCTACCGCGCCCTGACCCGGCTGCTGGGCCTCCTGCGCCGGTTGCAGCCGACGCGCCTGCCACCCTGGACCGATACCCGCGAGGCGCCGCGGCTCGCCCCCGAGAGCCTCCACCGCCAGGCCCGTGCGGCCGGCTTTTCCGACCGAGCCTGACGCGCCGCCCTCATGGCCACTGGGCACCTCGTACCGGACAACCGCCGACCGGTGGTGCGCGCTCCGGCGATGGGCGCACACGATTGCCGCGATCCGTTCAGCCCATTTTGTGAAAGCCGTTGGGAGACTCACTATACTGGCCCGGGTTGACGCGCAACCGCGCTCCGGACCCAGTGACCCCCAGGAGCCGAACGCCCATGCCTGCACTGCCACCCCGTGAGGGCAGCCTCGAAGCCCCGATCCGTCACCCGCTCGACTGGCGCAACCCCGCGTTTTACGACGAGGGTTCGCTGTTCGAGGAACTGGAGCGGGTCTTCGATATCTGTCACGGCTGTCGGCGCTGCGTGAGTCTGTGCCAGTCCTTTCCGACCCTGTTCGACCTGGTGGACTCCAGTGAATCGCTGGAGGTGGACGGGGTGGCCCAGGTGGACTACTGGAAGGTGGTGGACCACTGTTACCTGTGCGACCTGTGCTACATGACCAAGTGTCCCTATGTGCCGCCGCACGCGTGGAACCTGGACTTCCCGCACCTGATGCTGCGGGCCAAGGCGGTGAAATACCGGGCGGGCGACGTCAAACTGCGCGACCGGGTGCTGACCAGCACGGATCTCGTGGGGTCCCTGGCCGGGATCCCGGTCGTGAGCGCGGTCGTGAATGCGGCCAACGAGAACGCCCTGGCCCGGCGGGCGCTGGAGGCGGTGCTGGCGGTCCATCGCGACGCCTGCGTGCCCCGCTACCAGAGCAAGACCCTGCGCCGCGCGGAGCCGGGGCGCATCGGCCGGGCGGCGACCGGCGAGCCGGCGGGCGCCACCACCGGCAAGGTGGCCCTGTTCGTCACCTGCTACGGCAACTACAACGAGCCCGATATCAACGCCGACCTGATCGCCGTCTTCGAGCACAACGGCATCCCGGTCACCCTGGCCCGACAGGAGCAGTGCTGCGGGATGCCCAAGCTGGAGCTGGGCAATCTGGCGGCGGTGCAGGCGGCCAAGGAGGCCAACATCCCGGTGCTGAAGGCCCTGGTGGATCAGGGCTGGGACCTGGTGGCGATGATCCCGTCCTGTGTGCTGATGTTCAAACAGGAATTGCCGCTGCTGTTTCCGGATGATCCGGACGTGCAGGCGGTGAAGGAGGCGATGTTCGATCCCTTCGAATATCTGATGATCCGGCACAAACACGGCAAGTTGAACCTGGGATTCAAACGGCCTCTGGGCCGCGTGGTCTATCAGGCGTCCTGCCACCAGCGGGTGCAGAACATCGGGCAGAAGACCCGCGAGGTGTTGGCCCTGGTACCGGACACCCGGGTGGATGTCATCGAGCGCTGCTCCGGCCACGACGGGACCTACGCGGTAAAGAAGGAGTGCTATCCCGTCGCGATGAAGATCGTGAAACCGGTGGCGGTTCGGGTGGCGCAGGCGGCCCCCGACCACTTCGGCAGCGACTGCCCGATGGCCGGGGCGCACATCGCCCACGCCCTGGGGCAGGACGGGCGGCAACAGCATCCGCTGACGCTGTTGCGTATGGCTTACGGAATCTAGGCTATGCCTCGCTCTTGAATCCTCTCACTCCGTGTCTTTGTGAGAGATTATTCTTACATTGCAACAGTGTGGTCTACCATGCAACTGACAAGAGCCGATCTCTATAGTCTCGAGGAGTACGCGCGGTGCCGCCCGCAATTCCGCGCCCGGGTCATGGCCCACAAGCAGGACCGGCGCGTGGCCCTGGGCGCCCATGCCACGCTCTATTTCGAGGACCGCCTGACCATGCAGTATCAGGTCCAGGAGATGCTGCGGGCGGAGCGGATCTTCGAGTCCGCCGGCATCCAGGACGAATTGGACGCCTACAACCCGCTGGTCCCGGACGGGTGCAACTGGAAGGCGACCTTCATGATCGAGTACGACGACGAACAGGAGCGCCGCGCGGCCCTGGTGCGCCTGCGCGGGATCGAGACGCGGGTCTGGGTCCAGGTCGCCGACCAGGCCCGGGTCTACGCCATCGCGGACGAGGACCTGGAGCGCGAGGACGCGACCAAGACCTCCGCGGTACACTTTTTACGCTTTGAGCTCACCCCGGCGATGGCGGCGGCCGTCACGGCGGGGGCGCCGATCGGCATCGGCAGCGACCACCCGGATTACTGCTGTGAAACCCAGGTCAGCCCGCAAGTGCGCGCCTGCCTGGCCGCGGACTTGGCGTGAAGCCCAGGAGCACCATGACCCGCCCGCCCCCGCAGGCACTGCTGATCGACCTCGACGGGGTCCTGTTCCAGGGGGACCGGCCCCTGCCCGGTGCCGCGCGCCTGCTCGGGCGGCTGGCCGGGCGCCCCCACTGCTTCGTCACCAATAACCCGATCCGTACCCCGGAGCAGATCGCCGCGGCCTGCGTGGCGATGGGGCTGCCCCGCCCGGACCCGCGCTACATCCTCACCTCGGCCCTGGCTACCGCCCGCTGGTTGAGCCGCGAGCGGCCGGGGCTGCGCTATTTCGCCGTTGGGGCCGGCGGGCTGGAGGCCGCCTTGAGCGCGGTGGGCAGCCGCGACGAGCGCGACGCCAACGCGGTGGTGGTCGGTGAGGGTGTCGGGCTCGACTTCGCGACCCTGACGACCGGGATCAACCTGATCCTGGGCCGCGGGGCACGCCTGATAGCCACCAATCCGGATACGACCGTGGACGGGATGCGCGACGGCCAGCGGGTGGTCCTGCCCGGCTGCGGCGCACTGGTGGCGCCCTTCACGGCGGCCACCGGCGTCACCCCGACCTTCATCGGCAAGCCCGAGCCGCTCCTTTATGAAATGGCGCTGGCGCAACTGGGCCTGCCCGCCGCCGCCTGTCTCATGATCGGGGACCGGCCGGACACCGACATCGTCGGGGCCGTGCGGCTCGGAATCCGGACGGCCCTGGTGCGCACCGGCCGCTTCCCGCCCGGTCGGGACTGGGTCGCCGGCCTGCCGCGACCGGACTTCGATGCCCCTGACCTGGATCGGCTGATCGAGGCCCTCGACAGGGCCTTTCCCGGGTTGCTCACCCCGCTCTAAGAAAAAGGAGCGGGGGCGTCCCGCCCCCGATTTCCCGTCGCCTGGTGCGGATGACGTCGACCGCTGGCCGCCTGGAGTCCAAGGCTTGCGCCGCGGTCGCATCGATTCAGGATAAACTGTCGCCAGTTTTCCCCTCAATTCCCCCCGGAGGGACGAATCCCATGGGCTCTGTCGTCGAACTTTACGAAGCCCTGGCCAGCGCGCCGGACGAGCGGGCGCGGGCGCGGCTGATTGCCGCAGCCTTCGAGCGTCTGGAAGAGCGCTACCCCCACTTGCCGGACTTGGTCACGCATCAGCAGTTGCGCGAGACCGAGGTGCGGCTCCAAAAGGAAATCGAGCAAGTGCGCGCGGATCTCAGCTTGCAGATCGAGCGTCTGCGCGGTGAAGTCAAGACCGAAATCGAGCAGTTACGCGCGGAGGTCAAGACCGATATCGCGCAATTGCGCGGCGAACTGCGCGAGACTGAACTGCGACTCCAGAAGGAGATTGAGCAATTGCGCGGTGAAGTCACGACCGCGATCGAGCACAGCCGCAATACACTGCTGATGTGGATCATCCCGCTCATGTTCGCTCAGGTCGGCGCGCTGGCGGCGCTGGTCAAGTTGCTTTGAGGGCGGTCGGCGCCGGCCCCCGCGGTTTCGGGAACCCGTTGGTTCCTCGCCACAGATATGTCACGCCCTTTCAGGGCTGCGTATTCTCTTCGACACCACCCAGGGCGTTGCCCTGGGCTGGTATGTATGACCCCGTTGGGGTCAGCATGATTGGCGTCACCCCAGATTCCGGGAAGGAACCGGCCCGAGCCAGTGGCACAATCCACAGCCCCGCAGGGGCATGACATACCAGCCCAGGGCAGCGCCCTGGGTATGTGTATTGGGATCTTCAGCCCTGAAGGGGCGTGACATAAGGCGGCAATCGAACGACGGCTGCGTTTCAAAACCCACTGGTAATGGGATAACGCCGATCCCGCCCGAAGGCGCGCTGCGAAATACGCACGCCGGGCGGGGCCTGGCGGCGTTTGTACTCGTTGCGGTCCACCAGGCGCGTGACCTTGCGCACCACGGCCTCGTCGAAACCCTGGGCACAGATGGCATCGACGCCCTGGTCCTCTTCGATATAGAGCCGCAGGATGGGGTCCAGAATCTCATAGGGGGGCAGGCTGTCCTGGTCGGTCTGGTCGGGGCGCAGTTCGGCGGAGGGGGCGCGGGTCAGGACGCGCTCGGGGATGCTGGGGTCCAGGCCGTTGCGGTAGCGGGCCAGGCGGTAGACCAGCGTCTTGGGGCAGTCCTTGATCGGTGCGAAGCCGCCGGCCATGTCGCCGTAGAGGGTGGCGTAGCCGACCGCCATCTCGCTCTTGTTGCCGGTGGTGAGCAGGATGCGGCCCTGTTTGTTGCTCAGCGCCATGAGGATGACCCCGCGGCAGCGCGCCTGGATGTTCTCCTCGGTCACGTCCGGCGCCCGGCCGGCGAAGGCGGGTTCGAGCATGGCAAGGAAGCTGTCGAAGGCGGGGGCGATGGGGATGGTATGGGTCCGGACCCCGAGCCGCCGCGCCTGCTCCAAGGCGTCCTCGTTGCTCATGTCCGCGGTGTAGCGTGACGGCATCAGGACCGCCTCGACCTGGTCGGCGCCCAGGGCGTCGACCGCGATGGCCAGCGTCAGGGCCGAATCCACCCCGCCGGAGAGGCCGAGCACGGCGCCGCTGAAGCCGTTCTTGCGCACATAGTCGGTCACGCCCAGGACCAGGGCCTGGTAGATCGCCGCCTCGTCTTGTGTGTCCGCCCCGCTGGTTACGCCAGTCGCGGTGCCCCCGCTGGGTCTGCCGTCGTCGTCCAGGTCAACCAACAGGGCCTGTTCCTGGAATTGGGCCGCACGGGCCTGGACCCGACCGTCCCGATCGACGACGAAGGAGGCGCCGTCGAAGACCAGTTCGTCCTGACCGCCGACCAGGTTGGCATAGAGGATGGTCAATCCGTGGTCCAGGGCACGGCGGGCCACCAGGCCCTCGCGCTCGGCCCGTTTGCCGGCGTGAAAGGGGGAGGCGTTGAGGTTGATCAATACCTGTGCACCGGCCGCGGCGGCCGCGGCGGTGGGGCCGTCCTGCCAGATGTCCTCGCAGACGCTCAAGCCCAGGCGCAGCCCCCGGTGCTCGAAGACGACGGCCGCCCGGCCCGGCTGAAAATAACGCTTCTCGTCGAAGACGCTGTAGTTGGGCAGTTCCTGCTTGGCGTATTCGGCCACCAGGGCGCCGTCGCGGATGACACCCGCCATGTTGAACAGTCCGGCCGCCGTTGCCCGCGGATAGCCCAGGACCAGGGTGATGCCCCGGACCTCGGCGCAGACCCGGGCGAGGGCCGACGCCACCCGCGCGATCAGTTCGGGGCGCAGCAGCAGGTCCTCCGGCGGGTAGCCGGTCAAGGCCAGTTCCGGGAATACCACCAGGTCCGCCCCGGCCGCCCGGGCCTGGTGCGCCGCGGCGATGACGCGGCCGGCATTACCGGCGACGTCCCCCACCCGCAGGTTCAATTGAGCGATTTGGATGCGACAACCCACGGTGAACTCCGGATTGGTGTGAGGCGAAACCAGGCTAAGCAACGAGTCATGAACAAGTCAGACACAAACACCGGCGTTGTCGTTGTCGTTGTCGTTGTCGTAATCGTAATCGGAGAAACGATACAATTTGGGGTACGAGAGAATCCGGGGCGCTACGATAACCTCGATTACGACAACGACAACGACAACGACGCTCAAGGCATTCTTTAACGTCCTTGTTTAACCTATCAGTGAACCGCTCCTAGCCGCTTGCTTTGCTAACGATTCTGTCTTTGATCCGCAGAAAGATGCCGGTGGCGATCTGTTCGTTGCCCCGGTCGCCGAAATGATAGGAGTCCAGGAAGATCTCTTCCTGCTCGCCCGCGCCATCGAACAGGCCCGAGAGGTCGACGAAGCGGAAGTGCTCCTCGTGCAGGTCCGTCAGCGCGGCGGCAATGCGCCCGTAGCACTCCCGGAAATAGTCGCGCTGCACCAGTCGTGCGCCTTCGCGCCGGGTCAATTTCTTGTTGCTGGCGGCCAGTGTCGGCTGGAGCACGAAGACATAATCGATATTGGCGGCGGCCAGCACGAAGGCGCTGATCCGGACGTTCTTAAGCAGTCGGCCGGCGATGACCGCAGGGGCGATCGGCCCCGCTTCGATCCGCGTGTTTTCCGCGATGGGCGGTTGGCCGGTGAGCCTGTAGACCGCCTTGATCAGCGACAGGAAGAGTTCGTCGGCATAGGATCGGAACCACAGCACATTGCGGCCCAACGCGCCCCAGTGTACGTCGTTGTTCCCGGACACGGCGATCACCATGTCGGGCTCTAATTCCGACAACAGGTTCTCGATGACGATGCGTTCCTGGGTCGAGGCCCAGGCCGAGTTCGCCATCGTAAAAACTTCATAGTTCAGGCCGGTCGCGGGGGCCAGTTCCCGGGTGAGGATGGTATTCAGATACCCGGCGATGGTCGTGTCGTCACTCGGCGCACCGTTGCCGAAGGCGGTGGAGCCCCCGGTAAGGAAGATCCGATAGGTGCGTGCGGGTTTGGGCATCGCGACCTCCCGAGCGGCCCGGAATTGCATGGTATTGATATGGGCATTGCCCTGCTGCCCCGGTGCGGGGGCGCTCCCCACGAAGGGGGTGGGGATGTTGGGAACGGCCCATGAGAGGGTGTCCAGTCTGGCCAGCGCCTGCTCGCTGTCGTAATAGGCGCTGGCTACTGCCGTGCGTTGCTCCGGCTGGTCTTTCAGCAGGCGTCCCAGGGTGTAGGCCTGGGCGTCGCTGTCGATCTCTTGGTCAAAGACTTTTATGGTCAGGTAGCGGCAGGTCAGAAAACCCGCGCCGACCAACAGGAGCGCGATGATGGAGGGCGC
This sequence comes from Candidatus Thiodictyon syntrophicum, assembly GCF_002813775.1. Classification (NCBI taxonomy): domain Bacteria; kingdom Pseudomonadati; phylum Pseudomonadota; class Gammaproteobacteria; order Chromatiales; family Chromatiaceae; genus Thiodictyon; species Candidatus Thiodictyon syntrophicum. The sequence goes on from NZ_CP020370.1 coordinate 205,650, forward strand.
CACCGTGGTGAGCAGCTTTCTTGGTTTCATGGGTCAGCCCGGCCCGGCGGCGGTTCCCGGGCGCCACCTGATAAGGAACGGTTCATCACTCAAAACAGTGCATAGATGAATGGCGCGACCGCCGAGCCGGGCGCGAAAACGATCAGTGCGCCCAGCAGGAGCGACACGACGATGATCGGTGCCAGCCAGAATTTCTTGCGTTCGCGCATGAAGCCCCAGAGGTCTTTGAGAAGGTCCAGCATCAGAAGGGTCTCGTCATGGATTCGCGCGTCGCCGCATGGCTTGGCACGCGATAGGTGGAGGCCTCGGCCGGACGGCGGCGGCGCAGCGGGTCCTGCCCGGTGAGGCGCATGATCAGGCCCATCGGGACGAACACCAGGGTGAACAGGAGCCCGAGGATCAGCGGCGTCGTTACCCGGTTCATCAGCAAGCCGAAGCGCATCCAGCCGCGATAGACCGGGCGCAGTGTCACGGGCGCAATCAGCCCTGCCAGGATCAGCGGAGCGGCCGCCACGAAGGGCCACCAGGGGAGCGGCCAGCTGAACAGCAAGGGCAGCGCCACACCGAAGGCCCCGGCGATCAGTCCGCCCGTGGTCAATGCGAAGCGCCGCAGTCCTTGGGCGTCGAGGTTCGGAATCTCGTGCATCAGTCGCCTCGGCGCCCTCGCGCTTGAATTGACCTGTTCCGGATCGGTTCCGGATCGGTGAGTCGGCGACTAGTCTAGCAGGGTTGGGATGCGTTTCGTAGCGGCCGCGGCGGGACCTCCGGGCGGCCGCGAAGCGATTGCAAAAACTAAAGAAAAATCATACCCTGGCGGCCCGTCAGCGAGGACTTCCCGGCGTCGGGCGGCAGCCAATGCCGTTAAGTTGAGCCACGCCGGCTCCCACGCTCCTGCGTGCGTGCCGGCCTGCAACGACTGGAGATGATGTCGCGTGAAACAGATTGCGTTGCCGATCATAGCGGTGGTGCTGGGGCTGGCCCTGCCCCTCCTCGTCGCCGAGGCGCTGCTGCGTCTGTTGCCGGTGGCTACCGGGGTCTTCGCCGAGCCCGTCAATGCGGGCGCACCGGTCTTTCATTTCACCCCCGAGCGCGACTTCCTCTGGTCCCGGGATTGGAACTTCAGCATCGTCAACCGGGGGCGCATCAACAACGCGGGCTTCGTCAACGATCAGAATTATCAGGCGCAAGACGGCCGCCCCCTGATCGGTGTCGTGGGTGATTCCTATGTCGAGGCGCTCATGGTGCCTTATCCCCAGACGTTCCACGCTCGGCTGGCCGCGGACCGCTCCGACAGACTGCGCTCTTACAGTTTCGCGGCATCGGGGGCGCCGCTCAGCCAGTACCTGGTCTGGATGCGATACGCCCGCCAAACCTATGACGCGCAGGCTTTGGTGGTGGTGGTGTGCGGCAACGACTTCGACGAATCGCTGGCGGAGTTCAAGACCGGCCCCGGTCTGCATCTTTACGTCGAGGAGGGCGGGGACCTGATGCTGCAGCGGTTTGATTATGCGCCCGGGGCGATCCGCCGTGTGGTGCAGGTCTCGGCCTTGGCGCGCTATCTGCTGCTCAACCTTCATGCTGACGTGACGGTGTCGCGGTTGCTGGAGGGCCGCGTCATCGGATCAGCACAGGCGGCGGTGCCGGCCTTTGTCGGAAATGTCCCGGCGGCAGTCGACGAGCACCGCCTGGTCCAATCGCAACGGGCGGTGGCCGCCTTCTTTCGCGACCTGCCCGCCTATGCCGACCTGCCGGCCCACCGGATTCTATTCGTGGTCGACGGACTACGCTATGCCGCCAACGCGTCCGCCGGCGACAGCTATTTCGGACTCATGCGCGGACATTTCATGGCGCAGGCGCGCCGCCGGGGCTATGACGTGATCGATGCCGATGACTATTTCATCCCCTACGCCGCCGCCCATCCCGCCGCCCGCTTTGAATGGCCGACCGATAACCACTGGAACCCGCTCGCGCACGGTTTGATCGCCCAGGCGATCCGCGACTCCTCCTGGTTCGCGTGGCTTGGGCCCTGACCGCCGGGGCCGCGTCGACTCAAGCGCGCTGGAACTCATCCTGCCAGGGCGCTGCCCCGGACCACCGCCGGCGGTGGCGATTTACTCGACAGGAAATTATCGACCGCCCAGCAATTCGGCCATGCGGCTGCCCATCCGTGCCGGCGAGTGTACCGTGACCACCCCGGCCGTCTCCAGGACGGCGAACTTGTCGGCGGCGGTGCCCTTGCCGCCGGTGACGATGGCGCCCGCGTGGCCCATCCGCTTGCCGGCCGGAGCGGTCACGCCGGCGATATAGGCGACCACCGGCTTGGTCATGTGCTGCTTGATATAGGCGGCCGCCGCCTCCTCCGCGGTGCCCCCGATCTCACCGACCAGGATGACCCCGTCGGTGTCCGGGTCCCGCTCGAAGAGGGTGAGACAGTCGACGAAGTCCAGTCCGTGGATGGGGTCGCCGCCGATGCCGATGCAGGTGCTCTGGCCCAGACCGGCGTTGGTGACCTGAAACACCGCCTCGTAGGTCAGGGTGCCGGAGCGCGAGACGATGCCGACCCGCCCGGGGGTGTGGATGCTGCCCGGCATGATGCCGATCTTGCATGCGCCCGGGGTGATGATACCGGGGCAGTTGGGGCCGATCAGCACCGCCGGATGACCCTGCAGGGCCGCCGTGACCCGCAGCATGTCGAGTACCGGGATGCCCTCGGTGATACAGACGATGACCCGGATCCCGGCGTCCGCCGCCTCCAGAATGGCGTCCGCCGCATAGGCGGCCGGCACATAGATCATCGTGGCGTCCGCGCCGGTCGCGCGCACGGCGTCATGGACGGTGTCAAAGACCGGGCGGTCCAGGTGGTGTTGGCCGCCTTTGCCGGGGGTCACGCCGCCCACCAGGTTGGTGCCGTAGGCAATGGCCTGTTCGCTGTGAAAGGTGCCCTGCCGCCCGGTGAAGCCCTGGCAGATGACCCGGGTTTGGTGATCGACAAGAACGCTCATGCTCGCCTCCTCACTGTGCCGCGGCCGCGGCCGCGACCACCTTGTCTGCCGCCTCGTCGAGACCTTGCGCCGTTTCTATCTTAAGCCCGCTCGCGGCCAGCAGCGCGAGCCCCAGCGGGGCATTGGTCCCCTCCAGGCGCACGACCACGGGGATCTGCGTGTGGACCTTGCGCACCGCCTGCATGATGCCCTCCGCGATCAGGTCGCAGCGCACGATGCCGCCGAAGATGTTGACCAGCACCGCCCGCACCTTGGTGTCGGAGAGGATGAGCGCGAAAGCCTCGGCCACCCGTGCCGCCGTGGCCCCGCCGCCGACGTCCAGGAAATTGGCCGGTCGGCCGCCGTGCAGCTGCACCAGGTCCATGGTCGCCATCGCAAGCCCCGCACCGTTGACCATACAGCCGATGTTGCCGTCCAGGCTGATGTAGCTCAACTCATGGGTGCGCGCCGCGGCCTCGCGCTGGTCCTCCTGGGTCGGGTCGCGCAGGGCCTCCAGGTCCGGGTGGCGGTAGAGCGCGTTGTCGTCCAGGTTGACCTTGGCGTCCAGGGCGAGCAGGGCCCCGGCGCGCGTCACCACCAGCGGATTGATCTCCACCTGGGTCGCGTCGCACTCCATGAAGAGCCGATAGAGTCCGCCCAGGAGCCGGCCGAGTGCCTTGATCTGCTCCTCGCCGAGACCCAACCCGTAACCCAGCCGACGCACCTGGAAGGGTTGCAGCCCGGCCGCCGGGTGGACGCGCAGCAGGATGATCCGCTCGGGGGTCGCGGCGGCCACCGCCTCGATGTCCATGCCGCCCGCCGCGCAGGCCATCAAGAGGACCTGCCGGGTCGCCCGGTCCACCAGTGCGCTCAGGTACAGTTCCCGATCGATCGCCGTCGGCTCCTCGACCAGCAGGGTCGCCACGGGCAGCCCCGCGGGTCCGCTCTGGTGGGTGACCAGGCGGCTGCCGAGCAGTCGGCGGGCCGCGGTCGCCGCCGCGGCGGGACTGTCCACCTGCACCACGCCGCCGGCCTTGCCGCGTCCGCCCGCGTGGACCTGCGCCTTGACCACCCAGCGGGTGCCGCCGAGGCTGCCGCAGGCCGCCGCGACCGCCGCGGGTGTCGTCGCCGTCACACCCGCGGGGACTGGGATGTCGTATTCTTGGAAAAGTCGTTTCGACTGGTATTCGTGCAGGTTCATCGGTGCTCGGGCGGTTCCCTGGGACGACGGCCACATGGCCGCATCCGCCCTATTCTGATCTAATTCGGCAGCGGCTGCCAAAGAAGCCGCCCGCGAGTCGCCGCCGCGCACCGAGGTGAACCGAGGTGCGGTGCCGATCCCCGCCGGCGGATCGACGCAGCGGCGGCCGCTCACCCGCGCGGGCACCGGCAGTGCCCCCGCACCTTGCGCCTTTTGTTACGAGAGCCCACCTCATGCCAAGCGACAAAGACCAGGACCCAGGCGCCCCCGGCCCCAGCCCTAAAACGAGCCCGCGCCCGGCGGGTCCATCCGAGCGCGAGCGCTGGAAACGCGGCCGGTTCCCCACCTGGGAGTCTCTGCGTTGGCTGTTCCTGTTCCGTCTGCTGATGGTGGTGGGGCTGGTGCTGGTCTTCTCCCCGGCGGTGTCCGACCCGCTCATCGCCGGGCTCGATGTGGACCTGGCCTGGCGGGTCCTGGTGGTCTACGCCGTCCTGGTCCTGGCGAGCGGGATCAATCTCTATGCCCAGTGGCCGAGCCGGCAAAGTCAGGTCCATCTGGCTATCTTTGTCGACCTCATCGCCTTTACCCTGGTGATGCACGCGGGCGGGGGCGTCGGCAGCGGGCTTGGGGTCCTGTTGGCCGTCGCCGTGGCCGCGGCGGCCCTGTTGATGGAGGGCCGGCTGTCACTCCTGTTCGCCTCCTTCGCCGCGCTCGCGGTCATCACCGAGCAGACCTACGCGCTGCTCACGGGCGGGGCGACGATCGCCTCGTACACCCAGGCCGGCATCCTGGGCCTGATGTTCTTCGCGGTCGCCCTGCTGGCCCATGTACTTTATCGCCGGGTGCGCCTCGCCGAGGAACTGGCGGCCCGCCGCAAGGTGGACATCGACGACCTGTCCAAGCTCAATGAGTTCATCATCCAGGACATGGCGATCGGCGTGGTGGTGGTGGACGGCGAGCGTAAGGTCAGGCTCATGAACCAGGCGGCCAGGGACATGGTCAATATCCCGGCGCTCGCGCCCGAGGCCCCCCTGCGGGAGGTCTGTGCGGACCTGGAGGACTGGCTCTTGGACCATATCCGCCCGACCGCGCCCCAGGTGGGGGTGATCCGGATCGGCAACCGTGAGCTCAAGCCCGCGCGCCAGCTCTTGGGCGATTACCGGGCCGCGGGCGTCATGCTCTACCTGCGCGATAACCAGGAGCTGATCAAGGAGGCCCAGCAGATCAAGTTGGCGTCGCTCGGCACCCTCACGGCCAGCATCGCGCACAATATCCGCAACCCCTTGAGTGCCATCTCCCACGCCGGCCAGCTCCTGGGGGAGGCCAAGGGCCTGTCGCCCGACGACCGCCATCTGCTCGACATCATCCGGCGCAATTGCGGGCGCATCGACGAGATCGTGCGCAGTGTCCTGCAACTGTCCCGGCGCAACCAGTTGGACCCCCAGCTTACCGAGTTGGTCGCGTGGCTGGAGGAGTTCTGCGACGAGTTCCGGGAGGCCAACGGCCTGCCTGCCGACCACTTGCTGCTCGAGTTCGAGCCCCCGCCGATCAGCGTGGAGGTGGACCCGCGCCACCTCCACCAGATCGTCTCCAACCTGTGCGAAAACGCCCTGATTCACGCGGGGAGTCCGGATCAGCCCCCCCATATCCTGCTGCGCGTGGCCCGTGCCGAGGGTCAGGACCGGGCCCGGATCGAAGTCACCGACGACGGCCCCGGGGTCGACCAGGACTCCGCCGGGGACATCTTCAACCCCTTCTTCACCACCAAGTCCAGCGGCACCGGGCTCGGGCTCTACATCGCCCGGGAACTGGCGGAGACCAACGGCATCCGGCTCGAATACCGGCGGGAACGGCCGCGGGGCAGTTGCTTCCGTCTGGTGTTTACGGCATGACGGCGCCGGTGACCCCGCGCGGCGGGGCCGGACCGGGCGCGGCCCGCGTTCGACTGGCGGTCCGGCAGGCGCCAACCGACGCCGCGAACGGCTACAATCGGCAGACGATCGGCAACTCAGCAGCACCGGGAGTGCACCGGCATGAATAAGGCCCACGCCCTCGTCGTCGATGACGAGGCCGACATCCTCGACCTGCTCAAGATCACCTTGGGTCGCATGGACGTGCAGGCAACCACGGCCATGACGGTGGCCGAGGCCAAGACGGCGCTGCAGGCACGGCGCTACGACCTGTGCCTCACCGACATGAACCTGCCGGACGGCAGCGGGATCGATCTGGTGCGCTTCATCGTCGAGCGCCACCCCGATCTGCCGGTCGCCATGATCACTGCCCACGGCAGCATGGAATCGGCCGTCGCCGCGATGAAGGCCGGCGCCTTCGACTTCGTCTCCAAGCCGGTGGATTTGCAACTGCTGCGCCGCCTGGTGGGATCGGCGCTCAAGTTGCGCACCCACGGCGGCGCGGCGGAGGCGCGCACCGAGAGCGGCACCCGCCTGCTCGGGGACTCCCCCAAGGTGGAGGAGATCCGCCGCCTCGTCGCCAAGCTGGCGCGCAATCAGGCGCCGGTCTTCATTACCGGTGAGAGCGGCACCGGCAAGGAACTGGCGGCGCGCCTGATCCACGCCCAGGGCCCGCGGGCGGAGGGCGATTTCGTGGCGGTCAACTGTGGTGCCATCCCCCAGGAGCTGGTGGAGAGCGAACTGTTCGGCCACAAGAAGGGCAGCTTCACCGGTGCGGTGGCGGACAAGGAGGGGCTGTTCCAGGCGGCCGAGGGCGGCACCCTGTTTCTGGACGAGGTGGCTGACCTGCCGCTGCCCGCCCAGGTCAAGCTCCTGCGGGCCATCCAGGAGAAGAGCGTGCGGCCGGTGGGGGCCCAGCAGGAGCTGGCGGTGGATGTGCGCATCATCAGCGCGAGCCACCGGGATCTGAACGAGGAGGTGGAGAAGGGCCGCTTCCGTCAGGACCTCTTCTACCGCATCAATGTGATCGAGATGCGCATGCCCGCGCTGCGCGAACACCCCCAGGACATCCCGGCCCTGGCCGCGCGCATCATGGAGCGCATCGCCCGCCAGCACGCCGACCGCGAGGCCATGAGGCTCTCGGAGGAGGCGGTGGAGGCGCTCGCCCGTCACCCCTTCCCAGGCAATGTGCGCGAGTTGGAGAATGTGCTGGAGCGCGCCACCGCGCTCTGCGACGGCTCCATCATCGGCGCCCATGACCTCTACCTGCCGCAGACCGAGGCCCAGGTCGCGGTCGGGTCGCACGCGGACCCCGAGGTCCCCCTGGAGGACTACCTGGGGGAGATCGAGCGCCATGCCATCCTCAAGGCCCTGGACGACACCCGCTGGAACCGCACCGCGGCCGCCAAGAAGCTCGGCATGACGCTGCGTGCCTTGCGCTATCGCCTGGCCAAGCTCGGGATCGAATAGGCAGCGTTCCGGACCATTCGTTATGCCCGATCCCACCCCGGCCCAGGACCACCCCCGCCCGCACGACCCCTTCGTCGACTGGGTACGCCAGGCGACCCCTTACATCCACGCCCACCGCGGCCGCACCTTCGTCATCTGCTTCGGCGGGGAGGCGGTGGCCGACCCCGGCTTCGCCCACCTGATCCATGACATCACCCTGCTCCACGGGCTCGGCGTGCGCGTGGTCCTGGTCCATGGGGCGCGGCCCCAGATCGAGGCGCGCCTGACGCAGCACCACAGCGAACTGCGCTACGTCAACGGGCTGCGCATCACCGACGACACCGCGCTCGGCTGCGTCAAGGAGGCCGCCGGGGTGGTGCGGGTGGAGATCGAGGCCCTGTTCTCGATGGGGCTCGCCGACTCCCCCATGGCCGGGGTGCGGATCCCGGTCGCCTCCGGCAACTTCGTCACCGCCCGGCCCCTCGGGGTGCTGGACGGGGTGGACTACCGCCAGACCGGAGTGGTGCGGCGGGTAGACCGCCAGTCGCTGGTGCAGCGCCTGGACGCCGGGGCCGTGGTCCTGATGCCGCCGCTGGGCTATTCGCCCACCGGCGAGGTCTTCAACCTCAGCGCCGCGGACGTGGCACGCTCCGCGGCCATCGCGCTGAAGGCCGACAAGCTGATCTTTCTGACCGAGGAACCCGGGGTGCGCGACGCCGCCGGCGCGCTGGTCTCCAATGTCCTGAGCGGTGAGGTCGAGTCACTGCTCGCCGCGACCCCGGGTCCGGCGCCGCACCAGGCGGCGGCGGGCGTGCCCGCGGGCCTCACCGAGGACCTGGCACAGGCCCTGCGGGCCGGGGCCGACGCCTGCATCCAGGGGGTCCGCCGCGTCCACCTCATCGACCGGCACCGCGACGGCGCCCTGCTGCGCGAGCTCTACACCCGCGACGGCAGCGGCACCCTCATCACCGGTCAGCCCTACGAGGGCCTGCGGCCGGCGCGCGCCGAGGACGTGACCGGGGTCTTGGACCTGTTGCGCCCCCTGGAGGAGCGCGGGGTCCTGGTGCGGCGCTCCCGGGAGCGGCTGGAGTCGGAGATCGACCGCTTCTTTTTGATGGAGCGCGACGGGCTGGTCATCGCCTGCGCCGCGCTCTATCCCTATCCGGATCAGGGCATGGGCGAACTCGCCAGTGTCGCCGTGCATGCCGACTACCGCGGCGGCCGACGCGGCGACAAGCTCCTGGAGCATCTGGAGACCATCGCCCGCACCCGCGGGCTCAAGCGGCTCTTCGTCCTCACCACCCAGACCGCCCACTGGTTCCAGGAGCGCGGCTTCGCCCCCGCGCCCCGGGATGCCCTGCCGCCGGAAAAACAGGCGCTCTACAACGAGCGGCGCAACTCCCTGGTCTTCATCAAGGACTTGGCGGCCTGACCAAAATAAGGTTGTGCTCCCCTGCCGGAAGCCCCCGCGCTTCGGCTATCCTCTGCGTCCGCCAAGCGGCGCCATACTCCACCACCCAGGCCCCCGGAGACCATCCCCATGTCCGAATCCCGTCCCTCGCTCTACAAGGTCTTCACCTGGGTCCTCCTGGCGGCCTTGATCGGGGTCTACGCCCTCTACAACTGGTACACGGGTACCCTGAACCAGCGGCTCGCCGAACAGGCCGCGGCGGTCAGCGAGACGGCGCTCAAGTTGGCCGACACCGACAAGCAACTCCAAGGCCTGACGCAGAGCGAGCAGGGCCTGCGCACCCAACTCGCGACGGCCGAGGCGGGCCTCCAGTCGGCGACGGGGCAACTCGAGGAGGCGACCGCCCAGGTCGCCGCCCTGACCAGGCAGATCGAGCAGGACAAGCAGGAGAGTGCCGCGGCGGCGGAGCGCGAAAAGGACCTCCAGGCCCACATCGAATCCATGGGCGCCGAGCACGAGGGGGCGCGTAAGGAACTCGTCGGCCGGATGGAAAGCATCCACAAGGCGCGCGCCGACCTGGAACTCGCGCACCAGGCCAGTCAGAAGCGGATCAAGGACCTGGAAGGGGAGATCGCCCAGCTCAACCAGCGCATCGCCGACGCGGACGCTCGCTATGCCGCCAAGGCCAAGGAACAGGAGGCGCGGCTCAACGAACGGGTCAAGTCCTACCGCCTCGCCCTGGAGGGCAGTGACCCCGAGCGCGCCGCCCTGGTGAGCCAACTGGAGCAGCAGGCCGCCGCGGAGCGCGCCGCCCTGGTGCAGGCGCAGGAGCGGCACCAGGCGGACCTCGACGCGGCCGCGCAGGCGCGCACGGCCGCGGAGGCGGACCTGTCCGCCCGCCTGGCCGAGGTCCAACAGCAGGCCGAGGCCCAGGCCCAGGCCACCGCGGCGGCGCAGGAGGCCAAGGCGGCCGCCGACGCGGCTTTGACCGAGGCGCGCGGTAAGGTCGCCGCCCTCACCGAGGAAACGCAGGGCGCGCGCGACGCCCTGGCCGCGCTGGAGCAGAAATACGAACAGACAATGGCCGAGTTGCGCGCCGAACTCGACCAGGCCGGCCAGGCCCTGACCACGGTGCAGGCGCAATTGAGCGCCGCGGTGGCCGCGGCGACCCAGGACCGCGACGCGCGCGACGGGCAGGCCAAGCTCGCGCAACAGCGCATCGACGAATTGGAGCAGGATCTGAAGACCGCCCAGTCGCGCTATGAAGAGACCCTGACCGAGGCGCAGCGCACGCTCGAGCAGGCGCGCGCCGAGGCCCAGCAGCAGGCCGAGCAGACCCTGGCCGCGGAGCGGGCCAAGGCCGAGGCGGCGCGCGCGGCAGAACGCGACCAGGCCGCGCAGGCGCTCGATCTGGAGCGCCAGGCCAAGGCCGCGGTGGTCAGCCAGGTGCGGGGGCTCAGCAGTCGCTATGCACAGCTCAAGGCCCAACAGACGGACCGGGGCATGTTGGTCAACCTGGGCGATGAGCAACTGCACTTCACCACCGGGGCGGCAATCCTGCCCAAGGGGCAGATCGCAAGCCTGGACCGGATCGGCGCCCTGCTGGTCGAATATCCGACCCTGACCGCCCGCCTTGAGGGCTATACCGACAGTTCAGGCGCCGACCAGACCAACCTCACCCTGTCCCAGGCCCGGGCCGAGGCAGTCCGGGCGGGCCTGATCGCGCGCGGCGTCGCCGCCGAGCGGCTCAGCGCCGAGGGCTTCGGCAAACAGCGCCCGCTCACCGAGAACGCCACCCCCGCCGGCCGCCGCAAGAACCGCCGGGTCGAGGTCTATCTGATCGAACCGGCGCCCTGAGGCGGAAAAGATGGCCGTCCGCAAATGAACGCCAATAAGACCCGGTAAGGCGGCGCGGTTGGCCATGACGCGGCCAACCCGTCGCTGCCGCGTCATCCCGCGCCCTGGAGTCCAAGGTTTCAGCCCCGGATGAAGGGCGCCAAGGCTGACGCCTTGGCCTCCAGGCGTGATTGCGCAGGTGTTACGCGCCCGGCGCCCGTTCCCCGGAGAAGGATCGTCAAGACTCCGGCTTCTGTCTTATTTGCGTTCATTGGCGTTCATTTGCGGACAAATACTCTTCCTTAGGATCAGCCATGCCCGTCCATCCCCGACCTGCCCCGTCCCCCTGGCCGCTCGTCGCCGGGCTGATCCTGGCGATGACCCTCTGGCACCTGGGCGCCGCCGTCCTGTTGCCGGTGACCCAGGACGAGGCTTATTACTTCGACTGGGCGCGCAGCCTCTCCTGGGGCTATTTCGACCACCCGCCGGGGGTCGCCGCGGTCGGGCTCGGCACCCGGCTCGCCGCCGGCTCTGCCCTGGCCGCGCGGCTGGGCGGACTCCTGGCCGGCACCCTGACCCTGGTGCTGCTCGCCCGCCTCTACTACCACAGCGGGCTGGTCCGCCGCGACGACCTGGGGCTCGCCCTAGTGCTCGCCTTCGCCACCCTGGCGGGACTGGCCGGCGGTCTCCTCACGACCCCGGACACGCCGCTCGCACTCGCCTGGGCCCTGGCCCTGCACGAGGGGGAGCGCGCCCTGGCCGGCCAGCGACGGCGCTGGCTCACCGCGGGCCTGGCCACCGGCCTGGGGCTGCTCGGCAAGTACAACATGGTACTGATCGGCCCGGTCTTCCTCTGGGCCATCTTATGGTGCGACCCGCGCGCTCTGCGCACCCCCTGGCCCTGGCTGGGGGGCCTGCTCGCGGTGCTGGTGTTCGCCCCCAACCTGCTGTGGAACCTCGACCACGACTGGCTGACCCTGCGCTTCCAGTTCGGCCACGGCTTCGCCCTGGACCCCGGTGCCCTCGCCGGCACCGCGTCCGCGGCCATCGAGCCGGCGGCACCCGCGTCCTGGTGGGGGCGCATCGGCGGACTGCTCCGCTATCTCGGGGGCCAACTCGGGCTCTGGGGGCTGCTCGCCCCGGCGCTGATCGCGCTCGCCGTCACGCGAATCGGCCGACGGGCCGATCCGGGCGGCCCCGGGCCCGTCATCGCCGCCCACGCGCGCCCCCTGCTCCAGGCCGCCGCCCTGTTCCCACTCGGGTTTTTCGCCCTGGTCGCCCTGGGCAGCGAGGTCGAGGCCAACTGGCCGGCGGTCTACCTGCTCGCCGCCCCGGCGCTCCTGGCCGCACCGCTACGCGGACTGCGCCGCTGGGTGCTGGCCGGCGCCGCCGCCAACCTGCTGCTGGTGAGTCTCTACGTCTACCACGGCGCCACCGGCGCCCTGCCGCTCCCCGACAGCCAGAACCGCATCCTGCGCGAGAGCCACGGCTTCCGCGACCTGGCCACACTGCTGGCCGGACTGGACGCCCCGGTCTACGCGGACCGTTACCAACTCACCGCCATGCTGCGCTTCTACCAGCCGGGACTGCCCATCAGCCAATGGCCCGGCCTCACCCGCCCGTCCGAGTACCTGCTGGGGCAGATCGCCCCGCGGGTGGACCCCGCGACCCAGCCCGGCCCCTTCTGGCTCGTCACCCGCCGCCCGGTCCCCCCGACCCTGCCCGGTTTCACCAGCGTCGGCAGCCGCACCCTCTACGACTGCGCCGGCGCGCCGCTGGCCGAGGGCGCCGCGCCCCCCTGCGCCAAGCCGCTGCACGAGTGGCACCTCTACCGGTTCGAAAAATCGCCCGCTGGGCGATTTTTTGAACCATGAAGGGAATAGGAAAAAGATGCGGGAAAGGCCGTTCCGACTTAGGCCGATTGTGCTCATGGCATCGCAAACCGGACGGAGATGATGTAAGAAGGTCGTCAATAAACCACAAAATTATACCGCCATTCAGGTCTTGCTCTGTCATGTAACATGAACTATGTTATGTCACATAAGAATCAGACTAGTGATAGCTCAATGGCCGTTGGACCCAGTGGTCGGATTGTCGTAGAGATCGACCCCGAACTGAAACAAGAACTTTACGCAGCCCTTGAACAGGACGGCGTCAATCTGAAGCAATGGTTTCTAGAGCGTGTCGGGGAGCATCTGCGGTCCCGCGGTCAATTGTCTCTGCCCCTTACGATATCGGACGGCGATGCGGCGGATAGGAAATACCGATGAGATTCAACCCAGACAAGACCGCATTCGGACGCCACGAAACCTTTGCCCTGCGTTTCGGTTGGCTCACGAAAGGTACCCAGGCACTGATGGGCGGGGACCCGGTGTTCGAGGCCGATGACGCTACTGTCCAACTCGGCGTCGGCAAGAACATGGTTTCGTCCATCCGCTACTGGCTCCAGGCTGCGCGGATCATTGTCCGCCAAGGGGACGCCTGGGAACTGACCAAAACCGGGACCTACATTTTTGATGACGATGGCTTCGACCCCTACCTGGAGGACGAGGCGACGATCTGGTTGATCCACTGGCTGATTGCCTCTAACCCCGAAATGGCGACCACTTGGTGGTGGTTTTTTAACCGCTTCCACAAGCCGGAATTTACCTCCGCCGAGCTTGCCGCCGCCTTGCAGGACTTTGCACAAGCACAAGTCAAGGGCCGACACGCCGGATCCACCCTCAAGACCGACGCCGCCGTACTCTTGCGCATGTATGTCCGGTCCAGTGTCGCAACCGGAACTCCGGTGGAAGAGGCACTGGACTCGCCCATGTCGATCCTTGGATTGATCTCCGACTTGCAAGGCTCGAAAACCTTCGAGTCGCGTCCGGCACGGCGCGACTCGCTTCCCGCCCCCATCCTCGGCTTCGCGATCCTAGAGTTACTCGACGCCCTGGGTGAGCGGCAGATCCCGATCGAAGACGTGATGCGTGGACGTACCGGCTTGCCCGCCATCGGCGCCGTGTTCCGTCTCACCGAGGCCGCCCTGCTCGCCAAGATCGAGCGCCTTGTCCATGATCTACCCGACCTTTTTGCCCTGCGCGAAACGGCCGGTATCCATCAACTCTATGTTTTTGGTCGGTCTGCACCCGCCGAGATACTTGCCGCTCACTACGCGGACACATTTGAGGAGGCCGCAGCATGAGCCTCGCCGACAAGATCATGGTCAATGCCCACTACACCCGCTCCGTCAACCTGGAGCGCGATTTTGGCTCCGCGGCAGTGGTTCGCGGCTATATCCCCACACCCCGCGCCATCCAGACCCTCGCCCGGATCGTCGACACCCTGATCCCTGAGGCCGCACCGCGCGCTTGGTCGCTGGTCGGGCCTTACGGCGCCGGAAAGTCCTCCTTTGCCGCCTTTCTAACCCATCTGCTCGCACCCCAAGGTGATCAGGTAGAAGCCGCGATTGATGTGCTGGAGCGTGCGGAACCGGCGTTGGCCGAACGTTATCGGATGATCGAGTCCGTCGCGGCCCCCGACCGTCGGGGCCACTGCGTCGTCGTGCTCACCGGTACCCCTGAGCCATTCGGACGCCGGCTCGCCCAGGCTTTATCCGAGTGCGCGGCCAACCACTGGGCCAATCGCATTGGCCGACGCCCGGACGTAATCGAGGTTTTTCGTCGACTCGCCAACCTGGACCGCGTACCGGCAAGCGAACTGCTCGCCGCTGTCGCTGCCCTACAAGACGCGCTTGCTCGGGGCGGCAGCCAAGGGTTACTCATCGTCATCGACGAGCTAGGCAAGTTCCTGGAGTACGAGGCCCGTCACTACGGTGCCGACGACATCTATTTGCTTCAAGCTCTGGCCGAGCGTGCCAATGCCGCGCATCCCGCCAAGCTTACCCTGATTGTCCTGCTCCACCAGGCGATGGATCAATATGCTCGTGGACTCGGCGACACATTGCGCAACGAATGGGCCAAGGTCCAAGGCCGATTCGAGAGCATCCCCTTCGTCGAGTCCGCCGAACAGGTTCTGCGCGTCGTCGCAGCCGCCTTCACCCACCGTTTCACCGACGACGAGCGCACGCGCATCATCCGCTACTGCGCTGAGATCGCGGACCAGCTCGCGGCGACCAGCGCCCTCCCCAAGACCCTGGACGCCACCACCGCCGCCGATATCTTCGCGCGCTGCTACCCGCTCCACCCCTTGAGTGCGATGCTCTTGCCGACCCTCTGTCAGAAGGTCGCCCAGAACGAGCGCACCTTGTTCAGCTACCTCGGTAGCCACGAGCCGCACGGACTGGGCGACAGCCTCGCGCGCCTGTCCGGCGTCGACGATTGGGTCATGCCCTGGGAGGTCTACGAATACTTCATCCTCAACCAGTCGGCTGCGGTTGCTGACCACTACACGCGCCGTCGCTGGATGGAAGTCGTTACCGCGGTCGAGCGCTTGGGCGACGCCCCGGAGCGAGATATCCGGCTACTCAAGTCCATCGGGCTTCTAAACATCGTTGGCGCCCAAGGTGGCTTTAAGGCATCGCGGGAGGTCGTCGCCTTGTGCGCCGACCCACCTGGCACGGCCGTAAATACCGTCCGCAGCCTTGCCGCCAAATCGGTCCTCCAATTCCGCAAGTTTAGCGGCGAATACAGGGTGTGGGAAGGTAGCGACTTCGATCTGGACGCGGCTGTTGCCGAGCAGATCGAACGCATCGGGCGGTTCAACCTGGCCGGCGCCTTGAATAAACGCAAGGTCTTGGAACCCATCGTCGCGCGGCGCCACACCATTAAGACTGGGACCTTGCGATATTTCATGCCGATTTTCGCGGACCCGGACTCTTTCCGCCGACTCCCTGAGCGGGCCAGCGGGCCGCGCGTCATCTTCTTCTTGGTCAGAAGCCAGGTTGACCGTCAGCGTCTCGCCGACGAAGTTCTCGGCTATTTCTGCGAGTCCGATATCGTTGTTGAGTGCCCGGACGCAGACCGGCTGCGCCAAGTCATCGCCGAGGTGATGGCCCTAGACCTGATACAGCGCGAGGCGCAGGCTCTCAACACCGACCCTGTCGCCCAGCGTGAATTTAAGGATCGCTATGCCCTTGCCACCACCCGTGAGCGCGACATGCTCCGCGCCCTCGCGGACGATCCGAAGGCTGGCACCTGGTATTGGCGGGGGGAACCGCTTTCTGTAAAGACCCGGCGCGGCCTGCAATCTGCCTTGACTGACGTACTCGACCGCGTTTACCACGCAAGCCCCGTCATCAGGAACGAGCTAATCAACCGCGACAAGCCATCATCCCAGGCTGCGGCGGCTCGCAACAAACTCCTCGCGGCCATGCTGCATCACCAGGCAGAGGCGGACCTGGGGATTGATAAATATCCTCCGGAGCGGGCCATCTACCTGGCCCTGCTGCGGGCGCCAGGAATTCATCGGCAAGTCGAGGGACGCTGGCAGTTTGACCGGCCCGCCACTGCCGGGGCTTACAACTTGGGACCTGTATGGGATCGGATCGACCAGTTCTTGGCCGATACCCAGAAGAAACCCCAGCCCTTCACCGCCCTAGATGAGGTACTTCAAGCATCTCCCTTCGGCATCAAGCGGGGCGTTCTCCCGATCCTCTATATTGCCGCCTACCTAGTAAACCAGGACGAAGCCGCCTTATTTGAAGAAGGCCGCTACGTGCCCTATCTCACGGATGACCAGCTCGAACGCTTCGTGCGCCGACCGGGCGACTTTGCCGTGCAGAGCTTCCGTATCGAGGGGTTGCGGGCATCACTGTTCAAGGAATACTCCCGCATCCTGTTCGGTGACCCTGACTGCGACCGAACCATCCTCGCCCTAGCCCGGCCGCTAGCCAAGTTCATGGGCGATTTGCCGGAGTTTTCGGCGAGCACCAAGCGAGTGTCTATCACCGCGCAGCGGGTGCGTAGCGCCTTCATGCTCGCCAAGTCCCCCCAGATACTTCTTTTCGAGCAGTTGCCCGAGGCATGTGGTCTCCCAAGTATCCAGGACACGCAACCCGACGAGCGCCAACTCAAGACATTCTCGGACCGCCTTAGAGACGCTTTGCGCGAGCTCAAGAGCGCCTATCCGGATTTGATAGCCCAGTTTCAGCGACTCCTTGCGCAAGCGTTCAACCTAGAGCGCATCTGCACCTTGGCCGATCTGCGGGCCGTCCTGCGCGGGCGCGTGGAGGGCCTAGACCGTTACACAATTGATGCGGATGGCCTACGCGCCTTCATCCGTCGAATCTCTAAATACGAGGGAGACGATGAGGATTGGCTCTCTAATCTCTTGTTATTTCTTGGGCATAAACCATCAAAGAAATGGACCGACACAGAGGCCGACGCGGCGGAGTTTCGGCTTGCAGATCTCGCGCGTCGCATGCACGATCTGGAGAGGTTGCGTGTACACTACGACGGGCAACGCCAGACCCGAGATAAAGATTTCGATGTTGTCCTGTTACGCGCCGTCCGTAAGGGCGCATCCGAACGAGATGAGGTCGTGTGCATTGACTCCGCCACACGGGCTGCGATCAAAACCACTAAGGCTGCCATCGAGGCGCGACTCGCTGAGCTTCTTGGCAGAGA
The DNA here is from genome assembly GCF_002813775.1 of Candidatus Thiodictyon syntrophicum. Classification (NCBI taxonomy): domain Bacteria; kingdom Pseudomonadati; phylum Pseudomonadota; class Gammaproteobacteria; order Chromatiales; family Chromatiaceae; genus Thiodictyon; species Candidatus Thiodictyon syntrophicum. The sequence goes on from NZ_CP020370.1 coordinate 223,007, forward strand.
CTTGCAGATCGCGGTGCTAGCCGAAATCGTCGATCAGGTTTTGGACAGAGAACGCAGTGTCGTGCCGCATCAAGAAGACGCAGACTACGACAAGCCACTGACACTTGCCATCGGAGACGACAATGGCTGAACCAGCAAAGGCCGTTAGGCACGTACTTGGACTTTCTGGAGGCAAGGACAGTGCCGCCTTGGCGATCTATCTCAAGGACAAAGGAACCGTGCCCGACATCGAGTATTTTTTCTGCGATACCGGTGCGGAGCTTCCCGAGGTCTACGCCTTTATTGACCGCCTTGAAGACTATCTTGGAAAAGAGGTTGCGCGCCTCAACAGTGGCCGAGACTTCGACCACTACCTCAAGCGCTTCGGCGGCTTCCTGCCATCGCCTAGGCAACGCTGGTGCACGCGGGTCATGAAGATTGAGCCATTTGAGCGCTTTATTGGCGACGACGAGGCGATAAGCTACATCGGAATCCGCGCCGACGAGGACCGCGAGGGCTACATCAGTACGAAGCGTAACATTAAGCCAGTCTTTCCTTTTATTTCCGATGATATCGTGAGAGACGATGTATTTCGCATCCTCGAAGAATCCGTCGGCATCCCCGACTACTATCGCTGGCGCAATCGCTCCGGGTGCTATTTCTGCTTCTTCCAACAACGACGTGAGTGGCTGGGGCTTAAGCGTGAGCATCCTCAACTCTTTGAGGATGCCAAGCGTTATGAGAACGCCAAGGGCGGGTATACCTGGGTGAACGGTATGACCCTAGATGAACTTGCCGCCCGAGCCGTGGAAGCGGCATCCGGTACCTCGGAAAGTTTACCAAGCGCATCAGCTTACATGAGTTGGCAGGATCTATTGCGATACGCAAGCAGCGATGACGATCCTGAAGAACAGGCGTGCCTTATTTGTTCGCTTTGATGTCGGCTTTCGGGCGAAGCATTGACTTATGTCCGTAGCCCGTGACCTGCAATATTCTTCAAGAGTGCACTGACGCCTTCAATGTCAATCTCAGAGATTTCTGCGGAACGAGGTCCCGGACAGAGTCTGGAAGCGTTGGTAAAACGCATACCAGCCCATGACCTGGAAAGCATTATTGGCAAAGAAGTTATAGCTTTACTTGAGCACTTTGTTCCAGGTAGACAAATAGACTCACTACGAGTCGTCGCGCTCAATCTCTTGAGAGGATCATTTCGTTCCTATATGGAGGACCAGAAAGTACGGGCGATATGCTTCGATGCGATGTCGCCGGGGAAGTTGCGGGAGCTCGCGTCGCGCGTTGGCCTCAGCGACCTAGATAATTTACGAGCGCTGAACCCAACCAGTGATAGTCAAATATGGGCTAGCTTTTTGGGCTTTTTTGGCATTGATTCCCGAAATGCACTTGAGTATCTAGGCGATCCGGAAGAAGATCGAATCGCGGCTTCTTTTGCGCTGTTTTCCCATCAGCGTCGTGTTGCGGAGCAGGTCTATGCCGTGATCAAAGACGGTTACGAACGAGTGCTTCTCCATATGCCTACAGGGTCAGGCAAGACGCGGACCATGATGCATGTGCTCTGTCGCTACCTGGTAGCAGCAGAACCGACGGTCGTAGTTTGGTTGGCGTCAAGTAAGGAGCTGTTGGAGCAGGCGGGCGAAGCGTTTCGGGAGGCATGGAAATCGTTGGGCAATCGTGAACTATCCATCTTGCGGTATTGGGGTGACTACGATCCCGATATTTCGGCATGTTCAGATGGGCTCATCATCGCAGGTTTTCAAAAAATCTATGCTCGTTCTTTACGCGAACCCCTTGAAGTTCTGAGGCTAGGTCGACGTGTCGGGCTAGTAGTAGTTGATGAAGCACATCAAGCGATCGCGCCATCATACCGAGAGGTCATAGATCGCCTAGTTGAGACAGGTTTTCACAGCGGGTTGGTCGGGCTTAGTGCAACCCCCGGGCGGTCATGGACTGATATCTCCGCAGATGCCGAGTTGGCAAAGTTCTTTGGGTCGAGAAAAGTCATGCTCCAGGTGGTTGGATGGCAGAATCCGGTTAATTATTTAATCGAAGAAGGGTATTTGGCAAAGCCGACGTTTACCAAGATTTTTAATCCCGCGTCTGTGGGCCGCGTAAAGCGTACTCGCGGCGATGTTACCGATCCTTCTGATTACAATCCAGAGGTTCTTGAGTTACTTGCACGGCAGACCGTCAGAAACGTAGCAATTGTGTCCGAAGTACAAAGACTGCTTGCTGCAAAGCACAGGCGCATTATCGTTTTTGCCGCAACGGTGCAGCACGCAGAAGTAATGGCAGCCACTCTGACGGCACTGGGAATCGATTCGAATGTGATAACTGCCGCATCTTGCTCGACTGACCGGACACGCATAATTAAAGAATTTCGAAGAGATACCGAGACTCCGATGGTACTCTGCAATTTTGGTGTATTAACGACAGGGTTCGACGCGCCTAAGACAAGCGCTGCCGTGATTGCGCGCCCAACGAAATCTCTTGTTCTATACAGTCAGATGGTGGGTCGTGCGATCCGGGGACCTCGAGCGGGCGGAAATGCCGCGTGCGAAATTGCGACTGTCGTTGACACAGCACTTACCGGCTTCGGTGATGTCGCCGACGCCTTCACTAACTGGGAGGATGTTTGGAATGAATGAGACCGTCCACACCGAGACGCAAGTGCAGACTCCCGCGCAATTCATTCCGGCGTGTCTGGCTATTCGGGCTATGAGAGATTCCGGATACAAGAACACCGCCTATGCTCTCGCGGAACTGATCGATAACGCGCAACAGGCTAACGCATCTCTCATTGAGGTATTCTGCCTGCAAAAGCGAGAGGTCGTAGAACAGCGTGAGAGATCGAGGATCGTCGAGATTGGTGTTCTTGATGACGGCGATGGAATGGATGCAACGACGCTTCGCATGGCACTGCAGTTCGGCAACGGAACGCGACTGAACGACCGATCAGGAATCGGGCGTTTCGGTATGGGGCTTCCTAATGCATCCATCTCGCAAGCGGCTCGCTTGGATGTCTGGAGTTGGCAAAACGGGCCGGACAATGCGCTTCATACATTTTTGGATGTCGATGAGGTTGAGTCTGGCGTTACGGAGTACGTTCCAGAGCCGGAGCACGAGCCCGTTCCCAGTGACTGGAGAGATTTGTCGGCGCAGCTTGGTAATTCAGGAACGCTCGTCGTCTGGTCAAAAATAGACATTAACCGCCTCACATGGAAGAGCGCCCGATCGACTTTGCTAAACACGGAACGTTTGATCGGACGTATTTATCGGCGTTTCCTGCTCGATGGTTCATTGATCATTAGACTCGTTGCTCCAGATGTTGGCGGCGGCACCAGTTTTGACAAGGAAGCCTGTTTTGACGACCCGCTGTATCTAACCCCTGCCGCTAAAGTCCCGGCGCCGTTCGACCAGACGGCGATGTTCGAGTCGGTTTTTGAGGACCCCCAGGAGATTGAGTTTGGCGGCAAGAAGCACATTGTTAATATGCGATTTTCTGTCGCAACAAAGAAGACCATTGACGAAGCCGGGTCGGCGGATCGCGGCCAGACGGCCTATGGTAGGCACGCACGTAACAATATCGGGGTGTCTCTTCTGCGCGCCGGGCGTGAGCTTGTGTTAGACGCAGGGTGGTGCATTGGATACGATCCCCGAGAACGCTGGTGGGATGCGGAAGTGGAGTTCGACCCGGCGCTTGACGAGCTTTTCGGCGTGACAAACAACAAGCAAGCTGCAACCCATTTTTCTGAACTCGCGACGACCGAGTGGGAGCAACTCGCCGAAGAAGGAGAAAATTTTTTGGATGTTGTTAATCGCCTGAAAGCTGAAGGTGATCCACGGGGTTGGTTGCTGGTTCTGAGCGATAGTCTAAAGAGAAACCTCAAGCATCTTCGCGAATTGATTAAGGCCCAAGCATCAGGAGGCCGTTCCACACGGAGAAAGAGACATCAGGAGCCGGACGACGTAACTAACACCGTCAATAAAGGGTGGAAAGATCGATCTAAAGAAACGCCAATCGAAGGCGAAGACACGCCGAAGACAAAAGAAGACTTCGTGGAGATAAAGGAAGACCTTACGCAAAATAAGAAATACTCTGACGAAGCTGCGGATGAGTTGGTGTCTTTAATCAAGGATGCCGACCTTCGGGTGGTTTTTTTGGAGGCTGCGTTCCCTGACTCCTACCACTTGTTTAATGTCGAAATCAAGGGAAAGGTGACAGAGGTCACTTTTAATCGGTCGCACCCCGCGTTCGATGATATTTTTGGCACAATTAACACCGTCGATGAGGACATCACCGACCTTACTCGGGAGGAGGTTCTTAGCAGGCTAATGCGAGCAGTGAATGCGACAAAGATCATTTTCGCTGGGTGGGCACGGTATGAGCGTGAAGCGGGAATGGAACGTGCGCGCGCGTTGCAGAAGGTGCGATTCGAGTGGGGACAGATCGCAGCGAAGTTCCTCGATCCTGACGATAATCTGGCATTATAGGGCAGCGGAAGCGGGACATGGTCGTTGATGGAGAAAGGCTGAAGGTACTGTTGAGCAGAGCGCAGCGTGAGGTTGTGCTCTGCGCACCATTCATTAAAGTGGCGGTACTGGAGACTCTATTTGAGAGCATTCCCGAAGACGTGGAGGTTAGGGTTTACACGCGTTGGCGCGCGGCGGAGGTTGCGGCTGGCGTTAGCGACTTAGAGGTTTTCGAGTTGGTAAACGAGAGAGCCGGAGCAAGATTATTTATCCTTGATGCTTTGCATGGAAAGCTGTATACCGCGGACAGCGAGTGCATGCTAGGATCGGCCAACCTTACCGGGCCGGCGCTTGGATGGAGCCGAAAGAACAATATCGAACTTATGGTGCCAATGGCTATTGAAGCGCCGGAGGTACAAGCGTTCATGAAGCGACTTAATGAGGCGGTTCCTGCGACCTACACTCTAAGAAAGCAGATCGAGGACGCGGCGAAAGAACTTGTCGCACACCCCTTAGAAGAAGGACAGGCAATGGACGAAGATGATGTGCAGGGGCGGCGGGGCCAATGGCTCCCAAGATGCGCGGCGCCCGAGAAGCTCTATGCCATTTTCTGCGACGAAAATACGAATGCTGTGGTTAAAGACACGCTTCGAGACGGCTTGCAGGATTTGCGCGACCTATCATTGCCCCCGGGACTGTCGGCGGCGGAATTTGAAGTTGAAATACGGAATGCGTTGTTGTCGATGCCATCCTTCGCGCAGATCACCGCGCGAATACCAAGTCGGATCACAGATGGGGAGGGACGCAATCTTGTCCTGCAATGCAAGCCGCACCTGGACGGAAGCGACGCGGCATATCTCTGGCAGATCGTGCGCGGGTGGATCAGCGTATTTTTTGCGTCTCAGTATGAAGTTGCGGCGGAGAGCTATGTGGTGCGATTGAGGTCATCGCGTAAGTCGAAGGTAGATTCTTCAGAGTGATAGTTGAAGGGTGCTACACGCTGATCGCTTTGTAGGCCGAAGCGACAACAAGTGTCGATGTAACTGATCACGCATCCTCTAGCAAGAGGTAGCCATCGCCTTTGACCTGCGGCGGGACCGGCTTGGCGACATACGCATCGCCGAGTTGCTTCCAGCCCTCGAAGGCATGGCATCTATCCCCCTTCGATTCGAGTAGGTTCACTTTACTTTTTCGGGGTCGCGGCCCCATGATCGCACCATGAACACCCATGAACACCGCACCCACCTGACACTGAGCACCCAGACCCAGGGTCGCCTCGCGGCCGTGCGCTCCATCGCCGTACCGGTCCGTGAGCAGGCCGAGGACGCGCTCGCGCATGGGCGTGAGGTAGTCTTTGATTTCGCTGGGATCGAGGTGACCCAGTCTTTCATCGACGAGTTGGTGGGCGCCCTGATCCTGCGCCAAGGCCCCGCGATCCTCGAGCGGGTCGTCTTCAAGAACTGCTCGGACGACACCCGTGCCATCATCGAGTTTGTCGCGACCGATCGCTGCGACCAGTACTTGCGTACCCGTGCGCACTGATCCGCGGACCATACCGATGGTGTTGGCGTGGCGGGAACCGTCGAATTTTCGCTCCAGTGCGGGAAGCGGCCTGCGGACTTGATCCTGGTCCCGCCCCCTCTCCGATCGGCGGGATCGCCGGTCCGCGCAGCGGAACCTACGCATGGCGCCGGGCGTCGTGCGATCCGCGGCGTCGTCGGTCCGCACAGCGGACCCTACGGGCTCGCCATGACCGCCGCCCGTGCTGCATGAGCGAGCGACAGCTTTCCTTTCCCCTCAAACAGTGAAAAATCGCCCAGCAGGCGATTTTTCAATGGTTCATGGACTCCAGCACCTTGTAGATCGCCGCTGAATCCAGTTCCCCCAGCCCTTGGTCGACCAAGGCATCGAGGTACTGGGCAATGCTCGCGGCGGTCGGCAGGCCGAGCCCCAATTGCGCGGCCGCCTCGCCGACGATCCGCATGTCCTTCTGGTGCAGGCGCGCCTTGAAGCCGGGGGCAAAGTTGCCGTCGATCATGCGTTGGCCGTGGACCTCCAGGATGCGGCTCGCGGCGAAGCCGCCGAGCAGGGCCTCGCGCACCCGCGCCGGGTCCACCCCGGCGGCGCGCGCCAGCAGGATCGCCTCCGCCACCCCGGCGATGGTCGCCCCCACCACGATCTGGTTGCACGACTTGCAGACCTGGCCGGCGCCGTTCGTGCCCACATGGACGATGTTGCGCCCCAGGACCTCCAGCAGCGGGCGCACCCGGTCGAAGACCGGCACCGCGCCGCCCACCATGATCGAGAGGGTCCCCGCGATCGCCCCGGACTCCCCGCCCGAGACCGGTGCGTCCAGCATGGCCACCCCTTGGCCCTCCAGACGCCCCGCGATCACCCGGGTGGCCGCGGCCGAGATGGTGCTCATATCGACCACGACGGCGCCCGGGGCCGCCCCCTCCAGCACCCCGCCCGGCCCCAGGATCACCTGCTCCACGTCCGGCGTGTCGGCCACCATGGTGAAGATCACCTCGGCCTGGGCGGCGGCCTGCGCGGGGCTGCGCCAGGTCATGGCGCCGGCCGCCGCCAGCGGCTCCATGGACTCCGGGCGGCGGGCATAGACCGCCAGGTCGTACCCGGCGCGCCGCAGGTTGAGGGCCATGGGGCGGCCCATGATGCCGAGTCCGATGAAGGCGATGCGATCAGGCATGTATAAGGTCTCTGTGGCAGGCTGACAGATGCAGTTGTCGTGAGGCTCAGGCGCCGCTCCTGGTGGGAGCGGCTTCAGTCGCGACGAGGCCACGGCTGCTTGCCCCGTCTCCAAGGCGATGACTTACTCGGGCATCAGCGTTTTTGGGCCCTGCGGGGTGCCCAGGATCAGGACATCGGCGGGCCTCAGGGCGAAGATGCCGACCGTGACCACGCCAGGGATGTTGTTGATTTGTTGCTCCAGACTGACCGGCTCCAGGATCTCCAGGCCCTGGACGTCCAGGATCAGGTTGCCGTTGTCGGTGACGAAGCCCTCGCGCCACACCGGGGTGCCGCCGGCCCGGACCAGTTGCCGGGCGACGAAACTGCGGGCCATGGGGACGACCTCTACCGGCAGGGGAAAGCGGCCGAGCAGCTCCACCAACTTGGTCTCATCGGCAATGCAGACGAAGCGAGCGCTCGCCCCCGCGACGATTTTCTCCCGGGTCAGGGCCCCGCCGCCGCCCTTGATCAACTGCAATTGGCGGTTGGACTCGTCCGCCCCGTCCACGTAGAGTGCGAGGTCACCGACCGCGTTCAGGTCGTAGACCGGGATGCCGTGGGCCTTCAAGCGGGCGCTGGACACCTCTGAACTGGACACGGCGCCCTCGATGCGACCCTTGATGGTCGCGAGCGCGTCAATGAAGTGATTGACCGTGGAGCCGGTGCCCACGCCGATGATCCCGCCCTCGACATAGGCCAGGGCCGCGTGGGCGGCCTGTTTTTTCTGCTCGTCCTGGTTCATGGGGTGCCTCGCTGAATTGGTCTCTTAAGGGCTTGGTATCATAGCGCAAGTGATGGGTTTCGCTGCGCTCTACCCACCCCACAATCTACCATCTCGGCGCCTGGTAACCTGGGGCGTCTGGCCCCCGGGGGTGCAATCAGAACTGATGTTTTAACGCACATGTCGTAGGGTACGCATTGCGTACCCGCCAAGAGCTACCGGACGTTCTCGCGGACCGGGCATCGTTGTCGTTGTCGTGGTCGGATTATTCGATTACGACAACGACAACGACAACGACAGCGTACCCGGGATCTCGGTTACCACATCAGTTCTGATCGCACCCGGCCCCCGGCCCCTTGTCTCACTGAGGTTTTCCAATGCCCGACAGCTACATCGAGCGCATCCTGAAGGCCCGTGTCTACGAGGTTGCCCAGGAGACCCCCCTGACCCTGGCGGCGGCCCTCTCGGCCCGCCTGGGCAATCAGGTCCTGCTCAAGCGCGAGGACCTCCAACCGGTCTTTTCATTCAAGCTGCGCGGCGCCTACAACAAGCTGGTGAGTCTGAGCCCGCAGGTGCGCGCCCGTGGGGTCATCGCGGCCAGCGCAGGCAATCACGCCCAGGGCGTCGCGCTGGGCGCGGCGCGTCTGGGGGTGGCGGCCACCATCGTGATGCCGCGCACCACCCCGGGCATCAAGGTCCGGGCGGTGCGGGCCCTGGGCGGGACCGCGGTGCTGTGCGGCGACTCCTACGACGAGGCCTATGCCCATGCCATGGGACTGGTCGCGGAGTTGGGTCTGACCTTCGTGCACCCCTTCGACGACCCGCAGGTGATCGCCGGTCAGGGGACCATCGGCATGGAGATCCTGCGCCAGCACCCGGAGCCCCCCCATGCCATCTTTGTCCCCGTGGGCGGTGGTGGGCTCATCGCCGGCATCGCCGCCTATGTGAAGTGGCTGGCGCCCCAGGTGCGCATCATCGGCGTGGAGCCGGAGGACGCGCCGACCCTGCACGCGGCCCTGGCGGCGGGGCGGCCGGTGGAACTCGCGCAGGTCGGCCTGTTCGCCGACGGGGTGGCGGTGCGCCGCATCGGCACTGAGACCTTTCGGGTCGCCGCCCAGCGGGTGGACGAGGTGATACTGGTCGGTACCGACGAGATCTGCGCCGCCATCAAGGACATCTACGAAGACACCCGCGGTATCGCCGAACCCGCCGGGGCCCTGGCCGTGGCTGGCCTGAAGCGCTATGTGGCGCGCACCGGCTGCCGCGGTGAACACCTGGTGGCGATCGAGAGCGGTGCCAACATGAACTTCGACCGGCTGCGCCATGTGGCCGAGCGGGCGGATTTGGGTGAGCGGCGCGAGGCCCTGCTGGCGGTCGCGATCCCCGAACGGCCCGGGAGCTTCCTGGCCTTCTGCCGGGCGCTCGGCGAGCACCAGATCACCGAGTTCAACTACCGTTTCGCCGACCCCGATCAGGCCCAGGTCTTCGTGGGGGTGGAACTGGGCGGCGGCGACGCCCAGCGCGCCCGGTTGATCGGGCAACTGCGCGACCAGGGGTTGGGGGTGCTCGATATGACGGACAACGAGACCGCGAAGTTGCATGTGCGCTACATGGTCGGGGGGCACGCCCCGGGGGCGGGCGAGACCCCCGGAGAGACCGTGGTCCGATTCGAGTTTCCGGAGCGCCCCGGGGCCCTGCTGGACCTGCTCGGCGGGCTCGGCAAGCGTTGGAACATCACCCTCTTCCACTACCGCAACCATGGGGCCGCCTATGGCCGGGTACTGATGGGGGCGACGGTCCCGCAGGCAGAGCGCGCCGACTTCCGCCGCTCCCTGGACGCCCTGGGTTACCCCCATTGGGATGAAACCGACAACCCGGCCTATCGCATCTTTGCCGGCGGGCTGGCTAACTAGCGCGTCGCCCAAGGTTCGAGAGGAAGAAGAATGCTTGTCGCATCGTTGTCGTTGTCGTAATCGTAATCGGAGAAGCGATGCAACTTGGCGTGCGAGAGAATCCGCTACGATAACCTCGACAACGACAACGACAACGACAACGACAACGACAACGACAATCGAGGCTGGCCGCCAACCTGTTATCTTGTGCGCCGATAGATGCGGCTTTCGGTCGCCACGGCGTCGAGCGGCACGTCCCAGGGGCGGGGCACCAGGCGCGTGACGCGCTGGCATTCGTGGGCGATGCCGATCAGGCGCGGCCGCAGCCAGTGTCGGCGCTGCCGCAGGAAGGCCAGGGTGCGGTCGTAGTAGCCGCCGCCCATGCCGAGGCGGTTGCAGTCCATGTCGAATCCGACCAGCGGGACCAGGATCAGGTCGAGTGCCCAGGCTGGCGGCCGCCCCTGGCGACCGTGCCGGGGCTCGGGTATCCCGAAGCGATTAGTAGTCAGGGCGTCACCCGGTGCGTAGCGGACAAACCACAGTCGGCGCTGCCGCCCCGGACGCAACACGGGCAGAAAGGTGCTTGCAGTGCCGCGGCGGGCCGCCGCCGCGAGCAGGGGTCGCGGGTCCAGTTCGCCGTTCGCCGGCCAGAACGCGGCGATCCGGCGGGCGCATCGGAAGGCGGGCTCCCGCCCCAGCACCCGGGTGAGTGCCGCCGCGTGACGTCGCTGATCGTTGCGGGAAAGCAGGCGCCGTGCCGCGCGGAGTCGGCGACGCAGGCCGCGGAGCGCCGGGCACCCGTTCGGCGCGTGCCGTCCCCACGGCACCTCAGGGTCAGCGCAAACAGCAGAAGTACCGAGTGCCGTGGTGGGGGCGAGGGGAGATTGCATTGGAAGCGAATCGAACACAGGGGCTTGGTACCCGCGGCCCTTTCGCAAGCGACGATAAAGGGGCGACACCCCCCGTCTGTGCCGTCGCTAACCTTTGTTCTTGAACCGTGAGGTTCAAGTGGGGTCAGTCGCGTCGGCTTCAGGCTTTCCGCTCGGGGGCGGACTTGCGCAACGGCCTCGTGGTCATGTCCCCAGGGTACAAAATAGGCTCAAGAAAATACCCAGCCAGCGGTCGAACACTACAGGGGGTGTCTGGGGAAAGAGGCTATACCCTTTCGGCCGACGAGTCCAGGGCCGGTTGCGCGGACAGGGCCTCGCCGATGCGCTCCTGCAGCCGACCGAGCCGCCGGGTGACGGCGGTCTCCCCGCCGCCCTGCGCCTTTTGCAGTTGCAGCAACTCATTGGCGATATTGAGCGCCGCCAGCACCGCGATGCGGTCCGAGCCGATCACCCGCCCGGTCTGACGGATCTCGCGCATCCGCCCGTCGAGCAGCCGCGCCGAGGCGATCAGGTCCTCCTGCTCGGCGGCCGGGCAGGCGATGCGATAGTCCTTGTCCAGGACTTTGATATTGACCCCAATGGGCTCGTCGGTCATAGACTCTCCTCCATCGCACGCAGCCGCGACAGCATGGCCTCGACGCGGCTGCGTGCCTGCTCGGTCTTCTCGATCAGGTCGCCGCGCTCGGCCGCCAGGGCCTCCTGGCGGGCGCGCAGGGAGGCGTTTTCCTCTTGGAGACGTTGACACAGGTGCAGCAGATGCTCCACGCCGCGCTCGAACTGGTCGATGTCGAAACTGGCCAAGATCAGGGCCTCTTTGAGAATTCTTCGCACTATAGAAGGGGCGGCAGGCAGGGTCAATCGGGTCGGTGCCCATGGTATGCTCAAGAGCCGCAACCAGACGGGCATCGACCGCGCCAGGCGCCCCGGAGACCACCACGGACATCGACTACGATCAGATCGGGAACCTGCTCCAGGCAAGCCCGCTCGCCCCGACCCCGAGCGAGGCCCAGGGGATGCTCTGCGGCCTGATCTGCGGCGGGTCCGCGGCCCCGGAGTCGGCCTGGCTCGACCTGTTGTTGCCGATCCCGCCCCTGAACCCGGACGGGGACGCAACCCTGGACCAGGAGGTGCAGCCGGCACGGGCCGTCCTGGGTGCGCTCGCGCGCCGAACTCAGGAGCGGATTGCAGGTCCCGGGCTCGATTTCCCCCTGTTGCTCCCGGACGACTCCCACGCCCTGGCCGAGCGCGCCACCGCCCTCTACGACTGGGTGCGCGGCTTCCTGTTTTCAATCGGTGTCCTGGGCCTCGCCGAGCGCGACCTGTCCGCTCAGGCACAAGAGGTCTTGCGCGACTTCGCGGACATCACCCGCCTGGATCTCAACCAGTTGCGGCAGGACGAGGAGAACGAGGCGGCCCTGACCGAGCTGACCGAGTTCGTCTGGGTGGCCGCCATGCTGATCTACGAGGAGCGGGCGGCCCCCCGCCCGGGATCGCGATGACCATGGCCGAGTATGGACGGCGCCGCCGCGCCCTGCTCAAGGCCATCGGCGCGGATGGGCTCGCCATCCTGCCGGCCGCCCATGAGACGATTCGCAACCGCGACGTCCACTACCCCTTCCGGCAGGCGAGCGACTTCACCTATCTCACCGGGTTCCCGGAACCCGAGGCCCTGGCGGTCTTCGCCCCCGGGCGCAAGAAGGGGGAGTTCATCCTGTTCTGCCGCCCCCGCGACCCGGAGCGCGAGCAGTGGGACGGCTATCGGGCCGGGGTCGAGGGGGCCACGGCGACCTACAAGGCCGACGAGGCGCACCCCTTGAGCGAACTCGACGCCCTCATGCCGGGACTGATCGACGGACGCGCCCGACTCCTGTTCCCCATCGGCGCCGATGCCGCCTTCGACGCCCGCGTCTTCGGTTGGGTCAACCAGGTGCGGGCCAATGTGCGCAAGGGCGCGCTCCCGCCGGAGACCTTCGTCACCATCGAGGCGCTCCTGCACGAGCAGCGCCTGCGCAAGGGCGAGGCCGAGGTCAAGCTCATGCGCCGGGCGGCGCGCATCTCCGCCGCCGGCCATCGCGGGCTGATGCGTCTGTGCCGCCCGGGCCGCGGCGAGGCGGAACTGGAGACCGAGTTCCTGCGCCACTGTGCCGCCGCGGGGGCGCGCTTCCAGGCTTATCCGCCCATCGTCGCCGGCGGGGCCCGCGCCTGCGTCCTACACTACGTCGACAATTGCGCGACCCTCAAGGACGGCGACCTGGTGTTGGTCGACGCGGGCTGCGAATTGCACGGCTACGCCTCGGACATCACCCGCACCTTCCCGGTCAACGGCCGGTTCAGCCCGCCCCAGCGTGAGCTCTACGAACTCGTCCTGGCGGCCCAGCTTGCCGCGATTGCGAAGGCCCGCCCCGGCAACCGCTGGATCGAGCCCCACGAGGCGGCGCTCAAGGTCCTGACCAAGGGCCTGATCCGTCTCGGCATACTCGAAGGCAAGACAGCCAAGCTGATCAAGGACGAGGCCTATAAGCCCTATTACATGCACCGCACCGGTCACTGGCTCGGCATGGACGTGCACGACGTGGGTCACTACAAGGAGCGCGGTGAGTGGCGGCGTCTGGAGCCGGGCATGGTACTGACGGTGGAGCCGGGGCTCTACATGCCGGCCACCGAGGCGGTCCCCGCGCCCTATCAGGGCATCGGCATCCGGATCGAGGACGACGTGCTGATCACGCCGGACGGCAACGAGATCCTCTCCGCCGCGGCGCCCAAGGACCCGGAGGCGATCGAGGCCTTGATGGCCAGCTAGCCAAAGGAAGCATCTTCATACGCCTGGCGCTCCTGATGGCGAGTGATCCGAGTCACCTTTGGCGCTTGCAGCGCCAAGTGAGCCTGCGACCCCACGGACATCGCGAAGGACTTCCTGCGCGTTTATCTGCCGCAAGAGGTGCTCACCGAGGTCGATCTGGACAGCGTGGAGATCAGTAAGGATACCTAGGCGTCGTCCGACCTGCGCACGATCTACTCGGACCTGGTCTATCGCGTGCGCTGGCGGGGCCAGCCCCTGCCGGTCTGCGTCTTGTTCGAGCACAAGAGCCGGCCTGAGCACTGGACCCAACTGCAACTGCTGCGGTACTTCGCGGTCGAGGGCGACGCCTACCGCAAGCAGCACCCGCGGGCACGGCTGCTGCCGCCGGTCATGCCGCTGGTGGTTTATCACGGCAAACGGCGTTGGCGGGTTCCCCGGAACTTCCACGACCTGATCTCCCCGCTTTCGCCCGCGCTGGCACCTTACATACCGAGCTTCACTTACGTCTTGGTGGACATCTCGCCGCAGAGCGACCCTGAGGTCAAGGGTAAGGTCCTGACCCGGCTGGTGCAGCTCGCGATGCGTTCGATGCGGCCCGGACGCAGACCGACACGCAGCTGCGCCATCATGGCCAGCAAGGCCGCCAGGTCGGCCGCCGTGGCGAGGGCGTCGCGGTACTGTTGCCACAGGGTCCACAGTTGCACGGCATGCTTGAAGCTGAGTTGGCGGGGGATCTGGTCGGCCAGCAGTGCCGACTGCGCCATCAGGAGACGGATCAGATTGTAGGCGAGCCGATTAAAGTGGACCTAGGTCTGCGCCAACGGCGCAAACAATGCCTGCAGGTCCGCCCCGCTGAAGCCCAAATCCGGCTCCCCCGCCGCCTCCTGATAGACCCCGGCAGCGAGCGCGCGTTTGCGCTCCTGCATGGAGAGGATGCGCTCCTCCACCGTCTGCTCGGTCACGAGCTTATAGACGAAGACCGGCTTGTCCTGGCCGATCCGATGCGCCCGGTCCGCCGCCTGGGACTCGACCGCCGGGTTCCACCAGGGGTCATAGAGGATCACGGTGTCGGCCTCGGTGAGGTTGAGTCCCACGCCGCCGGCCTTGAGGCTGATGAGGAACAGGCTCACCGCGCCGGAGCGAAAGGCGTCGATGGCCTCGTCGCGCTTGCGCGTCTGGCCGGTGAGCTTGGCATAGGGGATGCCGCGGTCCTCGAGTTCGGTCTCGATCAGGGCGAGCATACTGGTGAATTGGGAGAAGAGCAGGATGCGTCGGCCCTCTTCCAATTGCTCCGGCAGCAGGTCCATCAGCAGTTCCAGCTTGGCGGACTCCTTGACCCGGGCGGCGGCCGGGATCCGCAGCAGGCGCGGGTCGCAACAGGTCTGGCGGAGCTTCAGCAGCGCATCCAGGATCGTGATGTGACTGCGTGCCAGTCCCTGGGCGGCGATCGCCTCGCGCACCCGCTTCTCCATCGACAGGCGAATGCCCTCGTAGAGTGCCGCCTGGGCCTCACCGAGCGTGACGCTCTTGATGATCTCGGTCTTGGGCGGCAGTTCGGTCGCCACGTCCTGCTTGCGGCGGCGCAGCATGAAGGGGGCGATGCGCTGCGCCAGGCGGCCGTGGCGCTCATGGTCGTGGTGCTGTTCGATGGGGGTGCGCCAGAGCCGTTTGAAGCTGCCCTGATCCCCCAGGAAGCCGGGCATCAGAAAGTCGAACTGGGTCCACAACTCGCCCAAGTGGTTCTCCATAGGGGTGCCGGTGAGACAGAGCCGGTGATCGGCCTTGAGCGCCCGGACCACGGCGGCGGCCTGGGACTTGGGGTTTTTGACGGACTGCGCCTCATCGAGGATCAGGCTGTGGAAGGATTGCTCGGCCAGGCGCTCCTGGTCGCGCGACAGCAGGGGGTAGGTGGTCAGCACCAGGTCATGATCGGGCATCCGATCGAAGAGTTGGTGCCGGTCGGAGCCGTGCAGGACCAGGGTGCGCAGGGCCGGGGTGAAGCGCGCCGCCTCGCGGCGCCAGTTGCCCATCAGGCTGGTGGGGGCGACCACCAGGGCGGGGCGGTCGAGCCGCCCGGCCTCCTTTTCCACCAACAGGTGGGCCAGGGCCTGGACGGTCTTGCCGAGCCCCATGTCGTCGGCCAGGATGCCGGCCAGGTTCCAGGCGCGCAGGAACTGGAGCCAGTCGAGCCCGCGCCGCTGGTAGGGGCGCAGTTCCACGGTGAGCCCGGCCGGGGGCTCGACCGACTCGATGCCGGTGAAGTCCTTGAGGCGCCGGGCCAGTTCGCGCAGCCGCTCGGCCCCGCGGATGGCATAGCCCTGGGCCTCGAGTTCGGCTAAGGCCCCCGCGTCGAAGCGCGAGATCCGCAGTTGCCCGTCCGCCCCCGGCGCGGCGCGGTCGAAGAGGTCGCGCAGGATCGCGATGAAGGGTTTGAGACGGGCCGCCGGCAGATCGACATAGCGGTGGGCCGCCGCGGGGTCCGTCCCCGTCGGGTCCAGGGGCAGGCTGATGATCTGCGGCAGTTCCGCGTCCAGACCCAACTCCAGCAGGGGGGCGATGATCGGCAGCAGCGGGATGCGCCGCCCGCCCAGATCGAGATCGAAGCGCAGGCCGAACCAGTCGTTGCCCCCGGACTCGGCCTCCTCCTCCACCTCCAGGTCCCAGTCCGCCGTCTCGAAGCGCAGGCGGAAGCTGTCGGCGATGTCCACCCGCCAGCCGGCCGCCGCCAGGGCCGGGAGGCCGTCGCGCAGCAGGGCCGACCAGTGGCCGGCGCGCTCGATGGGGTTGGTGGCGGCGGGGAGCAGCCGATGGCCGCCGGCGCGCTGCGGGGTGTTCACGGCCGGGACGAAACCCAGCCCCGCCAGGGTGTCCAGGGCGCCGCGCTCCGCGTCCAGGTCGCGATGGATGCGCACGGTGCCGCCGCCGCCGGGCAGGACGCTGTGGGTGAGCGCCGGCAGGCCGGGGACGCGATGGCCGGCGTAGTCGAAATCGAGGTTGAGCTGGTCGGTCGCGGCACCCGCCAGGGTATCGCAGGTCAGGGTCAGCCAGGGGGTGGCCGGGGCGGTCGCGACCTCGGTCACCGGCACCGGCACCGGGGTCGGCAGGGGCAACTGGGGGAACTCCAGCACCAGGGTGCGGGCGATGGCCTCCGCCTGACTGGCGCGCAGGCGCGGGGCGGCCAGGACCTCGCGCAGTTGCGCGGCACTGAGCCCCCCGGACTCCAAGGGGCCGACCAGATGCCCGGCCAGGTCCAGATACAGCGGCGGCTCCAGGAGCAGCAGCCGGGCCGCCGGTACCACGCCGAGCCCCAGGGTCAGGAGCCCGTCGGCGCCCTCGTGCCAGTCCATTTGCAGGTCTCGCGGTGCCCCCAGGCCCAGGGGGGTCGCCTCCACGGCCTGCCAATGGCAGCGGCCGGTGCCGATCATCCGCAGCAGGGCGACCCGGCCATTCAGACCGGTGAGCGGGACGCTGCTGATCCACTGACCGGCGGAGACCGCGCGCAGCATCCCCAGGATGTCATGGTCCGCCGCCACCAGATACTCGGGGGTGGAGTAGCCGTGCAACAGGTTATACAGATTCGCCTGGCGGCCCTTGGAGAGCCCGCCGCGGCGCAGCGGCTTGGCCACCCGTAGTTCCACCGCGACCCCCTGGGGGTCGGTCGGGCCCGGTTGGAGCACATAGACCAGGCGCTCGGCGTCGGCGACCGCGGCCGGCTCCTGGCCGGCCGCCACCACCCTGGTCAGCCAGCGCTTGAGGAACTCGGTGGCGGCGCTGCCGTCCGTCGGCTGGAACTGGCGCTCACGCTCCTCGTAGGCGAGACAGGCGGCGGCCACATGCTTGCAGTTGTAGCCCACGGGGCAGCCGCAGGAGCCGGTGAGGTCGCGTTTGTCGGGGTTCGCGGGGATGAAGATCAACTGGCGATAGAAGCGCCCGCCGCTGCCGCGCACCCGTGCCTGGAGGCTGACGCCCTCGGCGTCGCGCCGCTCCTCCGTGAGGTCGATGACCATCCCCTGCCGGAAATAGTGCAGGCCCCGGTTGAAGGAACTCAGGTCGATCGCGTGGCGGATGTCATCTCGGGTCAGGGGGCGGGGCATGGCGTAGCGCACAAGGCAGTCAAAGCGACCGGCCATTGTCGCCGGTTCCGGCGCCTTTGCCCATGGGGCGAGAAAGATCGGCCTCCCGGCTTCGGGCGGCGGCCTCAGGCCGCTCGCGGCAAGCCGTCAGTGGCGGGCGGCCCCCCGTTTGACGATCTCCAGGTCGGTCCCGCGGGGCAGGTCGCGAATCCAGGGCGACGGTGAGCGCAACCCGGTAGGCAGTTTCGCCAGGGCCGCCTGAGCCTCCGCACGGTTGGCGTGCAGGCTGTGGATCAGCACAAACCAGGGGCGTCCCCGGCGGGTCTCCTCACTCAGATAGACCGGGTCCGGCAGGTCCGGGCGCAGCGCCAGCTCCAGGATCTTGTCCCGGCTGTAGCCGCCCATGAGTTGGAGGGCGAAGGGGCGGTCCGTAATCGACGTCTTGCTAATGCGCGGGGGCACCGGGGCGGCCGCGTCAGGGCCGCTCTCGGGGCGCGCGGCCGGCACCGATGCCGGCTCCGGCTCAGGCGTCGCCGGCTTGGGTGGGCGCGCCCCGGTGTCCGGGGCCGTCACCGGGGGGGCGTCCAAGGTCGGACCCGGGCGGGACGGCATCGCGCTGACCAGTGACTGGAGGCCGCGCTGCAGGGCCTCCAACTCGCCGCTTTGGCGCCGCTGCTCGGCCGCCAGACGCTCCAGGCGTTCCGCCGGGACCGTCCCCTCGGCCCCCGGGCCTGGGTCCTTGCCCCCCCGGCGCGGCCGGCTGGAGAGCTCGCCCACGGTGGCGGTCAGGGTCGCCACCCGCTCTTGCAGTTCGGTCTCCTGCTGGGCGATGCCGGAGAGGCGCTGCACCTCCTGGCGCAGGCTCGCGAGCGCGACGGCGGCGGCCGTGTGGCGTGTGTGGGCGTAGAGCGCGAACAGACCGACCCCGGCCAGGGCCAGGGCGAGCACCAGCAACCCGGCACGGTTGTGGCGGCGCCACCGGGTCTCGAACTCCTCGCGCTGGGCCTGCCACCCGCGCTGCAGTTGAGAACTGGTCAGGCGGCGGTCGTCATCCACATCGGCGATCCGCTCCACCATGGCCTTTTCCTGATCGCGCAAGCGCTCGCGCTGGGCCGCGACCTCGGCGGCCAGTGCCTCCAGGCGGGCGGACTGGTCGGCCAGGTGCCGATCCGCCCCCGGGTGGACGGGGCCTGGCTCCGCCCAAGCGGACTCCAGGGCCCGCAGCCGCTCTTCGAGTGACAAATCCGGTGCAAAGGGGTCGTCAAGGACTCCCGGTCCCAGGGTCTCGGCCATGGTGGTTCCCGCGCCGTTCGATGGAGGTAGCCCATGATCCAGGATTCGCCCCAGCGCCGCAAACACTCAAGAAGCCGTTCCTGTCAAGCGCGCGTCAGGCGCCGACCGATCAGATAACTCAGGGTGGCCACGCTGCCGCACAGGGCCATGCCCCACAGGATGTCGGCCAGCACGACCGTCAGCGGCCAGTTGGGCAGCGTGGCCAGGTTGGTCAGATCATAGGTCGCATAGGTGAAAAGGCCGAACAGGAGCCCGTTCTGCGCCGCGCGCCGCCAGGACCCCTGGGCCAGGGCCGGCGCCACCGCAAAATAGATGATGCCGACCACGAACAGAAGATAGAAGATGATCGCGGCGGGCCAGTTCACCGTGGGGCTCAGGATGTAGCCCAGGTACTGCTGGTAGAAGTCCCGGGAGATGAACCCGAGCCAGACCATGTCGATGGCCAGAAAGACCGGGACCGTCAGTAGGTAAAGCTTCAGGTAGGCGGTGGCAGTCATGGTAAGGACCTCGTGGGGGCTGCGGTTGGAGGGCGTGTCTGACCCGGATGCTACTCCGATCTTGCGGATGCCTCGACCGGCCCGCTCGGTTACACTAGGGGACCGGGCCTGCCCGCTGCCCACGGCAGCCAGCCGCGCCGTCCGTCCTCCCATTTGCCCTCGTAGCTCAGTTGGATAGAGCGATCGCCTCCTAAGCGATAGGTCGTGGGTTCAATTCCCGCCGAGGGCACCACTTAGCGCGCGTTACCTCCGCGGACAGCGCGCCGCGCTGCCTGATCACAGGAAGCCTTCAGACGCCCGTGAACACGGAGACCCACGCCCACCTCGCCGCCTTCATCTGGGACATCTGCAACCTGCTGCGCGGTCCCTACAAGCGCAACGAGTACCGCAAGGTCATCCTGCCGCTGACCGTCCTGCGCAGTTTCGACTGCATCCTGGCGCCGACCAAGCGGGCGGTGCTGGCCGTCCACCGGGCCAACCTGGGAAAGCCGGAGACCCTGCGTCAGCGCCTCCTGCAGCAGGCCGCGGGTTTGAGCTTCTACAACACGAGCCGGCTCGACTTCCCCCGTCTGCTCGACGATCCCAACCAGCTCGCGCCCAACCTCACGGCCTACATCGACGCCTTCTCGCCCAACGTGCGGACCATCATGGAGCGCTTCGGCTTCGAGCAGCAGCTCGCGAAGATGGCCGATAAGAACATCCTGTTCAAGGTCGTCAAGGCGTTCTGTGACCCGCGCGTGGACCTGTCGGCGCAGCGCGTCGACCACATGCAGATGGGCTATTGCTTCGAGGAACTGATCCGGATCGGCGCCGAGCAGGCCAACGAGGAGGCCGGGGAGCACTTCACCCCGCGCGAGGACATGCTGATCAAAGGCGAAGAGGCAGAAAACATCCGGCGCGGCGACATCATGAAGAAGAGCCTGGGGAACAAGCGCAACAAGATCGGGGACCCCGACGAGCCCGGCGAGCCGGACCATATCGGGGAGATCACCCGCATCCATGGCAACTGCCGGCACGACGACAGCCGTGTGTTCAACATCGACGGGCGGGACAAGCGTCTCACGGTCTCTATGGACCGCGCCGAGTTTCAGGCGGCCATCAGCGCCGCGGTGCGCGCGACCGGCTTGAAGCTCTCGTTGCCCGAGCGCAAGCTGATCCTTGCCGCCCTGAGCGAGCGCGACGACCAGGCCGCCATCTGCACCGACGCCCAAGGCAACCCGGAGCCCGCTCTGGAGTTGCGCGATACCGAGATCGTGCCCCTGACTGAAGCGATCCAGACCTACTTCGAGCGCGAGGTCCTGCCCCATGTGTCGGACGCCTGGATCGATCACGAGAAGACCCGGATCGGCTAAGAGATCCCGCTCAACCGCCACTTCTACCGCTACGAGCCGCCGCGCCCGCTGCCCGAGATCGAGTGCGACATCAAGCGGCTGGAGCAGGAGATATTGACTCTCTTGTCGGAGGTGACTGCATGAGTACGTTACGTCCTAGAGTTTTGGACTCCAACCGGTTGAACGCCCGGTTTGACGATCTGTGCAAGCTCCAGAACGGCTGGCTCGACGGTCACGGAGTTGCGCCGAGCCCGCAGGGGTTGCGTTGGCTGGCGCAGTGCATTGAATCCTACTATCACCTCGCGCTTTCGCCGTTCTATCTCTATCCGACCGCAGAGGGCGGCGTGCAGGTGGAGTGGTCGCTCGGCACTCACGAGATTACCCTGGAGATCGACCTGGAGCGCCGGGGCGGCGAGTGGCATTCACTCGACACTCGGACTCAGGAGGTTGACTGGAAGGTGCTGGATTTGGGGCAACCCGGGTCTTGGGCCTTCATCGCTGCGGAGGTCGATCGGACGGGAACTGACGCCAAGGCACCGCGTACCTTGGCCGAAGTCTGGTTTTGAGTCCGGGGAGGTTCTGGCGATGAAATGGCAAGCTTATCCCGAGTATAAGGCAAGTGGAGTCGAGTGGTTGGGTGACATTCCCGCCCATTGAATCAGACTAACGCTCGCGCGCGTAACTCTTGACCGATGCGATGGACCTTTCGGTTCTGGAATAAAGAGCGAACACTACACGGACAGCGGTACACGGGTAGTTCGACTGCAAAATATCAAAGCTGCTGCGTTCGATAACAGAGACGAAGCCTATTTGGATTCGGATTATGCCTTGCTAGAATTGCTGGGGCACGAAGTTCAGGAAGGCGATCTATTGATTGCAGGGCTAGGGGATGATAATAATCTTGTCGGCAGGGCATGTGTAGCTCCAAAGGATATCGCACCATGTCTGGTCAAGGCCGACTGTTTCCGGTTCCGGCTTGACACGAATCGCGTTTCCCCAAAATTCCTTGCGTATCAGCTCAGTGCCGGGGCGATTACTGATGCGCAATTATAAGGCGCTGGATCGACCCGTTATCGAATTCCTCTTTCGGTCATGGCTCGGCGTCCGATCTGTTTTCCCGGAAGAGGGGAGCAGTTGGCGATTGCCGATTTTCTCGACGTGAGTATTGCGAAGGTCAACTGCTTGATCGGGAAAAAGCAGGAGTTGATCGGCCGGCTCAACGACAAACGGAAAGCCCTGATTTCGCGTACTGCGATCCGCGGTTTGCCGTCCGAGAGATCAAGGATTTCGCCTTCCCGCTGCCGCCGCTGCCGGAGCAGCGCGCAATCCTGGACTGGATGGCATTGCAGGAGACCCGTTTCCGGGCCGTCGAAGGGCGGATGCGCGATGCTATCGGCGAATTGGAGGAATACCGCTCCGCCCTGATCACCGCCGCCGTCACCGGCAAGATCGACGTGCGCGGCTGGCAGGCAGCGGGCAACTGTGCCGCTCCCGAGGCCGTCGCGATGGGTTTCGCTGCGCTCTACCCATCCTACGAACGACGAGCGTTGAACATAGACAAGAGGGCAGGATCGCGATGAGCCAGACCAACGAGCACGCCTTCGAGTCCTATTGCGAGCAGATGCTGCTGACCCAGGGCGGTTGGGAGCGGGGCAACTTAGCCGAATGGGATCGGCACCTGGCGCTCTTCCCTGCCCGGGTCTGCGCCTTTCTTGAGGACTCACAGCCGGTCCTGTGGCAGAAGCTCCACGACCTGCACGGCGACGCCTTGGGGACCAGGGTGGCCGCGGCCCTGGCCAAGGAACTGGACCTCAAGGGGATGCTGCATGTCCTGCGCCGCGGCTTCAAGTTCCACGGCAAGACCCTGCGTATGGCCTATTTCAAGCCGGCACACGGGCTGAACGCGACCGTGGTCGAACTCTTCGGCAAGAATCCGCTTACGGTGACGCGGCAGGTGCCGTGCCATGCCAAGGGCGGCGAGACCCTGGATATGCTGCTGGCGCTCAATGGGCTGCCCATCGGGAGCTGCGAACTGAAGAACCCAGGTACTGGCCAGACCTGGCGGCACGCGGTGAAGCAGTATCGCGAGGACCGTGACCCCAATGCCCCCTTGTTCCAGTGCAAGGCGCGTGCCCTGGTGCACTTCGCGGTGGACCCGGACGAGGTGCACATGACGACCCGTCTGCTGGGGGAGCGCACGCGCTTCCTGCCCTTCAACCGGGGCAGTGACCCCGGAACCATCCGCTGCGGGGCCGGGAACCCGGCGCACCCGTCGGGTTATCGCACGGGCCATTTCTGGGAGGAGGTCCTGGCCCGGGAGGGGCTGCTGGAGATTCTGGGCAGCTTCATGTTCATCGAGCGCAAGGATGGAGAAGCAGGAGGACGCCAAGGGCAAGGTCCGGGAACCAAGATCGTCATCACGACCTTGCAGATGTTTCCATTCGTCCTGCGCGGCCTGCTGCGTGCGGCCGGGGCCGCGAGCGTCGATGCACCGTCCGCGAGCGCGCGCGAGCAGGCGGACGCCTGGAAGGCGCAAATCGCCGGCCGCCGTTACGCGATCATCGTGGACGAGGCCCATTCCAGCCAGACCGGCGAGACGGCGCGGGAGATGAAGGCGATCCTGGGTGCGGGATCCGGCCTTTCGGACCTCGAGGGCGAGGCGCTTCCGGCCGCGGCCGAGGACGAACCCGACGGGACGCTGGCGAACGACCGGCACGATGGGCTGGTCGCGGGTCCAATGCCGGGGCAGGATGCCCCGGCTCCGGCCAGCGACTGGCAGGACGGGTATGAACACGCGGCAGAACGACGATCGCTTGTACCTGGTGGTCTGAGACCATGACTACACAACGCTGTGCGGATCAGGACCGCAGGAGGGGCGGTCACGGAATCCCCAACAGCTTGTGTGTCTGCAGACTCAGGCGCCAGCGCGGATGGGCCTTGCAGTAGGCGATGGCGCGCGCGGTATTGGCGGCCAAGTCCGGGCCGTCCATCGGCTGGAGAAAAAAGTGCCGAAAGGCGAGGTTGGTGAAGCGCTCCGGGGGCGCGTCCGCTTGCGGATAGACGAGCTTCAGTTCCTGACCGGCCAGCAGTCGCAGCCCGGCGGCGGCCTTGGGACTGACACAGACCCAGTCGATCCCGGGCGGGGCGGTGCGGGTGCCGTTGGTCTCCACCGCGATCTCGAAGCCCTGGGCGTGCAGGGCCGCGATCAGGGGTGGGTCCAGTTGCAGCAGCGGCTCCCCGCCGGTGCAGACCACATAGGGGACGGCACCGGACGCGGCCGGTGCGGGCCAGGCGGCGCGGACCCGCGCCGCGAGTCGGGCGGCGTCCGGGTAGCGCCCGCCGCCGACCCCGTCGGTCCCCCGGAAGTCCGTGTCACAGAAGGTACAGACCGCCCGGGAGCGGTCCTCGTCGCGTCCCGACCAGAGGTTGCAGCCCGCGAAGCGGCAGAACACGGCTGCCCGCCCGGTGCGGGCGCCCTCGCCCTGGAGGCTGTAGAAGACCTCCTTGACCAGATAGGTCATGACGGCAGGGCCGGCCCCAGGTCGCCCCAGCACAGGCTGACCCCGCAGCCGGGGGTCTCGTACAGGTCGATGCGGTCGAGCGCGGGCAGCGCGGCGGTGCAGTGGCGCCGAATCCAGTGCACGAGACCGGCGCCATCGGCCGCCGCGAGCTCCGGCAGTTCATCGAGCCGGTGGTGGTCGAGTCGGTCATAGACCGGTTTGAACAGCGCCTTGACATCGCCGTAGTCGACCGTCCAGCCGAGCACCTGATCCAGCGGTGCGCTCAGATGCAGGCGCAGCAGATAGCTGTGCCCGTGCAGGCGCCGCCGCGGATCAGCCGCGGGGGCCGCGGTGAGGCGCAGGGCGGCCTCGAAGCGCTGCTCCTTCCAGATGCGGTAATGGGCGCCGTCGTAGTGACAGCCCGCGGTGACGGTCTCGTAGACGCTGACCCAGGACAGGGCCGGCAGGGCGGGTTTGAGGCGCTGCCAGAGCCAGTGCGCGAGCAGTTCGCTGGTGGGGTTCTCCAGGCCCGCGAGGTCGTTTAAGCAACCCAGATGGAGTTCGGCCTGGAGCGGCGCCCAGACCGACCCGAGATGGTCGAAATCCAGCCCCATGTCCTGGCCGGCAAGGTCCTGATCGGCGTGTAATATGACCTCGAACCCGTGGCCGTGCATGCGCCCGCAGGGGTGGCCGGCGGGGACCCGGGGCAGGCAGTGCGCCGCCTCGAAGCGAAAGCGCCGCCACAGGTGGGCGTGGTCCAGCGCGTCCAGGTCCGCGCCCTGGTCGCGGGTGCTGCGGATGCCGACACTCGCAACGCCAGGCACCCCGAGTCTGGCGCGAATCCAGCGGGCCAGGTTCTCGTCGGTGGGGATGGCCAGGTGCTCGTTGAGGTCCCGGTAGTCGAGGTCGGCGACACAGGCCCTGAGTGCATCGCCCAGGGCCACGGTCTCGCCCCCGGGGAAGGGCGCCCAGTGCGCGGGCAGCGCGGCCCGCACCCGGGCGCGGAAGCCGTGCCCGTGCAGGCGCCGCGCGCGGTGCCCCGCCGGGAGTATGGCGACCCGGCGGGCGGCCTCGAAGGGCGCGGCGGCGAGATGGAAGACCCGGTCGTCCATCTCAGGCGCCCCCGAAGCGGGCCGCCAGCGGGTCCGCGATGCCCGCCTGGGCAAAGCCCTTGGCCCGCAGTTGGCAGGAGTCGCACTGGCCGCAGGGGCGCCCGTCCGCCCCCGGGTCATAGCAACTGCTGGTGAGCCCGTAATCCACCCCGAGCGCCAGGCCGCGCCGGATGATCTGGGCCTTGGTCAGGTCGATCAGCGGCGCGTGGATCTTGAGGCGCTGGCGCCCCTGCACCCCGGCCGCGGTCGCCAGGTTCGCCATCCGCTCGAAGGCCGCGATGTACTCGGGCCGGCAGTCCGGGTAGCCGGAGTAGTCGAGCGCGTTGACCCCGATGAAGATGTCGCCCGCCCCCAGGACCTCCGCCCAGGCGAGCGCGAAGGACAGGAACACCGTATTGCGCGCCGGTACATAGGTGATGGGGATGCCCTCCCCCAGCGCCGTCGGGTCGCGCCCCTTGGGCACGGCGAGGTCCGCGGTCAGGGCCGAGCCGCCGAAACGGCGCAGGTCGATGTCGGCGATGACGTGCTCGGCCACGCCGAGCGCCGCCGCGACCCGCTGGGCGGACTCAAGCTCCACCAGGTGGCGCTGGCCGTAGCGGAAGGACAAGGCGTAGGGCGCGAAGCCCTCGTGCTTGGCGATGGCGAGCACGGTGGTGGAGTCCAGGCCGCCGCTCAACAGGATGACTGCGTTTTTCATGGGTCGAGGTCAGGGATCGGGTCGGGGAAGGATAACCGGTAACCGAGGATGGTCACACCCCGCCGGGGTTGAGTGCAAGCGGCCAGGAGTCCAAGGCTTCAGCCTTGGGGGCCGCGAGCCATTTGCTTCGGTGTCTACCCGCGGGGGTCAGGGTAGCGGTCCTCACGCGTGTCCTGCAGATTCCAGCGAGACCGTTGCAATTTGAGCAGGACCCGTCCAGCATCGGCGGCGGTGATCTCGACACCCCCCACAGTGCCTGTCGGCCGCCAAATTGAGCAAGAGTTCAAGAGGCAGTGCACTGCCTGCGGACAGCGATTTGATTGTACGGAGTAGGTGACGCACTTGGGCGGGGCCAGGATTGCAAAACGAATCTAGAATCTTATGGGCAGCAGAATATGTGCGCTTCGAGGATGTACGCGAACATGCTGCTCGTGCGCGGCAAGCCAATGCTCGAATTGCGCCTGCACCTGCGGAAACGCACCAGCTTCCAGGAGTTGGTAACCTAAACGATTCAGTAAGCTTGCATGCCGAGCCTGCGCATCAGAATGACCGCTGTCGCGCCAAGGTTCGTGCGACCCGCCGCGACGTGATGGCTGACCATCGAAACAAAGGCGTCGCCCGATGGTTGGGCGAAAAACAGGTGTCCGACGGCGAATTTCAGATGATTGGCGGCAGGATCGGCGCGACTGATTTCAAACTCGATCCAAATGCGTCTATCGAGTGCTGCATTCTTCAACAGCACATCCGCGCGCGGCGAGAATCCAAGCCTCTTTTCCAGTTCCTTCGATAATAGGGGAACTTCGTGGGAGGACTGCCAGCCCGCCGGGACCTTGGATGCAAGAGAGCGCTGCAGAAAGGTGGTGAGGCTCATTCCGGGATCGACTTGGCCCTTGGCGACGCACGACGGCGGTGTTGTTGGTCACTATCGAGCAGTCCCAAGAGGTCGGTGTCCGGATGGATCAGGGTCGGCAGCAGGTCCGGGGTTTCGGCGAGCCGGGTGAGCAGGCGGGCGGCGATGTCACCCTTGAGTGCCACCAGACCGCAGGAGAAGCGCCTGGCCTCGGGGTTGCCGAGGACGACGGCCGTGAGCCCCGCGAGTGGCGGCAGGTTGCGGCTGGTGGTACTCCCACAAAAGGCGATGGTGGGCGAGGCGAGCCGCAGCCGGGAGTCGATCCCGCAGGCCGCCAGATAGTCGTCCCCCAGTAGCCACAGACAGAGGTCGTAGGGGTCCGCCATCAGGGCGCGGAAGGCGGTGGGGATACCGAGCCGGTCGGCCCAGGCGCGCAGGTCAGCCTTGCCGCGACCGCTGAAGGTGCACTCATAGGGTGCGATCTTTCGCTCCCCGCGGATCAGTCCATAGCCGGCCGAGACGACCTGAAGGTGGGTCTCCAGTCTACCCGCCACGCCCTTGACCCCGCGCATCAGGCGAACATGCTGCTGACCCCGGTAGAGGTCGCGGGCGGGGGTGAGGCAGTCGGCGAGGGCGACCTCGCGCTCCTGCACATGAGCGGAGCCTTGGGCGAAGTCGTCACCGGTCAGCCCTTGCGGATGCGCGACCGTCTTCTGGCCGGTGCAGGATGTCACGATCAGGATGCGCATCAGTTTTGGTTCTGCTGGTTGTCTTTCCACGCCTCGTCCCTCGCAGTGTACTTCTTAAGCACCGATTCCATGCAGGCGGATAGGTGTAGATCATTTCGTCTGCCGGGCGGCTGACCGAGCGGCACGCGGCGGGTCTGGTGCAGTTGGTGACGCTGGCCGGGAACCTGACGCCTGCGCAGCGCGGGTCTCTGGAGCAGTGGCTGCGCGGTTGACGGCGGCTTGGCGGTCCGGGTATGCCAGGCAGGCCGATGTCTTACCAGACAAAGCACTGATCCTAAAGCACAATGACCTTGCAGCCGTGCCCGCGCAGGCAACCGGTTTCAACCCTGTATCCGGGCATCCGCATCACCGTCGGCACCATTATCGGCCTGCCGGCCTGGGGCGAGTCGATCGACAGCGTGCTGGGGCTGCATCCCAGCCTGGAGCGCGAGGACATCTTGGCCGCCCTCGCCGATGCGACTTGGCGGGACGCAGCAACTCGCGCGGTCTCGTCGCGGCTGAAGCCGCTCCCACCGGGGTCCCGGCCGGACTTTCATGGTAAGGCTTCTGTCTTGCATGGCGGCGCCGCGGTAATCTGCAACCTTGGGGCGGTTTGCGAGGCCCCATCGCGGCCGGAGGCCGCTCCCACAACGTCGCTGCGCGACTTTCACGGTAAAGCCTTGGACTGCTGGTGCTGTGGCCGGCGGCGATCGGGCCGCTGCGCCGCCCCTCATGCGCACCGCTGGCCGAACCCGGCAACGCAGTGCTCGAGCCGATTGGCCGGCGTCTTTTGGATCTTGGCGAGCAACCGGCAGGATACCGCAGCGAGGCCAAATCGCCGCATCAGCTCCCGCTCCAGATAGAGCGTCAGATGTGCGGTCATCTCGGCGTCGGCCTGGGCGCGGTGATAGCGGCCGGTGACGGGCAGCTTGGCGAATTCGACGAGGGTGCCGAGCTTATGATTGGGCGCCTGCGGGAGGACGCGGCGGGCCACCAGCATCGAGCAGATGAAGTCTTGCCGCCGCGCGCGGCCGATCCGCGCCAGCTCTGCGTCCCAGAACTTGCTGTCGAAGGAGGCGTTATGGGCAACCAGTGGATAGTCGCCGACAAAGTCCGCGACCTCGGCCATCACCTGCCGAGCGGGCGGCGCCTGGCGGACCATCGCGGTCGTGATGCCCGTGAAGCTCGTGATGAACCCGGGGATCGCCACGCCGGCGTTCATCAGGTTCTGGTACTGGCCGACGATCTGCCCGTCGCGCACCAGGATCGCGGCAATCTCGGTGGCGCGATCTCCGTAATGCGGGGATAGGCCGGTGGTCTCGAAATCGATGACGGCGATGGTTTCCAAGTCGTTCCTCCGGGAAGCGATGGCGCGCGGTGGTAGAGTCCAGGCCGCCGGTCGACGGAACCACTGGGTTCTTCATGGGTCGATGTCGGGGCATGGGGTGTGCGCCGGGGATGGTTACACCCCGCCGGGGTCGAGTACAGGCGGCCAGGCGTCTACGGCTGTTTCCGAAGAACTTTATACCACGAAGTGATCGGGGCGACTCGACCGGTGGCCGACGCCTTAGCGGGCGACGGCACCGGGTCCGGCTGAAGCCTCGACCTCCGGTTTGTCGTATGGGTACGAAGTTATCCAGACCTCACCTAGGCATATCGTCCCCGAAACTCCGGTCCTGGACGCAACGCCCAACAACGCGCGCGTAGCGGTCCTAGACTCAGTGCGGGTTCGCTACAATCGAATCAGCGAGGTTCAGTGGCCTGGAGGGTGTGCCGATGCAGTGTCCCAAGTGTGGTGCCGAACAGGCGGGCGACAGCCTCATCTGTTCCCGGTGCGGTATCGTCTTCGCGAAATACTTCAAATATCACCCCCGCTCCGACGGGGACGATCCGCGGCCCCAGGCCCCTGCGGCGGCGCCGGTGTCCCACGCGCGCCCGTCAGCCGGTGTGGCCCCACGGCCGCTGGGCACGGACTCGCTCTTGCTGCCGGCCGCGCCCGGTGGCGATTGGTTCGCCTTGAGCGGCCGCGCGGTCTTGTGGGCCTTGCTGCTGGTCTGGGGGCTGGTGCTGATGCTGGCCCCGGTGGAGAGCAACGCCGTCGGGGCGTCGTACCTGCATCTGGTCAACCTGCCCTTCCACGAGTTCGGGCACATCCTGTTTCGCCCCTTCGGGCAGTGGATTGCCTCGCTCGGCGGGACCCTGGGCCAACTGCTGATGCCGGCCATCTGTTGCGGCGTCCTGCTCGTCCAGACCCGCGACCCCTTCGGCGCCGCGGCGGCCCTGTGGTGGTTCGGCGAGAACTTTCTGGATATCGCCCCCTATATCAACGACGCGCGGGCGGGGGCATTGCCCCTGCTCGGCGGGAACTTCGGCCATTCGTCCCCCTACGGCTTCCACGACTGGGAGTACCTCCTGGGTGAGACGGGTCTGCTGCACCTGGATCATGGCCTCGCCCAGACCAGCCGCCTGCTCGGCGTACTCGTCATGGTGCTGGCCCTGACCTGGGGCGCCTGGCTGCTGGTGCGCCAGTTGCGATACCTGAACAGGCAGGACTGAGGCGTCCGGATCATCGCGGGGGGTGCTCAAGACTGAAGCGGAGGCCCTTAAATGACAGCATGTATTCATCCGATCGCCGAGATCAATCAGCGCGCCAAGGACGCGCTGATCAGAGAAGTCGGAGTCATCGACACCATCCGCTTCCTGAATCAATTTCGCGCCGGCAGTGGGGACTATACCGCCGAGCGCGCGAGCCTGTTCCGGGACATGACCGCAAGCGAAATCATCGCGGAGATAAAATCGCGACGAACTGGAAGCGTCTGAGCATCCATCGTCGATTGCCCTATACCGTGAAAGTCGCGCCGCGCCGCGGTGGGAGCGGCTTCCGCCGCGACGGGCCGCGTGGGGAACGCGGCGCCACATCGCGGCCGGATGCCGTTCCCACCAAGGAGCTTTCATGTTCCGGGGTCATGGACCGTGGCCGCGACGCGGCCGCGGCGGCTTGCACGATCGCGTCGCGGCTGAAGCCGCTCCCGCCGGGGACCGGCCTGACTTCCACGGTCAGACTGAAGCCTTGCGACACCAGCGTTCATCAGACAAGAAGACCGTTGGTCGACTCCTGTGCGCCTGTTACCATCGCGGCCTTTGCCGATCCCCATCGGCTGACCGTCTGAGCGGCCTCAATCTTGCGGACCGCGCGTGCCGTCGGCCCGATGGCGGCGCCGACCCTTTGTACCGGATACCGACGCGATGTACTGCCGCAGTCCCAACCATCTGCCCGCCCCGGCTTGCGTTCGGTATCGCTTGCGATTGCCCCGGCCCGACCGACGCACCGCAGGAGCGGCACTGTGACACCGGCGGGAAACAATGGCCACAACGGCTGGGCGCCGGTCCTGTGGGTGCTGTTGACGTTGGCACTGTCGGTCGCCGCGGACCTGATCCTGCTGGAGCGCGTCGGCATCCCGCAGCGCGTCCTCGAGGCCCAGTCGCGCGCGGCAGAGCAGATTCTGTCGCGGCAGGCCGCCGCCCTCGATGAGCTGGCGGGCGCTCGGCCGGGGCTCCTGCGGGCGGTCCTGAGTCTGGATGCGGGGCAGCCCTTTCTGCGGGTCCTGGCCTTGGAGGACCCGGACGGGCGAATTTTGACTGCCGTCGGTCCCGGGGCCGACGCGGGACCGAGCGCGGCCCGGGAGCCCTTGTCCGCCGCCGGGGCGACCGGGGGCGCAGCCCTGGACCCTGGGACGCGCCTGTCCCTGCAGCCGGACCAGCGGGGCGGGTTGCTGCGTGCATCCCTCGCACTCGCCCCGGCCGCGCCCGGCCGGTCCGGCGGGCGGCTCTATCTGGAACTCGATCTGCGGGCCGCGGAGCAGGCGGCCTGGGCGGAGCGCCTCGCGCCCGCCGGTTGGCTCCCATGGGTGTACGGGGGTGGACTGGCCCTGGCCCTGTCGCTCCTGTCGGTCCCCTACGGACGCTACCGGCGCCACGCCCGCAAGCAGCGCGACGACGCCGCCCTGAGCGCCGTGGAGCCGGACGCCGCGCCGCCGGCCGATGGGCGTAGCGAACTGACCGATCTGTCCGCTTTGGTGAATCAGTTGGGCCAGCACTGCGCCACTCAGGAGGTCGCCCGGCAGGACGCCGAGGCGCGCTGGGAGGCCGCCCTGTCCGTGGCCGGCGAGGGCCTCTGGGACTGGGACCTGACGACTGACCGGGTCTTCTACTCGCCGCGCTGGAAGGCGCAGTTGGGTGAGCCGCCGGAGGCGATCGGCGATGCCCTCGACGAGTGGACCTCGCGGATGCACCCGGACGACCTGGACGCCTGTCGCAGCGCCTTCGCCCGCCATCAGGCCGGCGTGGTGCCGGGCTTCGAGTGTGAGTTCCGGCTGCGTGCCAAGGATGATGCCTGGCGCTGGTTTCAGTGCCGCGGGCGGATCACGCGCCGGGACCCCGAAGGGCGTGGGTTGCGCATGATCGGGACCCAGGCGGACTTGACTGAGCGCAAAGAGGCCGAGCGCACCCTGACCTATCTGGTCGGCCTGGAAACCATGCTGGCGGAGACCTCGCGCACCCTGCTGGCGGCCCAGCCGGAGGCGGTGGATCAGGTGTTGGACCGGGTCCTGGGGGCCTTGGCCCGGCGTCTGGAGGTGGAGCGCGCCTGTCTCTATGCGTTGAGCGCGGACGGCCAGGGGCTCACCGCCACCCATGAGTGGTGCGCGGTGGACATCCCTGAGCAGCGCCTGGGCGCGGACGCCGTTGCGGTGTCCGCACTCCCCCGCTGGATGGAGACCCTGCGCCACGGGGAGGAGGTCCAGATCGACGACCTGGACCACCTGCCCGAGGCCTGGGGGCAGGACCGGCAGGTCCTCGCAGCCCAGGGTGTGTGCGCGATCGTGGCGGTGCCGCTGCGCGTCGGGGCGGGGCTGGCGGGCTGCGTGGTGGCGGAGATGACGCGCGCGCCGCGCGGGTGGCGTGAGGGGGAGGTGCGCGCCCTGCGCCTCCTGGGGGACCTGATCGGCGCCGCCCTGGAGCGGCGCGGGTTCGCGCAGTCGCTGGTGGAAAGTCGGCAACGCGTCGAGCAGGCGGCGCTCTTCGACCCCCTGACCGGCCTGCCCAACCGTGTCCTGCTCGCCGAGCGCATGCGTACCGCCATGGGCGCGGCCATGGCGGGGGGGACGGAACTGGCCGTCTGCTCGCTGGATTTGGACGGCTTCAAGTCACTGAACGAGGCCCATGGCCAGGAGGTCGGCGATCTGATCCTGCAGGCCGTCGCCGCCCGGCTGCGCCAGCAGGTGCGCGAGAGCGACAGTGTGGCGCGCCTGGGCGGGGACGAGTTCGTCCTGCTCCTGGGCGGCTTCGAGGACCCGCAGGCGTGCGCCCGGGTGCTCGATCCCCTGATCGCGGCCCTGGGTCAGCCCTACCAGGTCGCGGACCAGGAGTTGCGGGTCACCGCCAGTGCCGGGGTCACCCTGTATCCGCACGACGCGGCCGACGCCGACACCCTGTTGCGCCACGCCGATCACGCCATGTACCGGGCGAAGCAGCGCGGGCGCAATCGCTGCCTCTTCTTCAATCCCAGCCGCGATCGGCGCGCCCGCGCCCGTCACTCCCAGTTGGAGCAGATCGGCGCGGCCATCGACGGCGACGAACTGGTGCTCTATTACCAGCCCCAGGTGGACATGCGTCGCCGCCGGGTGACCGGGGCCGAGGGCCTGGTGCGCTGGCAGCATCCGCAGCGGGGCCTGCTGCCGCCGGCCGCCTTTATTCCCCTCCTCGCCGGGACCGCGCTGCAGCAGCGCCTGGACTGGTGGGTGGTGGAGCGGGGTCTGTGCCAACTCACGCAGTGGCGGGAGGCGGGGCTCGACCTGTCGCTGAGCCTCAACATCTCCGCCCGCTCCGTTCAGTGCGAGTCGTTCGTCCACGACCTGGGCGAGCGCCTGGCGCGCCACCCCGGCCTGGCGCCGGACTCGCTGTCGCTGGAGATCCTGGAGTCCGAGGCACTGGTGGACCTGGAGGCGGTGGCCCGTGTCATCGAGCACTGCGCTGGGCTGGGGGTGTCCTTCGCCCTCGACGACTTCGGCACCGGCTATTCCTCGCTGACCTATTTCCGGCGCCTGCCGGCCCAGGTCCTCAAGATCGACCGGACCTTTGTGCGCGATATGCTGCGCTCCCCGGACGACCGCAACATCGTCGAGGGGGTCGTGGGGCTGGCCCGCGCCTTCCGGCGCGAGGTGATCGCCGAGGGGGTGGAGTCCGCCGCCCACGGCCTGATGCTGCTGCGGATGGGCTGTGATCAGGCGCAGGGCTATGGGGTGGCGGAGCCCATGCCGGCGGCCCTGCTGCCGCAGTGGGTGGCGGGCTATCGCTTTCCGCCCCTCTGGCGCCTGAGCCCGGATTTCGCCTGGTCCGGGGCGACCCTGGACCTGCTGAGCGCCGAGTCCGAGTATCGGGACTGGGTGGCGCGCCTGATCCGTGCCGTCGGCCCCGGCGCCAAGACCAGGCCGGCGACCCTGGAGGGCGCCCGCGGCGGCTTCGCGCACTGGTACGAGGGGGAGGGGCGCCGACTCTACGGCGCTCGGGACGACTTTCGCCGACTGGAGCCCCTGCACCGGGCGGTGTCTGAGCGGGGTCTGGCGCTGTGGGCGGCCCGCGACCAGGGGGAGCCGACGGCGGGCCGGATCGCGGACCTCGTCGCCGCGCGCGACCTGTGCATCATCGGTCTGCAGGCCCTGCAGGAGGGAGTACTGGGCCAGGCAGACGCGGCGGGTTGAGATCGCTTTCGCACCTGACATCAGGACCGGCTCCTGGTGTAGGGGCGGGTTTGAAACCCGCGCCTGCGTCCGGCTATCACGTCCGAGGACCATATAATCGGTATTGCCCGCTTTAATTGTTTCCCAGGGACCGGTTCGCCAACAATCGGGCGCTTGGGGACCCTGCGCCAACGCCGTCCCTTGAACGTCATTGGCGTTCATTTTGCGGACAATGACCGGATTCAATCGCCATGAGCTTCAAGACCGCCGACCTTTACGACCAGTTCGAGACCCGGGTACGGGTCTGTGACCCCCTGTTTCGCGACTTCGGCGGACACCGCGCCTTTTGCGGCGCGGCGGTCACCGTCAAGTGCTTCGAGGACAACACCCAGATCAAGTCGGCCCTGGCGGAGCCGGGCGCCGCCCGGGTGCTGGTGGCGGACGCGGGTGGGTCGCTGCGCTGTGCCATGCTGGGCGACCTGATCGCGGCGTCCGCGGTCGCTCAAGGCTGGGCCGGGGTGATCCTCTACGGCTGCGTGCGCGACACCGACGAACTCGCCGGCATGGCCCTGGGCGTCAAGGCGCTCGCCGCCAATCCGCGCAAGAGCCAGCGCCGCGGGGAGGGCCAGCGGGACCTGCCGGTCACCTTCGCCGGGGTCTGCTTCGCCCCCGGTGACTGGGTCTACGCGGACGGTGACGGCATCCTGGTCGCCGCCGCGCGACTGCACCCGGCGGACTGAGAGGCAGCCATGGCCTGGACCGAGGCGAAGCAGATTGCGCAGACCATCCTGGATGGTTTCGATATCCATTACCGACTCTTTCGGGAGATCACCGGCGGCGCGCGCGCGCGTTTCGAGGCCGCGGATTGGCACGCTGTCCAGGCCGCGGCCCGCGAGCGCATCGACTACTATGACCAGCGCGTGCAGGAAACCCTGCGCATCCTGCGCCGGGACTTCAAGCTCAATGACCGTGATGAGCGCCTGTGGCGTCGGGTCAAGGTGGAATACCTGCGGATGCTGCCCCAGCACCGCCAGCCCGAGTTGGCGGAGTCCTTCTACAACTCGGTGTTCTGCCGGCTGTTCGATCGCCGCTATTACAACAGCGCCAATATCTTCGTCTGGCCGCTGTTCTCCACCGAACACCTGGAGGCGGAGAACCCCATCTACCGCCCCTATTACCCGGCACGCGACGGCTTCGTGCGGGTCTTCTCCCGCATCCTGAACCGGCTCGATTTCAGTCTCCCCTTCCGCGACCGGCGCCGGGACATCCGCAATCTAATGCAGGCGGTCCAGGACCGCTTCCCGCCCAATCGCGCCCTGGCGCAGAACTTCCAGCTCGCGGTGCTGTCCGAGCCCTTCTATCGCAACAAGGGCGCCTATATCATCGGCAAGGTCATCAATGGTGCGGATCAGACCCCCTTCGCCGTCCCCATCCTCAATGACGAGCAGGGTGGGCTCTACATCGACGCCCTGCTGGCCGGCGAGGACGAGATCTCCGATGTCTTCAGCTTCTCCCGCGCCTATTTCATGGTCGACACCGAGGTCCCGGCCGCGGTGGTGGACTTCCTGCGGCCCCTGATGCGGCGCAAGACCAAGGCCGAGCTCTATACCGCCATCGGCCTCCAGAAGTTCGGCAAGACCGAGTTCTATCGCGACTTACTGAAGCACCTGCGCTATTCCGCGGACGAGCTGCAGGTGGCGCCTGGCATCCGCGGCATGGTCATGTGCGTCTTCACCCTGCCGTCCTTCCCGTTCGTTTTCAAGGTCATCAAGGACCGGTTTCCGCCGCCCAAGGAGATGACCGCGGCGAAGGTCAAGGAGAAATACCTGCTGGTCAAGATGCACGACCGGGTGGGGCGCATGGCCGACTCCTGGGAGTATTCCCATGTCGCCTTTCCGCTGGCCCGCATCGCGCCGGAGTTGCGCGAACAACTGGAGACCGAATGCGCCGAGAGCCTGGAGCTGGACGGCGATCAGCTCGTCATCACGCACCTCTACATTGAGCGGCGTATGACCCCACTCAATCTCTATCTGCATACCGCGGACGAGGACGAGATCCTCCACGCCGTGCGCGAATACGGCGACGCCATCAAGCACCTGGCCGCCGCCAACATCTTTCCCGGCGATTTTCTCTATAAGAACTTCGGCGTCACCCGCCAGGGCCGGGTCGTCTTCTACGACTACGACGAGATCTGCTACCTCACCGAGTGCAACTTCCGCGAGATCCCGGAACCGCCCTATCCCGAGATGGAGATGTCCGCCGAGCCCTGGTACAGCCCGGGGCCGGCGGACGTCTTCCCCGAGGAGTTCGCCACCTTCCTGCTAACCGACCCGCGGATCCGCAAGATCTTCCTGACCCTGCACCGCGACCTGCTCGACCCCACCTGGTGGCGCGCCCGGCAAGCCGTGATCCGCTCGGGGCGCCTGGATGACATCTTCCCCTACCCGGCGGAGCGGCGCTTCAAGCGGCTCAAGAAGGCGCGGCCAGTCACCGGATGAAGGCCCCGGACGGAACCGTGAACGTCGCGTAGCGACGCTGTGGGAGCGGCTTCAGCCGCGACGAGATTTCGCGGGTTACCCGAGCGTCGCGGGTCACCGCCTCTGGGCCTCTGCGCCTCTGCGCGAGACCTCTTAAGAATCTCACGCAGAGACGCAGAGAAGAATTGCGTCAGTCGGGTTACCGTGAAAGCCGCTCCCGCCGAGGGCTTTCATGTTTCGGGGGTGCCGGACAAGCTTTCATGGCCGTTAGCGGGTGGCGGCTCCCTGCCCCGCAGGCCGGGCTGGCCGCTCACCAGCCTGGTCGGCGACCGCTGCGGTCTCCAGCCGTGCCGACAACCCAACCCAATCCATTCGGGACGGGATGAATACCCAGTCTCGCCAAGGAGCAGCGGGCATGACCCCAGAAGCATTGCTGCAGTTGATACGCCAGGGCGAGAATTCCGGCGTTGAATTCAAACGCGATGACCTGCGACCGGAACAATTGGCCCGGGAAGTCGTCGCCTTTGCCAATTTCCAGGGTGGCCGGGTGCTGATCGGTGTCGAGGACGAAGGCACCTTGAGCGGTATTCAACGCCCGGACTTGGAGCATTGGGTGATGGATACGGTCTTCGGTCGCACCGTTCATCCGCAACTGCTGCCGTATTACGAGGTCGTTTTCCTGGATGGCGGCATGCAAGTGGCGGTGGTGACGGTCTTGCCCGGCACGGCCAAGCCTTATGTCGTCCGGCACCATCAGCGCGAGGACATTGAGGACATCTATGTTCGTGTCGGCAGCACCTCGCGGCTGGCGACCAGGGAGCAGCAGGCGGCCCTGTTTGCCGCGGGCGGCCTGCTTCATGCCGAATTGCTGCCGGTGTCGGGCAGCGCCCTGGCGGATTTGGATCGCGCCCGCTTGACCGATTATCTCGGCCGGGTACTGACGGACGAGATACCCCAAGACGAAGCGGCCTGGCTGGAGCGCCTGTGCGGTCTGGGCTTCATGGCCGAGCGCACCGATGAGGTGCCGGTCTGCACCATCGCCGGCCTGGTCCTGTTTGCGCATCGCCCGCGCCGCCTGTTGAGGCAGGCCGGAGTGCGCTGGATGGCCTTCCGGGGGAACGACATGGATTACCAGTCGCTTGATGATGCGGTGCTCGATGGGCCGCTGGTCGGTCTGTGGGCCACCGCGGGGACCGGACAGGTCTATCGGGCGCAGCCTGGATTGATTGAATCGTTCAGCGAGCGGGCCCAGCCGTTTCTGTCGCACGAGTCGGCGGAGCTGGTGGAAGGTCTGCGCCGTGAACGGCGCTGGCATTATCCGCCCGACGCGGTGCGCGAATCACTGCTCAATGCCTTGGCCCACCGTGATTGGACGCGCCCCGCCGAGGTCGAAGTGGTGAGCTACTGCAACCGACTGACGGTGACCAGCCCCGGCGGACTGCAAAACGGGATGACCATCACCAAGATGCTCGCGGGCCAGCGCTCCGCCCGCAACCCGATCCTGGTGGGGGTACTGCGCGACTACGGCTATGTGGACGCCCGCGGCATGGGGGTGCGGCGCAAGATAGTGCCGCTGATCCGTGAATACACGGGGAGCGAGGCGGTCTTCGAGGCGAGCGATGATTTCCTGCGGACTACCTTGCCGGCCAGGCCGCCTCAGTGGCCGAATCCATGAATTCAGGCGCCCCAGCGGACGGCCCGGCCTTGATCGTCGTTGCGGCCGCCCCGGGTCGGAGTCCAAGGCTTGCGCCTTGGATCGACAGGACCAAGGCGCAAGCCTTGGACTCCGGAAGGTGGCGGCTGGCCGGAACGACGATCAAGGCCGGACCGCCCCGTCGGCAGCTCGCCGCCCTCAGGAATGATGCGTGATCGGCTTATCCGTAAACAGATAGTCCTTGAGTTCCTTGTCAAAGACCGCGTCCTGGCGGCGCACCCACTCCAGCAGCATGGCGGCGTGTTCCTTCTCCTCATCCCGGTTGTGGGCCAGGATATCCTTCAGATCCGGGTCCTTGCAGGCGTCGACCCGCTGGTTGTACCAGTCCACGGCCTCCAGTTCCTCCATCAAAGACTGGATGGCCCTATGCATGTCCTTGGTCTCCTCGGACAGTTCCTCGACCGGCTCGTGATACCCCTCGTTCGCCATGGCATAATCTCCCGGGTGCAGTGGTTGAAGCGGCGGGCGCGCGCCGCGCGCGGCGACCATTGTCGGTCTCCCCCAGGCCCCTGGCAATCGGCTTTCCGGGAACTTGGGCGCGGACCCGTTGGAGCTTTGAGCGGCGCGGGGCGAGCCAGGGCAGGCCGCCGCGCCGCGCGGCCGGGGCCTTCGTCGTGCGGCTTTAGCATACTGGTGCGCGCCGGTAAAGTGCTGCATGATATCCCCTGAGATCCGCCCCGCACTCGTGAGGTGACCAGACGATGCTCATGCCTGCCGTCGTGCTCGATACCGCCATGACCGCCGCGGCGGCCCTGACGCGATTTGCTCGCTACGGGTTCTGGATCGATCCGACCCAGCCGCAGGCGCGAGCCTGGATCGAGGCCAGTGCCGCGCACCTTGGCCTCTCGTTCGATGCCGCGGCCGGGCGCCTGCGCCGCGAGTCGGACGGATTCGGCGCCGCCCTGCGGCGGCAGTGGGGCATGCAGATCCTCTGGTACGCGCGGCCGGTGGCAGAGGTGTTGGCCCGCTGCCATGCCGCACCCCCGGATGAGCCGCTGCTGCGCGTGCTGAACCTGCACGAGGCCGATAGCCCGCCGCGGATCGAGTTGCCATCCGAGGGGAACGTACCCGATCGCACAGGAGTTGTTTTTCTCGGCGACCGGCCGGTAGGTGTGAGCGTCTTACCCGCCAGGTCCGAACCGCTGGGTAGTGACGGCGAGTCCGCGCTCAGAGCCGGCGCACCTGAGTCCTTTGAAGACTACGGCTACCGTGACACTTACGAGCGCAACTACGCCGACACCGATGCTACTGTGCGAGTGTCACGCGGCCCGGGCAGTCCGATCAGCACGCCGGATACGGCCACACCGTTGCCCGCAGCCACGCCGCCGCTGGTGCGCGCCTGGCCCCGCATCGATGCGCCCGACTACGCCCCCGCCCGCACCCCGTTTACGGTGCTCGTCGGCCTGGGTGAGACGGCGCAGGCGCAGGTGACCGGCGGTGAGGTGGTGATCCCCAGGCCGGCGGACGCGCGGTTCGTGGAGGTCGGCGTCGAGCTGATCGCCGATGGCCTCGAGGCCCCCGACGGCTGGTCGCGGACGCTGCGCATCGAGGTCGCGGACCCGACGGCGGCCTCGGTTTCATTCAGGTTCGTGGGGCTTGACCCGACGGGCCCCGAGGCGCTGCATCTCACCACCCTGGAGGTCCGCTACCTGGTGGACGGCACGGTCTGCGGGACGGCCGCGCGCGCCCTGGTGATCGGCGCGGCGGACGCCTTGGCGCCGCCGGCGCGGCTGCCGTTCGGTACGGCGTGGCTCGACCGGCCGCCGGTCGCGACCCCCATCGTGCTGGCGCCTGATCCCACCCCGGCCGATCTCACGATCGAGATCGCCAAGCCCGATGGCAATTCGGCTACCGGCATGTACCAGTGCCGGCTGTTCTCGCCACATCCGCTGCCCGCCGGCCAGGGTCCGTTCGCCATCGACCTGGGGCAGGACGCGCGGACCTTCGCGCAGGCGCTGGTCAAGGACATCCGTACCTTCGCCGATGACCCGCTCGTGGACAATGTGCTGTTCGGGGCGGGCCGCTTGATTGCGGATCGGCTGCCCGCCGCCGTCTTCGACGCGCTCCGTGCCGCGGCCGCGGCCAGCGCGCCGCGCCCACCCGCGGTGCTGCTCGTCTCGGCCGATCCCTATGTCCCGTGGGAACTGGCGGGTCTTGAGCCGCCGCTCGACCCCACCCGGCCGGCCTATCTCGGGGCTCAGGTCGTACTCGGCCGCTGGCTGCGGGACCCGAGTGACAGGGCGGTCGGCGCGATGAACGGCGTCGCCGCGGCGCGCCCCCCGGCCCAGCCTCCCGTCACGCTCGGCGTCCGCAATATGGCCGTGATGGCCGGCCTGTACCGCGCCGCGTCGGGGCTGCGCCAACTCCCGCAGGCCGAGGAGGAGGCGGCCGCCATCGCCCAATCCTACGATGCCGTGCAACTGGCGGCGAGCACGCAGGACGTGAAGCGGCTGCTCGATGCGCAACTCACCCACCACTTCCAACAGATCGGCGGCGTGGAGGCGGTCCACTTCGCCGGCCACGGCGATGTCGATCCGGCCGTACCCGACGGCGCCATGCTGATGCTCAGCAACGGCAGGCCACTGCCGTCGCTGCTCTTTCGCAGCGCGCGGTACGGCGGTGCACGTCAACCACTCTTCTTCCTGAATGCCTGCATGATCGGTGTCGGCGGGGAACTGCTCGGGGACACCGGCGGCTTTCCGGGCCATTGTCTGCACGGCGGCTTCGGTGCCCTCGTCGGGGCGCTCTGGGAGATTGACGACACCGTCGCCCGGCAGTTCGCCATCGCCTTCTGGGAGCGTGCCCTGCCCACGGACGGCACGGCGGCCGTGCCGGTCGGCGAGGTGCTGCGAGACCTGCGATCACATTATGATCCGAACGCGGGGGCGGTCCCGGCCCACACCTGGCTTGCCTATGTGTATTACGGGCACCCGCGCCTCACCCTGCAACGCATTCCCTGACGACTGACCCCAACGGAGAGCTGCGATGGCACAATTGAACGGATCGATACAGGTGGTGGATCTCGGCGGCGGCTACGGCATTCGCGCACCCGGCGTGCATGGAACGGCCGAGCTCAAGTATCCCCGCGGCATGGCCGAGCGCTCGCGCTCGCGCCTGAGCGAAGACGGCACCACCGCGCTCGACACTGCGCTGGCCGCCACCGGCCTGACCGAGGTGCGGCAGGTGGACCTGCGGGTGCAGCGGCCCCCGGCCGTGGCCGCCGCGGCCACGCTGCGCAGCAGCGATGGCTGCCAGGACGTGCTGGAACTCGCCGTCCCCGACCTGGGTCCCGACATCGGCCAACTGGTCCTCGCCGCCGACGAGTTCGGCGTACTCACCTGGCACCTGCCGCTGGACGCGCAGGGTCTGACCGAGCCGAGCACCACGCGCGGCAGCGGCGGGGTGAAGCGCTTTCGCATCCCGGCAACAGTGCTCGGGGCGGCGCCCGCCGCGCCGTCAGCCAATCGCGGGCTGCTGGGCACGCTCGGACACAAATTGCTCAAAGTGCTGGTCTATCCGATCACTGACCCGATCGTCGGGGCCCTGGGCGAGTTCTTCACTGAACGCTGGGAGACCCGCAACCGACCCTATGGCCTGCGCGACTTTGCACCGACGAACTTCCGCGCGGCCAGTGCCGCGCCGCTCGGCGTCGCGGACTGGGCACGCCTCGCGCAGGGGCGCGCCCTGCTGTTCATCCACGGTACCTTCAGCACGGCGCACGCGGCCTTCGCCGGGCTCCCCGACCCGGTATTCGCCGAACTCTACCGGCGCTACGGTGGACGGGTGTTCGCGTTCAACCACTTCACGCTCTCGCATGACCCGCGGCGCAATGTCGCCTGGCTGCTCGATCAGCTCCCGGACCGGCCGCTCGCCGTCGATATCGTCTGTCATAGCCGGGGCGGATTGGTGGCGCGCACCCTGGCCGACCCGGCCGCCATGGGGCTGGGGACACCGAACCTGAGTGTGGGGAAGATCGTCTTCGTCGGCGTGCCCAACGCCGGGACGCCGCTCGCCGATCCGGACCACCTGGTGACCATGCTCGATCGCCTGACCACCGCCCTGAACCTCTTCCCGACCGGACCGGTGGAAGAGACGCTCGAGGCGATCATCACGGCGGTCAAGGTCATCGGCCATGGCACGCTCCAGGGCCTCGAGGGGCTCGCGTCCATGCAGCCGGGCGGCGACTTCCTCGCGCGGCTGAATGGCGGCGCCCCGTCGGGTACGGGATACCATGCGATCGGCGCCGATTTCGCGCCGGTGGGCGACGGGTGGAAGGCGCTCATCAGCGGCACCGTGGCCGACGCGGTGCTCGACCGGGTCTTCGAGCAGGTGCCTAACGACCTCGTGGTGCCCGAGCCCGGGGTGTTCGCCGTGTCGGGGTGCCCGGCCTTCCCGATTCCGGACGCACGGCGGCTGCCCGTGCCCGCGAGCGCGGGCGTCATCCATACGACACTCTTCGGCTACCCCCCGACCGGCGAACGACTGCTGGACTGGCTGACCGCGACCTGACCCGGGGTCCTGCCGTACCGCGGGTTGCGCAGTGAGGTGAGAAAGAACGGCGCCCAGTCGTAGCGGGTCTGCCGGCGCAGCGGGTCCGCCAGGTGTGCGACCAGGGCCGACTGCAGCGCCAGGTCCGGCGCCGCGCCGGCCGCATAGGCGCGGTGGAAGTCCACGAGGATGGCGCGGGCGCTGCGGTCGTCGACCGGCCAGAGCGCGCCCAGCAGGGTGCCGACCCCGGCCTCGAACAGCACGGCCTGTAGACCGAAGAGGTCGTCCCCCGGCAGGCGCGACAGCCCGCGTCCGCTGATGGCGCGCTGCCCGGAATAACAGGCTGCCAGGACGACCAACTCGGCCGGCAGGTCGAGGGTCCCGAGCTGCCAACCGTCGAGGACCCCGTCGGCGAGGGCGATGCCGCAGTCGAGCGGATCATCGAGCGCCTCGCCCGTCAGTACGCTGCTGCCGTGCGTGGCCAGGTGCAGACACCGAACCCCGGGGAGCGGCAACGCCAGGAAGGCCGCGCGCGAGCAGTCGATGGCCGCGCTGCCGGCGGCCCCATGTACCGCCGCGACCTCGGCCGCCTCCAGCGGCGCGTTCTTGATGGCCGGCAGGCCCGAGTCCCCAAAGTTGCCGATGCCGACGGCGAGCACCGGACCCTCACGGCGACCGGACCAGTCGTGGAGCAGGCTCGTGAGGTTCGGGGCATAACGAACGGCGAAGCGCTGGATCAGCCAGGGTCGGTCGTCCCCCGCCGCCGACGCCGCGGTGGCCCCCCCTGCCAGGTCCCAACGCGCGGCATGGAACGGGAACAGATGCAGTGTGCGGTGCGGACTCAGGATGAGTCGTGCCTTCCCGTCGATGACACGCCGCAAGGCGTCGGGCAGCAGGACCGGCGCCAGCGCGTCCACGAGTTGGTCGAGCGCGGGGATGATCTCGGCGGTCGCCGGCTTGGGGCCGCTGAAGGCGCGCATACAGAGCAGCCAGGTAGCGAGGTGTTGCCGATCCCCGCTCGCCGGCTCGATGACGGCCGTTTCAAAGCGCTCGCGGGTGAACGCGAGCCCGATCAGCACCTCATCGCG
This sequence comes from Candidatus Thiodictyon syntrophicum, assembly GCF_002813775.1. Taxonomy (NCBI): domain Bacteria; kingdom Pseudomonadati; phylum Pseudomonadota; class Gammaproteobacteria; order Chromatiales; family Chromatiaceae; genus Thiodictyon; species Candidatus Thiodictyon syntrophicum. The sequence continues at coordinate 267,110 of NZ_CP020370.1, forward strand.
CAGCCAGAACCAGGAGAGCGCCGCTTCGTCGGCCGCGAGTGCACCCTGTACCGCGGCGACGGTGAGCGTGGGCGCGTCGAGTGGCTGTGCGCGTTGCCTGGCGATGCCGCGGGCGGCCGCGACCCGGCGACGGCGCTCCAGCAGTTGCGTGGTCACCGGCCCGCCCGGCGGCGCGAGCGCGAGTGCGCGGTTGACCTCTGCATACTCCTGGTCCAGCCCGGTCACTTGCGCGGCCGCCGCGGCCGGGAGGCGCTCCAGCGCGACCCGTGGGAGCCGCCAGGCGCCGCTTGCCTTGAGGTGCTCCGTGGTCGCCACCAGCAGGTCGTGGCGGCCGAGCTTCAGCGCGGCGGCCGCGCAGTACTCATAGAACTCGGCGCGCGTCGCGAGGAAGGCCGCTTGCTGATACTGCGCGCTCACCCGCGTGCGCTGTTCCTCGATCTGCGCGATGACCCGGCGGCAGGTGGCGAGCACGGCCTCGTGATCGCGCAACCCGGCCCGCGCTCGCACCTCGAACTGGACGGCCGTCAGGTACAACTCGCGCTCATAGGAGACGCTGAAGGCGTCGAGCGAGGCCGCGCGCGTCGGTGCCAGGGTGCGCAGGGCGGCGGCCGTCAAGTCGGGGACCTGGTTGTAGCGCTTCAGGGCGAGGAGTACGTATCCCAGCTCGAGCTGCGCCTGCACGAGGGGGGCCCGCCACCCGAGTGCCTCGGCCTCTGTGATCAACCGTCGTGCCTTGGTCAGGTGTGCCTCGGCGGGACCTTCGTTGCACGCCAGACGCAGCGCGTAGAGTGCCGCGTTGAGCGCTGCCACGCGCTCCGTTTGGTTGGCCGCCAGGACTTGGTGTGTGCCATCCGGCACGGCCTCCCCCGGGCGGGCGCCGACGATGCCCGCGGTGGTGGACCCGAACCAGGTCGCGAGTTCGGCGGCAACCTCGCTGCGGACCGCGTCGGCGACCTCGAAGACCTGACCGAGCAACGTCGCGATGGCGGCGAGGCTCGCCTCGGCCCGCGCGCCGGCGGCCGCGTCCAGATGCTTGCCGTCACCGAGCGGCGCGGTCGCGCGCGCGCCCATTACGAGGCACCAGTGCGTGCCCACATCGCCTAAGCGTGCGAGGAGCGCATTGCCCTGCAGGGTGTCGGCGGCGGTATCGACCCAGCCGAGCACGGCCGTCTCGACCTGCGGCTGCGGATCGGCATAGCCGGCGGCGGCGAGCAGTTCGGCGAGCAGTTCGGCGAGCCGCACAAACTCGAAGTGATCGCCCGCGTCGTGCGCGGCACTCGCCAGGGCGGCCAAGGACGCGCAGCGTTCGAGCGGTTCCTGCGGCCCCAGCAAGGCGCGCAGCGACGGCGCCGTGACCGCGTCGCAATCGGCCCGCACGCCGTTGTCGATGCCGGTGACCCGCTGGTGCATGTCCTGCGCGTGGTCGGCGGCGCCGGCCCGTTCGAAATGGGTCGCGCCCTCACTGAACGCCGTGCGCGCGCGCTCGACATCGCCGTCACCGAGCAAGGCCGAGCCCAGCCAGTAGAGTGCCATGCCCAGCCACCAGGCGTGATCCAGCGGCAGCGGCGGCGCCCAGGCGTCCCCCCCGTGCCGCCATTGCGCGATGGCCGTCTCCAGGGCCGCCACCTGCTCCGGGCTTGCGCCGGGCCCGGCGCAGTCGCGCATGGCGCGCTGGAGCGCGGGGAGCATCGCGTCGAGCTCCTCGCGCCGCGCGTCGGGGGGCGCGGGCGGTTCGACCGCCGCGGGGAACGCCTGCACGACCTCCCCCACGATGGTCTGGAGCGCGGCGAAGCGCCGGATGTAGCGCTGTTCGGCGGGGGTGGCGGTACCGCCCTGCGAGCGCTCGGCGAGTTGTGTGAGCGCCGCCGGTGAGGGCTCCACCGCAACCCCAAAGGTCTCGCGCCAGAGCCGCGTCGACACGACGGCCTTGGCTTGCAGCAGTGCGCGCGCGGCGGCCTCGTCGTCGACCGCCGCGGCGACCCGCCGCGCGCACTCGGGCGCGGGCAGATCGATCCACTCGCGCAACGCTCGACACGCGCTCAGCAACGGTTGGCCGGTCTCACCGGCACGCACCGCCTCACGGAGTCTCGTCCAGTCCGGGGTTGGTCCCATCATCCGCTCCTCTGCCTGAATTCCAGCGGCCGGCCGCACGGGCAACCAGAAAGCCCGATTGGCTGCCGACTGCGCGCTCGAGCCTAGGTTAGCCTAAGTCCGGCAATTGCTCTCACAAAGACACAAAGACACAAAGAAAACAGATCATTGAAGGCGTTGCGCCGATCACCGCCCGGGTGACCTCCGCGACCGACGTATCGCTTTGAAAATTGCGCAGGGCCAGGTCGCCGATGGCTAGGCGGGGGTGCCGCTGCCCGGGGGCCGGCGGGATTGCTACCAGGCGTCCCCATCACCCGGCGTCAGCCGGACCGGGTGGTGTGCCGGCGGGAAGCCCTGGTCGCGATAGAAGCGGAAGCGTTCGCGGGCGGCGGCGCGCACCGCCGGGTCCTGATCGACTGGCTCGCAGACGCGGGCGAAGCGGCTGAAGAAGGGCGGGGCGGCCGGGGCCAGATTGATCAGGACTTGGGTCTCGGCCTCCGGGGTGCCGTCCAGGCCGATCAGGACCGGGGTAAGTTCATGGTCGGTCTGGCCCACCAGTCCGTGGGGGATAAAGCTGGCCTGGCGCCAGGTCCACAGCAGGCGGTCCAGGTGGCGCGCCGCCGTCAGGTCCGGGCAGTGGATCAGTACCCGCAGGTGTTCGGCACGGGTGCGCTCCACCAGTCGGCAGGTGAGCAGGTAACGGTCGCCGGGGCTGTCGGATTCCAGGGTGTAGAAGTCGATGCGGGGCATTTTTCGAGTGGTCAGCGGTCAGCGGTCGTTGTCGTGGTCGTGGTCGTTGTCGTTGTCGGATTGTTCGATTACGACAACGACAACGACGCCCGGTCCGTGGGAACGTCCGGTAGCTGTAGGGTACGGCTTATCCGGCTCCGGCGGTCGCCGCAGCTTGGCGGGTACGCGATGCGTACCCTACGAGATGTGCGTTAACACATCAGCTCTGATCGCACCCGCGGGCGACGGCGAACTTGCCCCGATCCGGTTCGCCCTGCACTATCCTCTATTCGCCGACCACTGACCACTGACCACTGACTGCCGACCCATGCACGACGACCTCACGCAATGCCCGGAATGCGGCCTGCTCCAGCGCATCCCGGTCCTGCCGCCGGGTGGGTCCAGCGTATGCGCCCGCTGCGGCTGCGTGCTGCATCGGGATCGGCCCGACAGCCTGAACCGGACGCTGGCCTTGACGATCGCGGGGCTTGCGCTCTTTGCGATCGCCAACGGCTTTCCCTTCCTGTCCTTCTCGATGCAGGGTCAGGTGACGCAGACGACGCTCTTCACCGGCGTCCTGGAGCTCTACGGTCAGGGGCAGTGGCAGATCGCCGCGGTGGTCGCATTCACCAGTATCCTGGCCCCCGGTCTGCAGTTGACCCTGCTCCTGGCGGTGCTGATCCCGCTGTACGCGCGGCGCCTGCCGTCCTGGCTGCCCTCGCTGTTCCGCTATGTGCGTAACCTGACCCCCTGGGGGATGATGGACGTCTTCATGCTCGGTATCCTGGTGTCGGTGGTGAAGCTCTCGGAGATGGCGACCATCCTCGCCGGCCCCTCGCTCTTTGCCTTCGCCGTCCTGATCTTCGTCCTGGCGGGGGCCCAGGCGGCCCTGGACCCGGATCTGGTGTGGTCGCGGGTGCCGCGCGGTACCCGGGCCGGCGCGCCGCTGCGGGCTGCGGACTCCATCGGCTGCGAGGTCTGTGAACTGGTGGTGGCGCGGCACCCGGCCCCGGGCGCTGGCCTGAGGCTGCACTGCCCGCGCTGCGCCGCGCTGCTGCGCTACCGCAAACCGGAGAGTCTGGAGCGGACCTGGGCCCTGGTCCTGGCCGCGGTGATCTGCTATCTGCCCGCCAATCTGCTGCCGATCATGACGGTCACGTCGCTCGGGCGCGTCCGATCGGATACCATCCTGAGTGGGGTCGGGTATCTGCTGACCCACGGGATGTGGCCCTTGGCGGCGATCGTCTTCGTAGCCAGCGTCTTTGTGCCGCTGCTGAAACTCCTGATCCTGGTCTATCTCCTGATCTCGGTTGAGGTGCGCTCCGGCTGGCGCCCGCGCGAGCGCACGCGGCTGTATCGGATCACCGAGACCATCGGCCGCTGGTCGATGGTGGACGTCTTTGTGGTCAGCATCCTGGCGGCTCTGGTGCGCCTGGGGAACCTGGCCAGCGTGGAGGCGCAGACGGGGGCCATCTTCTTCTGCGCGGTCGTGGTTCTCACCATGCTGGCCGCCATGTCATTTGATCCCCGGCTGATCTGGGATCGCCTGGGGCCGGACCTGGAATCAGAACGGGCGTTGCAACAAGGGCAGGACCATGTCAGAGACCGAGAACGGGGCGATCCCGGGGCGCGGGGCGCGGACGGCCCCAGCGCCGTCCGCGCCCGGACAGGCTGAGGAGTGGGCGGATTGGCCCGGCGCGCCGCTGCCCGAGGCTGTGACGCGGCGGCGCGACCGGCCCTCGATCGTCTGGCTGATCCCGCTGGTGGCCCTGGTCATCGGCGCCTGGCTCGCCTACAAGACTTATGCCGAGCAGGGGCCGCGGGTCCAGATCCAGTTCAACTCCGCGGCTGGGCTCCAGGCCGGCAAGACCAAGGTCAAGTTCAAGGACGTGGACGTGGGGGAGGTGACCGCCATCGATGTGAGTCCGGATCTGAAGTCGATCCTGGTGACCGCCCAGCTCAAGTACGGATCCAGTGCCTACCTGACCACCGATACCCGTTTTTGGGTGGAGCGCCCGCGGGTGAGTGCGAGCCGGGTGTCCGGTCTGGAGACGCTGCTGTCGGGACCCTATATCGCGATCGATCCGGTGACCGAGGGTAAGTCGGCGCGCCGCTTCCTGGGTCTGGAGGAACCGCCGCTCTTCACCACCTCGGAGGCCGGTAAGCGCTTCCTGCTGCGCTCCCCGACCCTGGGGTCGCTCAATATCGGTTCTCCGGTCTACTACCGGCAGATCCAGGTCGGGCAGGTGGCGGGCCACCAATTGGAGACGGATGGGGGGTCGGTCAACATCGAGATCTTCGTCTCCTCCCCCTACGACCGCCTGGTCTATACCAATACCCGCTTCTGGAACGCGAGCGGGCTGGATTTTTCGATCTCCACCGCGGGGGTCACGGTGGACACCCAGTCACTCCTGTCGGTGCTGATCGGCGGCATCTCATTCGACACCCCGGATACCATCGACGGGGAGCGCAAGGCGGCCGCGGCGGGCGAGGTCTTGGCGCTCTACCCGAGTCGGGAGCAAGCCCACGAGAAGACCTACGCCCACAAGGATCGCTACCTGCTGTATTTCAAGGGCTCGGTGAGCGGCCTGGCGGTGGGCGCCGCGGTGCGGTTGCGCGGCATCGCCATCGGTCGGGTGCTGGACGTGCAGTTGATCTTCAATGTGGACGACTACGACTTCCAGATCCCGGTGCTGGTGGAGGTCGAGCCGGAGCGCATCGGTGTCAGTGGCGACCCGGGGCGGATCGAGCCGGCCGCCGTGGTCGAACGCCTGGTCGCCAATGGTCTGCGCGGCCAGCTCAAATCGGATAATCTACTGACCGGTGCCCTCTATGTGGACCTGGATTTCCATCCTGGCGCCCCGCCGGAGCGCCCCTCGCGGCATGGCGACTATGTGGTGCTGCCGACCGTGCCGGCGCCCTTGGAGGCCCTGACCACCAGGGCGACCAGCGTGCTCGAAAAGCTCGATCGCCTGCCGATCGAGCAGCTCGGCCGCGACCTGGGTCAGGCGGCGGCCGGCGCCAACGCGCTGATCAACTCCCGGGAATTGCAGGGCGCGGTCGCAGAGACGCAAGCGGCCCTGGCCGCGGTGCGCAAGAGCGCGGAGCGCCTGGATGGCGAGCTCGCACCGCAACTGAGCGCGGCCCTGCGCGCGACCTCGACCACCATGAAGTATGCCGGTGACATTGTGGCGCTCAATTCTCCCCTATATATCGAGATGGAACGTATGTTTGCGGAGGTGGGCGCCGCGGCGCGCTCCGTGCGGCTCATGGCGGACTACCTGGAGCGTCACCCGGAGGCGCTGCTGAAGGGCAAGGCGGGGGGGCGCTAGTGACAGCGGCAGTGGTTGGCGACGGGGCCGTCGTCGGGCGCGCGGCGAGGCCCGCGAAGCGGACTCATTTCTCCCTTTGCTGGTGGCTTGGCTGGGTCCTTGCCGTCGCCGGCTGTGCCGGCTCACCCCCGTCGAACTTCTTTACCCTGAGACCACTACCCGCGGCGGACGGGCACGCCGCGGTGACCGGCGGTACCCTGGGCATCGGGTTGGGGCCGGTGACCTTTCCCGGCTTTCTGGATCGGCCGCAGATCGTCTCGCGCGATGGCAACAACCGTTTGGCCCTGGACGAGTTCAACCGCTGGGGCGGGACCCTGCAGGACGACTTCCTGCGGGTCTGGAGCGAGAACCTGGCCTATCTGGTCGGCACCAGCCGGGTCCTGATCTTCCCGACCGAGGTCCGCTTCCCACTGGATTTTCGCATCACCGCGGACGTGCTGACCTTCGAGGGCACCCCGGCGGGCGAGGCCGTGCTGAAGGTGCGCTGGGCGGTGCTGGACCCCCGCCTGGAGCAGACCCTGGCGGCCCGCGAGACCAGTTACCGTCAGCCCCTGCGCCCGCCGGCGGATCAGGCGGCGCTCATCGCTGCCATGAGCGCGGCCCTGGGTGCCTTCAGCGAGGACGTGGCCGCAGTCCTGCGCGGTCTGCCCAAGCCGACGGCGCCGCCGGCCGCGCCGCTCCTGTATTGACCCAGGGCACACGCAGGTGCCGGAAACCGTCGAATTAGCTTTTCCGAATATTAGCGTCGTCTGATGCTATTGCCTCATGTATCGATCCCGGGGACTCGGTCTGCGGGTGTACCAGCCACCGGCCCGGCGTACCTGACCAGCAGGCGGAAAGGCCGGGGACAAAGCGGCGGCAAGGATTGTGTGCGTCCCGGCAATTAGCTCTTGTAAAAGGCGCGCCGGGGCGTTACGTTTTCGCTTCACGGCATGCGGCGACCCGGGAACCGGCCCGCTGCTCTGGTTGCAGGGTATTGGTGCAGTGTCGCCGCCGGCTCAACCGGGGTGGGCCGGCGGCCCGCACGGCCCCGCGGTCATTTTCCTGACCGCCGCGTTGCTTGCGCCTTTCGCCCCCGGTGTGGGGCCGGCGGCGCGATCGGAAATATCATTTTCACATTACCACAAGAAAACCCCGGAGGGCGGAGTAACATGGTCAATTTCGCGAGATGTCACGAACAAAATCACAAGATCACGGAGATCTCCAATGTCTTTCTCTATCTCATTCGCAAGCGCGCCATGTGTGATACCGACTGCGCGCGCCAGCTCTTCTTTGAATACGTAAGCAAGGTTCGCCAGCACATGGAGATGGTGGACGCCCAGTTCTGCGGGCGTCTCATTCAGAGTCAGGACCGGCTCATGGTGAATACCGCCGACCGCTTCCTGTCCGGCTCCGTGGAGATCAAGCGGATCTTCGCCGCCTACCTCAAGGACTGGTGCGACGAGCGTAAACAGGAATTGAAGATCGCCGATCACGCCGCCTTCGTGAGGGACACCAATCAGATGTTCGGGTTGGTGCTCGATCGCATCCAGCGCGAGACCGAGAATCTGTATCCGTTGATTCGGCGCCTGGAGGAAAGGACCGAACGCGTCGCCGCCTGAGCGGGGCCCGGCCCTTGAGGTAGGTCCGGCGCGGTCCCCGCCGCCGGGCGGTCGCCGGGCTCAAACCGTCGCGCAGGGCTATACTCTCCTGCGCCGACCAACCGGAGTCATCCCATGCCCGCCCCGCTGCCTGCCACCGCCGAACGCGTCGATCGACTCGAGGCCTCGATCGACCGGTTCGTCGCGAGTGTGGGGATCGAGTTCAACAAGCTCTATAAGTCCCAGCAGCGCACCACGGCGGAGATGCGCGAGTTCAAGGACGAGATGCGCGAGTTCAAGGACGAGATGCGCGAGTTCAAGGACGAGATGCGCGAGTTCAAGGACGAAATGCGCGAGTTCAAGGACGAAATGCTGGGATTCAAGGCCGAAATGCTGGGATTCAAGGCCGAGTCCATCGCCGAGCGCCGCGAGATGAACCGCAAGTGGGGCGACCTCGCCAACAAGCTCGGCACCATGGTCGAGGACTTGGTCTACCCCAGCCTGCCGCGCATCCTGCGTGAGACGCTGGGCCGCGAATTCGACAGCATCCAGGCCCGGGTGCGGTTGCGTCTGCCCGACGGGCGGGTGCGGGAGTTCGATGCCTTTGCCATCGCCCCCGAGGTGGCCGCCTTGAACAGCACCAAGGCCACCCTGCGCAGTGCGGATGTCGACCGGCTGATCGATGAGATCGCCGCCTTCCGGGAATTCCTGCCCGCGCGCGCCCATTTGCCGGTCGTCGGCATCCTGGCCACCCTGTCGGTGGACGACAGTGTGCTCAACTACGCCGAGCGGCTGGGCTTCCTGGTGCTTGCCGTGGGCGATCAGGTCATGGAGGTCAAGAATCGGCCGGGGTTCGAGCCCAGGTTCTGGTAGTCCAGCGCCCGATCATTTCACTCGTGTCCCCGCGGGACCGGACTCCCACAGGGCAAGGCTGAAGCATCGGACGCCGGGGCGCGGGCAGGGTGCGATCAGATCTGATGTGTTAACGCACATGTCGTAGGGTACGCATCGCGCACCTACAGCTACAGGCTACCGGGCGTTCTCAAGGACCGGGCGTCGTTGTCGTTGTCGTAATCGTGGTCGGATTATTCGACAACGACAACGACAACGACAACGACAACGTACCCACGATCTCGATCACCACATCAGTTCTGATCGCACCCGCGCGGGCATCAGAGCAGCAGGGTGCGGATGTCCCCCAGGAGTCGCCCGAGCAGGGTAGTGAAGCGCGCCCCCGCGGCGCCGTCGATCACCCGGTGGTCATAAGACAACGATAGCGGCAGCATCAGGCGCGGCACGAATTCTTTTCCGTTCCATACCGGCTTCGTGTCCGAGCGCGAAACCCCCAGGATGGCTACCTCAGGGGCATTCACGATGGGGGTGAAGGCGGTGCCGCCGATGCCCCCGAGGCTGGAGATGGTGAAGCAGCCGCCCTGCATGTCGCCGGGCAGGAGCTTGCCGTCTCGGGCCTTTTTGCTGAAATCCATCAGGTCCCGGGCCAGGTCGTAGATGCCCTTCTTGTCCACGTCGCGCACCACCGGGACCACCAGCCCGTTGGGGGTGTCCACAGCGACGCCGATATGGGTGTAGTGCTTCATCACCAGTGCGTCGCCGTCCGGGGTCAGGGACGACTTGACCGTGGGCATGCGGTTCAGGGCCGTGGCGACGGCCTTGAGCAGGAAGGGCAGGAAGGTCAGTTTCACCCCCGCCGCCTCCGCGGCGTCCTTCTGCGCCTTGCGGAAGGCCTCCAACTCGGTGATGTCCGCCTCATCGAACTGGGTGATGTGCGGGATCGAGAGCCAGCACCGGTGCAGGTGCCGGCCGCTGAGCTTCTGGATGCGGGAGAGTTCCTTGACCTCGACGGGTCCGAACTTGGAAAAGTCCACGGCCGCCGCGGCGGGGAGCGCGAAGGGCAGGGCGCCCGCGGCGGACGCCGCGGCCCCCTGGGCCAGGGTGCGCTTGACATATCCCTGCACGTCCTCCCGCAGCACGCGGTCCTTGGGCCCTGACCCCTTGACCAGGATCAGGTCAACGCCCAGCTCCCGCGCCAGACGCCGCACCGTGGGGCTGGCGTGGGCCTTGCGACCGGCAGCACCGATGGCGGCCAGGTCGTCCGGACGCAGGGGCACCGGGGCCTGACGCCGCTCGGCCTCGCCAGGGGCGCGCTGGGGGGGCGTCGGCGCGGGCTTGGCGGGCGGTTCCGCGGCCGGGGCTGGAGCAACTGCCGTCGGCGCCGCCGCGCCGCCGCCATCCACCCGCAGCGTCAGGATCAGGTCGCCCTGGCTCAGTTTGTCCCCGAGTTGGACCGCGATACCCTCTACTACGCCGGCCTGCGGCGAGGGGACCTCCATGGTCGCCTTGTCGCTCTCCAGGGTCAGGATGGATTGATCCTGTTCCACCCGCTCGCCCGGGGCCACCAGGATCTCGATCACGGGCACCTCGGCGTAGTCACCGATGTCCGGGAGCAGGACTGAGATGGTCTCGCCGACCCCGCTCACGGCTGGGGCTGCGGCCTGGGTCGGGGCCGCCGTCGGGCTGGCCGCCGTCGGCTCGGCCACTGGCGACGCCGCGGGGGGCGGCGCCGCCGCATCCTGCGTCGCCAGTGTCATCAGCGGGCTGCCGGCCGCTATCTTGTCCCCGACCTTGACCAGGAGGTCCTGGATCACCCCGCCGCGCGGCGCCGGGATCTCCATGGTCGCCTTGTCGCTCTCCAGGGTCAGGAGTGACTGTTCGGGTTCGATCCGCTCGCCGGGGGCGACCAGGATCTCGATGATCTCGACCTCGGCGAAATCGCCGATGTCGGGCAACAGGATGGTTTCGAGGTGTGCCACGCTGTATTCTCCAAAGCCTGTGTTGCCGGGCGTTTCAGACGGTCACCGGATTGGGCTTTTCCGGGTCGATGCGGTATTTGGCGATGGCCTCCGCGACCCTGGCGGCGGGGATCGCGCCCTCGTCCGCCAGGGCCTTGAGGGCGGCTACCGCCACATAGTAGCGATTGACCTCGAAGAACTTGCGCAACTGACTGCGCATGTCGCTGCGGCCATAGCCGTCGGTGCCCAGCACGACATAGCGACGCGGGCAATAGGGCCGAATCTGATCGGCATAGGCGCGCATATAGTCGGTGGCGGCGATGACGGGTCCGCGGGTGTCGGTGAGTTGGGCCGTCACATAGGGCGCCCGCGGTTCGTCCTCGGGGTGGAGCATGTTCCAGCGCTCCGCGTCGATGCCCTCGCGCCGTAGTTCATTGAAGCTTGTGACACTCCACACCGTGGCGCCCACGTCGAAGTCACGGGCGAGCAGCTCGGCCGCGGCCAGCACCTCGCGCAGGATGGTGCCGGCGCCCAGCAATTGTACCCGGTGGGTGCGCTCCTCGCCCCGCTGGACGCGGTACATGCCCTTCAGGATGCCGGTCACCGTGCTCCCATCAGGCCCCTCCGGCAGGGCCGGCTGGGGGTAGTTCTCGTTCATCGTGGTGATGTAATAGAACCACCGCTCCTTCTCCTGATACATGCGCCGCAGTCCGTCCTGGACGATCACCGCCAGCTCATAGGCATAGGCCGGGTCATAGGAGATGCAGTTGGGGATGGTGGCGGCCAGCAGGTGGCTGTGGCCGTCCTGGTGCTGGAGGCCCTCGCCCGCGAGCGTGGTGCGCCCGGCCGTGCCGCCGATCAGGAAGCCGCGCGCCTGCATGTCACCGGCGGCCCAGGCCAGGTCGCCGATGCGCTGGAAGCCGAACATCGAATAGTAGATATAGAAGGGGATCATCGCCTGGCCGTGGTTCGCATAGGCCGTGGCCGCCGCGATCCAGGACGACATGGCCCCGGCCTCGTTGATCCCCTCCTCCAGGATTTGCCCCTTCTTGTCCTCCCGGTAGGACATCACCTGATCGGCGTCCACCGGCTGATAGAGCTGGCCGACGGAGGAATAGATGCCGACCTGGCGGAACAGCCCCTCCATGCCGAAGGTACGCGCCTCGTCCGGGACTATCGGCACGACCAGGGGGCCGATCTCCTTGTCGCGCAGACAGATGTTGAGGATGCGCACGAACGCCATGGTGGTCGACTGCTCCTTGTCGCCGGTGCCCTCCAGGAGCGGGGCGAAGGCGGCAAGCTCAGGGACCGTCAGCGCCGCCGCCGTGTCGTGCCGGGCCGGCAGGAAGCCGCCCAGGGCCTCGCGCAGTCCGTGCAGGTGGCGCATCTCCTCGCTGTCGACGGGGGGCTTGTAGAAGGGGGTGGCGTCGAGCTGATCGTCCGACAGCGGGATGTTGAAGCGGTCGCGGAAGGCCTTGAGCGCCACCTCGCCCATCTTCTTCTGGGAGTGGGTGATGTTCATCCCTTCGCCGGCCACGCCCATGCCGTACCCCTTGATGGTCTTGGCCAGGATCACGGTGGGCTGACCGGTCGTCTTCACGGCGGCGGCGTAGGCGGCATAGACCTTGGCCGGGTCATGACCGCCGCGGTTCAGGCGCCAGACGTCCTCGTCGGTCATATTGGCGACCATCTCGGCGGTTTCCGGATACTTGCCGAAGAAGTGCTCGCGGACAAACTTGCCGTCTCGGGCCTTGTAGGCCTGGTAGTCCCCGTCCACGCACTCCTCCATGCGCTTTAGGAGCACCCCGTCCTGGTCGCGGGCGATCAGCGGGTCCCAGTAGCTCCCCCAGATGACCTTGATGACATTCCAGCCGGCCCCGCGGAAGTCCGCCTCCAATTCCTGGATGATCTTGCCGTTGCCGCGCACCGGGCCGTCGAGGCGCTGCAGGTTGCAGTTGACCACGAAGATGAGGTTGTCCAGCCGCTCCCGGGAGGCGAGCGCGATGGCGCCCATGGACTCGGGCTCGTCCATCTCCCCGTCCCCCAGAAAGGCCCAGACCTTGCGGTTGCTGGTGTTGACCAGCCCCCGGTCGTTGATATAACGCATGAAGCGCGCCTGGTAGATGGCCATGATCGGGCCCAGCCCCATCGAGACCGTCGGAAACTGCCAGAAATCGGGCATCAGCCAGGGGTGCGGATAGGAGGAGAGGCCCCCGCCGTCCACCTCCTGGCGGAAGTTGAGCAGGTCGTCCTCGCTGATGCGGCCCTCAAGGTAGGCGCGGGCATAGATGCCCGGGGCCGAGTGGCCCTGGATGAACACCAGGTCGCCCCCGTGGTCCGGGGTGCGGGCGTGGAAGAAATGGTTGTAGCCCACGTCGAACAGGGTGGCGGAGGAGGCGAAGGAGGCGATGTGGCCCCCGAGTTCCGTCGACAGCCGGTTGGCCTGCACCACCATCGCCATGGCGTTCCAGCGCACGAAGGAGCGGATGCGCCGCTCCATGGCCCGGTCACCGGGGAAGCGCTCCTGCTGCTGGACCGGGATCGTGTTGAGATAGGCGGTGTTGGCGCTGTAGGGCAGATGGGCCCCCGAGCGCCGGGCCTTGTCGATGAGACGCTCCAACAGGAAGTGGGCGCGGTCGACGCCCTCCTGTTCCAGCACGCCGTCCAGGGCGTCGAGCCACTCTTGGGTCTCTTGCGGATCGATATCGGGTCTGTTGGTCATGACGGTTCCCGGTCAGCGGTCATGGCGGGGGAGGCGCGTAAGGTCCGCAGTATATCAGGGCGAAGCGGCGACAATGGTGAGGATGTGTTGGGGCAATGCTCGGTCGACACGCAAGGCCTAATCCGCGCGAAATCTCTTAGATCTCCACCCACCGTGCCAGCGCCGCCTTGAACCCGGCCGCGTTGGTCGGTTTGGCGACGAAGGCGTCCATGCCGGCGGCCAGGCAGCGGTCCCGGTCCTCGGCACTGGTGTTGGCGCTGACCGCCAGCACCGGGGTGCGCGGCCAGGCGCGCTCGGCCTCCAGGGCGCGCAGGCGGCGGGTGGCCTCGTAACCGTCCATCACCGGCATCTGGATGTCCATCAGCACGATGTCGATACCGCCCTGGGCGAAGACCTCCAGGGCCTGGCGCCCGTCGTCCGCGACCAGGACCTCCAGACCCAGTCCGGCCAGGATGCGGCGGGCGACCTTCTGGTTGACCAGGTTGTCCTCGGCCAGCAGGGCGCGCCGCGCGCGGGGCCGCGGTGGCGGCTCCGGTGCCCGGGCGCTGCCGGGCGCCAAGGGCAGGCGGACCTGCAGCTCCGAACCCCGGCCCGGTTCACTCTGCATCCAGATGCGCCCGCCCATTTGGTCCAGGAGCCGGCGGCAGATGACGAGCCCCAGGCCGGCGCCGCCGTAGGCCCGGGTGGTGCCCCCGTCCGCCTGGGTGAAGGGGCTGAAGACCCGCGCCTGGGTCTCGGGGGTCATGCCGATGCCGGTGTCGCGCACGGTGAGCGCCAGCTCGAAGCGACCGTCCGGCAGGGGCCGCCCGCCGAGCGCGACCGTTACCGTGCCCGCGGGTGTGAACTTGAGCGCGTTGCCCACCAGGTTGCGCAGGATTCGCGTCAGGCATGCCGGGTCCCCCAGCAGGCAATCGGGCAGCCCGGCGGCCAGGTCCACCCGGTAGTCGAGCCCCTTGGCCGCCATCGCGTCGCGAAAGGCGTCGGCGGCGGCCGTCAGCACGGGACCCGGCGCGAAGGGGGTGGTTTCGGCCGCGAAGCGCCCGGCCTCGATCGTGGACAGGACCAGAATATCGTTGATGATGTCGAGCAGGTGTTCGGCGGAGCGGCGGGCGGTGGCCAGATGCGGCGCCTGCTCCGGGGTCGGGCCGCTGTGCTGCAATGACTCGAGCATCCCCAGCACCCCGTTCATGGGGGTCAGAATCTCGTGGCTCACGGTGGCCAGGAATTCGCTCTTGGCGCGGTTGGCGGCCTCCGCCTGCTCGCGCGCCCGGCGCTGCTCGGTCACGTCCAGGTGGATGCCCACCATCCGGTAGGGACGGCCCGCCGCGGTGCGCAGGGCGCGCCCGCGGGCCATGATCCAGAGGTAATGCCCGTCCTTGTGGCGCAGTCGGTGGACGTTTTCATAGATCTCGGTCACACCGATCAAGTGGGCGCGCACCCGCTCCCGGGAGGGCCCCAGGTCGTCGGGGTGCACGCGCGCCTCCCACTCGGCAAAGGTATCCTGCAGCTCCGCGGGGGCATGACCCAACATCGCCTTCCAGCGCGGCGACAGGTGGACCCGATTGGTCTCCAGGTCCCAGTCCCAGAGGCCCGCGTTGCTGCCCTCCACGGCCATGTCGAGGCGCTCCTGTTCGAGTCGCAACTGCTGCATCTGGTGCTCGATGGTCGCCTGATCACTGCGGTTCTGGAGTAGCGCCCCGATCTGCTGGGCGAAGACGGCGAAGGACTCCAGGTGCGCGGCGACCAGCCCGCGATAATGGTCCCGATCGCCCGTCGCCACCCCGCCGATGACCAGCGCGAAGCTGACGCCGCTCGGGCCGACGCAGGCGCTGATGACCAGTTGATGCGTCCCGGCGGGGGCGACGGGCGGGGGGTCGGCGGGTCCCCACCAGCCGGTGCGACTGCGGCGGAAGCGCTCCGCGGCGAGCAACTCGCGCAACGCCGCGCCGGGGATGGCGTCGGGGGCGATGCCGAGCGCGGCCGTCGGGGCGTCCGCCGGGGTTCCGTCCGGGGCGGTCGGCCACAGGAGCGCGAACCCCAGCTCGAACAGTTCCAGGACCGCCTCGGCGGTGATGGCGGCGAACTGCCCGGGGTCGCGTACGGCGATGGCACGGGTATTGTAGGACTGAATGCCCGCGAAGCGTTCCAGCTCACGGTCCAGGCGGTCGCGGGTCTCGATCAACTCCCGGTGAACCACCGACAGGCGCGCCACCTGACGCTCCAAGTCGCTGATCCGGGTCTTGAGACTATTGCAATCGGGGGCCTGGTCGCTCATGGTCGCGGGTGTCCGGCAGCCGCCCGGCGCGTGGCCGCGGCCGCTGGGCGACGCGCGGCGTCGACCGGCACGGCCGCCGCGGGGGCGATGGATGAAGATCCTAGCGTCATGGTGTTGTCATGCCGACCGGTACAAGGCTACTGTTAGACCCTTTGACGAAACGATTCCGGGAGTAGTGCCCATGCGCGCGATCGAGATACAGAAGACCGGCGGACCCGCGGTCCTCCAACTGGTGGAGCGGCCCCGTCCGGAACTGACCGGACCGGATGATATCCTGGTTCGCCTGATGGCGGCCGGGGTCAACCCGGTCGACACCAAGATTCGCGCCAACGGGGCGCTCCTGCCCGCCGGATTCCCGCTGGTCCCGGGTTGCGACGGGGCGGGCGTGGTCGAAGCGGTTGGTGCGGACGTGACCCGTTTCAAGCCGGGCGACGAGGTCTGGTTCTGTCACGGTGGGCTCGGCGGCCCGGTCGGCAACTATGCCGAATACATCTGTCTGGATAACCATCTGGCCCAGGCCAAGCCGCACGCGCTCGGGTTTGCCGAGGCCGCCGCCGCCCCCCTGGTCCTGCTGACCGCCTGGGAGGCCCTGAGCGACCGGGCGGGCCTCGCCGCCGATCAGACCGTGTTGATCCACGCCGGGGCCGGGGGCGTGGGGCATGTCGCGATCCAACTCGCCCGCCTCGCCGGGGCGCGGGTCTGCACCACGGTGAGCGGCCCGGAGAAGGCCGATTTCGCCCATGCGCTGGGGGCCGAGTATTGCATCAACTATCGGGAGGAGGACCTGGTACACGCGGTCATGGAGTGGACCGGAGGGCGCGGGGTCGATGTGGCCCTCGACACGGTGGGTCCGGCGTGCTTCCGCCAGACCATCCCGGCCATGGCTGCCTACGGCAACCTGGTGACCATCCTGGACCCGGGGCCGGACCTGGATCTGAAGGAGGCGCGCGTGCGCAACCTGCGCCTGAGTCTGGAACTGATGCTCACGCCCCAATTGCGCGACCTGCCGCGGGCCCTGGCCCACCAGGGTGAGATCCTGCGCCGTTGCGGCAAGTTGATCGACAGCGGGGAACTCAAGATCCACGTCTCCCAGACCTTCCCCCTGGCCGCCGCCGCGCAGGCCCACCAGCTGCTCGAGGCCGGGCATGTGACCGGCAAGTTGGCCCTGACGATCGATTGACCCCCGGTGCCGGGTCCGGCGTGCGGCCGGGGACACCACGCAGGAACGAGCGCGGACATCATGATGACGGATGTACCACCGACGGGGGCGGCGGCGGGCCCGGCCGCCGCCCCCGGCGACCCCGCCCCGGTGCGGGTCGCAATCCTCTCCGACACCCACGGGTGGGTGGACCCCCGCGTGCTCGCCGTGGTTGCCGACTGCGACCTGGCCGTCCACGGCGGGGATATCGGCAACGCCGCGGTCATCGCCTGCCTGCAACCGCGGCACGGCCCCGTATGGGCGGCGCGCGGCAACAACGATCGCCCGGCCGATTGGCCCAGCGCGGACCGGGCGGTCCTGGACCGGCTCCCGGGCTGGGTCGAGGTGTCCCTGCCGGGCGGCACCCTGGTCGTGATCCATGGCCACCAGACCCCGGCGCGCGGGCGCCACGAACGGCTGCGCCGCCGGTTTCCGCGCGCCCGCGCCCTGGTCTACGGCCACAGCCACCGGCTGCTGCTGGATCAGGAGGCCCTGCCCTGGGTGCTCAACCCCGGTGCCGCCGGCCGTACCCGCACCCACGGCGGCCCCTCCTGCCTGGTCCTGACCGCCGGCGTCGACTGCTGGACGATCCGGACTTTCCGCTTTGCGCCGACCTCTCAGGCGTCGCATAAGGGCTAGTACCGCGAAGCCGAATTCCCGATTGAATTAAGTGGACGGTCATCGGACATGCCCAACCCCGCCCTGAAACCCCCGAAATCACTCCTGCGCCAGGTGGGTCGCGCTATCGCGGACTACCGCATGATCCGCGCCGGCGACCGCCTGCTGCTGGGGGTCTCGGGCGGCAAGGACTCGCTGTCGCTGCTGCACATCCTGCGGCACCTGCAGACCTATGCCCCGGTGCGCTTCGAGTTGGCCGTGCTGACCGTGGACCCGCTGGTCCCGGGCTTCGATCCCTCGCACCTGCCCCAGTGCTACCCGGGGCTGACCTGGCACTATGAGCGCCAGCCACTGATCGCGCAGGCGCGCACCCACATGGATGGCGACTCCTTCTGCGCCTACTGCGCGCGGATGAAGCGCGGCATCATGTACCGCGTCTGTCGCGAGCAGGGCTACAACTGCCTGGCGCTCGGCCAGCACTTAGACGACCTGGCCGAAAGCCTGCTGATGTCGATCTTCCACAACGGCCAGTTGCGCACCATGAAGGCGCACTATGTCAACAAGGCCGGGGACCTGCGCATCATCCGCCCGCTGGCCTATTGCCGCGAGCGCCAGACCGCGGACTTTGCCCGCGCCGCGGCCCTGCCGGTGGTGGCGGACAGTTGCCCGGCCTGTTTCGCCCTGCCCACCCGCCGCGAGCACACCAAGGCCCTGCTGGCGCGGGAGGAGGCCGGGCACCCGCAGTTGTTCGCCAACCTCCTGCACGCCATGCGGCCGCTGCTGACCGAGGGGCCGGTGCCGGGCGAGGGCACCGCGGTCCCGGAACAAACACGCGCCCGGCCGGACCTTGCCGCCCTGGCGGCGGCGCTGATTCCGCTCGCCAGGCGCTACGCCTGGCGGCTGGTGGTGCTGTTCGGTTCGGTGGCCCGGGACGGACAAGGGCGGGACCTGGACCTGGCCGTCCTGCCCCGGGTTCAACCCGAACTGCTGGAGCAGGGCCGCTGGTGGTCCGATCTGGGCGCACTGGTTCCGGGTATCGCCCTGGACCTGCTGGTGCTGGGCCCGGCGACCTCCCCCCTGACCCGGTTCGAGGTCATGCGGGAGGGGCGCTGCCTCTTCGAGGACACGGTGGGGCTCTTTGATCGGGAGCAGGACCGGGCCTTTTTTCTCTACGCGGATACCCAGTGGATCCGCGACCGGATGCGGGAGACAGGCCATGACCGCGGCCAAGCTTGAGGTCATCGAGCGCAAGCGCGCCTTCTTCCGGCAATACCTGCACGACTTGGCGGTCTATGGTGCCCTGGACGCGGCGGGCCGGCGACGCGAGCACTATGCGATTGAGCGCCTCTTGCAACTGCTGTGTGAGTCCGCGGCCGACCTGTCCTTGCAGGTACTCAAGGCGAGTGGTCAAGTGCCCCCGGGGAGCTATCGGGAGATCTTCAGTGCCCTGTCCGATCTGGGCGCCATGCCCGGCGCCATGGCCGCGGAACTGATCGCCGCCTGTGGTATGCGCAACCTCTTGACCCATCTCTACGACGTGATCGACCTCGGGCGCGTCATCGCCGCTGTCGAGCCCGCCCTGGCCCTGTACCGGACCTACGACGCCTGGCTCAGTGATTATCTGGCGCCTGCCGCCGGACCATCAGCGCCGCCGCGTGACTGAGCGCCGGGCCGCAACGAGGCCATCACCCAGGTGCCGCGATTGGTCCTTTGGTGACACAAGGGTCAGCATTGCCCAGGTTGGGGCCGCCGACCAAGGGTGATGGCCGCGCCCGGCGGTGCTCGCGCGCCCCGGGATTGTGTGGGTTCGTCGGAATAAATATCTTACAAAACAAATAATAAAGCCCGTGCTGTCGACTATCTCCGGTTTTACTGTCGGTTAGGTCCAGGCGCTCGCATCCCATTGAAAGAATTGATCTTCGGTCGCCGGGCGGTGCAGGTTCCCGAATGGATGGTATGAGAGTTGCTGCCAAACCAGTGACCGTCTCCTCTTTACCGAGGGCGGTCAGGGGAGGGGCCACTTAGAGCCTCCCCCACCCGGGCCCCGCCGACCGGCGCCCGTACCAGAATGATAAGGTTGGAGATAGACGCATGAACACGCACAGTAACCGGCTTTTTGCCCTGCTGACGGTCGTCGTGGGGAGCTTGTCCCTGGTCTGCACCGACCTGACGCCGGGTACGAACCAACTCCCCGTCGCGTCGGCGGGCCTGTGCAGTTCGGTGCCCGCGCGCTTGCCCCTGCCCGCGCCTGGCGTCGGCGACCCGGCCCACCTGTCCGCGGCCAGCGCCGCGGCGCCTCAGGATCAGGTCACCGGCCTGCTGGGTGCCTTGGGGCAGTTGATCGTCGAGGCCGAACTCAGCCACGCGGCCGTCAGCGGCAGTTTCAATCCGGTCATCAGCGCCTCGGTTGCGGGCTCCGGCTTCGCGCTGGAGGTCTGCCGCGACACTATCGTGGGTGAGGTGTCCCTCGCCAATCAGCCGCGCCTGCGCTTCGTCATCGGTGACTTCGATGGTGACGGCAACACCGACGTGGCGGTGCAGCGGCCGGGTGCGGCGGCTTGGTACGTCGACTTGGGCGCCTTGCGGCGCGCGACCGTCGGCGTCGGTGCCCCGATTCAGTTACGCCTGATCGAGGCCGCGCAACCGGGGGCGGCTGGTGCGGCCCGCGGCCAGGTCGACTGGCTCGCGCAGGGGCCTGGCGCCGCCCGCGGGACGCGGCACAGCAGTTGATTCCAATTCGCAGAGCGAAGAAATCGCGGTCGTCATGGTGCGCACGGTGCACCCGACGGGTGGCGCGGGCCGCCGTCGGCTTGCCAATCGGCCCCCCGGCCGCATCTGGGAAGACTTTGGGCTATAACCCGCAGGAGTCTCCATGCCCCCCGCCCCCATCGATCGCGCCCCACCCCCCGCCGCCTGGCATGGCCGACGCGGCGAACTGCTGGTCGCCCTCCAGTTCGTCCTGTTCTTCGCCTTCGCCCTGATGCCCCGTTGGAACCCCTGGCTGACGCCCGACCTGCTGGCCGCGACCACGGCGCCGCGCCTGGTCATCCTGGCGGCCTGCGCCTTGGTCGCGCTGGCCTTCGGCGGCCTGGGTTCCCGCGCGCTGCGTTCCTATATCACGCCATTGCCTTATCCGGTGGACCACAGTCAACTGGTGACCAGCGGGGTCTACGCCATCGTGCGCCACCCGCTCTACAGCGCCTTGCTGTTCGCCGCGCTGGGTTGGATCTGCTACACCTTGAGCCTCAGTCACCTGGCCCTGCTGGTGGTCGCCTTCCTGTTCTTCGACTACAAGGCCGGCAAGGAGGAAGGCTGGCTGATCGAGCGTCACCCGGAGTACCAGGCCTATGCCGCCCGGGTCAAGAAGTTCGTTCCCTCTATTTATTAGAGACCTGCGTAAATCGCGGGGACGCTCCCCAGGGGGCGCGGGGTGCGATTGGAACTGATGTGTTGACGCCGATCCCGTTGGATACGCATTGCGTACCCTACAGCGATCGGACCTTCCGGAGCGGGCGTCGTTGTCGTTGTCGTTGTCGTAATCGAACAATCCGACAACGACAACGACAACGACAACGATGGCGTACCAGGGATCTCGGTCACCACATCAGTTCTGATCGCACCCGGGTGCGCATTAGGACTCGAATCTCGCCGCCCGTTGGGAGACACTGACGGGTATGCACCAGCCCCGCAAACGTTTCAGCCAGAACTTCCTCCATGACCCCGGGACCATCCGGCGCATTCTGGACGCCGTCCGGCCGCACCCGGGGGAGCGGTTGGTGGAAATCGGCCCCGGTCACGGGGCCATCACCCGCGGACTCCTGGAAGGGGCCGGGTCACTGGACGTGATCGAACTGGACCGCGACCTGATCGAACCCCTGCGCGAGCGCCTGGGGGGGCTGGGAGACCTGCGCATCCACAATGCCGATGCGTTGCGCTTCGACCTGGGTACCCTGGGCGGCGCGCCCGCGTCGCTGCGCCTGGTCGGCAACCTGCCCTACAACATCTCCACCCCGCTGCTGTTCCGCTTCCTGGACCAGGCCGATCGGGTCTTGGACCTGCATCTGATGTTGCAGCGCGAGGTGGTGGAGCGCATCGCCGCGGACCCGGGGAACAAGGTCTACGGGCGGCTTTCGGTGATGGTGCAGACCTGGTGCGAGGCGGAGTGCCTGTTCCGCATCGGCCCCGGGGCCTTCACCCCGGCCCCCAAGGTAGAGTCCGCCTTCCTGCGCCTGCGCCCTCGCCGGCCCCTGCCGCAGCCGCCTGACGACCGGGCGGCCCACGCCCGCCTGGTGGCGGCAGCCTTCTCGCAGCGACGCAAGACCCTGCGCAACGCTCTCATGGGGCTGGCGGACGCCGCGGCCTTTGCCGCGGCCGGAATCGACCCCGGGCTGCGGGCGGAGAACCTGGACGTGGCGGCCTTCGTCCGCCTGGCCAACTGCATCGGTAGGCCAACGCTTGTAACCGAGACGGAGCCCGAGTACGGTGACACCGCCAAACCCCAGCCCAGCCACTGATCTGCGGCAACCATCTATGGCGTGTTAATCAGCCCGGAAGCTGCGGATGGCCACCACGCAGACCCTGGAATCGGCGAACCGCGGGGCTAGCGCTCGCCTCAACGCCCGCCAGCGATTACCGCTAACGCACG
Source organism: Candidatus Thiodictyon syntrophicum (assembly GCF_002813775.1). Lineage (NCBI taxonomy): Bacteria > Pseudomonadati > Pseudomonadota > Gammaproteobacteria > Chromatiales > Chromatiaceae > Thiodictyon > Candidatus Thiodictyon syntrophicum. Next base: position 289,110 of record NZ_CP020370.1, read on the forward strand.
GGGCAGGTTTTCGTAAAAGCCGCGCTTCATGCCAAAGTGGGTCGCGATCGATGCCGGCGTCGTGTAGTTGAATCCGTACAGGGCCGGATCGAGTTCTACCGCATCGGCGCGGGACTTGATCAAGTAGCTGTAGCAAAGCTGCTCAAACACCGGCGACGTATACATCAGGTCCGGATTTCCGCCGACCCAGGCTTCGATCCGGTCCAAGTCATAGACTTGGGATTTGCTGAGGCAGAGCAGTCCGGAGTTGAGCGTGCGCGCCACCTTCGGGCCGAACGAGAAGTTGCCATCGCGCCCCCGCTTGGGCGCGTAGCCCTCGACGCTATAGAAAACACGCGTGTCGGCGGGGTCGCTGGCCCAGTCCGCGATCAGGTCCGGGCGGCGGAAGAACAGCACATCAGCGTCGAGGATGATGATCTTGTCAGCGTCCGTGAGCAGGTTCATATCGAACAAGATCAGTGACATGATGAACATGTTATAGCTTTGGCCCCGGTGATTGCCGACCAGCACCTCGCCGAAGCGGAAGCTGGTACAGGCCGGATAGTCGGCGAGGCGCTCACGCACGGCTGCATCGGCGTCGCCGCGGGCGATCATCTGCACCCCTGGAAGGTGTCGGCGCATCAGGGACCTGTCATCCGCATTCAGACTGCCGTCGTCGTGCACCACCACGCCGAATTCGGTCTGGGCCGCTGTGACCAGGCTCTTCAAGGACCACAGGCCCATGCCGACATGGCGATGGCCGAGCAACTGATGAACTTCGACCCCGGCGCCGGTCCCGGCGACCGGAACCGGCGCGGTCGCCTCCACCCATTCCCGATATTTCCCGCGTAGAGCGAGTTCGTTCTTGACCTCCAGGTAATCGGCGAAGCGCCATGGCAGATGACGCTCCAGAAACAGTGTCGTCGTCAACGGCAAGCCGGGGCTCAAGACCCGCGTGGTGTCGCTCATTTCGAGTCCCTCACAACATCAGGAAACGTCAGGCCAGGCATGCGCCGATCGCCCCATCGAGCACAGTGAGCGCCTGCTCCAGGACCGCCGCCTCGATCGTCACCGGCGGCAACAGCCGCAGTATCGGGCCGGCTTGACTGATCAGTACGCCATGGTCATAGCAGGCATCGGCGATGCGCTCGGCCAGCGTGCCGTTACCGCAGTCGATGATGCATAAGGCGCCGAACAGCGTCACCTGAAATGCGGCCGGTGCCGACGCCGCGAGGTGCCGACTGATCTGCGCCTCGATCGCCTGAGCCATCTCCCGAACCGGCAACCGCGCCATCTCCTGCAAGGTACCGACTACCGCCGCCGCCGCCAGGGCATTCTCGGCGTAGGTACTGTAAGGTAGCATCCCCGGCGTCACCTCCAAGTTCCGCCGCATCAGCACGGCCGATACCGGGAAACCACTGCCCATACACTTACCCGCCAGGATGATGTCGGGTTCCAGCGGAAAGCGCTCGTAGAAGAACAGCGGCCCGGTACGGTGAAATCCGGTCAGGATCTCGTCCAGTACCAGCAGGGTACCGTGGGTGCGGCAGAGTGCCGTCAAGTCCCGACAAAACCCGGCATCCACCGTCGCCCCACCGCCGCTGCCTTGCAGTGCCTCCAGGAACACCGCGGCGGTGGTACCCCGCGCGAGTACCGGTTCTATCGCGGCGAGCACGTCCGCGGCCACGTCCTTGGTCGGGAAGGGAAGGCGCGTCACGCCGGGGATCGCATGTCCGTAGACGCTATCCCAGGCCAAGAACGCCGTCGCGATGGATTTCCCATGCATCGACTTGGCAAAACCCACGAAATCCTTGCGTCCGGTCAACACCCGGACCGCACGCAACGCAAACTCAGCAGCCTCCATGCCGGTAGAGTAGAATCCCGACACCTTAAAGCGGGCAGGGATCATCTCCTCCACGAGGCGTGTTGCCAGAACCCGGGTGTCGGTGTCGAGTCTCGCCGTGTTCCAGACTTTCTCGCTCTGCTCGATCAGCGCCTTGACCACGGCCGGGTGGCAATGCCCGAGCAGCAGCGTCCCGTTGGCCGCAAAAAGGTCGATTACCTGGGTATCATCGACATTGCGGAGGATCGCATTCGCAGCAAACGTTACGGTCTTGCGAGGAGTTGACATGTGTAAGCCTATACGCCGTCAGAAATTTGCATTTTGCAGGATTCGCTCCTAAATTGCCAGTGTACGTTACGCGTGCGCCGATTTGAACCGTCTCGCTGTGACCTTGGCACCCTGACCGGCAGTCGCCCCCGCTCGTATTCCCCCCAACGGCGGGCATTCGTAGCCTGGACGCCCAACCACACCCCGCGTGAGTTCGGTTATTTTGAGCAAGCAAAGTGCTTCCAAAAAGGCAGCGCCTTTCCTGCGTATGACAACCCGCAATCTCCAATTCTAAGGGCGGCAGTATGATCGTCGTTTTCGAGCCAACCCTGAGAGGATCCGGTCACAGCGTGCTCAACGCAGGCATCCTGATCACATTACGGCAGGTATTTCCATCGACCCCCATCGCCTTCTTTGGCGACGCCTCCCACCTTGAGAACGTTCGCGCTCACCTCCCCATCGATGTTGCGAGTACCGTGGCCTTCCGCCCGGTGAGCTTCGAACTCCCGTTGGTCGAAAAGTATCGACGTAAGCAAGTCGAAGCCCTGGTTAGCGAACTCTTTAGGGAGACCTTCCAGGCACATGCCTTCGTCTACCTGCTGACGACCTCGTTTTACCGCTTTCTCGTGCCTTTACTCGTGAGAATTGCGGCGGTCCTGGCCCCGGATACCAGGGTCATCACCCATTTTATGCTGCATGGCACCAACCGCGATGAACTCCAACATCGCAGCCGAAATCCTCTCGTGCGTCGCTGGGACGTCCAATCGGCGATTCAGCGGGTCAACCCGAGCGAGGTCAAGTTCCTGGTATTGGACGCCGCCACTATCCCAGCCTGGTCTGACATCTCACCGCAACTGGAGCCGATGCTGCTCGCGCTCGACATCGCCATCATGCCCGGCGAATCCTTACGCAGTGGTATCCGATCGTCATCGTCAACTCCCTTGAAGTTCGGCTTGCTTGGACAGGCCACTGAAGCGAAAGGCTTTTTCGCATTTCGGAACCTTGCTGAACGGGTCGAAGAGCGTACCCCGGGAATGGCGGAATTTCACCTCGTCGGACGACTGTCATCCGCCCTTGCGCGCATTGACACCGGCCCACTGAAATTACATTCGGAGAAGGCGCAGGAACGGGATCGGCCAGCGGCGCAGATGGACCGACACTCTTACATGGCAAAGATTGCGACTCTGGACTACGTCTGCTTGCTGTACACCGGCGACTACTACGACTCCGGCGCCAGTGGCGTATTCTACGATGCAGTGAACCTTGCTCGTCCGATCATCGCGCTGCCAACCCGGTTCATTGAAGATGCCTTTGCCCGCTTCGGCAACATCGGGTTCTTGTGCAGAACCGCCTCGGATGTGGATGAGGTCGTGAGGCGCATCCTTCACGGGGACTACGCAAAGGTCTACCCGGCGCAAGTCCGGGCGCTCCAGACTGCGCGGCAATACTGGCTGCCCGACGCCGTTGCCGCGCGCTTCAAAGCATCGTTGGAGCAAGCCTGTCCGGAACTGGTTAAAGCCTTGCGCGCGACCGCCACCGACATTCGGTTCGAGCCGGTCGCCCGGGCCGCACCGAAGTGATTCGAGACATGATACACTGGAGGGAAAGAGGCCCGCGATGCCACACGCTGTTGATGACGTCGGCCATTCGTCCGCAGCTCGGCGGCCCGGCCCTCGCAATTGCGGATCCCGTCTTGCGACTGCATCAAACCTACTGCTCGATCGTGTTGTGGTGCCGGGAGCCGACCTTGCAGCAGATTGTTGTCTGCGATGGGAGCGGGAGCGCTGACCTGTTGGCTCCGCTGAGTAGTTACGTAGCCGGAGTCGGCAAAGAGCTCGAGGTCCTTTCTTTTGATCTGCCGCCGGCCGACATAATGACAAGGGGCAAGGGCTTCGGCGAAGGACTGATCATTTTACACGCGCTGAAGAACAGCATTGCATTAAATGACGCGCATTCATTCTATAAGGTCACTGGGCGTCTTCACATCGCCAATTTTCCCGCCCTTCAACAACCGGAACGGGCGCGACTTCCCAGCTTTCCCTGCGAGATCGGGTGGTTGAGTCGCATTGCGCTTGGACGGGCATATCCATTGCTAGGTGATGTCCAGCGTATTCAGGAACTGGCACGCGAATGGTGGCCTGGGCTATCGCCCGGCACCCACACCTGGTTTTGGCATTGCCCGAAGGATTATTATCTGAATTATTTAGTGGATAGCTTCCGTCACGTCGATGATCATGGACGCCTTTTCCTTGAGCACGCAATGTTTGTACCGCTTGCAATGCACGGAGTAAGACGATTCTCGCCGTGGCCGGCAGTGACGGGGCGCAGCGCAACGAAAGGGCGCCTCTACGCCGGCCGGGATTACCCTTCGGAGGTGAAAGATCTGGCAACCCAATTGATGACGTCACTCGGACATTCGTGCCGCAACCTGGACTGAATGCCGTGCCCACCGATCGTAACCGCGCGCGCATCGGGCAATCCGGCCCACTAATGTCGATCAAGATAGGCGAAACAGTGTGTCCTTGCTTGGCAGTTCTCTCGCGGTCGTGGCCGGCCGCAGCGTAGGTATTATAATTCAATTCGTGGCCGGCGTTATTCTCGCCCGCCTGCTGACGCCAAATGAGTTCGGCGTCTTTGCCGTTGCGGCCGGCGTTGCCTCTCTGCTCAACGCGCTTCGGGAGTTCGGGAGTTCCACCTTTCTGGTCCGGGCACCCGCGGTCGACCGCAAAACCGTGGGGTCGGTTCTGATAGTCAGCACCGGGATGTCAACCATCCTCGGCGGCATTATCGCATTGAGCGCAAGTTGGTTATCGGCCTTTTTCGGAGACCATCGGCTCGAGTTGCTGCTGTATGTTCTGGCGGGTAACTGCCTTCTGGTCCCACCGGCCATGCTTGGTAACGCGTTGCTGGTGCGGGAGCAACGGTTTCTTGCCCTGACCGCAATCGAGACGGTGAGCGCCGTGGCTGGCGCCCTGGTGATGGTTGGCCTTGCGCTTGTCGGGGCAGGGCCTCTCGCGCTTGCGTTAGGGGCTTCCATCTCCACGCTATCAGTCGTCGTGATGACCATCATGGCCAAGCCTCAGGGCTGGGTCCTTTGCTTCTCTCTGCGCCACGTGAAATCAGTCGTGACCTTTGGCGGCTGGGTAACGGGCATGAGCCTGGTAGCGCAATTTTCCGAGCGGGTTCCCGAACTCGTACTCGGCAGAACCCAGGGCGTCACTGCCGCGGGTTTGTTCGATAAGGCAGGGGCCTTGAGCCGCCTCGTCGGCAGTTTTGCCGGCCCCGTCATCCATAGCGTTCTGTTGTCACAGGTCGCCGAAGAGAACCGCAGGAGCGCGGACATGAGCACAGCCTATTTTCGGAGGCTCGCGGTGCTCAGTTCAGTGGCTTGGCCAGCCTTTCTATTCGTTGCAATCCAGGCGGAGCCCATGGTGCTCTTGACCTTCGGCGCGCAATGGGGCCAAGCCGTCCCGGTCGCCTCGTGGGCGGCCATCAATGCCATGCTGACCACGCCGTTTCTGCTTGCAGACAATCTCTTGATAACGAAGGGCCTGGTCCAAGACCTTTTCTGGCAGAAACTGGTCCTGCTGTGTGGCCGCTTCTTGGTAATACTGTGCGCCAGTCCATTCGGTCTGGTCGTGGTGAGCGCGGTGCTGCTGGCGCCTAACCTCGCGTATCTCTGGCTGAATCAAAAATCGGTATTATCGCTCGTGGGGAGTCGCTGGGGAGTCTTGTTTCGTTCACTACGACAGGCGACGGTACTGGCGGCGGCCGTCGGCGCCGCAACCCTATGGGCTGCGCGGGGCTGTTCGGGAGTGGGGACCGCCGAAATGATCCAAGAGTTGATCATGACGGGCGCGCTCGCGGCTGGCGTATGGGTCCTGGTGAGTCTCCTCGGTGGCGGTCCAATGACAGAGGTGTCGCGCAGAATCATGGTCCGGCTTTGGCGTCGGGCCACGGCCGGATGGCAAACGCGCAACGGTCAAAGGTGACCCTAGTCCTGTAACCGGGCGCTTGCCGGTCGCCCAAGACCCTGTTGAACTAATCCGCTCCGCGGGGCCTTCCGCGGCCATCCCGCAGCGCCATTGAATAGCGAATGAAGCGCGGATAAGCCCAGCCGTCCCACGGTTACCCGCGGCCCCGCCCCGTCCCCCATCGTCCACACTCGTAACGGCCCACTCCGGGTCGTTGACCGAGAACCAGACGATGACACCCCTGCGTCAGCAGATGATCACGGCCATGCAGATGCATGGCTTCTCGCCGCGCACCCACGAAAGCTATCTCGACGCGGTGCGTGACCTCGCCAAATTCACCCGGCGCTCCCCGGACACCCTGGAGCACGCCGATCTCACGCGCTACTTCGAGCATCTGGTGGTGCAGCGCAGTTTGGCCCCGGCCAGCGTGCGGCTGATGTACAACGGCATCCGCTTCTTCTATCTGCGGGTGCTCGGCTGGCCGACGGTCGACCTGGAGGTCACCTTACCCAAGCGCCCGCAGCGCATCCCGGAGCTGCTCACCCGCGGCGCGGTCGCCGCCATCCTGGCCGCCTGCGACAATCCGCGTTACCGCATGATGTTGACGGTCTGCTATGGCTGCGGACTGCGCCTGAGCGAAGTCCTGGCCCTGCGGGTGCAGGACATCGACGGCGAGCGCCGACTGCTGCGGATCACCCAGGGCAAGGGGGCGAAGGACCGCCTGGTCCCACTCTCACCGACCCTGCTGGAGGCGTTGCGGGACTATTGGCGCCTCTATCGGCCAGCGGATTGGCTGTTCGCCGGGCGCGCCGGGACGCCGCTGTCGCCGACCGGCTTGCAGAAGGCCTTCACCGACGCCAAGCGCCAGGCCGGCGTAACCACGGTCGGCGGGATCCATGGGCTGCGCCACGCCTACGCCACCCATCAATTGGCGGGCGGGTTGTCGGTGGAGCGCCTGCAACGGTTGATGGGCCACCGCAGCATCCAGACCACCCTGCGCTATGTGCATTGGCTGCCCAGTGCCAGCGAGGGCGAAGGGACCCTGGACCTGCTTGCCCAATTGGAGGCCGGCCATGGCTAATACCTCCCTGCAAGCGGTCATGGCGGCGTGCCTGTCCGGTTATGCCGAACATCACCCGTTGAGCCCGCACCAATGGCAGGTCTGTCATCACATCCTGGACTGTCGTACCGCCGCGCTGGGCGGCTTCGCCCTGGAATGCGACCAGTGTGGGGATTGCCCCTTCCTCTATCACGCCTGCCGTGATCGCCATTGCCCGCGCTGCCAACGCCGGGCCTCCGAGGAATGGGTCGAACGCCAGCGTGCGGCGGTGCTGCCGGTGACCTATCACCATCTGGTCTTCACGCTACCCGACACCCTCAACGGCTGGGTCGAGGTCCACCCCGAGGTGATCTACGCCTTGCTGTTCGAGACGGTGTGGGCGACCCTGTCCGCCTTCGCTGAGGACCCCAAGCGCCTGGACGGGCAGTTGGGGATGACGGCGATGCTGCACACCTGGGGGCAGACGCTGGTACGCCATGTCCACCTGCACTGTCTGGTGCCGGGCGGGGCCTTTGGCGCCGACGGGACCTGGCATCCGGCCAAGAGTACCTATCTGTTCCCGGTGCGGGCGCTGTCGCGGCACTTCCGCGGCGGTTTGGTCAGCCGGTTGCGCCGGGCCTTCAAAGACGGGCGACTGTCGCGCCTCACGGCCGCGGAGGTTGACCGCGTCCTCAACGCCCTGATGCAGCCCGAGTGGGTGGTCTATTCCAAGCCTTGTCTGGCGCGCACCGACACCGTGATCGAGTACTTGGGCCGCTACAGCCATCGCATCGCCCTGTCGGACCGGCGGCTGCTGGCCTTCGATGAAGAGGACGACACGGTGGACGTCCGCTACAAGGACTACCGCGACGGCAGTCGCAACAAGGTCATGACCCTGACCGGCGAGGAACTGATCCGGCGCTTCCTGCTGCACGTCTTACCCAAAGGGTTCATGCGCGTTCGTCATTTCGGTTTCCTGGCCAACCGCTGCCGGGCGCGCTGTCTGGCGCTGATCCGTGCGGCGCTGGCGGCCCCGCCGCCGACGCCGGAACCCGCCACGGCACCGGCGGCGACGGCGCCCTTTGACGGCTATCCCTGTCCCAAGTGCCGCACTGGGCGCTTGCACGTCACCGCGCACCTGGCCCCGCTACGGCGTGGTCAGGGGGTTTCGCTGATGCCCGCCACCTGCTAAGCCTCAGCGCCCGCCGGCCGTCCGGGACAGGCCGCCCGCGGCCTGCGTTCGCGCTCGCCCAACATCCGGGAAATGGGCTACACTTCGTCCTCAATAGCCCGTTGTCCAGCCCCGCGGAGCCCTGCGGAGGCCCGCTTGGTGCCGCACCGAGCGGCATCCGGGTGCTGCAACGTGGTCCGGGACCGACCGGCGCCCCGGCCTCAGGGATACAATTCCCTCTCTTAAAGAGGACCGCGGCCGCAGCAGGCGTCGTGCCAGGAGCGGATTAGTCCAACAAACGTTTATCCGTCGTGCGCGCGCGGCGTCGCGCTCCGACTCGGGGTCAGTTGGGCGCGCACGACGGATAAACGCTTATTCGTTAGGATTATACGCTAACACATGTACCGTCACACCCCGGCTGCCAGTTGAAGACTAAGCCGGCAAAGTAGACCGCGCATACCAGGCGGCTCAGAGGAGCACGTAATGGCGCTAACCGGGGGAGTCGTTCGGCGACTGTTTCACGGGGCGGTTGACAGCCTGTTGGAGTCTAGCTATGTCCGGCGGCGACTGTGGCGGGCGTGGGGCCCGATTGTCGCCTCCAGAGATCCGGCATTTCGTGCCGACGTCGGTTTGCTGAGCGTCCCCGAGCGATACCGGAACGCGCTCGGAGGATGCGGCCGTCGCTGTCAAACTACCGGACCCGCTCCAATCTTTGTGACCGCACGTTTTCGCTCAGGCTCTACGTTTCTATGGCAGATCTTTCGCAATATTCCGCAATGCACTGCTTACTATGAGCCCCTGAATGAGCGTCGGTGGTTCCTTCAGCGGGCCGGGGACCAAGGGATCGACCCGACACATGTGGGAGTGGACGACTATGCGAAGGAATACGCCGGCCTGTCCGGGCTGGATGGAATCTTCAGCAAGGATTGGGCATTCGATGCGCTTTACATGGACACCTGGAATGCCGACTCACGGCTTTTCTCGTATATTCGCACCCTGATCGACAACGCCCAAGGTCGTGCAGTGCTGCAGTTCAACCGGATTGATTTCCGCCTACCCTGGCTGAGAGCACAGTTCCCGCAGGCGAAGATTCTGCATTTGTATCGAGACCCCCGAGAGCAATGGATGTCAGTGCAGTCCCGCACTGCGCCGGTGCCACTGGACTATCAGTGTACGGAAGGAAGTGACCTGAATTTATTTTACACGCTAGAGTGGGCGCGCGATCTAAGAACAGTCTTCCCGTTTCTTGATCCTGTTGATGCCGGGCACCCTTACGCGGTTCATTATATGTTATGGCGCTTATCGTATAGTTTCGGCGCTTGTTTCGGTGATATCTCGGTCGCCTATGAGGACCTCTGCACCAGGTTTTTCGACACGATGTCCGAAATCGGCAACAATCTCGAGATCGAGATGCCGGACCTGCAGACCTTGAGCACGCTGAACCACGGTACGATAACCGAAAGGTGGCGTGGTTATGCACCAATCGAATGGTATCGGGAGATCGAGCGCGAGTGCGACCGGAAGATGGCAGCCTTTTTTGATCACACGGGAACGCGGGAGGCGCGCGCCTGATCCGCCTGATCTTGCTCACCAACTGATGGTGAGATACCGCCAATGCCCCAGGATCATCGCCCCGCCGATGAACACCGACAGTGCCGCCCACCAGAACAGCAGCGCCCGCGTGCGCTCGGCCGGATAGACCCAGAATAGATTGATCAGGGCGAGGGGTACCATATAGTAACGCGGGTCTACGAGCGCATGGGGCAGCATGAAGATGATGAAAAAGCCCAGCACCAGCAGCAGTTCCACGCGATGGGATTGTTCCCACCAAATCCGCCCAAACGCCAGCACCGCCCACCACACCGCCACGATGCCCAGGACGCGCGCCCACACGAACTCCTGCATGAATACCAAAGGGATGTTGGTCAGGAAACCAAACGACTGATTCCAGGGATGGAAATTGTCATAGCCGAAGAACAGTGCCGCCCCAACCCCGAGCGCCCCGACGACCGCGACCAAGGCCGGCGCAACATGGCGCACAGCCCATCGTCCAAGCCACGACAAATCGGCACCCGCCCGCGGCAACCAGATCGGCGCCCAGAGCAACAGGGCGTAGAACGTGATTGCGAACAGGTTACCCAGATTGGGGCGCGGCCGGTTGGCGGGTACATGGCCCCAGATCAGACTATGGGAAACGAGGAAAAAGCTAGCGAGGAAGAATGCCGCGGCAACAAAGAATGGGTATAACCGCGCGACTATTATGTGAACGAGAAAATCCCGCGCGGAGAGCCGGTCTTCAATCGGGCCGGCGCGCATCTCCTGCCACAATTGCCACGCGGCGATAGCCGGGAACAGTCCCAACCATACCAGGTTCGACTGCCGCAGGTAACAGGACAACAGGACCATCAGGGCGGACCAAACAAAATGCCGCCGACTCAGCGCCAAGAGCCCCGCCAGCACCAAAGCCACCGAGGGTACATCGGTATACGCCGCCGCGCTGTAGGGAAAGATGATCGGCAGTAACGCCAGCGCGATCACTGCATGATCGGACTGTTCGGGCTTGTAGCGTTGCGCCAGGGCATAGTAGACCCACAGCATGGCGACGCTGAGAAGGCACGTCAGCGTGCGCGTGTAGAGCAGGCTCGGCCCCCAGGCTTTGCTCGCCTGTGCCACCGCCCAATGGTAGCCGGGGATAACGGCCAGGACTTGCGTGAAACTCCAGTCGCCGTTGACGATACCGTTAATCGCGTTCTGGTTTGCGTTCTCGTCGCCGAACTTCGTCGGCAGCAACAAATTGAATGCGGCATACCAAAGAATCAGGATGGCCGCCGCCCAAATCCGCGCATCGACGACGATGCTCTCGTGGCGGCCGCGCAGGTGCGCCAACCCGGACATGCTTACGGCCATCGCGAATGCCACCAAGACGAGCCAGGCGACCGCCTCCAATCGCTGCGCAATCGTCCCCCATTGGTCAGGCGCAAGCACCAGACCGTCACCCGCCGACAGCCAAGCGGCGACGCCCGCCCCGACCGCACTGGCCAGCAACACCGCACCCAAGGCGCGAGTCGCGCGCTCCACAGACTGCTGACAGACCGAAACCATGTTGCACTCCGCCCGGGGCATCCCAACAATGCCGTAGCCAGTGAAACCACTGCCCGCTCGTTGGCTCCCACGCCGGGGATAAGACCATGTGAAAGTTAGTATTGCAAGCCACCAGGCATACCGGCAAGCACGCAAATATAGAAGTGAATCAATAGCCGTGCTTTCGACTCGAGAGACTGCTGTCCGCCCTGCCGGGCGCACAATGATAACACCAGCACTGGGCGGCGCCGAAACGGGCAAAGTAGTCGGCGCGCCGGCTCCCGCGGCGTTCAAGGGGTGCTCTCGTACCTGAGTCGCATTCCGTCGCGATCGCACCCGCGGCTGATCAGTCCGGGGCGGCACCGGACGCGCGCTTCGGGACGGACGGTCCCGGTCGTGGCGGGCGAGCGCCCACCGCGAAGATTCACCCGCGCCGACCCCGCCGCTGGCCTGGCTGGGCGTCCCATGCGCCCAGACAGCCGACCTCAGCGACCAAGCCGGCGTCCAGCCAAGGCCGTCGATTCCCGATGGTCGTGGACCCGGCGGGATGACGGTTGCAAAACGCGCGCCTAGGCCTGACATCGCGCAAAGGTAACGGGGTATTCACCAGGCCGGGAGACACGAATGGTTGACACGGAGACTGTGGATTTGGCGAGCGAAGACGCTCAGGACGAAGGCAGCGGCGTCATCCAACTGGCGCGGGCCAATGACATGCTGCCCGGCCAGATCCATCTGTTGCCGGTCGCCTCCCGGCCCTTCTTTCCCGGCCAGGCAGTCCCCTTGATGATGGCCGCCGAGCACTGGTCGACCACCCTGCACGCGGTCGGTGAGACCGAGCACAAGATCCTGGGCGTGGTCCTGGTCAAGAGCGAGACCTCCGAGGACGCCGGCCCCGGGGACTTCTACCCGGTCGGCACCGCCTGCCGGGTGCACCGCGTACACCGCCAGGAAGGCCACCTGCAGGTCCTGGTGGAGTGCCTGCAGCGCTTCCACATCGACGGCTGGGTCCACGACAAGGTCCCCTTCAATGCCCGGGTGTCCTACCTGCCGGAGCCGGCCGGGGCGCCGGACGACCAGGTTCGCGCCTATGCCATGGCGGTGATCAACACCATCAAGGAACTGCTGCCGCTCAACCCGCTGTATGTGGAAGAGTTGCGCATGTTCCTGGACCGCTTCGGCCCGGATGACCCCTCTCACCTCGCGGACTTCGCCGCCAGCCTCACCACCTCCAAGCGCGAACAGTTGCAGGAGGTCCTGGAGGAGGTGCAACTCCTGCCGCGCATGGAGAAGGTCCTGGTGCTGCTCAATAATGAGCTGGAACTGGCCAAGGCGCAGCAGAAGATCCGCCGCTCGGTGGAAGAGCGGATGCAGACGCAGCAGCGCGAGTTCATGCTGAAGGAGCAACTCAAGGCGATCCAGAAGGAGTTGGGGATCGCCAAGGACGACCGCACCGCCGAACTGGACAAGTTCAAGGCGCGCCTCACCACGCTCACCCTGACCGCGGAGGCGCAGAAGCGGGTGGACGAGGAGATGGAGAAGATGGGGATGCTGGAGACCGGCTCGCCCGAATACTCGGTCACCCGCAACTATCTGGACTGGATCACGCTCCTGCCCTGGGGCCAGCACTCCCAGGACAAGCTCGATCTCAAGCGCGCCCGCCGCATCCTGGACCGCGACCACTATGGCCTCAAGGACGTGAAGGAACGGATGCTGGAGTTCCTGGCCGTGGGCATCCACAAGGGCGAGATCGCCGGCTCAATCATTCTATTGGTCGGCCCGCCCGGGGTGGGCAAGACCTCCATCGGGCGCTCGATCGCCGACGCCTTGGGTCGGCGCTTCTACCGCTTCTCCGTGGGCGGTATCCGCGACGAGGCGGAGATCAAGGGCCACCGCCGTACCTATATCGGCGCCATGCCCGGCAAGTTCCTCCAGGCCATCAAAGACGCAGGCACCGCCAATCCGGTGATCATGCTCGATGAGATCGACAAGATCGGCGCCTCCTACCACGGCGATCCGGCCTCGGCCCTGCTGGAGGTCCTGGACCCGGAGCAGAATTCGGACTTTCTCGACCATTATCTCGACCTGCGCTTCGACCTGTCCAAGGTCCTGTTCGTCTGCACTGCCAACACGACCGACAGCATCCCCGGACCGCTCCTGGACCGTATGGAACTCATTACGCTCGCCGGCTATATCGCCGAGGAAAAGCTCCAGATCGCCAGGAAATACCTGCTGCCCCGCCAGATCGATCGCGCCGGCCTGCCCAAGGGCACCATCCGGCTGGACACTACCACCCTGCGCGCACTCATCGACGGCTATGCCCGGGACGCGGGCGTGCGGCGGCTGGAGAAGCAACTCGGCAAGATCGTGCGCAAGGTCGCGGTGCGGATGCTGGAGGGGGCCCAGACGCCCATTACCGTCGGCGAGACGGATCTCAAGGGCTACCTGGGCAGCCCGGTGTTTCGCGACGAGCGCAAACTCTCCGGCCCCGGGGTCGTGACCGGACTCGCCTGGACCGCCATGGGCGGGGCCACCCTCTCCATCGAGGCGGTGCGCGCCCACGAGCAGGGCCGCGGCATCAAGCTCACCGGCCAGTTGGGCGACGTCATGAAGGAGTCCGCCGAGATCGCCTACAGCTATCTCACCAGCCACGCCCGCCAATACAACGCCGAACCCGGCTATTTCGACAAGGCCTTCATCCATCTGCACGTCCCCGCCGGGGCCACCCCCAAGGACGGCCCCTCCGCCGGCATCACCATGGCCTCCGCAATCCTCTCGCTGGCCCGCAACCTGCCGGTGCGGCGCATCGCGATGACCGGTGAGATCACCCTCACCGGCGAGGTCTTCCCCATCGGCGGAGTGCGCGAAAAGCTCATCGCCGCGCGGCGCGCCGGATTCAAGGAGATCATTCTGCCGGAGGACAACCGCGGCGAATACGAAGAGGTCCCGGAGCACATCCGCAAGGGGTTCCTGATCCATTTCGCCTCACGCTTCGAGGATGTGGTACCGCTTCTCTTCAAAGCCTAGCCCGCATTGCTAGCCCGCATTGCGCGCGGAGTTCGGCGCGAGTGCCGTAGGACTGCGCCGCGCAATGTCGGCTCTGAACAAGATCAATGATACCGTCCTCTGGGGACCACGCTCCGGCGTTGCTGCCGTTAAGTTGAGTGCCGCAGCCAGCCCAAGCGCCTGGAGTCCAAGGCTTCAGCCTTGGAGCGCGCCAAGGCTGAAGCCTTGGACTCCAGGCAGAGGCGACGCGGCCGGCGAGTGCGCCTCAACTTAGGAGAAGGCGCGGATGCGCCTGGGTCCATGCGATGCTAACGAAGATCGGCGAGACGCAGTGCCCACTCTGTGCAGGCCGCAATCAGGGATGGCGGGGCATCCGCGAGCGGTCGGTGTTGCGTGCAATGGTCCGCAAGCACTTCGGCAGGCTTGGCGCGGGAATGCCCTTTCTTCATTTGGTTATAGGCCGTGGTTTCATCGACTGGCAGGCCGCTCAGGTACCCGATCCAGGTCTCGATGGGCAAAGTGCCAATGCGCCCGGTCTTCGCAGAGTACGACCGCGCGGACCTGTCTACTCATCGAAGACCCAACCCCGCTCGACCAGGTGATCCATCGACACGCCCGCGGCGCCGGTGCCCGGTGCGATTCGGCGTACCCGCGTCGGTGCCGGCGGGCCGTCGCGGTCGATCCAATACCCGGCGTCGTGGGCGAGCCGGTTGATCGGCCGGGGATGGTGGGAGATCAGGATGCCCTGCTGGGGTGGCTCGGCGCAGCGCTCGTCGAAGCGATCCAACCAAGGGCCGATCTCAGGCAGCGCCAGGAAGTTCTCGGGCTCATCGATGCAGAGGGTGGCACCGCCGTCCGGCAGGCAGTGGATCAGTGTATAGAGTGCGATCGAGGCCCGCTCGCCATCGGAGAGGTCGCCAAGGCGCCAGGCCATCCGCCGGCCGTCCGGTCCCTGCGACGGTCCGGGTCGTGGGAGATCGTCAGCGCATAACGGAAGACGTGGGCGTCGTCCCGCACCATGTCGAGCTCGAAGCGCTGCTCGAACCGCGTTTCCCAGGCCGTCAGGTCCGCGGAAGTGAAGCAGTCGTCGATGCGCGCCCCATCGACCACCAGGCGGCGCAGGCGCTCCAGCAGGTCGAAGAGCGTGGACTTGCCGGCGCCGTTCGGCCCCAGCAGCAGGACGATCCGCCCCAGGCTCAACTCGAAATTGACCAGACAGCGGAAGTTGTCGGCGCGGCAATGGACACCAGCCGCAGGCGCAGTTTGCACCGCTCCGTCAAAGACGTATCATATGTCCCATGTACACCATCGTCGAGACTCCGATCTTTGGCGCGGACGCTAGGGATATCTGGTCCGAGGACGAGCGCGGCGAGTTCTGCGCCTGGCTTGCGGCAAGCCCGCACGCTGGAGACCCGATTCCCGGCTCCGGCGGTTGCCGCAAGGTCCGCTGGGCACGCGCGGGTACTGGCAAGCGCGGGGGAGTCAGGGTGATATATTTCAACCGGCTGGAAAGCGGCGTGATTTACCTGCTGGTGATCTACGCCAAGGCGGTGCGCGGGGATATCCCGGCGCATATGCTAAAGGCCATCCAAGAGTCGATCCAATATGGCAACCGATGACAGCATGACCGGCGAGGAACTGGGAGAGAAGCTACTGGAATCGATCCGCCAGATGAACGCTGGCCTCGGGACTGTGGTGTATTCGCCGATCATCGCTACCCGTCGGCAATCCGGCCTGTCGCAGGCGCAATTCGCCGCGCTCATGGGCGTGTCGGTGCGCACGCTGCAAGAGTGGGAGCAAGGTCGACGCCAGCCGAGCGGTGCCGCCAAGACCCTGCTCAAGGTGGTCGAGCGGCACCCCGAGGTGCTGCGGGAATTGGCCGCGGCCTGACGGCCCCCGCGATTCCCGGGCAGTGGCTCGGAGGAGACGGCACCGCGGCGCGATGATCCCGAGAGCCTATCGCACCACGGGCCTTGATCATCGTGCCGGCCGCCGCCCGGACGGAGTCCAAGGCTTCAGCCTTGGATGGGCAAGACCAAGGCTGAAGCCTTGGACTCCAGAAGCGCACCGCTGGCCGGAACGATGATCAAGGCCGCACTACGCTTGGATCGACCGGCGTCCGTGGGATACTGTCCGGTGGAGCGAGGTCGATGCTCGGCAACCGGTCCGTGGGAATCGCCCGGAAATGCCCATCGAGATGGCCGGATCGTCGAAGACGGGGAAATCGGGCCGGGCTCATTTACGGGGCCGTGCGGGGAGATGAGCCTCGCCCCTTGGCGCAGTTTGGCCCGGCCTCTTTTCCCCTGCGGCCCTTTGCCGCTCGGAAACCGTGGTCTGTCCCAGGTATTCTGTCTCAGGTATTCGCCCGGTATTCGCGTTGGTAGGAAAGCAATCGATGCTAACGAAGATCGGCGAGACGCAGTGCCCACTCTGTGCAGGCCGCAATCAGGGATGGCGGGGCATCCGCGAGCGGCCGGTGTTGGGTGCAATGGTCCGCAAGCACTACGGCAGGCTTGGCGCGGGAATGCCCTTTCTTCAATTGGTTATAGGCCGTGGTTTCATCGACCGGCAGGCCGCTCAGGTACCCGACCCAGGTCTCAATGTTGCGGCATGGTACGAAGATCGCGACATGCTCTGTCGGTTGGCGCTGGTTAGCCGCTTCCAAAGCCTTGATGCGCGTCTCGACACCCTGCCGATCGCCGTCGATGATGACGATGAGACAGATACGCTCACTGGCCTTGCGTCGGTAGGTGCGTAATTCCCCTGGGAACGTGTCGCGAACCCACTGCTCGGCCGCACCTTTGGCGGTCGGCGCGATGCCCGAGGCCAGTTGCCGTTCGTTCCAACCACAAGCGACCAGAAAGGCGCGGGCAAAGTGCCAATGCGCCCGGTCTTCGCAGAGTACGACCGCGCGGACCTGTCTACTCATCGAAGACCCACCCCCGCTCGACCAATTGATCCATCGACACGCCCGCGGCGCCGGTGCCCGGTTCGATTCGGCGTACCCGCGTCGGTGCCAGCGGGCCGTCGCGGTCGATCCAATACCCGGCGTCGCGGGCGAGCAGGTTGATCGGCCGGGGATGGTGAGAGATCAGGATGCCTTGCTGAGGCGGCTCGGCGCAGCGCTCGTCGAAGCGATCCAACCAAGGGCCGATCTCCGGCAGCGCCAGGAAGTTCTCGGGCTCATCAATGCACAGGGTGGCGCCGTCGTCCGGCAGGCAGTGGATCAGCGTATAGAGTGCGATCAAGGCCCGCTCGTCATCGGAGAGGTCGCCAAGGCGCCAGGCCATCCGCCGGCCGTCCGGTCCCTGCATCGTCGCCTCCAGGAGTTTGGCCTCGCCCGACTGGCGCAGGCGCAACACGTCGAAGCCAGGCAGAACCTCACGTAGCGCCGTATTCAGGGCCATCACCGCGCCGGGTTGCTCCTGACTCAGCCAGCGGTACCAGGACGCGAAGTTGCCGAGCCGTGGGTCCGGGCGTGTGACCTCTTCGCGGGTCTCGCCGCCGATCAGCATCGGGTTCGGCCGCACGACCAGCAGGCTCCCGAGGCGACGGCGAAACCAGGTGAGTTGCGTGTTGTCCGGGCGCTCGGGGAGCGCGCCAACGCCGGAGCGAGACCAGTCGAACAGGTACTCCCCGCCGGCGCTTCCGTCGTCCCGGAACAGCCGGGCGCGTGCCTCAGACCCATCCACCGCGAACTCGAACAGGGCCTGCCCGTCGAGATGCAGGGTTTCCCGTTCGATGCGTACCCAGGCTCAACTCGAAATTGACCAGACAGCGGAAGTTGTCGGCGTACAGGCGGCTCAGCATGGTCAGGATATCCGATGAATCGGCGGGGTATGGCAACGCGGCGACAGGGGCCACCGCTGGCCCCGTTATAGTCGCACGAAGGGCGAGGGCCTGCCCAAGTGGACTGCTGGCCCGCGGCTGTCGGCGGCTGACCTATTCAGCGCTTGAACGACGAGTTTCGTAGGGTGGATAAGCGTAGCGCATCCAACATCGGCCCCGAGGCCGGCGCGATACTGGCTGCGGTCACCCAGATTTGGAGTTGCTGGAAAGGGTGGCGCCACGCCACCCCCGGCCTTCTGTGCCACTTGACTTCAAACCCCAGTCCAGACGATGCTGTCGCAAATACCCCATGAGTGAGCTTGACGACAGCTTCGCGAAACTGCTTGCCAGACAGCCAACGGACGCGGAACGGCAACGGCTGTACCAGGTCCGGGATGCCCTCGGCCTGAAGAACAACGGTGCCCTGTGGTTGGTCTTGATGGCCCTGGAACACTGGGCAGCAAGAGCCGCTCCCGGCGAAGATCGCGCAGGCGGCCAAGGACACCTTGACGGGGTTCAAGGCGGCCGCGGAAGCTACGGCGACCGCGGCGGCGCAAGCAGCCAAGGCGGACCTTGCCGCGGCGGTGGCGACGGCGGCTCACCGGGTCGCGGATCAGGTGGCCGGCACCCGAGAACTGCGCTGGGGGGTGGGTCTGTCCCTGGCTCTGGCGGTGCTGATCGCGTGCGCGCTGGGGTTCGGGATCTATACATTGAGCGCGTCGGCCGGGCCTCGGGCTTGGTGGAGGGGTACGCGGCGGCTCGGGACGAGACGGCGGCGGCCTGGGCGAACACTCCGCAGGGGAAGGCGGCCTACCAGCTTGCGCAGGCCGGAAGCATCGACACCCTGACGCGGTGCGATCTGCCGGGTTGGCGGATCGAGCAAGGCGGGCGCTACCCGGACCAAGCGCCTGGGGGTAAACTCTACGGCTGGCGGCTCAAGCCAGAACCTCATGACAAAGCTCAACCACAACAGAGATCGTCTTCGGTACATTGACAACTGTTGCCGGGAAATGGAAATCGATGCAAGAAGAGCAGCTCCCCTTGTATTTGAGACCGTAGAAGGAATCCCAACTAAACCCCACGTATTTGAACAAGTAAAATCGGTTTCTCCGAAACAGGCAAGGTCAGCAGCAGGTTGGGTGAGTCCCAATAAAGCGGCAAGTTCGCTCAAGACGCCATCTATGGCGCTAGCCTCTCGTACCAGTTTTTCAAAATTCAAGAGCCGCGTCGGAGCACTCGGACCATGTGCAAACGAGGACATTCATGTCTATGCTTGTTCAGTAATGGCGCACGTCATGACCTACCGCAATACAACACGGGTTTCTGAATTGATAGGTGCAATGCCAAAGTCTTTCCGCCGCAGGGACCTAATCGACTGGTTTGAGCGGTACATTCCACTGAAGATCGCATACGCGACTGGGAAAGTGACTTACATCTCAAAAGCAGCAAGTGACGAGTGGAAGCAATTTGTCGAAGGATTCGAGGCAACGTGGAAAAAAGCAATCGACACTCCCTTTTGGTTTGTGCAGTGAAAACGGATGGGGTCAGGTTTTGACTATAGCAACACCGAATAATTTGAGTAAATAAGGTAGGCCAAGATGGGAGAAATCCGGCAGCCGAACTCCGATCTATCCGCCGATTTTTCCGCGGACGCTATAGACAGCACTTTGGCTAACACTGAGACCCTGCTTGACGAGAAGAGACGCACTCATCCTCCCCGAGTCAAAGGTGACCGAATACTGCGGTACAGAATAGCCCGCATTATGGAAAAGCGGCATTGCACGGAAGAAGAAGCCGCAGTAATTGTACAATCTCAAAACAAAACAAAATTCACTTCCACAATACAACCGAAGCGTAGCGCTTGGGCTCAGAAGAAGAAGCCCATTACATATATCACTGACGGGCAAGTTGTAACAAGCATAGTCTCTGGTGGCGGCGGCCCGGGGTCTGGCAAGAGAAAATAGAGCTTGGCGCGGTAACGAAAATGGGAACAGAAAAGCGCCTAACTCAATTAGGAATCCTGCAAATGGCCTAACCTTCGATCAAAGAGCGAGCGTACGCTGCCTTGGCTTCAAGTTAGGTGGCGCAAGTTGCTCTACAATGTCAGGAATAATAAGCGATGAAGCCAACACAGTTCTGGAAGAACTTCAAACTCGGAGAAGAACTTGCCGTTTCCGGCACCCTTATCTACAATGGAATGCGTCGATTTCATGAAATGCGGAAGCTAGATCATACGGACGAAGTTTTTGAGGTTCTTTACAATTTGTCCGTTGGTTTCGAGCGGCTTCTGAAAATCGCTGTTATTCTGCTAGAGCACAATGATTCAATCGATCAGGATGATCTGGAAAAGTCTTTGATAACGCACAGCCATCTTGATCTTCTGAATCGAGTTAAGAAGCATGTTCCGGTAAACCTCGACTCACCACATAATGATTTGCTCAATTTGCTAGGGACGTTCTACAAATCCCTCAGATATGAGCGATTCATGCTCTCATCGGTTTATGACTCAAGTAGAGAAGTGGAAGCGCTTTGCGCCTTCTTGAGCAAACACCTTACGATTGATCTTCAACGCAAAGTGCTTTTTCTGGGTAGACAAAATGACGACAGATATCGCCGATTTATGCGGAAGACAGTCCTAAAGATCTCCAAGGCCGTTTTTGACGTTGTGAAAACGCGTGCCAGAGCATCAAACCTCTATACCGATGAGCTACGCTCAGGATCAAAAGCAGAGACAGTATTTCTTGGAGAGATTGATATTTCTCACGAAGATGTACTCTGGAAAGAGCTTCTTTTATTCTTTATGAACACTAAATCCACATCTAGATATCTCGATTTTCTGCGAGGAGTTCCGCCGCTTGATTTCGACCCAGAACGCGCAAGTGACTACCTTGACTGCTTCCAATCCGATGCGGCTAAGGCTTTTGTTATGGGAGAACTCGAGGAACATTACGAAGAATTGGGGGAGAAAGGCAACCGTCTTGAACTGATGGGGGTCATCGGTGCTCCGAATGTTTTCTTCGACTCAATGGAAGACGAAGAGGATATTAGGGATAATGATGAAAATTGAAGTATCAAGGGGAACAAGGACTCCATTTCTTTAACGCACTTTCCCAAGACATCAAGGAAGCTCGAACTGCGGCGGTGCGCCTCGGCCGATTCATTGATCCAACATTGGAAACGAAAAGGAGCTAGGCGGGAGTTGGAATAGGAAAAAGGGCTAGGCTTAATTATGAACTAAGAAAGATCACCTAACCTAGCTCAAAAGCGAGCGCGCGCCTCGTGAACCCACCCCGGTCATGTGGCCCCTTGCGA
Source organism: Candidatus Thiodictyon syntrophicum (assembly GCF_002813775.1). Classification (NCBI taxonomy): domain Bacteria; kingdom Pseudomonadati; phylum Pseudomonadota; class Gammaproteobacteria; order Chromatiales; family Chromatiaceae; genus Thiodictyon; species Candidatus Thiodictyon syntrophicum. The sequence goes on from NZ_CP020370.1 coordinate 310,607, forward strand.
GGTCTGCCCCCGGCGTCGTGCGTCCGGCTTCTTCGTCGCTGGCCCCGGCGTCGGCTCCAAGGCCAACGCGTAAACAGGGACAGACCACGGTTTCCCGTGCCAATAGAGAGAATCCGTTGTCTGGCTCCAGTTTCCCCCCACTTTCCCCGCCCCAGTTTCCCTTACAGTCTCGGTTTCCAGCGTTGGCTGGCAACTAGATTTCCGTTCTTGAAAGTATAAGTGAGAGTTTTCTTAACGGTTGGATTGATTAGACCATCATTAGGACCAGCAACCAACGCGGTGGCCTTGATCATAACTCCGCCCACCCCCGTCACGCCGCCACCAGCGTCAGCGCCGGGCGCGTGACCGGTCGCGGTCGCCGCCGCCGCGCTGGCGGCGGCAGACCGACGTGCGCCAGCACGTGGTCAAACAGCGCCGGGTGAGCCCGCCCGAAGAAGCGTTCGGCGGCGGTGGTGCCATCGGGGCGGCGGACATAATAGTTGTGCATGGCCGTCAGGGCCGCCAGCTTGCGGTCACTGAGGCGGTGACTGCCGTGATGATAAAGCGACAGGTGGCCGTTGCGCCCTTCCACACAAGAGCTACTGCGCTGGAACAGATCGGCGCAACCGCCGGCGACCGCCTCGATCTGTGCGCGGCGCGTGGGCGCCAGGGCCTGCAGCGGATGCGTCGGCTGGCGCAAGGGTTCGAGCAACTGTGCGCTCAGCGCCGTGAGTCGATGGCGGGTGTCGGCGTGGCTGCTGCGCCCCGCCACCCGCGCCAGGTAGAGGGCCGGAATCAACTGGGTCAGAACCGCCTGCTCCACGTCGGGCGCCAGGTCCAGGGCGTCGACCCGGGTCTGGACGCGCGCCCAGAAGAACGCCAGGGTGGCCAACCACGGCACGGTCAGGCGCTGCGCCTTGGCGAGGTGTGCGCGGGCGCGTGCGGGCAAGTCGGCCGCGTCGGCGAGGTGTGCAAGGCGTGCCCAGACGTCGGCGAAGCGGGCGGCGACCTGCGCCACGGATTGCACCTGTCCGCTCACGAGGTCGTACGGGTGATACAGCAGGCCCAGTTCACGGATCTGCTCACGGGCTTGCGTTTGGCGTGTCAGGGCCTGGGTCTGCTCGGCTTCGGCCGCGACCAGTTCAGTTAAGGCCGCGTCGCTGCGGGCCGCGAAGGCCGGTGGTCGGCCGCGCGGATGAGGGACTTGCGCGTCATACGCCCGTTGCGCGGCCTGCGCCGCGTCCAGCGGCGCCTGGGCCGCCGCGACGGCGGCGCTGGCCTGTCTGACCTGGCGGTCCAGGTGCAGACTGGTCCCCTTGGACACCTCATACTGAGCATGGAACAGGTCCGGGGAATGCTGGGCGCCGAGGTCTTGCTCGTGGTGGTGCCGTAACGCCTTGGCTTCATCACTGGTGCCTTGGATGACGGTCACCGGCATCCCCGCCAGCGCCGTCTCCAGGGCCTGCGTCCAGGTCGCCGCCGTGCGATCGGGCGCGTACTGTTCCAGCAGAATGAAATTCGACACCGGCTCAATGGCGACCAGGCAGACGTCGGGGTGAAAGGTTTCATCCTCAGCGACCGTCAACTCCTGCGGCGGCATGCCGACAGCGAGGGCGACCCGCTGTTCCTGCGCCTGTTTGGCCACGGCCTCCTGCACCTGCACCGTCAGCGCATACTGGCTGCCATAGGAGGCCCCGACGAGCGCCGACAAGCCGCTCAGCTCCAGGAACTCACACACCATCCGCACCCCGGCGCCGGCCCGCAGGGTGATGATCAGATGCATCACCACGACCAGTTGGTGCAGCCACTGCGCCCCCGCCGGGGTCGCCAGGCACGCCGCCACCTCCACCGGCAACCCCGCCAACGGCGCCGCCGCGCGCCAGCCGCGCAACGTGCTGCGCGCCACCCCCAACTCCGCCGCCACCTGCCGCAGCGGGTGTCCCTGCGCCAACTGGCCAGCGGCGCGCCCGCATTGCTCCGCCCGCTCCAAGCGGGTGCAGTGCTTCACCGTGCACCGCCGCGCGCCGGCCAGGCACGGCCGGGTGGCGAATGCCTGGCATCTGGGCTAAAGTCAGTGGCGGCAGGACCTTCGGACATTGTTGACTACCCCGGGTTAGTTTGCACTTCCAAGGGTATGAAAATTCGGAGGTCCTGCCAACCTCCCCGACACCGATGACCGAGTTCAGTGCTTGGTCTTGGGCGGATTTATGATCAAGGCCCAACGCGGTCACCACTATTTTTCCTCCGCTTATTGCTAATGACTGTATTTCTGTTCGATCCCCAAGATAATGACCCAACGTCCCTTTGTTGCCTGCGATTAAAGCAACCAAATACGTGAATCTCCCCGATCCTCCTGTATTGTTTACTATTATTGCTGCCCCATCATTAATGCCGTCCCCAGTGAGATCGCCAAATGCTGTATTCGGTACTTCGGTATAACCCTCATTATAGCTCGAATCCTGTTCCGCGGCTCCATTGGTAGCTTTCGCTTCCGTTTCAGCATCTTCTTCTATGCCAAGCAGCGATAAAGGGTTATTGAAATCTTTTTCAGTAATCGGTCCTGACCGCCTCACGCTTGACTTGGGGCGTGAGTTGCTCCCCGTGGCGGTCGAAGTGAGCTCGCCTATCCGGCTAGTGAACGCATCTGCCACGCAGCGGCGCGTGTCACGGCGTGAGCCGCAGTCGTTGCGGACTCTCAGCCAGGCGATTTGCTCAGCCTTGAGGTTCTGACGCCGATCTTTTGGAATGCTGTTCCGCAACGAGGCATACAGATCGGCCATTTGTCGGTCGAGTGTCGCAAGGTCGGCGTCTTTACAGATAAGTCGCTCTACCGTTTGAGTGGCTTTGGCGCAGTCGAAGCTTGGACCGGCGGCATGAACCTTGCCCGCGATGCAAACAAGTAATGATCCGGCGATGGCAGGTAACGAGCGATTCATGGATGGCTCCGGTTCATGGAAAAACACGATAGGCTCACTGCGATTCCGCGGCGCCAGACCTAACACCAAACACTTATCATGGTGAAGACTAACTCCGCGGGACGCTGTTCGTCATGTCCGGCTTGGGCTTACAACTTTATCTAGTATCATCCCCGTCTCGCACTGATGTCCGAGCCTCTTCACACCGTCACCCGCTCTCCAGACCCGAACTATGATTTTCTCCTGGTTATTTGCTCTGGGAAGCCCTAAAACAGTAGTCTGCACCAGATTTCTGCCCAGCCTCTGTTCTGGGTTTGCGTGGCGGAAACCGGAACAGCTTCTCCCCAGACTGCGCCTGACGCTTAAGGATGTCGTCGAAGATCGCATTGGGATCGTGTCCGAATTCTGCCGCGTAGGCTTCGCGCAGGGCACGGGTTTCGACGACGATGGGGTCTTGCCACATCGGTTAGTCCTCCATTAACTCGGTTGGGGTGCAGATGATTGGCGGCTCGACCCCGTGCGAACGGCAAACGGTTTCGATCTTCGAGCGTAAGCTGGCATTGGCAATATGTGAGCAGTTCCATGTCAGCAGATAGTCGACGGCGTTTACCGCAGCAATGGCAATGTGATAGGCGTCGATCTCGGCCTGACTGGGGAGCGCGCCCTCGGCGACGAGGGCGAGACCGAGCGCTCTGACCTCCTCGGTTGCTTCCAGCTTGGGAATGCGCGCAATCGCGTCGAGCCGACGCGTTGCGGCTTCTGGGTGCCCTTTGCTCGCCTCGGCAACGACGAAGGATGAAACGAAGACCTCGAACTGATTGCGCCGACCATCCCACCAGTCCGTCGTCGCAACCTGGTTTGCCGCCGTCCGGAGGTCGTTACTCGGGCGCGCGGTCAGGTAGCTGATCACTGAGGTTTCAATGTAGACCTTGGGTTTGGACATGTCGCGGTTGCTCGGGGTTCCGGCGGGGTTCCGGGGACAGTATACCTAACCCCTTGGCTTGATCGAGCGTCCGCCTTCAGGCTGATCGCAGACCGATGCAAGCAGGACGCAGGTGTCCGCTCCGGGTCGGCTCCGGTAAGTCAAAAGCCGTCTCTTGATATGCGTGACGACCCGATGCATTTCTGCGCACTTTAACTTCGCCTTCTTGGGGTGCCCGTGGAGTCGGACGTCCTGCCGGGCCAGTGCCCGGGGCTCCCTGAGCAGCGGGAAGTTGCGCAGTCGTCGTTTCAGCGCCCGTGGCTTGATGCGACCGGGGACGGCCCCGCCGCCGCCGTCACCGACGGTTCAACGAGGTCAGGTCTCGGTCCACCGCACCCGCTCGGCCTCGACCCCCCGCTGCGCCAGTCCGCGGCGCAGGCGCGTGAGCAGCGGGGCGGGGCCGGCGAGATAGTAGCGCGCGTCCCCGAGGTCCGCGGCGCTGGGGTCCCGGGCCGCGGCCAGTTCGGCGAGCAGGTCCTCCGGGGTCTCGTGCGGCAGCGCCCGGTACCCGAAGTTGTCCAGCGACTCCTTGAGCGCCCGCGCCCAGTGCGCCTGGTGGTGGCCCTCCGGCTGGGTGGTACCCCACCACAGTTGCAGTGAATCGAGACGGTCGATGGAGACGGCGTGTTCGATCATGCTCTTGAGCGGGGCGATGCCGTCGCCGAGCGCAATGAAGACGGCCGGGTCCGGTGACTCCTCGTCCAGCACGCAGTCCCCCCAGGGGCCTTCCACGAGGATCGGGTCCCCGGGCCGCAGGTCCGCGAAGACGGCCGTGGCGAAGGGGTCCGGGCCGCGGCGCACGAAGAACCAGAGGCTGCGCCCGTCACAGGGGCAGTTGGCGAGTGGGAGTTCGCGGCTGGCACCGTTGTCCAGGGTGAGCCGGACCCGCTGGCCGGCCATGAAACGCAGGGTCTGGGAGCGCGGGGTCTGGAGATTGAGGCTCACGAGGTCCGGGCCGAGCGCCTCGCGCCGGCGCAGCCCGGCGCGGATCTCCTGGCGGGGCAGGTCGTCCGCGCTGCGCGCCTCCACCGCCTCCAGGACCAGGTCGGAGACGGCCGTCCAGGAACACGCGAGGATGTAGCCCTGCGCCCGCTCGCGCTCGCCGAGCACGTAGTCGTGCCGGTGGATCGGGGCGACCTCACCGCTTACCACCCGCGCCCGGCACTGGCCGCAGGTGCCGCTCGCACAGCCGTAGCTCAGGTGGACCCCGGCGCGGACCGCCGCGTCGAGGATGGACTCCTTGCCCTCGACGAAGAAGTCGTGACCGCTCGGGAGCAGGCGGACGTTGGCGGCCATGATCCGCAGGACATTGTCGAGCGCGAAGAGGCGCGCGGCGGGGTCATCGGGCGCCAGGCTCCGGGACTCGCGGCGTGCCGCGGCCAGCCAGTCGCGCAGCGACTCAAGGTCCCGAAACGGGGCGGACGCCGACGCATCGGACGCGAGGGCGGCGAGCCCGGCCTGCACCTGATCGAGCAAGGCCTCCGCCGCCGCCAGGGCCGAGCGCTTGGCCACCAGGGCGTCGCTCAGGCCCCGCAGGCGCCCGACCAGGACCTCGGGGGACGGCAGGGCCGCGTCGAGATGCCGGCTCGGCAGGGCCAGGGCCTTGATCCGGTCGACCCGTGCGAGGGCGCCCTCGCGCTCGAGCACCAGGTCCGGGTAGAGCTTGAGCAGCTCGCGCACGGCCACGCTCCCCTCGAAGGTCGGCAGGTCACCCTGGCGGATGCGCCGCTGGATCTCGGCGCGGGTCACCCCGGCGAGTCGGGCCGCACGGGACAGGCTGAGTGCATTCATGGCTGGGCTCCCCACCGGCCGCGCCGGGTCAATGGTCCACCGATACCGTCCCGAGGGACTGTGCGAGCATTCCGAACCGCCATCGTACCCCATCGTGGAGCGCGCGGGGCGGACGATCGCTTGCCGACACGAAGCGCAGGCTTGCCTTCATCCCCGATAATCAGATGATCGCCGGTACCGGCGTTACGGATGATCGCGGCTGGTTTTGCCGCGCTGTTGTTGAGCGTCTTAACCCCGGTTCCGGTCGTGCTGCTTTCACCGGGCACGCCGACGTTTTTCACGCTGAAGCCATGCAGAGGCGGATAATCCTTTTCCTTGCGGAGGCTGCCAGATGTTGCCGAGCTGTTTTCGTCGGTCGGTACTGGTATTGCAGGCTGTCGCCCTGGCGGCGCTGGCAACATCCGTGGCGCTTGCGCAGACAGGGGGCGAAGATGGCCCGTGCGAGGCCTCGCGGGCGTCCATGCCGGCCGTCATCGGGTGGGCGGAGAACGTGCGCCTCACGGCACTGGGTATAGAACAGGCGGCGCTTATGGATACCGGCGCCAGCCTCGGCGCGCTCGATGCCGCTATTATGCGGATCAGCGGTGGCGATACGCCGGGCACTCCCGAACGCGTCGTGTTCGCCATTACTGACGGCAAGGGCGGGACCGTTGTCGTGCAGCGTGATATCGTCGCTTGGATCAGGATCAAGAACAAAGGCGCGGCTGGTACGACGCGGCGGCCGGTGGTCATGATGGAGATCTGTCTCGCCGGCAAGACGATCACCGAGCGCATGACGCTGACCGACCGTCGGGCCTTTTCCTACCCGATCCTGGTCGGCCGCAATTTTCTCCGCGCCGGGCGCTTCCTGGTCGATGCGGATACGCGTTACACGCAGGCCCCGCGGTGCCGCGGTTTACCCTGAGAGTCGCGCAGCGACGCGGTGGGAGCGGCTTCAGCCGCGACGGGGTTTCGCGGGTTACCCGAGCGTCGCGGGTCACCGCCTCTGCGCCTCTGCGTGAGACCTCTTAAAGAATCTCACGCAGAGGCGCAGAGACGCAGAGAAGAATAGAGCGTTGCAAGCGCTGATCCCGTCACCCGGCGGGTGCGCCGTGCGACAGAGTATCGCATTGAGAAACTGTGCGTCTTTGGTCCCGGTATCGCGCACCTCGCAGCGCCGGACCGGGCCTGCCGGGACCGCCTCCTGCGCCCACAGGCAGTCGAGCTTCTCCCGCCAGCGTCACCGCACCTGCGCTGTCACGGCTCGACCCCCAACTCGCGCAGCTTGGCGCGGCATTCCGCGATCTGCGCGGCGAGTTCGAAGCGCTGGGCTGGGTTGCTGCTCAGCGCCTCCTGCTCCAGCAGGAACTCGAGCTTCTTGCGCCAGATGGCCGCCGCCCGGGGATAGGTCGGCGAGCCTGGGGTGGCCGCCCGCGGCGGGGCCGATTCCCGGGCCGAGGACCAGCCGCAGACCTGGACGGCACCGCCCCAGCCGCGCGCCTTGACCCCGTTCAGCCAGCGTTTGACCAGCGCCGTCTTGCCCGTCCCGCCGGGGGGCGATCAGCTCCACCACCGCGATCCCGGAGCCGGGCGACCAGGCGGCGTCGAGCGCCGCCAGTTCAGGCCCGCGGCCGAGGAAGTGCTCGGCGCCGGCGGGGAGGTGGTGGAGGTCGATGCGGGCGGGGGCCGCGGACGCGCGCAGCCGTTCGCCCCCGGCCGTGGCCCCGGCGTCCTCAGGCCCCGCGTGGGGAGGCTGGTCCCGGTGGCTGTCGCAAACAATGACCCGCGGTGCTCTGTCCATGTCCGGCCTTGTGGCGCTACTGGTGTGTTAGGTGAACTCCGGATAATGTTGTACCCATATCACAGACCGGAGGTCGAGGCTTCAGCCGGACGCGGCGCCGCCCGCTAAAGCGTCGACCTCCGGTCGAGTCGCCTCGCTCACCGCAGGTCGAGCCTCCCTGAAGAGACACTGCGCCGGGGCCTCCAGGTGTTCCGCGATCTTCTGCTGGGCCAGGTCGCACAGGCCGCACTGATGACAGGCGGGGCTGCCGTGGGGGCTCAAGGGGAGCATCGCACGCAGGCGTTGACCCCATACGGCACTGAGGTCGCTGTCGGCGGGGTGGGTTTGAAGAACCTGCTCCGCCTCGGCGCTCAACCGGGAAATGACATCCTCCAACTCCCGGCAATGTTCGCGCCGCCCGGCGGCGTCGATCAGGCTGTTCAGGCACTCGACGAAGGCGCGGTTGCGCCGGTCGGTCTCGGCGTCACCGCTGCGATAGCGGCTGTTCCAGCGGATGGGGCGCATGATCCGGCTCCAGTGTGCGGTGTGGGCGGAAGGTTCTCAGGTGGGTGCGTCGGTGGGCACCAGTACACCCAGATGGGAAAAGCTCGGACCTTTGGCAAGAGCCTGTACCGGTAGGGTGCGCCGCGCGCACCGGGGCCCTGGCCCAGGCTCAGGACGTTTCGTTCAACCGCAGCCTTGGAAGGTGCGCACGGCGCACCCTACGCCAATGGTCTGACGACTTGCGCGGCGTGGTACCAGGCCGCGATGTCGGGCGGCCCGCGTCATGGTGAGTCTGTCCCTTCCCGCCCCGCCGGGGTGTGTTCGTTCGGGGCCGGTGCGGTGCAGTGCCCGGTCGGCGGCGCGGCCAGGCCCCCGGCGGCCGTCCCCGCATGGTTCTCCACCGGCGCGCCGACGGCACAAAACACGCCGGCCCCGATCCAGAAGTCCAGGCTCTTCTCCAGGAACTCATCCCAGCGCAGGTAGTGGGAACCGTCGCAGGAGAAGGTGAGCGAGACGATGCCGTTCATGATGTTGAGCGAGCCGGCGCGCAGGTAGATGTTCTCGTCCATGAAGCGCAGCGCGTGAAAGGCGCGCAAGACCCTGGACACCTGCGCGGCCGGGATCAGCGCCGCGTCCGCATAGTCGCGCCGTGGATAGGCGAGACAACTGCCGGGGTTGCTCAGGTCCTCGAAGTCGAGTACCCGGTAGCGATAGGGGTCGTCGAAGAGCCAGAGGGTGGCCCGGGAGCTGGAGAAATGCAGCTTGGCATGGAAGACGCCGTGGGCCAATACCAGCTCGGTGACGAGGTCGAACACCTCGTCGATGCGGGCGTCCATCAGGCTGTCGACGCGCTGCTGGTAGAAGAGCCCGCCGCGGATGGCCGGGTCCCCCTTCATCTGGAGCCATTGGTCCGGTTGCCGGTAGAGCTCACGGGTCAGCGGCAGATCGCGCAGGTCGAAGTCCGCCCCCAGGAACCCCAGCAGGGCACCGCCGGCGTCGGTCAGGCGCGCGACCGCGGTCAGGGACGGTCGGCGCTGGTTGCGGCTCAGATAGGCCGCGGACAGGGAGAAGGGCGCGCCGGCCAGGGCCTCGGCCAGATACGGACGCCGGCTGCGGTCGCGGCCGAAGTGCTCGGGCAGGACCCCGTCACGGGAGAGGTTGGCGGTCACCTGATGCGCCTGCCGATCCAGCAGGTAGAGGTACTTGCAGTAGGGCAGCGTCTGCAGGGCGGTGCCGAGCAGGCGCTCCAGGTCCCCCCGGGCGCCCCAGGCCTCGCGGCAGGCGGCCGCCAGGCGCGCCAGCACGTCGGCCAAGCGCCCATGCAGCAGCATGCGCTGACGTGCCACCGCGGCCTGCAATGCATCGCTCATGACAATCGACCTCGGGTCAGGGTGAAATCAGACCGCAAAATAACGGCAAGCGGGCCCAGCCAACCTGGCCACTGCATCTGATATAGGGGTCTTCCCGCCCGGAACATCCCGGCACCGGTCAAGATTAGGGTGAGGGATGGGGCATCCGACTGCACGGCGGCTGGGGTCAGGGGGAACGTCGCTGCCAAGGAAGGTGCTCTGCCAGGGCACAATGCGAGTCGACGGGGTTCGTCCGGGAGCAAACCGCTGTTCGGGAGGGCGCTGGGCGGGCTGGCCGCGAGACTGGCTCAGCGCATCACAGATACGAAAGCCACCAGTCCCGACGCCTGGACTTGATGTCGGCAAACCATCGGCAGACCGGGTAGAGCAGGAGCACGCAGGTTACCCAGGCGCCGTAGGTCAGGGGCAGATCCCAGTGAAAATCGTGCGGCCAGTTGCCCCCCGGCGGATTGGCGAACAGCCAGGGCGCCGCCCCGTATCGCCAGGTGGACCAGGCCACGGCCATGGCGTGCAGTAATGGCAGGTGCAGGACGTAGAAGAGGAACGGCACCCGCCCGAAGATGTCGAGCGGGCGGGTGAAGGTGGGCAGGTTCGGACGGTCCAGGGCGGCCAGCAGCATCAGGGCCGGCCCCATGGTCATGAGGACATAGGACAGGGACACCGGGTACTTCTCACAGGCCAGGAAGTTCAGCACGGTGAAGAGCGGATCGGGCTGGGTCGCCCAGGGATGCGGATCGCCATAGCCGTTGAGTCCGCGGATGACCACGAAGGCGATGGTCATCGCCAGCCCGATCAGGAAGACGCGCTGCTGCCGATCGGCCTGGTCCCATTTGAGTGCGAGGCCGCAGCCATAGCCCGCCGCCATGATCCCGATCCAGGGGATCAGCGGATAGACCACCAGGAGGCGCACGTCGCCGAACAGCGGCACATAGCCGGTGCCGTGCAGGACGGTCCAGAGACCGGCAAAGCGCCCGAAGTCCGCGGGGGCCAGGCCGTCGAGCAGGTTGTGCCCGAGGATCATCGCCAGGCCCAGGATCAATACCAGGCGCGCGGGCAGCCAGACGAGCAGCGCCAGGGCGACCATGGACCAGCCCAGTGACCAGATCACGCCCGCCTTGAGCAGGGTGTAATCGAAATTGAAGTACCAGGCAACCCGCAGCACCGTCAGCTCCAGCGCCACCAACCACAGGCCGCGGGTGATGAGCATGCGTGCGACCGCGGCCTTGGGCTTGCCGCGCGAGGCGGAAAGATAGATGCCCAGTCCGGCCAGGAAGGAGAAGGCCGGGGCGCAGAAATCGGTGACCCAGCGGGTCAGGAAGAGAGCCGTTAGCGATGTCCGTAACCCATTGACAGAAAAAGCCGCGCGCTGCGGGGAAACTTTCGTTTACCCCAACCTGGAGCCAGCGCAGAGCGACCGATCAGTGAGTTGCGTGCGCGGCGTGGGGCGCCGGGCGAAAAGTCACCCCAACGCGCGGGGGCCCGTAATCATCATTCCAGCCACCGTCTTCGCGGCGACCCGTCGCGGCCGGGGGTCGCGCCGACCGGGGTCGCAGCGCCCCCCGACCGCGACGAATGTCACCCGCGAGGTCGCCGAAATAGCGATCAAGGCCATGCGGGGACGTGCAAAAGGGTGGCCGCCAAGGGATCATATCGTTATCACGACGATCCTTTGCAGGGGACCCCATGGCGGCCATTGAACTGAGCTTATTTGACTGGTGTGATGTTGACGCGCGCAGCGATCTGGATCGCTTCTACCTGGTGCGCGATCATCTCCCAGACGCGCGGTTGGTGCAATACCTGGAGGTCATGCGTGGGCAGGGACGCGATGACTATCCGGTGCCGGCGATGTGGAACGCGCTCCTGGCCGGGGTGGTGTTCCAGCACCCCTCGAGCGAGTCCCTGTTGCGTGAACTCGGGCGCAATCCGGCGGTGCGGCAAGCCTGCGGCTTCGCGGTGTTGCCGTTCCAGAAGAAACCCCTGGCGCAGTTGCTGCCGGACGCCGACACGGGGCGGATGACCATCGTCTATGCGGCGGCGCCGGCCGCCCACGCCGCGGTGCCCAGCAGCTGGAATTTCTCGCGTTTTCTCGCCAACGTCATCGAACTGGAGGAGACGCTGGGGATGGTGACGGAGATGATCACGACACTGCGTGAGCAACTGATGGCGGTCTTACCGGAATTCGGGTGCCACCTGGGCTACGACGGCAAGGCGATCGACAGCCACAGTACCGGGCGGATCAGTCGAACGACCGGGGCGACCTCCGATCCCGATGCCGACTGGGGCAAGCACGAGACCAGCGGGGTCGACGCGCGCACCGGTAAGTCCTGGAACAAGATCAAGAGTTGGTTTGGCTATGGCGTGCACCTGATCGCCGACACCCAGTATGAAATCCCGGTGGCGATGCACCTGACCCCCGCCTCCCATGCCGAGCAGATCGAACTGCGCGTCATGCTCAAGGAGACCTTCGCCGAGACCCCCGAATTGGCTGAGCGCTGCCGTGACTTCAGCGCCGATCGCGGCCTCGACAGTGCCGAGACCAAGACCCTGCTGTGGGACACCTACGGCATCCGCCCCCTGATCGACACCCGCGAGTTATGGCGCGAGGAGAAGCAACACCCCGACTACGATCCCGGCAAGCCCATCACCCGCCCGCTGTTTCCCGCGCGCGTCGACACCATCGTCCATACCGAAAAAGGCAGCGTCCACTGCATTTGCCCGCAGACCGGAGAACAGCGCGATTTAGCCTTCCAGGGCTTCGAGGCCGATCGCAATGCACTCAAATACCGCTGCCCGGCCGCCGCCTATGGACTGGAGTGCCAGGGTCGTGAGCGCTGCCACCAGGCCGGCGGGGTCACGCCCGGGGACTATGGACGCATCGTACGGATCAGCCTCGACGACCATGATCGGCGCATCTTCGTGCCGACCCCGCATGGCAGCCCCAGTTGGCACCGCGGTTACAACCGGCGCAGCGCCCTGGAGCGGATCAATAACCGCATCGACAACAGCTTCGGCTTCGAGCGGCATTTCATCCGCGGCCTGGCGAAGATGCAAACCCGGGTCGGCTTGGCCCTGGCGGTCATGATGGCCATGGCCCTGGGACACGTCAAAGAAGGCCGCATTGAGCAGATGCGCTCGCTGGTCCAGCCCATCCCGGCCACCGGCTAACCCGCCCCTCATCGTCGTTTCCGGTCAGGCCGCTGGCGCGTCGCCTGCGGGCGCGGCTGTCCGCGGGGCGTGTTTATTGAGAACTCTTCTCATTTGAGTGCTGCGGCGACCCGATTTTGCGCGCACCCGCGCGGAAATCCTGCGCGTCAGGCCCGCCTGAAGCCGATCGCGCCCGGCGGCGCCCGCGAGAAACGCCACAGCGCAAATGTCTCGAAGAAGCCCACGCTGGTCTGGGTGACGTCGATGGGGTTGAAGTAGGCGTGCGAGTTGGAGAAGAAGTCGCGGGAGTGGTCCAGGGCCATGATGACGATCACCAGGCCCCGCAGAACATCGATGCTCTGCAGGCGAGCGCGTGCCGGTGGTGTCAGGACTTCAACCAAGATGCAATCCTCCTCCAGGGACGAAAGCCGGGGCAATGATGCGAAATCGGCGCGCGCCCGGCCGTGACGGGGGTCTCAGGCGGGGCAACCCTGGGTCGGGCGTCGGGTCCCGTGCACTGCCGTCCGGTGAGGGCTGGGAAATCCAACTGCTGGGCGGCTGGGGTCAGGGGAAACCTAGCATCGAAGCAAGCACCTCTGCAAGGGGGCAGAGCGAGCCGACGCCCGGTCGGGTGCGGTCGCGACGGGCGGGGCGTGCGGCCTTGATGAAGACTCCGGCCACCGCGAGGGGGACATCCGTCGCGGCCTGGGGGCCGCTCCTGCGGCGTAGGAGCGGCCCCCAGGCCGCGACGGGTTGCTGCAAGGGTGCGTGGCCGCAGTTATCATCGCGCGGGTCGGATCAGCGGCGGCTGGGCCGGCTCGTCGCTGTGGTTCAGAAGCCGCGCCACTGGGGCCGCTTCGGTGGTCGTTTGCGAGATCGCGCCGCGACTTCGGATCGGCGGCTAAACTAAAGAACCCGGACGGGGCGAGCGCCCGGTCCGCCGCGACTATCAGGTAAACCGGAGCACACCCGATGAACGAGCAACCCAAGATCCTGATCCTCGGCATCGGCAACGTCCTCTGGGCGGACGAGGGATTCGGTGTGCGGGCGGTGGAGGCGTTGGCCGATCGCTACCGCTTCGGCGCCAATTGCCGGCTGCTCGACGGCGGCACCCAGGGGATCTATCTGGTGGACCAGGTGCGCTGGGCCGATGTGCTGGTGGTTTTCGACGCGGTGGACTATGGGCTGGCGCCGGGGACGCTCAAGCGCGTGGAGGGGGCGGAGGTACCCTGCTTCATGGGGGCGAAGAAGATGAGCCTGCACCAGACCGGGTTCCAGGAGGTCCTGGCCCTGGCCGACCTGCTGGGCGAATACCCAAAACACCTGTTGCTCATCGGGGTACAGCCGGTAGAACTCGACGACTTCGGCGGGAGTCTCCGGCCGGAGGTGAAGGCATGCATCGCGCCGGCCATCGCCCTCGCCCTTGAGTATCTGGCCGGATTCGGGGTCGCTTGGGAGCCTCACGAGGGCGGCCGGGAGCGCCCCCTGGACCTGCCCGACGCGGCCCTGCGCCTGGACGCCTACGAGGCCGGCCGCCCCAGCGAGGCCGCGGCCTGGCGCCTGGGTGACCCGCGCTTTGCGGCGGCCCGCCCCTGATGTGCATCGGGGTACCGATGCAGGTCATCGAGGCCGGCCCCTACTGGGCCTGGTGCCAGGGGCCGGGCGATCCCACCCAGGTGGATACCCGGCTGCTTGGGGAGCAGCGCCCCGGCACCTGGCTCCTGGTCTTCCAGGGCGCGGCGCGGGAGGTCTTGAGCGAGGACCGTGCCCGCCTGGTGCTGGACGCCCTGGCGGCCCTGCGCGCCGCGGCGGCCGGCGAGTCATTCGACCATCTGTTTCCCGACCTGGTGGGGCGCGAGCCCCAGCTTCCCGAGTTCCTGCGCAAGGTCTGAAGGGGCGCCCCGGGACTTGCCGTGCGCCTCCGGTCTGCGACACCCGCGCCGAACCGCCCCGGGCTTTCCTGAATCGCTGTCAATCTCTATGATCAAGATTAGTGATTAAGTTCGAGGTACAAGACCATGGCACAGACAGGCACCAAGGTGCTGACCGCGCATGTACCGCTGTTGTTGGCGGACAAAGTCGATTGGTTGGCGGCCCAACTCGACCGCTCCCGCGGGTGGATCGTCAAGCAGGCCTTGGCGGCCTGGATCGACCAGGAGGAGGAGCGCGGCCGTTTGACCCGCGAGGCCTTGGCCGATGTGGATGCCGGGCGCGTCATCGATCACCAGGCGGTGCAGGCGTGGGCCGATAGCCTCGGCACGGCCGAGCCGCTGCCGGCACCTGGCTGATGAAGCTGAGTTTGAGCCGCGCGAGGTCCGCCGGATCATTGTCGGACCCGTCAGGGGGGTGCGATCAGAACTGATGTGGTGACCGAGATCCCGGGTACGTTGTCGTTGTCGAATAATCCGACCACGATTACGACAACGACAACGACAACGACAACGACGCCTGGTCCGAGAGAGCGTCCGGTGGCTGCCGCTGTAGGGTACGCATCGCGTACCCGGCTCCGGCGGTCGTGGCAGCTTGGCGGGTACGCGATGCGGACCCTACGACGTGTGCGTTAACACATCAGTTCTAATCGCACCCCCTTCAGGACACTCTCTTTACCTGTCTCCACTGAGGTCAGCACATGCATCCGATCCAGATCCCCGCCGGCCTCGTTGGCCCCGGTACCCAGCCGACGGAGCAAGACGGGGTGGCCCTCGACTACCTGCCCATGCCCAAGGCGATGGCGACCTATGAACCGCCCCGCCTGCCGGAACCCGCGGCGCTGTCCGGGCTGGGTCCGGCGCTGGCCCTGCTGGAACGGCTCCAGGCAGCACTGGCCGCCCAGCGGGTCGCAGACCCGCCGGTGGTGCTCGACCTGTCGTCGCTGGACCGGCCCAACCGGGAACTGCTGGAGCAGACATTGGGCGACGGCGAGGTCAGTGCCCTGCTCAGCGGCCCCCAGAGTGGGCGCATCCAGGAGACCCGGCTCGCCGGGGTCTGGTGGGTGCGCGCGCTGGGCCCGCATGGCGCCCTGGAGCGCGATCAGTTGGAGGTCGCGGATCTGCCCGGCCTGGTGCGGGCCACCGCCTTCGCGGGGGCGACGGACCAGGCGCCGCTGCCTGACCCGCTCCCGCCCGGCGTGATGAATGCCCCCGGGGTCCTGGCCGAGGTCAACGCCGCGGTCGCCGACTGCCGGCCGGGCGACCTGCCGCACATCGTCAACCTGACGCTGTTGCCGCAGACCCCGCAAGACCTGGCCTGTCTGGAGGCGACCCTGGGTACCGGGCCGGTCACCCTGCTCTCGCGCGGCTACGGGAACTGTCGGGTGGGCGCCACCCGGGTCCGCAACTGCTGGCGGGTGCGGCACTACAACTCGCAGGAGCAACTGATCCTGGATTCGATCGAGGTCACGCCGACCCCGGTGGCGGTGCTGGCGGCCCAGGAGGATCTCGACGACAGTGCCGCGCGCCTGGCCGAGATCCTGGAGGCACTGCGCTAGTGGTCAACGGCGATCCGGCGTCGGTCACCGGGCGCATCGAGCGCTTCTTCGAGCGCGTCCACCGGGAGCGGATGGCGGGCCTGCCCATCCTCAACCCCCGGTTGGCGGTCAAACTGGTGGGGCTGCACGACTGGCAGGGGCTGTGGATCGGGGTGCTGGTCACCCCCTGGACCATGAACCTCATCGCGTTGCCGGGGCCGCACTGCACGAACCCGCCGGGTGGCTTCGGCACCAAGCGAGACCTGGACCTGCCCGCCGGCCGCTATGAATTCATCGCCGCCGCGGACCCGGAGCTGGGCCCCCACGAGACCTGTTCACTGTTCTCCCCCATGGACGCCTTCGCCGACCAGGAGGCCGCCCTGGCCATGGCGCAGGCCATCCTGAGCCTCCTCTTCGACCCCGCAGCCCAGCCCGCGGCAGCGGACCCGGCCCCGCGGCCGGGCCTGAGCCGCCGCGGACTCTTGCGCACCGTTCTGGGCGGGGGCACCTGACGACCTTACCCCCTCACTGCTATCGCTTTCATCTGAATCCTCTCACGGAGACTCGGAGACACGGAGCAAGAACACTATCCTTCTTTGTGCCTCCGTGTCTCCGTGAGAGAAAGTTTTTTTCGAGATGTGGGTAAAGGAAAGGCTCACCAATAAGTTAAATATTTCCATGTTAGGATTGCCTTTCGAGTCATCTTCATTGTCATCTTCGTTGTCGTTGTCGTTGTCGTTGTCGTAATCGAGGTTATCGCAGCGCCCCGGATGCTCTCGCACCCCAAAGTGCATCGCTTCTCCGATTACGACAACGATTACGACAACGACAACGATTGCGTTTAATTTGATCTGTTAGAAAGATATGTCTATGACCACCCCGCGTCCGAGCATCCTGGTGGTGGATGACGAGGTCCTGTCGCTGGACACCCTCGCCCGCATCCTGGACGAGGAGTTCGATGTCCACACCGCCCCCAGCGCGGCGGCGGCACTGCGCTGCCTGGAGCACGACTACATCCAGGCCGTCATCTCCGACCAGCGGATGCCCGAGATGAGCGGGGTGGAATTCCTCGCCCGGGTGCGCGAACGCTGGCCGGACGTGGTGCGCCTGATCGTCTCCGGCTACACGGACGCGGACGACCTGATCGACGGCATCAACCGCGCCGGCATCTACCAGTTCATCACCAAGCCCTGGCACCCGGACCAACTCCTGCTGAGCGTGCGCAACGCCTGCCGCCTGCACCAGCTCCAGCGGGAGAACGAGGTCCTGGCGCTGGAGATGCGGATCACGACGCCGACCCTGGAGCAACGCATGGAGCGCCGCCGCGCCCAGCTCAAGCGCAACTTCCGGCTCGACACCATCAGCCGCACCCCGGCGAGCCCGCTCAACCAGGTCTGCGACCAACTCGCCCAGGTCGCCCCCTACGACGTGCCGGTACTGCTCACCGGCGAGTCGGGCACCGGCAAGGAACTCTTCGCCCGCGCCCTGCACTACAACAGCCCGCGGGCGGACAAGCCCTTCGTGGCCGAGAATTGCGCGGCCCTGGCCGACGACATCCTGGAGAGCGAACTCTTCGGCCACGAACGCGGCGCCTTCACCGGCGCCGTCAACGCCCGCATCGGGCTCTTCGAGCAGGCCGACGGCGGGACCATCTTCTTAGACGAGATCGGCGAGGTCTCGGCGGCCTTCCAGGTCAAGCTCCTGCGCGTCCTCCAGGAGGGCGAGGTACGACCGGTGGGCAGCAACCGGCGCCGCCGGGTCGATGTGCGGGTGGTCGCCGCCACCAACCGGGACCTGTACCGGGAGCGCCGCGTCGGCCGCTTTCGGGAGGACCTCTACTACCGCCTGGCCGGACTCTGCCTCCACCTGCCGCCGCTGCGCGACCGGCGGGTCGACATCCCGCTCATCGCCCGCGCCATCCTGAAGGAACTGGTCGAGACCCTGGGCAAGGGGTGCCGCGGCATTACTGACGAGGCCATGGCCGGTCTCCAGGCCTACGACTGGCCGGGCAACGTCCGGGAACTGCGCAACGAGGTCCAGCGCATGCTCATCATGGCCCCGGGGGACCTGCTCGGGGTCGAATTGCTGGACCCGCGGCTCCTGCGCGGTGCCGTCCGGCGCGACCAGGACCGCACGGGCGCTGAGGCACCGGGCGCGACGCCGGCACCGCCGCCCGTCCCCGGCGGGCTCAAGGAGCAGGTGGAGGCCCTGGAAGAGCGGCTGCTGCGCGCGGCCCTGGACCGCCACGGCTGGAACAAGAGCCACGCGGCCGAGTCCCTGGGGCTGTCGCGCGTCGGCCTGCGCAACAAGCTGGAGCGCTATGGGCTGGTGCCCAAGACCGATGCCTGAGCGCTTGGTCACGCCGGTCCCGGAAGCACCGCTGCCCAAATGCGCGGGCCATTGACTCCGGGCGCCCGACCTGCCGTGATCCCGTAGGGTGCGCCGTGCGCACCCCGGCGCCCGCAAAGACCCCGGCCGCGGCGTGCAACGGTCTACACTGTCGTCATGTCCGCCCCGGTTACACCCGCCGATACCGCCCGGCATCTGCGCCGACGACGCGAAGCCGCCCAGTCTGAAGGTGCCCGCCGTGCCGCACAGTTGCGCGCCCGGCTGCCCGGCGCCGCCGCCCGCCTACGCGACATCTACGGCGTCACCGGCGTTCGCCTGTTCGGTTCCCTGGCCAACGGCACCTGCCGGGCAGACAGCGATGTGGATCTGGCCGTGACCGGTCTCGATCGGGCGCGTTATTTCGAGGCACTCGCGGACCTGATGGAGATCCTCGGCGCCCCGGTGGACCTGATCCGCATGGAAGAGGCACCGCCGACCCTGAGCGAGCGGATCGAAGTCGAGGGAGGAGCGCTGTGAACACCCTTGTGCAACGCCTGCGGGCCGAGCTCCGGTTCGACCGCGCTGCCTCGTCCAACAAGGCATCCGGCACGCCCCGCTTCTTCAACGCGGCGATCAGTCGCGCCGTGGGTCCGAAGGCTGACTTTGCCTCGTCGCGCCGCAGCCCCTCGCTGATGTAGGACTTGAGCAGCGGTTGGTAACCGGAAAAGCCCTTGTAGGGGGCGATTTCCTTGAGCGACTCCACCACATCCACAGAGATACGCAGGGTGATGCTCGTCATGGGCCGGTCCTTCGACAGCCGCGCCTTGCCCATCGCCGGCCGGCAGGTGGCCGCGGGTCCCAAACCCATGGCGGGCCGTTGGCGGTTGCTCGACCAGGCGCCCGGCGGAGGGGGCCGGTTCCGGATGGAGTTGCCGCAGGGGCGGTGAAATGACAGCCCCCAGTGGGAGCGGCTTCAGCCGCGACGAGGCCAGGGCCGCTTGCGAGGTCTGCGCCGACTCATGAGCTGTTTGGCGCCGCGCTCCTTGAGCTTGCGGCGGGCCCAGTTCAGCGCCTTGACCCCGAGCTCGAGCCCGAGTCCGGCGGGGAGCGCCTCGGCCTGGTCCAGCCAGCCCGGGGCATTGTCGGCGATGCTGCCGAGCAGGCCCTCCTGGTCGGTGAGCAGGTCGTTGAAGGCGCGGTTCAGGTCCTCGGTCGGGTAGGCCAGCCCCCAGTAGGTCAGCAGCGCCACGTCGAAGACGGTGAAGGCGCAGCGCCCGGACTTGCACAGGCTGCGGCGCAACTCCAGCAGGCCGCGGGCGGGCTCGCGCAGCGGTTCCACCGCCAGATCCAGGTCGCCCCAGACCTGCCGCCGCGGGTCCTGCGCGGCGAGGATGGCGCGCAGCCAACGGCACAGGGCACTCTTGCCCGTCCCGCCGACACCGTAGAAGCACAGGAGGTAGTGACGGTCATGGGCCAGGTCCGTGCGGGCGGCCTCAAAGGCGGCGATGGGCCGCTCGCGGTTGGTGAAGATCCGGTTCGCGACCGGGCGGGCGTAGCGGGAGCGGGGCATCGCGGCGTCCCTCCGGCACTGGGGGTGGCGGGGATTATCCCGAGCGCATGGCCCAGCCGCGCGGTTCAGATTTCTGCACTCCCCCCCTTGCGGTAGGCGTCCGCCTCCTCGGCCGTGAGGACACGCGCCTCCTCCTCGAGCATCACCGGGATGTCGTCACGGATCGGGTAGGCCAGGCGGCCGGAGACCGAGATCAGTTCGCCATGCGCCTTGTCGTAGATCAGCGGTCCCTTGGTGACGGGACACACGAGGATTTCCAGCAGATTCTTGTCCAGCATCCTGATTCTCCGGTTTCTTGGGCGTTGCCATCGGGGTTGGGTGGGAGCGGCCGGCGGCGCCGCCGCGGTACCGGTCCGGTGGACCGGGATGATGGCCTCAGAGCCATGCCGCGGTAAAGCGCCGCGTCGCCCTGCGCGAGGGACAATCGACGATGCCTTGCGGGATCACGGGCGCAGCACCCGCCCGGTGCGCCCGTCGCGGATGCTGGAGGGGCGGTCCGCCCCGGCGCAGGCCCCGACGAGGATCAGGTCCGGGCCGCCCGGCAGGTCGCGGCGGACCCTGAAGGCGGAGCGCGCCGGCGGGCGCTCTGCCACATTGGCGCTGGTGGAGACGATGGCCCCGCCGCAGGCGCGGCACAGGCCCGCGGCCAGCGGGTGATTGGTGACCCGTACCGCCAGGGTGTCGAAGCGGCCGCTGAGCCAGCGCGGGGTCTCGGGCCGCACCGGCAGCAGCCAGGTGTGGGGGCCCGGCCAGGAGGCCAGAACCACCGCCATGCGTGGCGGCGGCAGCCAGGCGACGAAGGGGGCCAACTGCTCCGGCCGGGCGGCGATCAGGATCAGACCCTTGGCCGGGTCGCGCCGCTTGAGCGCCAGCAGGCGCATGACCGCCGCCCGGTTCCAGGGGTCGCAGCCAAGCCCATAGACCGCCTCCGTGGGATAGGCGACCAGACCGCCGCCCGCGATGACCCGGGCGGCAAGGCGCAACCGGTGATTGAGAAAAGGTGCGGTCATGGTCCTGGGCGGCCCTCGGTGCCGGGGTTGATGGGAGGTGGCGGACAACGCGACGGCTTCGGGCTTATTCTACGGGCTGGCCGTCGGTGACGAAAAACCCGGCGTGGTCCCTGCCGCCGGTCGAGGCGGTGGCCGGTCTGCTGTGCGTTCGCCACCGGTTCCTGTTGGACCGCCGCCGCTGGCCGCAACGAGTGACTTAGGAACGGTTCACGATAAGTTAAGCAAATCCATTCGGGACTGCCTGTAGCGCCATTTTCGTTGTCGTTGTCGTAATCGAGGTTGTCGTAGCGCCCCGGATTCTCTCGCACCCCAAAGTGCATCGCTTCTTCGATTACGACAACGACAACGATTGTGTTTAACTCGATCTTGACTCGTTACATATCCATAACGGCTGCCCTGATGATGTCCATGGCTGTGACCTTACCCCGCCCCCTGCGCGCCCTCGGCGCGGCCTGGCTGCTGTGTTGCGGCCTGGCCCCCGCCTGGGCGGCCGACCTTACCATCGCCTGCGGACGCGACGCGCAGACGACCGACCTGTGCCGGGACGCCGCCGCGGCCTGGGCCACCCGGACCGGCCACCGGGTACTGGTGCTCGGGACCCGGCCCGACGACGCCCAGCGCCTCGCGCGCTATCAGGAGTTGCTGGAGGTCGGTGCACCGGAACTGGACGTGCTGGAGATCGACGCCCTTTGGTGCGGCCGCCTGGCCCCCCATCTGGCCGACCTGCGGCCGCTGCTCGGCGGGGCCGAGTCGGGTTTTCTGCCCCCCTTGATCCGCAACGATACCGCCGGCGGCCGTCTGGTCGCGCTGCCCTGGTACCTGGAACTGGGCCTGCTTTATTACCGCTCGGACCTGCTCGCGCGCTACCAGTTGCCGATACCCAGGACTTGGGCGGAACTGGCCGAGACCGCCCTGCGGCTCCAGGAGGCGCAACGGCTGCTGGGCAATCCCGGCTTCTGGGGCTTCGTCTGGGCCGGCGGGGAGGACGAGGCGCTCACTGCCACCGCCCTGGAGTGGATCGCCAGCCAAGGCGGCGGCACCCTGGTGGAGCCCGATGGACGGGTCTCGGTGAACAATCCCCGCGCCCAGTTCGCCCTGCAGCGGGCCGCGGACTGGGTGCGCGGCATCACGCCGGAGGCGGCGCTGCACGCCACGCCGCCGGACAACCTGGCCGCCTTCGGCGCCGGGCAGGTCGCCTTCATGCGCCATTGGTCCGGCGCCTGGACGACCCTGCAGGGGGTCGCAACACCGGTCGCCGACCGCTTCGCGGTAGCACCCCTGCCCCAGGGCGAGGGCGGCGGCGCCCGCCCTCCCGCCCTGGCCGCGGGTGCGGCCCTGGGCCCGGCCGCGACCCTGGGCGGCGGTCAGTTGGCGGTGTCGCGCTACAGTCACCACACCCCGCAGGCCGCGGACCTGGTGCTGTATCTCACCGGCGCCGCAGTGCAGCGGCAGCGCGCGCTGGCGGCCGGGTTCAACCCGACCCGGGCCGACCTCTACACGGACCCGGACCTGCTGGACGCCCGGCCGCACCTGTCCGACCTGGCAGGTGCCCTCCCCGGGCTGGTCGCGCGCCCCTCGACCGCTACCGGGCGGCAGTATCCGCAGGTGAGCGCGGCCTTCGCCGCGGCCGTGCGCGCGGTCCTGAGCGGCCGGCAGACCCCGGACGCGGCCCTGGCGGGGCTGGCCCGCCGGCTCAATGACCTGAGCCGCGATGGCAGCGCCTGGTGAGCGCGGTCCGGGGGCCTCAGCGATGATCCTAAAATCCACAGATGAACACAGATGAACACAGATGAACACCGCTACGATCAGGTAGTGTACGTCGATAGCCACTGGCGATGGCTCACTGCCCGCAGTGGCGCCAACCTGCTCCAATCGGCCGGCACCGGCTTGCGCCCCTTGGCGGCGATCCCCAAGAAATTGGGCACGCCGCCCGGCAGCCCCTTCTGAAGCAGGACCCAACGCCGCCCCGCGGCCGGCCCCCCCGGGACGGCGCGGACCCGCTGCCCCCGCCGCGGGTGGTGACCGCCGAGCGGTGGCTCTTCCTCGGAGTCACCCTGGGCGTCGGCCTCGCCATGGCCGTGGCGCTGGCCTCGTTCCTGGCGATCTTGCGACTCCAGGAGGACGGCGCCCGGGTGGCCCAGACGCAGGAGGTCATCGGGGCGCTGGAGGGCGTGCTGACCACGGCCGCCGAGGCCGAAGCGGCGGCCCTGAACTATGTCACCCTCGGCGACGCCGACTTTCTGCGTCTCTACGACGACGCCGCCCGGGACCTGAATGCGAACCTTGGCCGCGTCGGGCGTCTGGTCACGAGCCCTGAGCAGGTGCGGCGCTTACCCGTGCTGGCAATCCTGAGCGAACAGCGCATGGCCCATCTCGCGGTCCTGCTCGAGGTGCGGCGGCGCGAGGGATTCGGGGCCGCACAGGAAGGGATCGCCCAACGCGATCAGGAGCGGTTGCATCAGGCCATCCGGGGCCTCGTCACCGACCTGAAGGCCGCGGAGCGGGGGCTGCTGAAAAAGCGGTTGAGCAACTCCGAGCGCAGTGCCTCGGTCGCCCTGACGACCGTCGGTTTGGGCAGCCTGCTCTCGATCGGACTCACCGGCCTGGGCCTGTATTGGATTCGGCGGGGGCTGGCCGACAGCCGCCGGGCCCAGGCGGCCTTGGAGACCACCAACACGGCGCTGGATCGGCGCTTCGCCGAGCGCACGGCCGAGTGGCACGCCAGCCGCGAACTCTTGGGGCAGATCATCGACAGCGCGCCCTCCGCCATCTTCGCCATGGATCGGTCACACCGCTACACCTCGACCAATGCGGCGCACCTGCGGATCTGCGGTAAGCCCGCCGACCTGGTGCTCGGCCGGACCGAACGCGAGGTCTTCGCGCGGGCCACGGCCGACCGGCTCTGGGCCGACAATGAGGAGCTGATGGAGCAGGGCCTCACCCGGCAATTCGAACAGGAACTGCTGCGCGAGGACGGCAGCACCATTACCGTGATGTCCACGAAATTCCCGTTGCGCAATGCGCAGGGGGAGGTCGTCGGACTGGGCGGCGTGACCACCGATATCACGGCACGGCGCGAGGCGGAGGAGGCGATCCACACGCTCAATGCGGAACTGGAGCAGCGGGTCACGCGCCGCACCGCCGAGGCGGTGGCCGCCAACGCGGCCAAGAGCCGGTTCCTGGCCCATATGAGCCACGAGATCCGCACGCCCATGAATGCCATGCTCGGCCTGACGCAGGTCCTGGAGGCGGACACGCTGGCGCCCGCGCAGCGGCAGATCGTGCAGCGGATCCGTTCCGCCAGGCGTTCGCTGCTCGGCATCATCAACGATATCCTCGACTTCTCCAAGATCGAGGCGGGCCAGATCCGGGTGGAGACCTGGCCCTTCGAACCGGCGCCCCTCTTCGCGCAAGTCGAGAGCCTGATGGGTGAGATGGCCCGCGCCAAGGGGCTTGGGTTCCGGATCGAGACACCGCCGGACCTGGCGCCCCGCGTCCTGGGGGACCCCTTGCGACTCGAACAGGTCCTCGTCAATCTGGTCGGCAACGCGGTGAAATTCACCGAGCGGGGCGAGGTCCAGGTCCGGGTGCGCCAACAGGAGACCCCGGCCGCCGCGGTGCGTCTGCACTTCGAGGTCACCGACACCGGGATCGGGATCGCGCCCGCGGACCTGGGCACCCTGGGGCGGCCCTTCTTCCAGACCGACGCCACCATCACGCGGCGCTTCGGCGGCACCGGGCTGGGCCTGACCATCAGTAAGCACCTGGTGGAGTTGATGGGCGGGACCTTCGGCTGCGAGAGCACCCTCGGGGTCGGCAGCCGCTTCTGGTTCGAGCTGTCCTGCGCGCGGGCCGCCGGGGAGGAGTCCCGCGCGCTCCCGGCGACGCCGGCCGCGGACCGGACCGGGCCGCGCCTGCACGGGTTGCACTACCTGGTGGTGGACGACAGCGACATGAACCGGGACCTGCTCGAACGGGCGCTCGGGCGGGAGGGCGCCCGCGTCACCCTGGCCGCCGACGGTCGCCAGGCCCTGGAGCAACTGCGCACGCAACCCAACGGCTTCGCCGCCGTCCTCATGGACATTCAGATGCCGGTGATGGACGGACTGGCCGCGACCCGCGCGATCCGCGCCGAGCTCGCCTTGCCCGACCTGCCGGTGATCGCCGTCTCGGCCGCGGTGCTGGCCGAACAGCAGCAGGCGGCGCATGCCGCCGGGGTCAACGACTTCCTGACCAAGCCGATTGACCTGGAGGAATTGGTCGCGGTCCTGCGGCGCTGGGGCGAGCCCCTGCCGGTGGCCGCGGTCCCGGCACCGGCCCCCGCGCCACCCGAGGACCCAGGCACCGCGGCCCCGGCGGAGTTTCCCGAGATCCCCGGCCTCGACACCCGCGGGGCGGCCGTCTTGCTCGGCCACGACCGGACCTTCTTTCTCAGTTTGGTGCGCCGGTTTGCCGCCCGCTTCGGCGTGGAGACGCGCCAGATCCGCGACGACCTGGCGCATGGTCAGGGGTCCGCGGCCGCCCGCCGGCTGCATGCGCTGCGGGGAATCGCGGGCAACATCGGCGCCCGCGACCTGGCGGCGACCGCCTTGGCGCTGGAACTGGGCATCACCGCGGGAGGCCCCGAAGTCGCGGGCCTGCTCGCGCAGTTCGAGGCGCAACTCCACGCCCTGCTGGCCGCCCTGAATCCCTGGCTGGAAACCCCGCCCCCGGGAGCCGCGGACCCGGGCGGCGCCGCACCGCTCGACCCGGCGGCGCTCGCGGCCCTGTGCGCCGCCCTGCGCCGCCGTGACCTGGCGGCCCGGGACCTGTTCAGCGAACTGCGCCCGGTCCTGACCAGGCACCATGGGGAGGCGGCGACCCAGGCCCTGGCGGAGCTGATCCAGACCCTGCGCTTCGATGCCGCACTGGCCCAACTGGAATCCGATCCGCAGCAGTAAACTGCTTGATTTCGAACCGGGGGCGACGGGCGCTCTGTGCGCCGCCGAGACCAGGCCGCCGCCATAAGGTAAATTATTGTAAATAAGGGACTTAATCGCAGGACAACAGGCTCGCGCGAAGCGGGGTCCCGGACTATTGCACGTATAATTGCGCAAGAACCTGTTGATTCTGCTTATTCCCCCAGCCGGTGGCGCGTCTTTCGATGCCTGGCGTGCGAGCCGCGGCTCGTTGGTCTGAGGCGAGGCCTCGCCGATACGGGAAGACAGACCATGAGGCCTTGAACATGTCTGAAAACGACCCGGCACGCATTCTGATCATCGACGATGAGCCCATGGGCATCGAGATCATCGCCCGGGCGCTCGCCCCGGACTATGCCTGCGAGTTCGCCCTGTCCGGGCCCGAGGCCCTGGCGCGACTCGGAACGGGGGAACTGCCGGCCCTGATCCTGCTCGACGTCATGATGCCGGGCATGGACGGCTTCCAACTGTGCCGGTGGCTCAAGGCCGAGCCCGGCACCCGGGAGATTCCCGTGATCTTCATCACGGCGGCCCAGAACAGCGAGAGCGAGACCAGCGCCCTGCTGGCCGGCGCGGCGGACTTCATCAACAAGCCGGTCAACCCCCAGGTGCTGCGGCTGCGCGTGGGGATGCAGATCCTCCTGCGGGAGCGCGAACAGACCTTACGCGGGCTGAACGCCGGACTGGAGCAACGTGTGAGCGAACGCACCCAGGCGTTGCGCGAGAGCCTGACCCAGGTCGAGGCGGCCAATCGGGCCAAGGATCGGTTCCTGGCCAACATGAGTGTCGAGCTGCGGACCCCACTCAACGGCATCGTCGGCCTGCTCGGGCTCCTGCACCAGGAGGAAACCGATGCGGACAAACAGGAGCGGCTCGCCGGCGTACTGGATATCGCCGCGGCCCTGTCCCGGCTGTTCGGCGACATTCTGGAGATCTCCTCCTTCGAGACCAACCAGGTGCTGCTCAATCCGCACGAATTCGCGCCGGACGACCTCTATCGCCGCCTCTACGCGGCCGTGGGTCCGTCGGCCGCGGCCAAGGGCCTCGACCTGCGGCTCGATCTGGCGGGCCTGCCGCCCTGCCTCTGGGGCGACCTGCAACGGCTGTCGCAACTGCTGATCCAGTTGCTGGGCAATGCGGTGAAGTTCACCGCGGCCGGCTCCGTCACCCTGCAGGTCCGGGTCGCGGGCGAGGCCGGCGAGCGACTCCGCCTGGCCTTCGAGGTCGCGGACACCGGTTGCGGCATCCCGAGCGAGGCCCGGGCGCGGGTCTTCCTGCCCTTCGAGCAGGGCGATCAGGCCGATCTTGCGGGCGTCGGCGGCGCCGGGCTCGGCCTGACCATCGCCCGGCACCTGGCTGGCCTGATGAACGGCGGACTGCGGCTGGCCGCGAGCGATGCGACGGGCAGTACCTTCGTCGCCGAGGTCTGGCTGGACCGCCTGGCCGAGTCGGCGGCGGACCTGAAACCGCGCACGCACTGAATGCCCCCGTGCACGGCAGCCACCTCGCACCCATGAAACGTATCACCGCGATTGCCCTGGCGTATGCACTCTTGGGGGCCGCCGGCCTCACCCTGGCGATCCCGCCCGGTTACGCCAGCCCGGTGTTCCCGGCCGCCGGCCTGGCGCTCGCCTGCGCGCTCTGGTTCGGGCGCGCGGCGCTGCCCGGCGTCTGGCTCGGCTCCGCGCTGCTCAATCTCGCGCAGACCTGGCTGGGCGGCACGCTCAACCCGACTACGGTCGGCGTGGCGCTGGTGATTGCCGCCGGCGCGACCCTGCAGGCCGAGGGCGGGCGCCGGCTGGTGACCCGGTGGCAGGGGAGCGCCTGGCGCGCCTTGGAACGCGACCAGGACGCCTTCGCCTTTCTCCTGCTGGGGGGCGTGCTGGCCGCGGTGGTCTCGGCGTCCATCAGCGTCACTGCGCTCGCCGCGACCGGGGTGGTCGAGCGCGCCGAGGTGCCCTTCACCTGGTGGAACTGGTATGTCGGCGACTGCCTGGGCGTGCTGGTGTTCGCGCCGCTGGCGCTGTCCCTGCTCAACCGGCAGGACCCCCTGTGGCGGGAACGTCGCCGCCGCTTCCTGATCCCCATGCTGCTGACCCTGGGCCTGGCCGGGCTCGCCTTCTACGGCGCCGCGCGCTGGGAAAGGCTGTCGCAGGACGGCCAGTTGCAGGGTGATGGCGAGACCATCGCCAGGCGCATCAACGACCGTCTGATCACGCACCGGGAGGTGCTGTCCTCGCTGCGCCATTTCATCGAGGCGACGCCGGACTTCAGCTTCGCTCAGTTCGAGCAGTTCACGCGCCTGACCCTGCACGACAACCCCGACATCTTCGCACTCAGCTTCAATGACCTGGTCACGGAGGCCGAGCGCCCGGCCTTTGAACGTCGGCTGAGCGCCGGGTCGCCGTTCGGCCCCTACCGGATCACCGAGCGCGACCGCGAGCGGCGCCTGATCCCGGCCGCCGCCCGGCCCGAATACGTGGCGGTACGCTATATCGTGCCCCTGGCCGACAACCAGCCGGCCCTGGGCTATGACATCTATTCCGAACCGGTGCGCCGGGCGGCCATCGAGCGGGCGCGCGCCAGCCGTGCCATGGCCGTCACCGCGCCCATCCGTTTGGTCCAGGAGCAACAGCCGCGGGCGGGGGTGCTGGAGCTGCTGCCCGTCACTGAAACGCCCGCGCCGGGCGGCCCGCGGGAGGGTCGCCTGAGCGGTTTTGCCGTCGGGGTGGTCAAGGTGGACGAGTTGGTCGAGATCGCGACCCGGGGCCTGGTGCCGGCCGGGCTGGTGCTGCGCTTGACCGATCCCGCGGCGCCCGTGGCCCAAGGCCTGCTCTACCAGTCGCAGCCCGGGGACGCCGGGCCCCGCCCGCAAGCGGCGCTCCATTGGGGCACCGTGCTGCGCCTGGGGGATCGCGACTGGGACCTGTCGGTCACGCCCACCGCGGACTACCGGCAGCAACACCGGCCCTGGCTGGCCTGGGCCGTGGGCGTGGCGGGGCTGATGTTCGCCACCCTCCTGCAGGTGCTGATGCTCGGCATGACCGGGCGCACCGCCGTGATCCAACGCTATCGCGACAACCTGGAGGAACTGGTCGAGGAGCGGACCGGACAACTGGCCGAGCGCACCCGTCAGGCCGACGCGGCCAATCGGGCGAAAAGCGAATTCCTTTCCAACATGAGCCACGAGATCCGCACCCCGATGAATGCCATGCTCGGCCTGGCACAGGTGCTGGAGCGCGACACGCTGTCAAGCGAGCAGCGGCAGATGGTGCAGCGCATCCGCGCGGCCGGGCGGACACTGCTCGGCATCATCAACGACATCCTCGACCTCTCCAAGATCGAGGCGGGACAGATCCAGGTGGAAACGCGCCCCTTCGAGCTGCTGCCCATCCTGGCGCAGGTCGAGAGCCTCATGGGCCAGTTGGCCCGCACCAAGGGGCTCGGTTTGCGGATCGACGCGCCGCCGGGCCTCGCCAACTGGCTGCGCGGCGACCCGTTGCGTCTGGAGCAGGTCCTCGTCAATCTGGTCGGCAACGCGGTGAAATTCACCGAGCGGGGCCTGGTGCAGGTGCGCGTCCGCCAGCCCGCTGCGGACGCCGACCGGGTGCGCCTGCGCTTCGAGGTGGCCGATACCGGCATCGGCATCGCACCGGAACACCTGGCCACCTTGGGCCAGCCCTTCACCCAGGCCGACGGCACCATCAGCCGCCGGTTCGGCGGCACCGGGCTGGGACTTGCGATCAGCAAGCACTTGGTCGAGCTGATGGGCGGCACCTTCGGCTGCGACAGCGCCCTGGGGGTCGGCAGTACTTTCTGGTTCGAGTTGCCCTACGCGCGGGCCACCGAGGACGACGCCCTCCCGGCCCCGGTCCCGGCGCCCGCGCCGGGGGTCGGGCCGCGGCTGCGCGGGCGACACTACCTGGTCGTGGATGACAGTCACATGAACCGGGACCTCCTGGAGCGCGCGCTCACCCGCGAAGGCGCCCGCGCGACCCTGGCCGCCGATGGCCGACTGGCGCTGGAGATCCTGCGGGCGCAACCGCAGGGCTTCGCCGCTGTCCTGATGGACATCCAGATGCCGGTGATGGATGGACTCGCCGCCACCCGCGCGATCCGCGACGAATTGAAGCTGGTCGCGCTGCCGGTGATCGCCTTCACCGCCGGGGTGCTGCTGGAGCAACGCCAAGCCGCGCGCGACGCCGGGGTCAACGATATCCTGAGCAAGCCGGTGGACCTGAATGAACTGGTAGCGGTGCTCCAGCGCTGGAGCGCGCCCGCCGCGGCCGAGGCCCCGGCGCCCGCACCAGCACCGGCATGGGCGTCACCGGGGAAGCACGACCCGGAGCCCCCGGCGGACTTTCCCGCCATCCCCGGCCTCGACACCCGCCGCGCGGCGCTCCAACTCGACCACGACTGGGACTTCTTCCTGGCAATGCTGCGCGACTTTGCCGCCGAGTACGGCGATGCGGCGCAACGGATTCGGCTCGACCTGGAGCGCGGCCGCTGGCCCGAGGCGGCGCGCGCCCTGCATACGCTGCGGGGCACCGCGGGAAATCTCGGCGCCCACGACCTGGTGCAGAGCGCGGCGGTCCTGGAGACGGCGATCAGCGCCCGGCAACCGGATCTGACCCCCTTGCTCGATGCCTTCGGCACACAGTTCGCCGCGGTGCTGGCGGGCCTCGGCCCCTGGCTGGAGGAACCGGCCGCCGACGTGCCGGACGCGGCCGTGGCGATCCCGCTCGACCCGGCGCGGCTCGCCGCCTTGGGCGCCGCCCTCGCCCAGGGTGACCTGGCGGCCCTGGACCTCGTGCGCGCCTTGCAACCGGCCCTGGCCGAGGCCCAGGGCCAGCCGGCGGCACAGACCCTGGCCGCGGCGATCCACCGCCTCGACTTCGACACGGCACTGGCCCTGCTCCACGCGCATTGGCCTGAGTCCGCGCACCCCGGACCCCCGGGGTCGGCATGACCCAAGGGCGAGTGCCGCCGGCAGGCCGTCCCGCACCCCGCGGCACGCGGCGCAATCGCACGTCAGACTGGAGGAACAGAGTCCTTGAACACCCCGCACGACACCAAGGCACGGATCCTGATCATCGACGACAGCCCGGCCAACATCCACATCATGGCCCGCGCGCTCGCCCCCGAGTTCAGTTGCGAATTCGCCCTCTCCGGGCCCAAGGCACTGGCCCGCCTGCACGGCGATGACCTGCCGAACCTGATCCTGCTCGATCTCATGATGCCGACCATGGACGGCTACGAAGTGCTGCAGCACCTCAAAGGGGACCTGCGCACCCACCAGATTCCAGTGGTCGTCATCACGGCCAATAACGACCCGGAAAGCGAAACCCTCGCCCTGCTGGCCGGGGCGGCGGACTTCATTCAGAAACCCGCCAATCCCCATGTGCTGCGCCTGCGGGTCGGGACACACATTCTGCTGCGGGAGCGGGAAGAGGCGCTGCGCCGGATCAACGAGGAGGTCAGGCAACTCGCCTTTTACGACCAACTGACCGGTCTGCCCAACCGGCGCCTGCTGCTGGACCGCCTCGAACAGCCCAACCGCCGCCAGGATTTCGGCGCCCTGATGTTCATCGACCTGGACGACTTCAAGGCTTTCAACGATACCCTGGGCCACGCCGCGGGCGACCTGCTGCTCCAGGAGGTCGCCAGGCGCCTGACCGGCTGCGTGCGCCGCAGCGACAGCGTCGCCCGTCTCGGGGGCGACGAGTTCGTGGTCGCACTGGAGAATCTGAGCCGGCCCCTGGACGTCGCGGCCGCCCAGGCCGGGCTGGTCGGCGGCAAGATCCAGGCCGCACTCAACCAACCCTATCGCCTGGCCGACGGCGACCACCTGTGCTCCGCGAGCATCGGGGTCGTCATGTTCGACCAGGATCAGGGAACCGTGCAGTCGTTGCTGGAGTGCGCCGATATCGCGATGTATCGCGCCAAGGCGGCCGGCCGCAATACCCTGCGTTTCTTCGATCCGGACCTGGAGGCCCGCTTCGCCGCCGTTGCGATCAGGACCTGATCGCCCAGAAGGCCCTGACCGCGGCCGGGACCCTCCCGCCGGTGCTGCCGGTGGTCCTCGACAACGGCGAGTCGCGCTGGACGGCGCCGACGCAACTGTCCGCGCTGATCGACCCGGCCCCGGGCGGGCTGGCACACTATCGCCCCCACTGGTCCTACCTGCTGCTCGACGAAGGGGCGATCGTGGGCGGGGAGACCTACCCGGCCGAGGTCCAAAACCTGGTCGCGGCCCTGTTCCAGTTGGAGAAGGCGCGCGACGAGCCGACCTGGCTCGCGGTTTACGCCCGGCTGGTGGCGCTGTTGGACAGCGGCGCCTTGGACAGCCTTAAGCGCGCCTTCGGCCGCTGGATCTACCGCAGTTTCATCCGCAAGAAGCGCCCGGGCATCCGTTTACCGGACATCAATGATTTTCAAAAGGGTCGAATGCGAGGGAGCGGCGGCGTGGCCTTCGGTGGACTGCGCTATCGCTTGTCCACCCTAAGGCCGGAACGATGACCATTTGGCGGCCAAGGCTTCAGCCTTGGCCGGCCGATCCAAGGCTGAAGCCTTGGACTCCTCCCGAAAACCCCGAGAGACCCCGAGATGTCGACACGCGGCTGAGAAGCGCGCGGATTTTCAGTGGCTCAAGCCGCAACGGCCACTGGGAGCGCCGCACCCCAGTGCGGCGAGGCATCTGCTCAACCCACACCGGCAGGGTGATCCGCGAGATCGCGCCGCACTGGGGTGCGGCGCTCCCAGGCCGGACCGGACTCCAAGTGAGGCCTGGGGCGATTTCCGGAAAACTCCGTGCTGCGAAGGCTCGACCGGCGGTAAGCGAGGCGACTCGACCGGAGGTCGAGGCTTCAGCGGGCGGCGCCGCGTCCGGCTGAAGCCTCGACCTCCGGTCTGTGGCCTGGGTACGAAATGATGCGGAGTTCACCTCCACGACAACGGTTACAACCGGGAAGGCTAACGGGGTCTCCGCCGTCCCGCACTAAGGCCCCGCCGGCCTCGATCATCGTTCCGGCCACCGCGGTGTGTCGGTCGGCCTTCAGGCCGACCGACTGGGAGCGCCGCACCCCAGTGCGGCCCGGCCTGTCCGCAGCACGCAACGCAGCGGTCGCCAGCGAGATCGCGCCGCACTGGGGTGCGGCGCTCCCAGTGGCCGGGATTA
Organism: Candidatus Thiodictyon syntrophicum; assembly: GCF_002813775.1. Classification (NCBI taxonomy): domain Bacteria; kingdom Pseudomonadati; phylum Pseudomonadota; class Gammaproteobacteria; order Chromatiales; family Chromatiaceae; genus Thiodictyon; species Candidatus Thiodictyon syntrophicum. Next base: position 343,560 of record NZ_CP020370.1, read on the forward strand.
TGATCGAGGCCGCCCCGCTGCCCAGTCCTCCGCGCGCTCGAAGGACTGAAAGGCCGCCTCCAATGCCCACTGCCGACCGGCCTTCGCGCTCCCGGCGAGCCAGTCGCGGCAGGTCTGCGAGGGTGTAGCGCTCCCGGGTTCATCGTGCGCGCAGGCGGCGACGGGCGCGGTGTGCGCCGGGTCGCGCCACAGGCTCGCGCCCGCAAGGAAGCTGTAGGTCAGTCCGTTGCGCGAGAGTTGCTTGACCTGCGCATAGGAGAGGCCGTAGTCCCTGACGGCGCGCAGATACTCGTTGGTCAGGTCGATCCGCGACACCCCGGCATCGTCGGATGCCAAGACCACCGGGACCCCCGCGGCCAGGTAATCGGGGAAGGGATGATCCTGGCCTTTCACCCCCAGGATGAGGTCGTTGCTGGTCAGACAGACCTCCACGGCCGTGTCCCGGTCCGCCATGATTCGGAGCGTCTGAAACGCCGAATCTTCATAGCCGATAACGACCCCGTGGCCGATCCGCTCGGCCCCGGCGACCGTCACTGCCTCGCGGATGTGGGTGCGCAGACGCTCCGGCGGCACCAGCCCCAGGGTCAATTCACCGGCGTGCAGGGCGATCCTCACCTTGGGTGCCCGCCGGGAGAAGAATGCCACCATGCGCATATGCAGGTCGTAATCGCGCAGGGCGACCGGGTCGTCCTCCGGGGCGACCAGATTGATGGCGGCGACCCGCGGGTTCACCCCGGCCAGCGCAAAGGCATAGGCAAGTTCGGTGAACACCCGCTGCGGTGGCTGGGTGCGGATGGTCTCCTGCTCCCAGAGCAGGCTCACGGCACAACCGGGTTTGGCCGAGGGGCCGCCGCACCCTTGAGACTCTGCGTAGGACGCCTCCAGCGCGTCCAGGGCCTGACTGGCCTCGGCAGCCAGCGCCGGCAGTCCCGCGGCGCGCAACTGGTCCTCCATGCGGGCGAACTCGGCGGTGAGGTCCTGGCCGGGGCGCCCGTCCGCCGGTTCCGGCCACGCGAGTGTTCCGGCCAGGTGGGCGATACAGGTGTCCCGTGCGTCCCGGCACTCGCGCTGAATGCCTGAGATCAGTTCGAGGTGCGCAATGTTCTCCGCCGCGGCCCGGTTCCTGATCTCTGTCAGCATGGCGGTGCCGTGGCGTGGGTCGTCGCCCACGAGACCGAAGACATCGAAGGTGCCGAAGAACTGATCGTGGCCCGACCGCCCCGACTGGCTGAGATCCTTGGTGGACATCCGATCCACCATCGCGTCGTAGGTATCGTCATCCAGCCGTCCGGCCGCCACCAGGTTGCCGCCCGGCCGGCACGGGGCCGCCACCAGGACCAGCCGCGCCTTGTCGATGCAGTCCTGATCCGCGGCGGCCCAATCCAGAAAGCTCTCGGCATAGATGGCGCCCGAGAAGTGCGAGTGCAGGTCCGCGCCCTTGGGCAGGCGCGTGAGGAACTGTCGCAGCAGCGGTGGCCGATCCCGATGGGCATCGAACCACAGGGCGGCGGCGCTGCCGTCGGGCTGCGCGCTCGTGGGGGCGCTTGCGGCAATGCTGAAGGCCAGCAGCGCGGCGACGATGGGGGTGTGTCGGTTCATCCTGGAAAGAGCAGTCAGCCGTCAGCGATCAGCCGTCAGCCATAAGTGCATCAGCATCTTACGAGCCGTCTTGGAGCCGCAGGCGCCCACCCGACAGGTGATGCACCGGGTGGTCAGGAACTCTTGAAACGCAGAGCCAAATGCTGAAAGCTGATCGCTGACTGCTCTTTTTAGGTTCATAGGTTACAGATGAACGGCGTTTTGAGGTTGGCGCAGGCCCGGTTGCCGAGTGTTTTCTTGCTTCCAGGCTCCGGCGTCACTGCGATTAAGTTAAGCCCTTCTGGCTCCCACGCGGAAGCAGGGGAGCAAGTGCGGGCGCTCCGCGTCCATTGCCAAGACCGGACGCGGAGCGCCCGCGCGGCATTCCCACGCTGGAGCGTGGGAACGAGAAGCGAAACAAAGCCCTGAAGGGGCGTGACATACCAGCCCAGGGCAACGCCCTGGGAAATGGTCGTAAAATCGGTACAGCCCTGAAAGGGCGTGACATCGCGGCGGGGCTGCCGATGTCACGCCCTTTCAGGGCTAGCAGGTTTTACGACGCAACCCCGGGGCCTTGCCCCGGGCTGGTATGTACGACCCCGTTGGGGTCGCCCGACAAGATAAGCCGAAACGGGGTACTGGCATCCTACGGCCCTTGCGGCGGGTCCCACCCGAAGGCCTGGCAGACGGGCAGGGCCTGCTCGCCCAGCGCGACGAGGAGCGCCGCGCGCTGCTCGGGGTCCAGGTCTTGGACCGCGGCGGCGAAGCCGCGGACCTCGCCCATCCAGGGCGGCTCGCCGTCCCAACCGCCCGACTCCCAGGCGGCTTGCAGTCGCTGAAACGACTCGAAAAAGCGCAACAGTGTCCCCGCCGCACCCGGCCAATCGGCCAGGTCCCGGCAGCCGCCGAGCAGCCAGGCGAGGGCGCGCAGCAGCGGCACCGCGGCGGCCAGCCAGCCACGCTCGACCAACTCGGCAAGCAGGCTTGCGCCTGCCACCCAGTCCGCGACGGCACCGGCCGGATCGCCGGACTGCTCGCGCGCAAGACCAAGGTTCAGGTACGCCAGGGCCAGGTCGTTGCGCAGCCCCGCCTCCCAACGCCCCTCGGGCTCCAGCAGTCGGCGCAGGTCCTCCATCAGGGTGATGGCCGAGTCGAAGTCGGCGATGGCCGCCCCGGGTCCATGGCCGGTGGCGCGCTTCTTCGCGTTGCCGCGATTCATGTAGGCATTGGCCAGGCCGTTGCGCAGCCCCGCCTCCCAGCGCCCCTCGGGCTCCAGCAGTCGGCGCAGGTCCTCCATCAGGGTGATGGCCGAGTCGAAGTCGGCGATGGCCGCCCCGGGTCCATGGTCGGTGGCGTCCTGCTTGGCGTTGCCGCGGTTCATGTAGACAATGGCCAGGGCATCGCGCAGCCTGGCCTCCCAGCGGCCCTCGGGCTCCAGCAGTCGGCGCAGGTCCTCCCTCAGGGTGATGGCCGCGTCGTAGTCGGCGATGGCCGCCCCGGGTCCATGGCCGGTAGCTTGTGCCTTGGCGTTGCCGCGGTTCATGAAGGCAGTGGCCAGGTCGTCGCGCAGGACCGCTTCCCAGCGCCCCAGGGGCTCCAGCAGTTGGCGCAGGTCCTCCATCAGGGCGATGGCCGAGTCGCAGTCGGCGATGGCTTCCCCGGGTCCATGGCCGGTGGCGTTCTGTTTGGCGAGGCCGCGGTTCGTGTAGGCACTGGCAAGATCGTTGCGCAGCCCCGCCTCCCAGCGCCCCTCGGGCTCCAGCAGCCGACGCAGGTCCTCCCTCAGGGCGATGGCCGCATCGTAGTCGGCGATGGCCGCCCCGGGTCCATGGCCGGTGGCGTCCTGCTTGGCGTTGCCGCGGTTCATGTACGCACCGGCCAGGGCGTTGCGCAGCCCCGCCTCCCAGCGCCCCTCGGGCTCCAACAGCTGGCGCAGGTCCTCCATCAAGGCGATGGCCACGTCGCAGTCAGCGATGGCCGCCCCGGGTCCGTGGCCGGTGGCGTCCTGCTTGGCGTTGCCGCGGTTCATGAAGGCAGCGGCCAGGTCGTCGCGTAGCCCCGCCCCCCAGCGCCCCTCGGGCTCCAGCAGTCGGCGCACGTTCTCCATCAGGGCGATGGCCGCGTCGTAGTCGGGGATGGCCGCCCCGGGTCCATGGCCGGTGGCGTCCTGTTTGGCGTTGCCGCGGTTCGTGTACGCATTGGCCAGATCGTTGCACAGCCCCGCCTCCCAGCGTCCCTCGGGCTCCAGCGGTCGGCGCAGGTCATCCATCAGGGCGATGGCGGCGTCGAAGTCGGCGATGGCCGCCCCGGGTCCATGGCCAGTGGCTTGTGCCTTGGCGGTGCCGCGGTTCATGTAGGCACCGGCCAGGTCGTTGCGCAGCCCCGCGGCCCAGCGCCCCTCGGGCTCCAGCACCCGTCGCAGGTCCTCGCTCAGGGCGATAGCCGCGTCGTGGTCGGCGATGGACGCCGCGGGTCCATGGCCGGTGGCGTGCTGCTTGGCGTTGCCGCGGTTCAGGTAGGCAGCGGCCAGGTTGTTGCGCAGCCCAGCCTCCCAGCGCCCCTCGGGCGCCAGCCGCTGGCGCAGGTCCTCCATCAGGGCGATGGCCGCGTCGTGGTCGGCGATGGCCGCCGCGGGTCCATGGCCGGTGGAGCCCTGCATGGCGTTGCCACGGCTCATGTAGGCACCGGCCAGGCGATTGACCCAGAGTGGATCGTCACACCCCTGCATGGCCTCGGCCTGACGCAGCGCCAGGGTGTTCCAGCGGATCGACTCAGCGAGCCGATGGGTTCCGTAGGCGGCATTGCCCTCATCGACGATCCTCCAGAACAGCCCTTGATCCCCGGCAATGCGCCCAGCCAGCCCCGCATCCCCGCTCAGGTTGCCATGGGCCAGCGCATAGCGCAGCCGCCAGGGGTCCGGTCGGGTACCGGTGGCCGCGGCGCTCGGCGGCTCGGCGCCGTCTCCAGCTGGCGGGCTGACCAGTGCCAGCGCGTCCTCGGCCAGTCGGCGGTGGGTGGCCCGCAGGGCCGGGCCCCAGTCGGGGTGGTCGGCGATGACGGTCGCCAGGTCCTTGAGGCCCAACCGATAGCGGGAGCTGTCCGCGGACTCGCCGCGCCAGGCGCCCAAGACCGACTTGAGGCGCAGCAGGACATAGAGCAGCTCGCCGTCCACCCCCGGGTGCTGGATCAGGTCGGCCAGCGTCTCCAGCGGGACGCCGCGCCAGTCCGGGTCTACCGGGTAGGGCGCCTCGCGGCCTTCGACATACCAGGCGTTGGCCTTCTCCAGTGCGGCCAGGGCGAGCAGCAGGGTGCGACCGAGCTCGGCCTGTTTGGGGGCGAGGTCGTCCTTGAGACGCTCGAGGAAGTCGGTATAGAGCTGCGCTTGCCCGGGCTGGCCGGCCAGCGCGTCCAGCGGCAGGTCGCGCTCCAGGATGCGGTCGATGAGGAAGGCGAAATAGAGGAAGAGCCCGTTGGAGCGCTCGATGAGGAGCGGGAAGCGTTCGTCGAAGTGTCGCCTGGCCTCGGACCGGGCGGTCTTGGGGTCCAGACCCGTGGCGAGTGCGTCGGACTCCAGTCGGGCACGGGCGCCCGCGGTCTCGCGCGCCAGATAGTCGCGCAGCAGTTGCACGTAGCCCGGGTCGCCCTGGTCCACCCGATGGACGCGCACGCACTCGCCCTGACGTGGGCCCTGACCTGGGCCCAGTCGCGGGACCAGACGCGGACCCAGCCAGGTCGGGCAGGCCTGTGCGTCATCCAGTGGGCGGGAGGTCAGCAGCAGATAGACGCCGTCCGGCAGGGTCGCGGGGGCGGGGATGAAGTCCAGGGCGCTGCGCGCGTGCTCGGGCGGGCGCAGCTCGTCGAGTCCGTCCAGTGCGATCAGCAGCCGGCCGCGGTGGCGGGTGAGCCTCATGCACTCGGCGACGAAGCCCAGGAAGGCGGCGGGCGGGTCGGCGGCCTTGTCGTCGATCTGGAGGCGCTCGTAGGCGGGCTCGGCGAGATCGAGGACGCGCGGGTCCTTGATCGCGCGCTCCAGTTGGTGCAGGAGTTGGACATGGCCGTAGCGGTATTCGCGGCGGATATAGACGGCGGCGACCTTCAGATCGTTGGGGAGCGGGTCTTTGTTCTCGAAGCCGCCGAGCGGGTCGAGTCCCTGCACGAACAGGCTCTTGCCCAGGTGGCCGGGGGCCTGGAGCCAGACGATGCCGCGGCGCTCGCCGGAGAGGAAATCACGTAGGGGTTGGCGCAGATAGCCGGGGGAGAGATAGCGCCGGTCCAGCGCCGTGTCGTCCAGCAGGGCGACGATGCTGGCGTTCGTCAGGGACGGTCGATCGCCCCCGTCGGCGCCGAATCCGGGTGCCGGGGCGTCGGACTGCTCCATGGAGGCCAGGTGCAGGTCCGGGGCGCAATGCCAGGGCTGGCGCATGCGGTGGCCGATCTGGTAATCGAGCAGGTCGAAACGGCCGCGGTCGCGGTCCCAGCCGTTGAAGAGGAAGACATCGCGGTAGTTGCAGAGTGCGCAGACGCGGGCGGTCAGGTAGGGGCCGAGCGGGAGAACCCTCCCGTCGGCCGATGCGTCGCCCGGGTCCTCGGCCCGGCTAACCAGTAGGAGCGGGGCCGGGTCCTGGGTGTGCCCCGCCCCGGGGGCGGCGCCGCGGTGGTGGGCCTCCTGTCCCTCGGCGCCGATCAGCGGGCACCTGCCGCCGGGGCCATCGACCTCCAGGGTCAGATGGGCCCAGGGGTTCAGCGCCTGGGCATAGTCCAGACCCTCGGCCAGGGTGGTGACCTCGGGCAGGTTGAGCGCCTTCCGCAACCTGGCATCGAGACCGCCGATGAGATAGTGGCGCAAGGTGTCGGTGACCTCGCTTGCGTCGAACCGGGTGGCGCCGTGGCCGAGCAAGTCGTTGCGCAGGGTCACCAGATGGTTCAGTGCCTGCTGGTAGGGGCTGGGCTTCTTGGGGGCCTTCCAGAAGAGCCGGGCCAGCCCGGGGGCGACCAGCCCACTGCCCGCGCCCTGCATCACCGCCCGTGACAGTTCCCGGGCCAGACCCATCCAGGTGCCCATGGACAGGTCGGTGCGGAAGAAGGTGCCGCGGATCTGCTGCTGGATCGCGGGCGGGCCGCCATGGTCCAGCAGGTCCCGGGCCAGGATGGTCGCCGGGACCTTGATCAGTACCTCGGCCGCGTCGCGCAGTTGCCACAGCACCCCGACCGCATGACCGCGTTCGAGGAGCGGTCCCAGCATCCCGACCTCGTGGGCGATGGGTCCGGGCCAGGCGGCGACCAGCCCGGCGAGCCAGGGTTGCGCCCGCCAGTCGCGGCCCAGGGCGCGGCAGTGCTCGGCCTCGCTGTCCAGTTCGGCCTGGGTGAGTGCCGGGGCCAGGGCCAGGCGCAGACGCCGTAAGGGGTCGAGCCAGCGCCGCAGCTTCGCGAGCGAGTCCCCGGCGATGGCGTCGAGCAGCCCCCAATCGGCATCCAGCAGCGCCTGGCCCCAGAGACCGCGCTCGATCAGTGGCGAGGCCAGGCGCCCGAGGCCCAGGTCGTCGAGCCAGAGCGTCAGGGCCTCCGGGGTCGCGATGTCGGCAAAGAGGTCGTTCTGGGACGGTGCGTCGCTCATCGTGAATCTCACTGGGCCCTGAGGCTTGCCGTCTGTCGCAGCAACGCTTCTATTTCCGGAATCAATTTCAACAGATTGGGCTGCACGAAACTCATTCCCGGCGCTGGGACGCGATTTCGCTTCGGGTCCGGCGGACTGTGCTTGTGATGCGGATGGGTACTCTGGAGCGACGGCTCATCGGGATGTGGCTGGGAATCGTACCAATAGCGCTTTTCGTCGTCCTTCCAGATCTCGTATCCATACCAATCGGCGTGCGAAAATGCTCGCTCATGCAGCGATCCGAATCAATCCGGTGAGACTGGGGGCATTGCGCTGAATGCGCTGAATCTCATTGCGGTACTCGGCCTGACGGGACAACCAGGTTCGATAAACGCTGGCCCATTCGCCGAAATCCAAGGTCCAACTGTCGTCTTCCGGTTCTTCTCCATTCAAATAGGCGGGGAAAAACGTCTCGGAACGCAGCCCATACTTGCGCTCGAACTCAAGAAGATCCTCTTCCAGGGCATGGATGTCGGCCAGAATTTCATGATGCCCCATCGCCGGAACCTCCACCTGAGTGACTCGCGTTGAACAGTGGTGTACGGTGCGCAGGGTACGGCGGGCGCATCGGTTAGACAAGCGCAGAGGTCGTTGCGGCCCCGGGGGACGCGATTATTCTCGGCAGCCGAGAGTTTTGCAGATCTCCGCCTGGATGCGCTCGAATGCAGGTTTCCGGAGTCGCCCGACCCGACGCACGACCAGGGATTGATTGAGCGTAAAGACCTTATCGGACCGGACGATGTCACACGGCTGGGGCATGGTTCCAGGCGTCGTCCTGCGCAGTGTCCCAATCGCCTAAGTCGCTCTGTTGGGCGAGCATGAGTGCCCGGTCATCGCGCCTGGCCTCGCGCTCGGCGAGGAAACTTGCGAAATCGAGCACTTCCTGCGCGGCGGTTGCAGGCAGTCCTTTGACCGATTCGTAAACACGCTCGGCGATGGCCATCACGGATCTCCTCGGATTGATGCGCGTCAACGGCGCGGCTACGCTCAACAGGATAGCACCCGGCGGCTCTCAGACAAGAGCCGACGCGAGTCCAGGCCGCAGCCCGAGCTGCGGTCAGGCCCCGCGGCGGCGCTGCGACCTCCGGGCGCCCGGCTGCCCTCAGTGGTGTTCAGCAGACCCGATGCCCACAGGGATGGGCGCTGCAACCTGTTCGGAGGCAGTGGCAGTTGGCCGCGCAGACTGGTTCGATCGATCATGAATCCGTGGCCGTGATCAAGGCGGGTTCGGACGTATCGGGATCGAGGTGCTGTATGCCTTGGTAATCCAACCCGCAGCACTCAGGTCAGCGGCTCCTCCGAAACCTGGCGCTCCGGCCTGGGCGAGGCCAGCACCTTGTCGATGCGCCGACCGTCCATGTCGATGATCTCCAGGTCCCAGCCCTCCCAGTCCACCAGGTCTCCGGTCTGGGGTACCCGGCCCAGGAGCCACAGGAGCATGCCGCTCAGGGTGTGGTAGCGGCCCTTGTCCTCCTCCGGCACCGTCTTCAAACTCAGGCGGTCCTTCAGTTCCATGATCGGGATCAGCCCGTCCAGGAGCCAGGAGCCGTCCGGGCGTGCGACCGCCCAGGCGTCCTCGGGATCGCGGGGTTGGAACTCGCCGGTGACCGCCTCCAGCACGTCCTGCAGGGTGACGAGCCCCATAAGGTCGCCGTATTCGTCGATGACGAAGACCATCTGGGCGCCGTTGGCGCGGAATTCGCCCAGCAACTGCATGCCGGTGAGCGACTCCGGCACATAGACCGCCGGCTCCAGGTCCGCGGCCAGGTCGACACCCTGACCACGCAGCGACTGGCTGAACAGGTGTTTCATCACGGCGACGCCGACCACGTCGTCCAGGCCGCCCCGGCAGACCGGAAAGCGGGAATGGACCGAGCCGGCGATGCGCGCCAGATTCTCCTCCAGGGGCGTGTTGAGGTCGAGCCAGGCGATCTCGCCCCGCGGCACCATGAGCGAGCCCAGTTGCCGGTCGTCCAGGCGGAAGACGTTGCGCACCATGTGGTGCTCGGAGGCGTCGATCACCCCGGCCTGCGACCCCTCCAGCAGCAGGGCATGGATCTCGTCCTCGGTGACCCGGGAGCCGACCCGATCGCGCTGACCGAGCAGGCGCAGCAGGGCGCCGGTGGACCAGGAGAGTAGCCAGACGAAGGGGCGGGCGGCGACGGACAGGGCGTGCATAGGCCGCGCCACCACGCGCGCCACCCCCTCGGGGTCGATCTGGCCCAGGCGCTTGGGCACCAGCTCACCGACCACGATCGAGATATAGGTGATCAGGACGACCACCAGGACGGTGGCGGCGATCCCGGCCGGGTGCGGATTCACCCCCGCGACCTCCAGCAGGTCCGACAGGGGTTGCGCCAGCGCGGCCTCGCCCACGATGCCGCTTAAGACCCCGATGGAGGTGATGCCGATCTGGATGGTGGAGAGGAAGCGGGTCGGGTCCTCGCCCAGCTTGATGGCCATCAGGGCGGCGGCGTCGCCCTCCTCTGCCCGGCGCGCCAGGCGGGTGCGCCGGGCGGTGACCAGGGCGATCTCGGACATCGCCAGGGCGCCGTTGAGGAAGATCAGGCCGATCAGAAACAGGACTTCCATGGATGGGGTCTCGGGGGTGGGTACATAGGGTCGGGCAAGCGTTGGACTGCGGACGGGGCGGATGCCCCGTCCGGCGTGTCTGGTCGGGCCCCGAATCAATCCGCCCGGATCGGCGCGACCTTGAAGACCTCTTCCATGCTGGTCACCCCGCGGGCGGCCTTGAAGGCGCCGCTGATGCGCAGGGGACGCAGGCCCTTCTGGTAGGCCATCCGGCGCAAGGGGGTCTCGTCGAAGGCCGGGGTGATGAGGTCACGGATCTCGGCGTCCAGGGTCAGGATCTCGTAGAGACCGATGCGCCCATAATAGCCGGTGTTGCGGCATTCCAGACACCCCTTGGGCTGCCACAGGGAGCCCGGGGGGCTGAGCTTCCAGGGATTGATCAGCGATTCCCACAGGTCCAGGTCGGCGGTGACCTCCTGTTTGCAGTGGGGACAGAGGGTGCGCACGAGACGCTGCGCGACCACGCCGATGACGGTCGCCTTGATCAGGTAGTGGGGCACGCCGATGTCCAGGAGGCGGGTGATGGCCGACGGGGCGTCGTTGGTGTGCAGGGTGGACAGGACCAGGTGTCCGGTGAGGGACGCCTGGACCGCCATCTCCGCGGTCTCCCGGTCGCGGACCTCACCGACCATGATGATGTCCGGGTCCTGGCGCATCAGGGTGCGGATGCCGCTTGCGAAGTCCAGCCCGATGTTGTGCTGCACCTGCATCTGGTTGAAGGCCGGCTCCACCATCTCGATGGGCTCCTCCACGGTGCAGACATTGACCTGCGGCGTCGACAGGGTCTTCAAGGTGGAATACAGCGTCGTGGTCTTGCCGGAACCGGTGGGACCGGTCACCAGGATGATGCCGTGGGGCCGCCCGACCATAGCCTGCCAGCGCTTGGCGTCTTCCTCGCCGAAGCCGAGATCGGCGAAGTTGCGCAGCAGCACGTCCGGGTTGAAGATGCGCATCACCAGTTTCTCGCCGAAGGCGGTGGGCATGGTGGACAGACGCATCTCCAGTTCCCGGCCGTCCTCGGAGCGGGTCTTGATGCGCCCGTCCTGGGGACGGCGCTTCTCGGCCACGTCCATGCGCCCCAGAATCTTGATCCGGCTGGTAATGGCGGTCATCACCAGGGCCGGGACCTGATAGACCGGGTGCATGACTCCATCGATGCGGAAACGGATGTTGCCGACCTCGCGCCGCGGCTCCAGGTGGATGTCGCTGGCCCGCTGGTCGAAGGCGTACTGGAGCAGCCAGTCGACGATGTGTACGATGTGGCTGTCGTTGGCGTCGATCTGCCCCGACTTGCCCAGTTCCACCAGGGCCTCGAGGTTGCCCAGTCCGACGAAGCGCCGGGTCCCGTCGGTGACGCTCGCCCCCTTGACCGAGTTGGAGACGCCGAAGAACTCCTTGCGGTAGCGCTCGATATCCCGGGGGTTGGCAACTACCCGCACGATCTCGCGCTTGATGATCCCGCCCAGTTCCTCGATCCAGCCGGTGAGATAGGGCTCGGAGGTGGCGAAGACCGCCCGCACCGGGGAGATGGACACCGGCAGGATGCGGTTCCAGGTCGCATAGGAGGCGGTGACCAGGTCACCCACGTTGGGGGCGTCGATCTTCAGTGGATCGATGCGCAGGTACTCGAGCCCGGCGCGCTGAGCGAGCCAGAGGGTCAGCTCTTCCAGGGTGATGATGCGCTTGGAGTTGGCGTGGTGGAGCTTGGCGTCGGCTACCAGTTCCAGCGCGTGGTGGTCCGCCCGGTCCTTGGGGGTGACACTGAACAGCACGGTCTGGGCGCTCGCGGGCACGATCATGCCGTCGGCGACCAGGTCATCCAACACCTCCTCGACACTCAGGCGATGGTCGGGACGACTCTCGATCTGTTTCGCTGACGCCACCTTCGATTCCTCCCGGCGGGATGGGACCCGCGACGCTGTAGAATACATGGCTTGCCATGAACCAGGGTGGTGCAATCCGCCCGATGGGCGCACCCGGCAGTTGCGGCGGTTGCCGTAGCGCGTCCCGTGCATCGCAGTTTGCAAGTCCCGCACCACCGATTGCAATGCCTTCCCGCAGCCCGGCGCCGCCGCCACCGCCCCCGGGGGCTGCGGCTTGCGGGCGGATGGCGCAACGGTCCCGTAATCGCGACGAACGGCGCCCTTGGATGCTGGCACGCCGAATGCTGTAGCTCAGGCAAGGGTCCCCCACCCGGGGGCCGGGAGCAGCAAGATGTACACCCAGTCACTACAACTCATTATCGCCGTGGTCCAACCCCAGCAACAGGAGCGCTCACGCCGTCGGCAGGGCGCCCTGACCGAATTGTCACTGCGCGACGAAAACGTCCTCTTCGAGCACACTCGGGGCATCAGCCGGAATAATGACCGCCAGGGTTTTGCGCCCGGTTTCCGCCTCAGCGCGACCGGCGAGTTGGCCGCCTCCCGCTACGCCGACGGCTCCCCGGCCCCGGTCCATGTCCTGGACGGGCTGCCGGAAGACTGGATCGCCACCCGCGATGACGCCGGCCACGTCACCAGCACCAAACCGGGGCTGGTCAGCGGCTTCATCCGCGACGGACGCTTCTACACCCGTGAGGAGGCCGCCCGCGCCGCCGCCCATTAGCTCGGCAGGGCCTTACCCGGATTGAGTATCCCCGCCGGGTCCAGGGCCTGTTTGATCGCGGCCATCACCGCCAGGGTGGGGGCGTCGAGTTCCCGGTCCACGAAGTCGCGCTTCTCCAGCCCCACCCCGTGCTCCCCGGAGAGGGTCCCGCCCAGCCCCAGGGTCAGGGAGAAGACCGCATCCAGGCAGGCGTGGGCGCGCGCCATCTCCGCCGGGTCGTCGGGATTCATCAGCAGGTTGACATGGATGTTGCCGTTGCCGGCATGACCGAAGTTGACGATGCGGATGCCGGTCTCCCGCGCCAGGCGCGCCAGCCCATCGATGAACTCCGCCAGGCGCGAGACCGGCACCACCAGGTCCTCGTTGATCTTCTTGGGGGCCACCTGACGCAGCGCCGGTGACAGCGCACGGCGGGTGCGCCACAGCGCCTGGACCTCGGCCGCATCGCGCGCGTGGCGGACCTCCAGCAGTCCCTCGTTGCGGGCGGCGGCGGCCAGGGCCGCCGCCGCGTCCTCGATCCCGGCGCGGGCACCGTCCACCTCGATCATCAGCAGGGCGCCGGTCGCCGCCGGTACGTCGACCGCCGCGTAGCCGCGCACCATGGCGATGGCGGCGGCGTCCATGAACTCCAGGGCGCAGGGCGTTACCGGCTGGGCCATGAGGGTGGCGACCGCCGCCGCCGCGCTCTGGATGTCCCGGTAGGCGGCGCGCAGCGTCCGGGTCGCCTCCGGGAGCGGGGTCAGCCGCAGGGTCGCCTGGGTGATCAGGGCGAGCGTCCCCTCGGAGCCGATGATGAGCCGGGTCAGGTCATAGCCCACCACCCCCTTGGTGGTCAGGACCCCGGTGCGGATCGGCTCCCCAAGCCCGGTGACGGCCGTCAGGCCCAGGGTATTCTCCCGCGGGGTACCATACTTGACCGCCCGGGGCCCGGCGGAGTTGTAGGCCAGGTTGCCGCCGATGGTGCAGACCGCGGCACTGGTCGGGTCCGGCGGCCAGAACAGGCCCGCGGCGCCCGCTGCCCGCTGCAGGTCGGCATTGACCACCCCGGGCTCGCAGATCGCCAGCCGGTCGCCGGGGGCGATGCGCAGGATACGATTCATGCGCTCGAAGGAGAGCACCACCCCGCCCCGGTCCGGCACCGTCGCCCCGGTGGTGCCGGTGCCCCGGCCGCGGGCGATCAGCGGCAGACCTTGCGCCGCGCACAGGCGCACCAGGGCGGCGACCTGTCCGGTATCCGCGGCGAAGACCACCGCCTGGGGCAGGGCCTGACGGCGGCTGTTGTCGTAGCCATAGGGCCAGCAGTCCGCCGGATCGGTGAGCAGCCGGCCCGGCCCGGCAATGGCGGCCAGGTGGGCGCGCAGCGCGGGGCTCACGTCAGGTCTTGGGTTCCTGGTATTCAAAGAGCTTCACCACCTGCACGACCCCCGGAACATAACGGACCTGCTCCACGGCCGCATCCCCCTCCGCGACCGAGACCAGACCCAGCAGATAGACCACGCCGTTCTCGGTGACCACCGTGACCCGGGTGGGGTCGAAATCGGGGACCTCGACCTTGAAGAGGGCGAGCTTCGCCCGCGAGGTCAAGAGGACATCCTCGCTCTTGCGCGCAAAATCGATATCCGGTCCGATGGTCACCTCGTTGACCACCTTCCTCACCTTGGGCAGCCGACTCACCACCCCGCCCGCCAGGGCCACCTCCGCCTCACTGCGCACCTGACCGGTGAGGAGCACCAGATAGTTGTAGCTGGTGACCGACACCCGTCCGCGCCCCTTGAGCCCGGGCTCGTCATCCAACGCGGCAGTGGCGACGAAGTCGATCTGCTGGTCGTCGATGAAGGTGGTGTAGTCGCGCCGGTCATGGGCCGCCGCGGCGCCCACCGCGACCCCGCCGACCAGGAGCGGGACGCAGCCGCCGAGCACGGGGACGAGCCCGGCCAGGAGGAGCGCCGCCATGGTTCGCAGCCGTCGCGGTGGCCGCACTGTCTTTCGATCACTCAAAGCGGTTCCGCCTCTGGGGAGTTGGGGCAGCGGTTGCCAACAACCGTTGCAAGCTCAAAAGGCCGCGTCGAAGGCATTCCTGAACCACTGGATGCGGTCTTGGGCGCCGATCGCCACCACATCGAAACGGCAGGCCAAGGGGCTCGGGTGCGCCTGGAGGTAATGGCCGGCGGCGGCACAGAGACGCCGTTGTTTGTGATAGTCCACGCTCAGTTCGGCGCCGCCGAAGCGGGTGCCGGCGCGGTAGCGGACCTCCACGAAGACCAGGTTCTCACCCTCCTGCATGATGAGGTCGATTTCGCCGAAGCGACAGCGATGATTGCGCTTGATCAGGCGCAATCCCTGGTCCCTGAGCCAGTCGGCGGCGAGCCGTTCCTTGTCGGCGCCGACCGCGGTCGGGGACGGCGCGCCCGGGCGCCCCGGGTCCTTCACCCGCCCCGGGACACCGGTTCCGGCCGCGGGCGACTGGGCTCGGGCTTGGCCAGCGGCTTGACGGCAGCGGCCGGGGCCGCTTCGGCGGGCTTCGTCGGCGCGGTCTCAGCGCCGGCCTTGGCCGGGGGCGGCGCCTTGGCCGCCGCGATGGCGGTCACCGGCTTGGGACCGCCCGCGGTGAACTGGGCCAGCATCAGTTGGCGCTGGACCCGGCCTTGCGCGTCGATCGACAGGGTACCGGTCACACCCGGGAAGGTGGCGCCCGCGTCCTTCATCAGGGCCGCCAGCCGCGGGGTCAGTCGGTAGGCATCGATCCCCATGGCGAAGAGCCGCAACCCAAGCGGGTTGGCCAGCGCGGCACTCTTCTTGAGCTTGGCGCGGGCCAGCGGATCATCCGCCGCCCCCACCCCCAACACCCAGGGGGCATCGACGAAATAGAGCCCCGCCAGGGCCTTGTCACGCGCCGCGTCCGCCGCCCCCGAGTAGACCGCGGAGGTGGCGACCACCGGGAGCGCGACCGCCGCCGTACGCACGGCGGGGTAGACCTGGCGCGCCTGCTCCCCATCGGCCGCCAGGAACAGGAAGTCGGCCTTGCCCTTGTCGAGCAGCGCGCGGACCGCCGCGGCCGGGTCCGCGGCGGCCGGGTCGAAGCCGGCCTCCGCCACCAGGGTCCCGCCGAGCCTTTGCCACTGGCCGCGGAAGGCGTCCGCGCGCCGCTGACCGGCCTCACCCTGGGGGATCAGCATCAGGGCGCGGGTGAGGCCCTGGGCCTTCGCCTTCTTCGCCACCTCCACCGCCTCGGTCTCCGGGGCCAGGGCAAACTGGTAGAGGTTGCCCGCGGCCTTACCGGGTTTGGTCGCCCGATTCAGGGCCAGCGTGGGCACCTTCAGGGCCGGACCGCTCGCCAGGATGTCCACGGCGGGTTTGAGCAGCGGCCCGATGACCTGGGTCGCCCCGCCGGCGACGGCCTTCTTATAGGCATCCGCGATCTGGTTCGGCTGGTCGCTCGCGATGAAGGTCAGGGTCGGCTTGGCGGCGGTGTCGTCCGCCGCGTTGGCCGCCCGCAGGCCCTCGCGGACCGCGTTGGCCGCATCCGCGACCGGACCCCCGGCGGGCAGGATCACCGCCACCTTGTCGCCGCTCGCATAGCCGCCGCGCGGGCTCGGCGCCTGGCCCGCGAGGAAGCCGGCGCAGCCGCCCAGGAGCAGGGTCGCGCCCAGGACGCCGATGAGCGTCGGCACACGCAAGCGCGGGAGCGCGCAATAAGGGAGAGCGGGGGCGCGGTCTTGGTGCATGATAAGGGTTCCGTTGCAGACGTCGGGGGGACGGTCAGTTGGAAGAGAGACGCGGCGTACTATACGTGGTGGCAACACCCATCGGCAATCTTGGCGACCTGAGCGAACGCGCCCGTAAGACGCTGACGGACGTGGACCTGATCGCCGCCGAGGACACCCGCCAGACCCGGCACCTGCTCGAGCACTGCGCGATCAACACCCGGCTCACCGCCTACCACGACCACAACGAGGCCAGGGCCGCCGCGGGCCTTATCGAAACCCTGGAGTCCGGGCGCAGCGTCGCCCTGGTCTGCGACGCCGGCACCCCCCTGATCAGCGACCCCGGCTACGACCTGGTCGCCGCCGCCCGCGCCAAGGGGCTGTCCGTGGTCCCGATCCCCGGGGCCAACGCCGCCATCTGCGCCCTGTCCGCGGCGGGCCTGCCCAGCGACCGCTTTCTGTTCCTGGGCTTCCCGCCCCGCACCAGTGCCGCGCGCCGCGCCTGGACGCAAACCTTCGCGCGCGAGCCCGGGACCCTGGTGTTCTACGAGAGCGGCCGCCGGGCCGCCGCGACCCTCACCGACCTGGCGGCCGTACTCGGGGAGACCCGCCGCGCCGTGGTCGCCCGCGAACTCACCAAGCGCTTCGAGACCTTCCTCTTCGGCACCGCCCGCGAACTGGCCGGCCGCCTGGAGACGGACGACGAACAGCGCCTGGGCGAGTTGGTCATCCTGGTGGAGGGCTGGCAGGACCCGGGCGGCGCGGACCAGGCGGAGCAGGAGCGCGTCCTGCGCATCCTCGCCGCCGACCTGCCGCTGCGCCAGGCGGCCGGGCTCACCGCCCGTTTGACCGGGGGGCGCAAGAACGACCTGTATCGGATGGGACTGGATCTGGGGCTGGGGGCGGGGGAGCGGGACCCCTGAGGCCCCGGGTGCCGTCCTGACCGGCGGCGGAGCGAAAGCTCGCGGCTGCCTGCCGGCTGAGCGTTCCCATCCTTGGTCGCAATGGTGCTGACTGTGGAGAATGACCATGACCGGGCGTCGCTGGGGCTGACGGGCGGCACCGTCGGGCGGCCAGCGGGGGCGGAGGGCACCGGCGGGGGCTTGCGCGCATCGGCAACACTGATTGGCGGAACCTACTGCGGAGTTCCGCCTTACCCCCCGAACAGATACCCCAGGTCGATCTCCACCGTTTCAAACGGCGGGATGCGCGCGCGTTGTTCCTCCGGACCAGGCGCGGCGATACTGGCAACGACGCGATAGGCGTTGCGGTCGAGTTGGTAGGCGACCAGGGTCCGGTCCTCGGGCCAGATCAGCCAGTACCAGGGTACGCGATGGCGCTGCAACAGCAGGAAGATGGTCAGGGTGTCCTTGCGCTCATGACCGGGGGAGACGATCTCGCAGACCCAGTCCGGGATGACCTCGAGAACCCCGCGGGGGCGTTCGGGCAGGCGTTCCTTGCGCCACCCGGCGAGGTCATGGCTCGGACACTGATGGGCCTCATAGTGGACGCTGATCTCGCTGGCGATCCACCAGCCGCCGGGACCGGCAGTCCGTCTGAAGCTGTCCAACTCGGCGACGGCGTTGCCCTGCACGAAGCCGTGCTCGGCCCGCGCCATGGGCCGGCGCACGATTTCGCCATCGATCAGCTCGACGCGCTCATCCGGGCTTGCCAGCAGGTCGTCGAGCGTCTTGAGCTTGAGTGCCTCCATCGTTCAACGGCCGGTGGAGAAGAGCAGCCAGGCGCCGCCGAACCAGGAGGCCCCTACCAGCCCCAAGGCGAGTTGCGGGGGCAGCCACTGGCCGGGGCCCAGGACCAGCACCAGGGTGCCGCAGACGGCGAGCGTGGCCCCGGCCAGGGCGCGGGCGGAGAGTCCGGCGCGCGCCTCCGCGGCCCGGTCGTGGTCGTTGACCGTCTTGGCGGCGGCGAGGGTGCGGCGGGCGTCCAGGTCGGCGGCGTGCAGGATGCGGTGCACCACCAGCGGCAGGTCGGGCAACTGGTCGGCGATGGTGAGCAGGTTGCGCCGGGTGCGCTTGGCCAGGCCCTTGACGCCGATCTGGTCGCGCATCCAGCGCTCCATGTAGGGCTTGGCGGTGGTCCACAGGTCCAGTTCCGGGTAGAGCATCCGGCCCAGGCCCTCGATGTTGAGCAGCGTCTTCTCCAGCAGGACCAGTTGGGGCTGGACCTCCATGTCGAAGCGCCGGGCGGTCTGGAAGAGCCGCACCAGAAAGTGCCCGAATGAGATCTCGGAGAGCGGCTTCTCGAAGATCGGCTCGCAGACGGTGCGGATGGCGGACTCGAACTCGTCCACCCGGGTGCCGGGCGGGACCCAGCCGGACTCCACATGCAGTTCGGCCACGCGCCGGTAGTCGCGCTCGAAGAAGGCGAGGAGGTTCTCGGCCAGATAGCGCTGGTCGTCGCTCGTCAAGGTGCCGACGATGCCGAAGTCGACCGCGATGTAGCGCCCGCTGGGCTCGACGAAGATGTTGCCCGGGTGCATGTCGGCGTGGAAGAAGTTGTCGCGGAACACCTGGGTGAAGAAGATCTCCACGCCGCGTTCGCCCAGGAGCTTCATGCTCACGCCCTGCGCCTTGAGCCGGGGCACATCGGCCACCGGGGTGCCGTAGATGCGCTCCATCACCAGTACCGAGGCGCGGGTCCAGTCCCAGTAGACTTCCGGGATATAGAGCATCTCGCTGTGCAGCCAGTTGCGCCGCAGTTGCGAGCAGTTGGCCGCCTCGCGTTGCAGGTCCAACTCGTCGAAGATGGTCTTCTCGTACTCCTGCACCACCTCCACCGGGCGCAGGCGCCGGCCGTCCGGCCAGTAGCGCTCGGCCAGGCGGGCGATGGTGTAGAGCAGATCGATATCCTGGCGGATGGTCTTCTCGATCCCCGGGCGCAGCACCTTCACCACCACTTCGGTTCCGTCCTTGAGCCGCCCGGTGTGGACCTGGGCGACCGAGGCGGAGGCGAGCGGGCGCAGCTCGAACTCGTCCAGGACCTCGCCCACCGGGCGGCCCCAGGCCTTCTCGATCAGGGCCTGCGCCTGGGCCCCGGGGAAGGGCGGGACCCGGTCCTGGAGCTTGGCCAGTTCGACCGCCAGGTCATCGGGGAGCAGATCGCGGCGGGTGGAGAGGATCTGGCCGAACTTGACGAAGATCGGCCCCAGGTCCTCCAGCACGAGGCGCACCCGCACCGGATAGGCGGGCAGATCGCGGCGCAGCCAGTACCAGGGGGTGAGATAGAGGACCCAGCGCAGGGGGCGGAACAGGTGGGTGGCGAGGATGACCTCGTCCAGGCCGTGACGCAGCAGCACCCAGTTGATTCGGAACAGGCGCAGTGCCTGACGCGCGCCGATCATCGCGGGCTGCCGCGCTCCGCGTCCGCGCGGGCCGCGAGCCGCGCGATCCGTGCGGCCAGGCGCTCGACGTCGTCGCGCAGGGTGTCGACCTGGCGCAGGAACTCATCCACCTCGTAGCGCGTGGGCAGCAGGCGCGACTCCTCCTCCAGATACTCCTTGAGATTGGCCCGCGCGGTATCGCGCGTGCGCCCGCCCCAGTCGCCGGCGGCGCGCAGGGCGCGCCCGATCTGGTTGGCGATGGGGTCGCCGAGCACCCGGGCCAGTTGCTCCTCCCAGTCCACGTCGAGCCCCGCCAGGGCGTCGCTCAGGGCTTGGGCGACGGCCGCATCGCCCTCGATCCGCACCGCGCCGGAGGACAGTTGGGACTCCTTGCGCCCGGCCGTCATCATGCGCAACAGGGCGAGCGGGGCGCCGCGGATCAGACAATCCGGGGTGGCGTCATAGGCGCCGAAGACCTGGACCCGGTCAGGGCCGGGGATCAGGGTCAGACGGGCGCCCAGGCCCTCGATGTCGATGCAGATGATGTGCCCGTAGGTCGGCGCGAAGGCGCGTGCGCCCTCCGGGTCCAGGGCGATGTACTGATTCAGGGCCGCCTCGATCGTGGCCAGCAGGCCCGCGGGGATCGTGAAACCCGCCGCGGGGTCGCGCCCCGGGTCCAGTGTGTCGTCGTCGCTCATCACAGCTTGTACCCCCGATGGATGGCCACCACCCCGCCGGTCAGGTTGAAGTAGGTGCAGCGCTCGAACCCGGCCCCCTCCATCATGGTGCGCAGACTCTCCTGGTCCGGGTGCATGCGGATCGACTCGGCCAGGTAGCGGTAACTCTCCGAGTCGTTGGTGACCAGCCGGCCCAGGATGGGCAGCACGTTGAAGGAATAGAGGTCATAGACCCGGCTGAAGGCCTTGCTCGTGGGGTGGGAGAACTCCAGGATCAGGGCGCGCCCGCCGGGGCGCAGGACCCGATACATCTCGGCGATGGCCCACTCCTTGTGGGTCACGTTGCGCAGCCCGAAGCCGATGGTCACGCAGTCGAAGTGCTCGCCGACGAAGGGCAGGCGCTCGGCGTTCGCCAGGGCATAGTTGAGGTTGCCCACCCGCCCCTGATCGAGCTGCCGCTCCCGGCCGCGCGAGAGCATCGCCTCGTTGATGTCGGACATCACCACCTGCCCGCTGGGGCCCACGATGCCGGCGAAGCGCGCCGCCAGGTCCCCGGTGCCCGAGGCCAGGTCCAGCACCCGCTGCCCGCGGCGCACCCCGGCCAGCGCGATGGCGTGGCGCTTCCAGAGTCGGTGGATGCCGAGCGACATCAGGTCGTTCATGAGGTCGTAGCGCGAGGCCACGGAGTCGAAGACCTCGCGCACCCGCACCGCCTTCTCCTCGACCGGCACCTGCTGGTAGCCGAAATGGGTCGTCTCTTGTTCCGCCATGGCCTCGTTACTCTTGCGCGTGTCCGCCGGCCCCTCGCGGGGGCCCGTCTTGGGGTGCGATTCTACATGATGGCGGGGGCGGCCCGGGGGCGCGTGACGGGGCGGCGCTCGGTCGGCGCGCTCGGTCCGCACAGCGGACCCTACGGGCGGACCCACCGCGCCGGGGCCGCGGCGCGAGTCGTTGTCGTTGTCGTTGTCGTAATCGTGGTCGTAATCGTGGTCGGATTATTCGATTACGACAACGACAACGACAACGACAGGGTACCCGGGAACTCGGTCACCACATCAGTTCTGATCGCACCCGGCCCGGGGCCTGGGCTTGTTGTCCACCCCCGGCAAGGCTACAGTCCCGCGTAGCGCCCGAGGCGCTTAACCGTGCCCATCTTGCGGATACCCAGCCTTCATCAGGATAACCGGAGCCACCGCGTGCCCATCAGACCCCCACGATTCCGCCTGGCCGCCGCACTGTGCCTGGCGGTCGCCCTCGGCGCCCCGGTGACGGCCAGCGGATCGGACTCGCAGTCCGGTTCAGGCCCCATCATGGAACCGCTGTGGGAACTGGGTCTGTTCAACTTCGTCGCCGACCTGCCACACTACCCCGGGTCCGATGAATCGCGGGTCTATGCCTTCCCCACCCCCTTCCTGACCTACCGCGGCAAATATCTGCGCGCCGGCCGCGAGGGGGTGCGGGGCATCTTCTACCAGGGCCCCCAGATCGAGACCAGCATCTCACTCTCCGGCAATCCGCCGGTGGACGAGGACAACGAGGCCCGGGCCGGGATGCCGGGCCTGGACGCCATCGGTGAGCTCGGCCCCTCCATCAAGTGGTATTTTCTCGGGCGCGACCCGGTGGATCGGGTCTATCTCCAGGCCGCCGCCAGGGCCGCTGCCGCGATCGACTTCGCCTCCGGCCTGCAGGTTCGCTACCAGGGCGTGGCCGGGAGTCTGAACGCCGTCTATTATAACCGCAGCAGCTTGCGCGACCAGCGGATCAAGTTCCAGTTCGGGCTCGGGCTCCACGCCGGGGACCGGGTCTACAACGGCTATTTCTATGACGTGGCCCCGGCCTATGCCACGGCGACCCGCCCCGCCTATCACGCGGCCGGCGGCTACAGCGGGGCCTCACTGTCATTCTCCATCCAATACGACATGACGCCGCGGGTCTCGTTCGGCTTCTACTCACGCTGGGACAACTTGAGCGGCACGGCCTTCGCCGACAGCCCACTGGTGAAACAGGAAAACAACTTCGTGGTCGGGGCGGTCCTGATCCTGCGTCCGCTGCGCTCCGCAACGCTGGTGTCGTCCGAGGCATTCGACTGAGCGGATGCCAGGCTGACGCGGGGGCTACGGAGCGGCCAGCCAGGCGCCGAGCCTATCGCAGCAACCCCAACACTCGCGGGTCGCCGGAGCTTAGTACGCAGGCGCGGGCGACAGCGGTAAACTCCTGGTCCTCGCGGATGAGCCTCCGCACATTTCCAGCCGCTTCCTTGTATCCGTTCTTCGCTATTGCGTTGCTCTTGTCCGCATGGTAGCGCTCGAGTTCTTCAAGATACTTCTGTATCCTGCCCCAGCACTCGGACCACACGACTTTGCGCTTGTCCATGAGCGTCGGAAAATCGAGACTGCACCTCTCCACCGAATACTCTACCCGCTCCCTTTCCCAGTCATCAGTGATATGAGCCGCCGGCACCGCGCGGCCCTCTATGTTGAATGATAATAGGGTAGGATCGTGCTCGTCTGCAGGGTCCAGCAACATCGGGTCTTCGTACCGATGATCACCCTGTGCCATGCATCGCAAACACCCCGGACGTAGCGGAAAATAGGTGCCCTTCTTGCCGTTCCCCACGTTGCCGCAGATTCGGAAGTTCCGCCACTCGAAGGCGAGCCACCAGTACCCGTCATGTTTGGTGCCATCGGCATCCTTGGCCGACTTCTTCGGGCGGTAATGTTCCACATGCCAATGACTGAAGCAGTCCTTGGCCTCGGAAAACCAGCACTTCCCGTGAGAAAGATCCAAGAGCCAGGACTTGAGTTCGCCCCAGACCTTTTCATGAGCATCAATGATCGCATTCCGTGCGGTGGCATCGGGAGCCGACTTCAGTTCAGCCAGCAGTGCTTTCGCCTTTGCTTCCCAGGCTGGGTCCGGCGACCTGTCCCGCAGCGGAATATACCTCACGCCCTACCACCGTTAACAGCGGCCTGCTCCTCGGCCAACAGTTCGGCAATCACCGCATCGGCCAACTCCGCCTGAGCGTCAATGTCTTCTTTCGACAGCGGCGCATGACGTTCCGCCGGGCGGCGCCTCGCCATGGCATTGGCAAAGGATTCAAAATAGGGATTTGGATGGGTGCGTGATACCCCAAGCGCATTCAGTTCCGCGGCAAGGCGCATCAATTCGCCCTGTTCTGCCTCGGTCTTTTCCGGTTTTCCAAGCAGATCATAATGCCGGTCGAGCTTCCCAAGGACCTCCGGCGCCAGTGTCGACGGCAACCCATACAACTCGGTTTTCAGCAATCCTTCCACACCGATCCCGATCGGATCGAAGTCGGGCTCGATTGCAGCGATGGCGCCCTCCGTGGAAACCAGCAAGCGGACCTGGTTCCTGCGCAGACTGCCGATCATCAATGGATTGTGGGTCGCAACGATCAGTTGGCCTTTCTCGGCGCGGATGTTCTCCTGCAAGAGCCTCAAGAAATCGTAGGTCCAGACCGGGTTGAGGTGGGTATCCGGCTCGTCGAGGAGATAAAGCGATTCGTCGTTTTGGGTGAAGAGCAAGAGCCCGAGCACGGTGAGGAGTTGTTGTTCCCCCTCACTCATCTGCACGAACTTCACGCGCTCGCCGTCGGTCCGCTCTACCGTGACCCGGACCTCGTCGATCAGGTCGCAGAGGAAGAGGCTCTCCAGGTAGCCGAACAGGGTCTTGGGGTCCTCGCCCGGCTCCATCAGTGCTGCAAGCTCGGCCTCGTTCTTGATGAACAGATAGAGCCTTTCAGTAGTTTCGCCCTGCCGACGCACGTCGCGCTCGATCGTCTCGGTATTGCGGATCGGCGCCAGGGCGCGTTTCCACAGACGGTCCAGGAAGCCCTTGAAGGCGCCGCGGGCATACCAGAAGCGCGGGTCGCCATCGGCCTGACGCGTCTTGGTGGGCGAGCCGCTGCCCCGCCACCAAGGGGTCTTGAGCACGAACAGTGCCGACTCGAAGCGCGCGATGCCCAGATAATCCCGCAAGACCTGGTGACCGGCAGCCGATCCCGCCAGGAAAAAGGCGAGCAGTACGAGTTGACTGTACTCCATACGGCAGAAAAACAGGCGCCGCAGGGGGAGTTTGCCGTCCGGGCTCTTCAGGATGTGATCGTAGTGCCTACGCGTCGGGCGGTCGAAATGCCGCTCCAAGCGGCTGCTCCAACCGGAATAATAAGCAAAGACGTAATTGGGCAAATAGGTGTCCAGGTCGCGCTGAAAGGCCGCCTGGGCCAACGGGCGGCCATCGACGCTGATCTCGAGACGCCGGTTGGAACGGGCCGGGTCGGCATCGATATGGATAGCGTGGTCGCGACAGACATAGTCCAGGGTATAGGCGAAGAGCGGGGGGACGCCCAGTTCCAGGTCCCGAAAGATCTCGACGATCGCCTCCATCAGGTTCGACTTGCCGGTACCGTTGCGACCCAGGAGCACCGTTGTCGGCTGCTGTTCGTCGAACTCGATCTCGAAACCGCGCAGATTGCGGTAACGCGGGATTCGCAGCCGATCGAGTCTCACGCTGCCACCTCCAACAGGCGCGGCGCTGTGACCGAATTACCCTGGCGCTCTTTCAGGAAACCCCGGGTCTCTTCATCCTTGAGCTGATTATAAAAGTCGTCAATATCGAGTTGTGCGGCGGACCACAGGGCCTCGGCCGTGAGCGGGCCGCGCTCATCCAGAATGGCCGCCAGATGGTTGCTTTCGATGTCGTGGCGATTCAGCATGGTGGTTTCGGGCTTCTGAGTCTTGGCCGCGCGACGGCCACCACGCTTTCCGGGCCTGGTTGGCTCGAACGCGCGGGCCGCGCGGACGCGTTCGAGGAGTAGTCCTGCGGGTTCGTCATCCTGAGGGTCGCAGGCACGCGGTCGAGGCGCTCGCGGCAGGCGTCCACCCGCGCGAGGATCGTGTCGAGTTTGTCGGCGATGCGTCTCTGCTCATTGATTGGGGCGAGCACGAAAGGGGCATCCCTTCCCGACTTGGTACCGAGCCGAGGCATATTCAATCCATGACTTTCGGCCGTTACGTAATCAAGAAACGTCGGGTGCCTCAACCAATAGAAAAGATACCGGCCGTCCAGCCACACTGACGGCTTTAGCGGAATGATCTCCGTCGTGCAGAAGCCGGCCCCATCGGCGCAGACTACCTTGTTCAGATAGGGTCGAAGCTTGCCGTAAAGCACATCACCTGCAGCAAAGCGGTTCTTGGTGCTTTTGGATTGGCGCTGCGCGAACGTGAGTCGCTGGAGAATCTTAGACGTGCCTTTCTCAATATCTTCAAGCTCCAGAACCCAGGCATCGGCTGGAATGGCGTCAGGCTCTGCCTTGTCTGGCGTGCCATAGTCGACGACATCGCCGAGTCTGCAGGTCGTCCAACTCTCCGGCAGCCCGGTCATTCCTGCTCTTCTCCCCCTAACTCCCGCTCGATCTGCTCGATCGTCGGCAGGCTGGACTGTAGCTCGTCCGGCAGGGCTGCGGTGAGTTGGTATTCCGCGACACCCATAGGCTTATTGATGTCCCGCAGGGCGTACTCGGCCACCAGGCGGTTCCGGGTCTTGCATAAAAGCAGCCCGATGGTCGGCCCATCCTGGTTGGTGGCAATTTGGGCATCCACGGCACTCAGGTAGAAGCCGAGCTTGCCGGCGTACTCCGGCTTGAAAGCCCCTGCCTTCAGTTCGACGACCAGATAACAGTGCAATTTGAGGTGATAGAAGAGCAGGTCCAGTACGAAATCCTCACCGCCAACCTCCAACGGAACCTGGCGACCCACATAGGCAAAGCCCGCACCCAACTCCAGCAGAAAGCGGGTAATATGTTCCACCATGGCGGTTTCGATGGCGCGTTCGTTGGCCTCTTGGCCGATATCGAGGAAGTCGAAGATGTAGGGGTCCTTGAGGAGATTACGGGCAAGGTCGGACTGGGGTGCGGGCAGTTGCAGCGCGAAGTTGGTGATGGCCTGACCTTCACGTTCCAGCAAGCGAGTCTCTATGTGGATGCCCAAGGTATTACGGGACCAGCCCTGTTCGAGGGCCCGCCGGGCGTACCGAAGGCGCCGGTCCGGCCCCTTCAACTTACTGAGAAGAAAGAGATTGTGACCCCACGGCAAAAGTCCAACAAGCTGTTGGACAATTGTCTCGTCGGGCCAAGCCTCGGCGAAGGCGCGCATGTAGAGCAGGTTAGAGCGCGAAAATCCTTTCATCTCGGGAAAGGCGGTTCGCAGGTCGTGTGCCAGACGCTCGATGATCTTGGCCCCCCAACCCAGTCGCGCCTGACGCTCCAGAATATCTCGACCAATCTCCCAGTAGAGAGAGACCAATTCGCGGTTCGCTGCCAACGCGGCCCGCTGGCGCGCGGCGTGGATGCGTGACTTTAGGGCCGCGAGCCAATCCCCATAGCCTTCAGGCGTGGTGAGCAGGGAGGGGTGATCCGAAGTCACTCTTGCACCTCCACTGATAGGGATCGCCTGCGCACCGATGGTCGTAGCAGTGCTGCAATCATCAGACTGCCCGGGGGGAGGTAGGTCATTCTACAACCTCTTCTTCCTGGCCTTCCCCTAACTCCGCCAGGATACCGCGCAGTTCTTCGATCGCGGCCTCCAGTTCGTCCATCGCCGCCACCGCGAGCACGGCGGGTTCGGGCAGATCCTCGCCGGTGTCGGCGCTGTCGTCCTTGAGCCAGGCAATGTCGAGGCTGTCGCCGCGGGCGGCGATCTCCTCGCGGGTGAAGCGGCGGAAGCGGCCGGTTTCTCCGGTGTCCTCGCGGCGGCTCAGGATCTGCGGGCCACCCAAGGAGTCCTCACCGAAGGCGGCCTCGAAGTCGGCGAAGTGTTCGCGGGTGAGTTGGGTGCGCTTGCCGAACTGCGGCATGTTGGCCCGGAGATCATAGACCCAGGTTTCGCGCGTATTATCCTTCTGCGTTTCGCCGCGGGTGAAGAAGAGGACATTGGTCTTGACTCCCTGGGCATAGAAGATGCCAGTGGGCAGGCGCAGCACGGTGTGGAGGTCGCACTTGTCCATCAGGTCGGCGCGGATGGAGCGGCCGACATTACCCTCGAAGAGCACGTTGTCGGGCAGGACCAGGGCGGCGCGCCCGCCGGGCTTGAGGCCCAGATAGCAATGCTGGAGAAAACAAAACTGCTTGTTGCTGGTCGGGAAGCTTAAGTCGGTGCGGGTCGGCAGGCCGCCGCCTTTCTTGGTGCCGAAGGGCGGGTTGGTGAGGATCAAGGTGGCGCGGGGGAGCGCCTGACCCTCGGGCGAGAGGGTGTCGCCGTAGCGGATGCCGGCGCCGCGTGGCGCGGAGTCGAGTCCGTGGAGCATCAGGTTCATGAGGGCGAAGCGGTGAACGTCCTGGACGTGCTCCATCCCGTAGAAGGTGTTACGCCGGTACTTGCGTTGCTGCGCCTCGGTCCAGCCGTCCGGGTCGCCGTGCGCGCGCAGCCAGTGGGCGGCGGCGATGAGGAAACCGCCGGTGCCGGCCGCCGGGTCTTGGATGATGTCGTCAATGGTGGGGCGCATGACCGCGACCATGGCATCGATCAGGGGGCGCGGGGTGAAGTATTGGCCGGCGCCGGATTTCTTCTCGTTGGCGTTCTTCTGCAAGAGCCCTTCATAGAGGTCGCCCAGGCCCTCCTGGCGGGCGCTGTACCAGTCGAGCTTGTCGATCTCTGTGACCAGGGCGGAGAGGGTCGCGGCCTTCTTTATGAATGAGCTGGCATTTCCGAAGATCTGACGAACCAGCGGCGAACCGTGGTTCTCCAGGTGGATCAGTGTGACCTTGTAGATCTCCAGCCGCCGGGCGGCGGACTTGGCCTCTAAATCGTCCCAGCGGTAGCCGTCCGGGATCTGGTCCTCGGTGCCGGTCTCCTTGGCCATCTTGAGGAACAGCAGGTAGGTCAGCTCGGTGACGTACTGGTGATAGGTGACGCCGTCGTCCTTGAGCAGGTTGCAGAGGGTCCAAAGCTTGGCGACGATATCGTGGGTGACTATGGTCATGCCGCTCGTTCCAGTGATTCGAGCAGGCGGGCCGCCGTGATGATCCGGGGGGCGAAGGCGTCCGCCAGGGTCAGCAGGTCGGCATCGCCCGTCACGAGGACGTCGGCCCGGCCGGCGGCGGCCAGGTGCAGGAAGGGCTGATCGAAGGGGTCGCGGCAGGCCGGCGTTGCGGGCGGCGGGTCCGGGACTGCGACCGTTTCGCACCAGGGCAGATAGTCGGCCAGGAGTTCTTTCTGCTTGGCGGCAAACAGGCTGAATTTGGGATAGCCCAGGGTACGCAGTAATTCGGTCGCGGTGACGGTCGAGATCAGCGGTATGACACGCCGCTGCTGCCAGGCCCGGCGCAAGGCGCCCGGCCGGGCGCCGCCGAAGACCAGGGCGGACAGGACCAGATTGGTGTCGATCACGACACGCGGGGGGCGGTGCGCCGCGGCCACGGGCCTGCCCGTCAGGCCCGGTCGCCCTGCCGCGCCCAGGCGACGGCATCGTCGATGTCCGCTTCGGTCAGGTTCAATTCGGCCAGCTTGGCCCGCACGGCGTCCGCCCGCTGGACGCGCACGGGCGTGAGTATGATCTGGCCGTCGCGGGTTTCCACCTGGAAATACTCGCTCCGACCGACCGCCTCGGTCACGGCCTTGGGCAGGGTGAGTTGGTTCTTGGCGGTCAGCTTGGCGAGCATCGGATCGACTCCAGGTAAGGATTCCTTACTTTAGCGCTTGACGGCGGCATCGGCAATGGCGGCGGCCATTACGGCAGGCTCCGGGATAACCCGGACGCGAGCGAATCAATCCTCCACCGGCTCGGCCCACAGATCATGGTCGCCGGAGTCGGTCACCACGACCTCGATGAAGTCGCCGGGGTCCAGTTCCCAGGCGCCGGGGATGACGACGACGCCATCGATCTCCGGGGCGTCCCCGACGCTGCGGGCGATGACCTCGTCATCGTCCACCTCGTCCACCAGCACCGTGAGACGCTGCCCGATCCGTTGGGCGAGTTTGTCCCGGCTGATCTGCGCCTGGATCTCCATGAAGCGCGCCAGGCGCTCCTGTTTGACCTCCTCCGGCACCGGGTCCGGCAGCTCATTGGCCGCCGCCCCCGCCACCGGCGAGTAGGGGAAACAGCCGACCCGGTCCAGGCGTGCGGCGCGGATGAAGTCCAGCAGGCACTCGAACTCCGCCGCCGTCTCCCCGGGGAAGCCGACGATAAAGGTGCTGCGCAGGATGAGTTCCGGGCAGGCCGAGCGCCAGCGCTCCAGCCGCTCCAGGACGCGCTCCGCGGCGGCCGGTCGATGCATGGCCTTGAGCACGCGCTCGGCGCCGTGCTGCAGCGGCATGTCGAGATAGGGCAGGATCACCCCCTCCGCCATCAACGGGATCAGTGCGTCCACATGGGGATAGGGATAGACATAGTGCATCCGCACCCAGGCCGGCAGTTCACCCAGGGTGCGGGCCAGCGTGACCAGATCGCTGGTGAGCGGCCGGCCCTTCCAGAAGTCCGGCCGGTAGCGCAGATCCAGGCCATAGGCGCTGGTGTCCTGGGCGATGACCAGAATCTCACGCACCCCGGCCTCCACCAGGCGCTCGGCCTCGGTCAGGATGTCGCCCAGCGGGCGGCTCACCAGGTCCCCGCGCAGGCTGGGGATGATGCAGAAGGTGCAGCGGTGGTTACAGCCCTCGGAGACCTTGAGATAGGCATAGTGGCGCGGGGTGAGCCGCACCCCCTGCGGCGGCACCAGGTCCAGGAAGGGGTCATGGGGGGCCGGCAGTTCCCGGTGAACGGCGGCCATCACCGCGTCCAGGTCGTGCGGGCCCGTGACGGCGAGCACCCGCGGGTGGGCGGCGCGGATCAGGTCCGCGCGTGCCCCCAGACAGCCGGTGACCACCACGCGGCCGTTTGCGGCCAGGGCCTCGCCGATCGCCTCCAGGGACTCCTCCACCGCCGCGTCGATGAAGCCGCAGGTGTTGACGATAACGAGTTGCGCCCCGTCATAGCTCGGGGTGATCGCATAGCCCTCGGCCCGCAGGCGGGTGAGGATGTGCTCCGAGTCCACGGTCGCCTTGGGGCAACCCAGGCTGACGAAGCCGATGCGGGGCGGGCCGGCAGGGGCCGGGGTGCGGTCAGGTGTGGCCAAGGCAGGGCTCCGGGATGGCGGGCAATGGGCAGGGCAGGGCGTCGGCGCGCGGCGGCCGGCGGGCGAGTCGGATCGGGTTGCCATGGTATGGGGCCGGGGGCGCGGACACAAACGCGCGCACGGCGACGGGTGCGATCAGAACTGATGCGGTGACCGAGATCCCGGGGACGCCGTCGTTGTCGTTGTCGTTGTCGTAATCGAACAATCCGACCACGATCACGACAACGACAACGACAACGACAACGACAACGACGGGCGGGGGACCAGGACGCGAAATCTGCGGCGCAGGACCTACGGCAACCCGGTATGCTCGGCACTGGTTCAGTTTGGTTCTTCCTTATCCTTATGTTTTTGTAGTATTTTTATAACCTGGGCTGTCGAACTCTAAGGACCTCATCCCACGAGAGTCCCTGCTGGAGAATCCCCAGAGCCACCGCAGGAACCTGTTTTGTCGTGAAGTGGCTGCGAATAAAGTTATGGACAATCCACAACATATCCAATGTTCTTTGCAAACCAGAAATGCTCTTCGCGTACGTATTCGTTCGGCGGCGATAAGCAGAATTCTTTCGCCGAAATGAAGCGTTCGATGCTTCCAAATGATTAGCATGAATATCGGCTGGCGTCACATCTTGATCGGTTTCTGGATGCTCCGGATGAGGGGTTTCGTATTTGGGACGCGAGTGCCCCGTTCTATCAGTTCCTTTCCCTTTATTCTTAAGGCGCACCTTCACACCGCGACGAAGCACTTTCGGTGGGCGGCCGCGTTTTCCGGTTCGCAATACTTCGTGGCAAATTTCAAACAGGAGATTGCCATACCGACGTTCCCCGTCGGTGACTAGAGTGACATCGCCAGTACGCAGGATGACATCTCTAAGTATTTGTATGGCATATGAAAATAGGCTGCGATCCTTTTTCCCGCACTGAAGCGCCCAGATAAATCGACTTGCCCTTTCCATCAGTACGATCGTCCAGCCTTCACAATCCTCCGGGGGGACATTCCTATTCACTTTCGTATAAAGCTCATCACCTTCGATCAGTTGCTCAATAAAGGTGTGCGTCAGGGCATATATGACCAGCACATCCTTGCAATCGGCCAGGCGACGCTCCCATAGGAGCAACGTATTCTTCGCAATCGCGAAGGCCCGGCAGGCGGCGTTCAAGCCGATCCCCTCAGTGCGCGTTTTGAGCACTTGAATGATGAAGCTGGTCGGTTTCCTGAGCCCCTCGATAAGGGTGGCTTTGGTCTCGGAAAAGAGCCTATTGCAACTTTGACATCGCCACAGCAAACGCGTACCGTTATGACCGGTTTGATACGTCTTGTGATGCCGACAATTCTGTGAATTGCAATGAGGGCATGTCCATTGTCCGTTCAAGAAGTTCTCACTTATTCAAAAAGTGACGGAAACCCGCGCCGAACTAGATATATTACATATATTTCAATGTCTTGTAAACAGGAATTAAACTGAACCAGTGCCGTATGCTCGGTGCGCATGGAAATCCTGTACTTAGACGACGTCATGATCGCGGTGCACAAGCCGTCCGGCTTGCTCGTCCACCGCAGCCTCATCGACAAGCACGAGACCCGCTTCGCCCTGCAACTGGTGCGCGACCAGGTCGGCCGGCGCGTCTATCCGGTGCATCGCCTCGATAAGCCCACCTCCGGTATCCTGGTGTTCGCCCTCGACCCGGCGACCGCCCGCGCGCTCAATGACCAGTTCACCGCGGGGCTGGTGCAGAAGACCTACCGCGCCATCGTGCGCGGTTACACGGATCAGGCCGGCGTGATCGACTATGCCCTGCGCGAGGAGCTCGATAAGATCGCGGACGCGCTCGCCGATCCAGACAAGGCCCCCCAGCAGGCGATCACCCACTATCGGCGTCTCTGCACCGCCGAGCTGCCGCATCCCGTTGGCCGTTATGGCACCGCCCGTTACTCGCTCGTCGAGCTGCAACCGAAAACCGGTCGCAAGCATCAGATCCGCCGGCACCTGAGGCACATCTTCCATCCCGTCATCGGCGACACCACGCACGGCGACGGCCGCCACAACCAGTTCTTTCGCGATCACTTCGGCAACCAGCGCCTGCTGTTGGCAGCGACCGCGCTGCATCTCATCCATCCGCACAGCGGAGAGCCGCTGGCGATGAGGACAGCCCCGGGGGCAGACTTCGCGCGTATCGTCAACGCGCTCGGCTGGGGAGAGGTGGCAAGAGTGTCCGGCAAGGATTGCTGACACGAGGACATCGTCGCGCCTCAGTGACGTCGAGCGCAGTCAAAGTTCGGGTACCGGCGGTGCCGTGGTCCAGGTCCACTGAGCACCAGCAACCAAGACCCCAGGAGCACCCCATGGAAATCCAGCAGACCCTTGAGATCCTTGCCTTCACCGACCCGGTCTGCACCTGGTGCTGGGGGGCCGAACCCGTGCTGCGCAAGCTGCAGGTCGGATATGGCGATCAGGTGCGGATTCGGCCCGTGATGGGCGGCCTGGTGGAGGACATCCGCGCCTTCTACGACAGCGCCAACGCGATCGGCGGCGACCCGGAGCGGTCCAATGCGCAAATCGCCTCTCACTGGCTGGAGGCGTCGCAGCGGCACGGGATGCCGGTGCGTACCGAGGGCTTCCGGTTGTTCACCGCGGAGGTCGTCTCCACCTACCCGCAGAACATCGCCGTCAAGGCCGCGGAGCTGACCGCACCGGCGCTGGGGGGCAGCTATCTGCGCCGGCTGCGTGAGGCCTCCGCTGCCGAGGCGCGCGAGACCGGTCGGCGCGAGGTCCTGATCGAGCTGGCCGGCGACGTCGGTCTCGACCTCGCAACCTTCATCGGTCACCTGACGGACGGTTCCGCCGAGCACGCCTTCCGCGCGGACCTGGAGTTGACGCGCCAATTCGGGGTGCGTGGTTTCCCGACCTTCGGCCTGCGCTTTGGCGAGCGTGCGCTCGTGCTGCGGGGTTACCAGAACTTTCAGGCTATGCAGGCGGTCATCGAGACGCTGAGCGAGGGCGCCCTCCAGTGGCGGGCACCGATGCCCGATGCCGCCGGCCTGCTCGGTTTCCTGCGCACCTTCGGCCGGGCGGCGCCGGTCGAACTGACCACGGTCTTTGACCTGTCGCCTGCCGACCTGGAACGGCTCCTCGCCGGCCTGGAGGCGGCCGGGGACATCCGCCGGGTGGCCGCGGGCCAGGGGTGTTTCTGGGAGCCCATGGCCGCCGGCCCCGGCTGCGATTCAGTGACCGGCCTCTGTGCGACCTGATCGGGCACGCCATGACGAGCCCCGCTGGACGGCAATTGCATATCGGGCGAAGCTGCGGCTGTTTGCGAGGCCCCGTCGCGGCCGGAGGCCGCTCCCACAGGTTCCCCGCCGGACTCAATAAACTCTCGCGTCTTTCTGGAGGTTTCCATGCTCTTTGAACCCGTTCGCATCCGCTCCCTGCAACTGAGCAACCGGATCGTCATGGCGCCGATGACGCGCAGTCGCGCCGTCGAAAGCAACACCCCAAACGCCCTGATGGCACAGTACTATGCCCAGCGCGCCGCGGCCGGCCTGATCGTCTCCGAGGCGACTGCGCCCTCGCCCGACGGGCTCGGCTATCCCCGCATCCCCGGGCTCTACAATGCCGGGCAGGTCCGCGGCTGGCGGCTGACCACCGACGCCGTCCATGCCAAGGGCGGGACGATCGTCGTGCAGTTGATGCACACGGGGCGTGTCGCACAGGTGGCGAATCTGCCCGCTGGTGCGCAAGTGCTGGGTCCCGTCGCCGGTGTCTGTCCCGGGGAGATGTATACCGACACGCTGGGCCTGCAGCCCTTAAGCCCCGCCCTTGCGATGACCGAGGACGATATCGCGCAGGCCGTGGCGGAGTTCGCCCGGTCGGCGGGTCTTGCGATGGAGGCCGGGTTCGATGGCGTGGAATTGCATGGGGCCAACGGTTATCTGATCGAGCAATTCCTCAATCCCAACGTGAATCAGCGCACCGACGGTTACGGGGGCAGTATTGAGGGTCGGAACCGGTTCGCGATTGAGGTGGTGCAGGCGGTTGCGGCGGCGATCGGCGCGGATAAGGTCGGCCTCCGCCTGTCGCCCTACGGGGTTTTCAACGGCACCGGGCCCTTTGCGGACGTCGATGCCCAGTACCTCGCGCTCTGTGAGGACCTTTCGGCGCTCGGACTGCTCTATCTGCATGTCCTCGACCACGCGGCGATGGGTGCACCCCCGGTGCCGGAGGGACTGAAGGTTCAACTGCGCGAGCGCTTCGACGGACCCTTCATCCTGGCGGGCGGTTTCGACCGGGCCACCGCGGAGGCGGCGCTTGCCGAACAGCGGGCCGACCTCATCGCCTTTGGCCGTCCCTTCCTGGCCAATCCCGATTTGGTCGAACGGATGCGCGTCGGTGCCGCGCTGAACGCCCCCGATATGGCGACCTTCTACACGCCTGATGCCAAGGGCTACACCGACTATCCGGCGCTGGGGTCTTGAACCCGACGGGGGCGATGTGCAGGCGGTCGATAGCGCCGCGCTGGAGCTGAGCCGCCCGCGGAGGGTCGGCGTGGAGTCGGTGGCGCCGTGGCTTGGGGGAATTGATGGAGGTCGACTTCGAGGCCATGCCCCTGGCGCCGCGCTACCGCGCGCCGGACCTGTCGATGCGTCACCAGGCGGTGATTGAGCAGCCCACTGGGAGCGCCGCACCCCAGTTCGGCGCGATCTCGCACGAGGAACTGATCGGTCACTATGTCAACTATCTCAAGGTCTTCGCCGCCGCCGCGCCGCCCGCGGACTTTTGGCTCTATGCCGTGACCACGCGGCGCCCGCGGGGGCTGTTCGGTCAAACCGAGGTCGTGGCGGTCAAAGAGGGCGTCTATCGTTTGCCGGTCGTCAGTCGCTCGGTCAGCATCATCTTGGAGTTGGTGCAAGAACTGCCGCCTGAGGATCGCCTGCGCGGGCTTCCGATCGAGGAACTCCTGCGGGGGCTCGACGATGCGGGGGCGTGCCCGGCTCAAGGAACTCCTGGACGCTCAGGAGACTGCCGACCAGAGTCATTAGGGCCTCGGCGGACAGAGCCTTGAGCATGGTCCGGGCCATCCAGGCTCCGACTGGAATCGCTTGGTTCGCGGACTGCAAGCGTCGCGTCTCGCAAGGCGCTCATCGGCTGAACGCCTCGATCGCCTTGTCGGCACCGTAACCGCCCACCTCCAGCAGTCGGTCGAATAAGTCCAGGCATTCTCGACGCAGATCCGGGGCGTCCTCGGCCTGTCGGTAGGCGCGCAAGACCAGTTCGCTCAGTTGCTCGGCGGCGAAGGCGTTGGTTCCGGCGACGTTACCGGCATCGGTTCCGACTACATCGACGAATCGCTGGCCGGCGCGCAGCAGGAGGGCGGGGGATATGTCCGCGGTACCCTCCATCCTCCGGAAAAAATTGCTCGCGGTCAACCTGAATGCGGGGCTCTTGATGTATGCCTCCAGGACCCCGACCAATGCCCCACCCTCTGCTACTTCCTTGAGCCGTCTCGTCCAGTCTCCAGCAAGGCGTTGCACAGTGACATCCGGATCCGAGAATAACTCGATGAGGCGCGAGTGAGCGTAGCTTAAGTCAGGAGCAGTCAGGACGTTGAGTGCCAAGACCTCGGCCGCGCCCTGGCGCATTTCAGCATCACCGTTCAGCGCCGCATCCGCCAGGGCGCGCGCACTTTCATGCGACAAGGCGACGAAGGTAGCCTGCCTGGCAGCCGCCTTTCTTGCGGCCCCCTGGGACGATTCCAACATGCGCTCGATGATAGGGCGCAGCGACTCGAGGTCAGTATGCGCCGTGTAGTAAATGAATTTCTCAATCGACCGGGCGGCGAGCAAGACGTCCTCGGTATCACAAAGCCGCAGGAAAAGGCCGATCGCGAGCGGGCGGTCGTACCTCAATATCTCGATACAAGCATCGGCCACACAGGTCCGCACAGCAACCGACGGATCGCAAACCATACGTTCCAGAAATTGGCTGAAGTATCCCCAATAGACGACATCCTGGGCGATGAGTGACGCAATCGCATGGGCAGCGGTGCCGCGAACGCTGTTGATTCCGTGAAAGCGGGGGTCGCCGCCATCGGCGGGCTCTTCGCCCGCCGCACCACTCCGCCAATGCTCGTCGGTCGGGTCCGGGTCTTCGGTTGCATACCAGGCGATCATGTCGAGCAGTTCCGGCGAGAGTTGAGCGCCGCCATGACTTGCGATGGTCTGAGGCAGCCAGTGTCCATGGGGACGACCGGGCCGATGGTGCGCTCGCTCTGCGACCCGGGCCAAGAGGTCCAGCGGCAAGGCGCTGTCCTTCAGGCCACGAACGATCGCCCCGTAGTACGCCTCGTTGGCGTCTTCCGGCAAGGTCAACAAGAGTCTGGCAAAACGCTCTGGCTGCGCCTTGGTCCGCGCTTCGAGTGCGCCAGCGAGTTCTCTGGCTCCGCCGAGGACGCGATCCTCGAACCACTGTTTTTCCGAATCGTCCCTATACCTCCGAATCGCGGACATCCACTGGGAATCGCTCATCAGGGCCGTCGCCTTTCTTGGCACTGGAGAGATGACTGTCCCGCCCCGGGTGCCCCATGGGGCCTCCAGCTTCCATCCCATCGATTGTGCCTTACGTTCCAATTCGCCGATGCGGCGGCGCCCGATCGGAGAAAGTTTCGAGTCTGGCAGGGCGCTTAATAACGTGAGCTGGCGAATCCCCAGATCCGAACGATGCCACTGGGCCTGTCGGCGGCGGCTGGCGGACCGGTCGGATTCGTCTGCTGGCTCCCAGGGCTCCCATCGTTTCCAATGATCGTTCCGGTATGGCCCCGGAGCCTCCCCTGTCTCGGGAGAAGGACTCAACACGATCGGGATGACCAGCAATCAGTCCCAGCCAGCGGCCCAGGGCACGGCATGCGACCATCGCACCGCGCTTGTCCCCATAGCTGTGGGTCTCGATAAACGCGCGATACGCCGAGCAGATGGAGTCCCAATCGCGGCCCGGCCCGGCGGCCAGACGATGAAAAAGTGCCTCGATCCGCCCCGAATGGACCGCCGCCTCGTGTCGCGCCGCGATGGCAAGCACGCGCTCGTCCTGCTCCGGTGAGCGGTTGGCCTCCCCCTCCAGCAGTTCCGCGACCGAGTCCGGCTCCGCTTCGACCAGGTTCCCCAACCAATTGAAGGCGAAATTGGCAACCTCGGTCCGCGGGTCGTTCAGCCATTGGGGCAGGACTCCCCGATCGCGAAGAAATCGAAGCCAGGCCGCCGACGGCCACAGGGCCTCGCGCACCGTGCCCGCGAGACGCATCTTTCCGTCTCCCAGGTGCTCGACGAGGATGGACCATTCCTCCGGGCGCGGATCAGTCGCCAACCCGACGACCCCGATCGCCAGCTTTTTGATGTGGAAGCGAACGTCGTCGGCCTCCAGACAATCGCTCAGGTCGCTGAGATAGGCGTCGAAGTCCTCATCGCGTCGGTAGACCAGGATTTGACGGACCTGGGAGCGGCGAAACAGGTCCTGCTCGCCGGCCGACCGCAGCAGATGCAGCAGGGGCTCCCCAAGCTCGCAGAACCGCCGGGCAAAGACATAGTCGAAGAACCCCTCGTGGAAGAACGCGATCCGAAGCCCCTGGCGAATTAGCACATTGGCAGCGACCAGGCGTTCGAGATCGGCGTCCCCGGGCGGCAGCAGGCCACGCGGTACCGATAGCGCCTGACGGTCGTTCATGACATCGCAGAGTCGCTGGAGCAGGGTCTCGAAGGCGTTAGGATCGGCCAGCACCGGCCGCAGGTCGGTGCGCTTGCGTAGCCAATAGGCGTCATACAGGTCCTTGGCGGTCGCGAAGGTCAGCCCCTTGCCGGTCTCCCCGGCGATGACCCCCGCGAGCAGGGCAAGGTGAAGGGGCAAACGCAGGAGATCGAGCTGGCGGGTGTCGAGTCGGCTCGGATCGATCCCCAGATGGACCAGGACGTCCTTGACCGCTGCCTCATCAAACGGACCCACGGTGATCCGCCGGGTGCCCGGCCCGTCCTGGCGACTCAGTTCGCGCAGCCTCGGGTCGTTCTCAAGGTCGAAGGTCCGGCAGACCAGTAAGACCCGGAGTTTCGGATGCGCCCTGGCCTCGCGGATCATGGCGGCCACGGCGTTGAAGACCTGCGGGTTGCGACCGGACACGATGCTGACGGCATCGAGTTGGTCGAGGACCAAGAGGCAATCGCGCCCCGCGGCCAATCCGGCGAGCAGCGCCACGGGGGACTTGTCTCGCCCGAGGAGTTGACGGCCGATCTCCGCGGGCCTTTGGGTCGGGTCGATCAGGTCCAGCCGAATGGGGAGCATCGGCCAACCCGCCTCGGCCATGTGCTGTACGACCTGGGCGACCACGCCGGATTTGCCCACACCAGCCGGCCCTTCCAGGAAAACACTGCCGGCGGCGGCTTCTGGATCGAGCAGGGCGCGGGCGACCCGCTCCGCCTCGGCCCGCGGGACAGTCAGATCCCCGATCCCGTAGGGTCGGGATTCCAGGAATTCAGAAGCGCACTCGCGCACGCGAACGGCGAGGCTCTGGTCCCGGCCCAGTTCGGAAGGCCGGATACCGCGCCGGTCCAATTCCTTCCAGATCTCGTCCGGGGCAAGGCGCCGATGCACCGAGTCAGTAGCAAACCGGGCGAGGCCGTCGAGGGCGGTCTCCGGATCGCCGGTGAGGTACGCGCCCAGAAGCGCCAGCACCGTGTCGGCGAGCCCCTGCTCGTCTTGGTTCTTCCAATCGCTGTTGCAGAGCGCCTTGAGGGCTTGGGCATTGCTGACGTTCCCGAGTCGCCACTCCAGATCGCTGAACTCGCCCGACAAGTCAGGGGTCAGCGCGGCTTGGAAGGCGGTGAGGTCGCCATTGGCACCCAGGGCTCTGTGGACAAGCTCCGGAAGGGACTTGGCGGCCTGGGTCGAGACGAAGACGAAGGCGGCATCGCCATCCACGGCGTGCTTGCGCAACCCATCCATCACGCCGATCTTGGCCAGCTCCGCGATGGTCCAGTGCCCCTTGCCGGACTGCTGCCGCTTGGCCTGATGGGCCTCGATCCGGCCGTCCGCCCTGCCGAGCAGAAACTCGATCTTGTCACCCTCGTCCCCAATGGGCTCCAGGTGAATCCACTGCGCCTGCCCCGTCAGCAGTCGAATGAACTGCCGAACCGTCCAGCGCAGCTCAAAGCGGTTACCGACCTTGTCTGCGTCGCCGCCAGGTAGTGGCATGGGGTCTCCGGGGGCATGGGAAATAAAGGGATTAAGCCTACTCGTCGGCGCCGCCATCCCCCGATGGTCGCGACCGTTACTCCTGCGGGCAAGGCTTCCTGTGCCCATGCCGAGCGATTATGCCGATAATCCGCTGCCCGGGGCGCAGAATCCAAGAGGGCCACTGTGCACGCGCGCTCGAGGTCACTTCGGCCCCACAACGGTCGCGGGCCATGCTCGCACCCCCGCACCGAGCCCCTGACACGACGAACAGGGAGCGATTCCCCGGTGGCCTGCAACCGCCCCCGCTGAAATCAGGGTCACATTATCCCTAGCGCACCTTATGATGTGACTAGACTACATCCAGGGGTCCCACCATGCCTATCGCCGTTCGTGAACTGAAGGCCAGCCTGTCCCGGGTACTGCTGCGCGTCCAAGCGGGTGAGGTCATCACGGTCACCTCGCACAACCGACCGATCGCACGCATCGTCGGCATTGCGGCGTCGGCGGGAGACGGCGGATTGCGCGGTCTGATCGCCGCGGGCGCCTTGTCTTGGAACGGCAGCAAGCCCCAATTGGCGCCACCCCTGGGACTGACGGAGGGTGTGGCGGCGGTTGGCCCGATGGTGTTGGAGGATCGCGGTTGATCCTGTTCTGCGACACCTCCGCGCTGGTCAAGCTGTACCTGAGGGAGGATTCCAGCGACCTGATGATGGCGCTCGCGGCGGCGGCTCCCGCCATCGCGGTCTGCCGGATCGCCTGGGCCGAGACCATGGCGGCCTTGGCGCGCCGCGTGCGCGAGAGCCCGCCCGATGCGCGGCCGATCGATGCGGTACGCAAGCGGCTGCGCACCGACTGGTCCGACTATGCGATCGTCGAGGTGACGCAACCCTTGGTGGAGCTGGCCGGTGACTATGCCGATCTCTTTGCCTTGCGCGGTTAC
The DNA here is from genome assembly GCF_002813775.1 of Candidatus Thiodictyon syntrophicum. Lineage (NCBI taxonomy): Bacteria > Pseudomonadati > Pseudomonadota > Gammaproteobacteria > Chromatiales > Chromatiaceae > Thiodictyon > Candidatus Thiodictyon syntrophicum. Next base: position 383,989 of record NZ_CP020370.1, read on the forward strand.
GACAGTGTGCAACTTGCCGCCGCCCGCATCTTGCAGGAGGCGGCCGGGGAGGAGTTGCATTTCGCCTGTTTCGATACCCGTCTGGAAAAGGCTGCCAAGGTGCTGGGAATGTTGACTTTGGCAAGGGATTAGGGACCCGGCTCGAGGTCTGGTGACTGGGGTGCAATCGAGAGTGATGTAGCCGGCCAAATCGCCCCTCGGGTGGATAAGGCGCACGGGCCTTGATCATCGTTCCGGCCACTGGGAGCGCCGCACCCCAGTGCGGCGCGGCCTACCCGCAGCACGCAGCGTCGCGGTCGCCCGCGAGGCCGCGCCGCACTGGGGTGCGGCGCTCCCAGCGTTCGACCCAGGCATGATGGAGGAACCCATGAGGCGATTGAAAAAATACGTTTTTCTTTTGGCTTTGCTGGTGGCCGGATGCGGCGGGGGAACGGCGCAACAGGCCGGCCCGCCGCTCACCGGCAAACAACCGCAAGCAGCCCGCGCCGCCGCGTCGGCGACCCCGTCGAGCGCAACCGCTGTTGCCGACGGAGACCGCGGCGCACCGACGCCGACCATGGCGCCCCGCCCGGGGCTCGGCACCCTGTGGGGCGAGGATCGGGATAGCCGCGTCAACCAGGTCCAGTTCACGCGCCGGACACCGGCGTGTCCCGTGGCCGTCCTGTCGCTCTATTACAATGACCGGGCGGGCGTCGCCGCCATGATCGGGTCGGGCCGGCGACCGGACTCTGTCGACAACGTCTTTACCGACGCGGACAGTCGGCTTGCGGTCCGTCTGCTGGACGGCAAGGGCGTTCCCTTGCCCAGCGTGCGCGCGGGCGGGCGGACCTACGTGGTGGGAGAGAACGGTCAGCGGTATGTCATTGAGGTCAAGAACCCCACCGCCAATCGTGTGGAGGTCGTGGCGACGGTAGACGGACTCGACGTGCTGGATGGTCGCCCGGGGTCTTACGCGAAGCGCGGATACCTGCTCGCGCCAGGCGCCAGCCTGCAGATCGACGGCTTTCGCCGCAGCGCGGACAGCGTGGCCGCATTCCGTTTCGGTGCCGTGTCCAATTCCTATGCCGAACTCAAGGGCGAGGGTCGCAATGTGGGCGTGATCGGGGTCGCGTTCTTCGACGAGGCCGGGTCCACCTGGCCCTGGACCGAGCGGGAAATCAGCCGTCGCAAGAGTGCTGATCCATTCCCTGGGCAATACGCGCAGCCACCCCACTAGCACCACCAGGCGCAATGGCTCGGACCCTTGGCGTAGGGTGGACAAGCGCAGTGCAGTCCACCAGCAGCGGCGCGGGGTTCGGTGGACTTCGCTCCCGCTTGTTCACCCTGCCGGCCTCCATCACCGGTCCGGATGGCGCAGTCGGTAGGCCTCCAGGATCAGTCCCGCGATCTGTTCGGCCGTTCGGCCTTTGGGCTTGATCCCGAAGCCCACGGCTGGCCAGCCGGGGATCGCGGTGTCGTCGAGATGGACCGGGATCACGGCATCATCAGCGCGGCGGGTCAGCAGAATACCGCGGATTGTTTCCCACTCCAGCGCGCACCAGGGCTTGGCGTAGTGTTTAGAGAAGAAGGGCACGACGAGTTCGGCCTGCTGATAGCACTCCTGGAGCTTCAGGTCGCCGCCGCTGCCGAGCAGCCGGGCCTCGTACCAGGCGTCGTAGAAGACCCGGTGGCGTCCGAGGACGGCGGCAAGACGCTCGACGACTTCCAGCACCAGGCCCCGATGCTCGCCAGGGAACGACACCGCGACGGCAAAGGGCGCATCGGGTGCCGCCGGTTCGCGCGCCCACTCCGGCCACCGCGCAGGCTCCAGCCCGTCGAGCAGTGCGAGCACCTCGACGTCGGCGTAATCGGGCGGCTTGGGACACTCGATGGTCCGCTTGCCCCGCGCCTTGCGCTCGATCAACTCCTTCTGCGCGAACATCGCGGGCTCCGTCAGCCCCGCACAGGTCCGGCAGCCGCACGGCACCCACTTGCCGACCTTTGCCTTGAGCCCCGGGAAGCTGTCGTTGAGCGCATCCAGGTCGCTCGCGATGACGCAGAGCAGCGCCTTGTGCTCCGGACCCCGCCCGCGTAGCGCGATCTCGTTGCCGCGCGCGGTCGTCTCCACCAGCACCGCCGTCCCGTCGTGCTCGAACAGCGCCCCGCGCGACCAGCACAGGTCCGGCTGCCTGACGAAACGGTGCATCCGCACGATGAGCCGGCTCACCAGTCCGCGGGGCAGGAAGGCGTAGCGATAGGTCAGCATCAGGTCGCCGGTCCTGGCCCAATCGCTCAATTCGGGCGGCTTGGACGGCGACAGGTGTTGCGGGGCCAGCCAGGTCTCCGGGTCGGCGTCCGGCAGGCGATAGCAGAGCTCGAACCGGGCCATGAGGGCACGCAGTTCCAGGTCCTTGTCCGCGTAGCCGTGGTCAGACCACAAGCGGTCGCAGTCGGCCAGCGTGAACCGGCCTCGCCGTGCCTTCACCTGCTCGTCGTCCAGGATGCGGAACACCGCATCCGTTACCCACTGGTTCTGCAGGAACACCGTTCGGCGCAACTCCCGCGGCTCCCGGAAGTGCAGGAAGACGCCCAGGTCGTGCAGGTATTGGCTCAGCATCAGCGCCTTCTCGCGGTCCACTGTGAGATGGCGCCCGTAGAGCGCAAGATACTCATCCAGCGAGATATAAGGCCGGAACTGCGCCAACTCCTCCAGGTCCCGGCGAATCGCGACCCACTTGGCCGGCACGTCCTCGCCGATGTGCGGCAGGCGCCGGGCGAAGTATTCCACCGCCTGGAGCAGGCCGTCCGCCGTCCCCGGATGCTCCAGGTTGCCCCGGTGGACCTCCTGCACATTGGGAAAGCGCCCCTTGATGCCCGCCTCGTCGATCTGCTTGCTCCGCCCGGCCTTCTCGTTCTGAAAGATCAGCAGTGGGCTTGCCTCACTGAGCGTCTCGACCACCTCCAGCCAGAACTTGAAGCCCTCGTCATGGATGGAGTGGTGGTCGCTGCGCGTATCGTCGACCAGCACATACAGCGAGCGCCTGGTCAGAAAGAACTGGTGCGTGGCGTGATAGATCTGCTGGCCGCCGAAGTCCCAGGCGTTGAGCCGGAAGCTGCGTCCGTCGGCGATCGGGAATTCATGGCGGTGGATGGCGATGCCGCGGGTGGTCTCGTCCTCGGCGGGCAGGTCCATCTCGGGCAGGAACAGGCGGCGCAGCAGGCTGGTCTTTCCGGCCCCGCCCTCGCCGACGATCAGCAGTTTGGCCTCGAAGAGCCGATCCGTGCCTTGGGCTTCGATCTCACGGAAGTAGTTGAGCACGGCCTCCGGTCCCTGCTGAACGACTTCGGGCGACGGATGGGTCAGCGGGCAGTCCTTCACATAGATGCCCGGTCCCTCCCACATGCTATCGGACCATTTGACCTGCAGCCCGGACAGGGCTAGCCCCTTTAGCGGCGACAGGTCCGTCACGCCGGTTCCTGCCAGGTTCAGCCTCGAGAGTGGAAGATGCGCCAGCGGAGCGATCGTCTTGATCCGCGCATTCAATCTTAGGTCGAGGATGTCGAGGCGACTCAGATGTTGCCCTACGGCCGCGACGGCTTCATCACCCAGATCGGTAGCGCTCAAACGGAGCCGAACGAGCCGGCCGAGGCGCTCGGCGATCACCCGGGCGCCGACATCGCCCACCGGGTTGTCCCACAGATCGAGTGACGTAAGTCCACCAAGTCTCTCGGCGATCACCCGCGCGCTGAGATCGCTCACCTGGTTTTGGCCCAGATCGAGCGAGCAGAGTTGGCCGAGGCGCTCGGCGACCACCCGGGCGCCGACATCGCCCACCTTGTTGACGCTGAGATTGAGCGACGTGAGCTGTCCGAGGCGCTCGCCGATCGCGCGGGCGCCTCGCTGGCCCACGCGATTGCTACCCAAATCGAGCGAGGTCAGTTGGCCGAGGCGCTCGGCGATCGCCCAGACGCCAGTCTCGCCCACCTGGTTGCCGCGGAGATCGAGCGAGGTGAGGTGGCCGAGGCGTTCAGCGATCGCGGCGGCGTCCGCGTCTTGCAGGCCGAGCGACCACAAAGCGAGAGCTTGCAGCCGCCCCAGCCGCCACAGCTCACGGGGCAGCCCGGACAGATTGCCGGTCAGTTGAAACACCAGATGGCCCTGCAGCCCCTTGGGCCAGTAGTCCAGCAGGACGCGCCAGACGCGCGGTCCGATCAGTGCCAGGCCGATCGTCTCCTCGGCGTCGAGCCCCGCCAGCAGGCCCGGCAGCTCGTCCGGGGCAACAGTCCGCAGCGTCGATTCTCTCGTCATGTCGCGAATCCCCTCAGTGTCCGACAGCGAATCCGACCGATCCTTCCGCGCCCGTCGGCAAGCTCCGGGGCTCGCCGTCGATGCGTATCAAGCGATCCAGCCGGCCAAGCGTTCCGAGCGCCTGCGGCGACGTAGGCCCGGACCTGGGTATCGGCCGCGCCCGATCGGGTTCAAAAGGCGGTTCACCCTTGCCGACAATGCGCTTGTCGAGACCCACAGCGGCAACGCCAGGATCTCGGACTGTTCAAACAAGTCGTCCGCGCTGCAAGCATGCAACAGGTCTCACCTTTATCTTGGCACGGTCATGACACTACCCTACATCTTGGGTCGACCAGGAGGGGACTTGGCGAAATAGCGCACCCCCGGCAGGTCCTCGAAGTCGTCATCCTGGGTCCAGACGGTGGCCCCACGGGACTGTGCGGTGGCGTAGATGATACTGTCGGCGGTCGGCAGCTTGTGCCGACGGGCCAGGCGTGCCGCCGCGATGGCGAGGTCCGCATCCAACACCACGACCGCGCCCTCCTGCATCGCGAGCATGATACGGTTGGCCGCCGACTCGCCCCCCTCGCGCTCGGCCCAGCGATAGACCTCGTGCAGCACGATGGTCGGCACCAGCAAGGTGGCGGTTGCGGTCGCCACCGATGCAAAGTGCCCGGCATTGGGGCCGTTGGCGAAATACTCGATCCAGCCGGAGGAGTCGAGCAGGTTCATACCCGGTCTTCCCGGGTGCGGATGTCGTCGAGACCGGTGTCGGCCCCCTCCAGAAAGCCGCGCAACGCGGACACCGGCTCGCATGGGACCAGTTCAATCCCGTGTTCGCATGCACGGACCATGAACCGCTGTCCCGGCTTGAGATTCAGTGACTCCCGGATCGCCTTCGGCAGGACCAGTTGATACTTGGTCGATAAGGTTGTGGTTTCCATGGCGCGATCTCTTGCGGCGTCGATCGATGGGTTTGGTAGGTCGCAGTGTAGTCGATGCGGGCGCCCGCGGCTCCTGGAGTGGACTGTCGGTCGCTGGAGCCCACCGCCGTGCGGCGGTATCCCGTCGGCTCCTTCCCCGAGCACCCCCTATGTCCTTCACTGGCGGCGCTCAGCCTGACGGCGCCGCTGATCGAGCAGATCGCCGATCGCGCCTGGGAGCGGGTCTGGCTGGAGGACTTCCGGCCGACCCGCTTCGGGCGCCGGCTCTGGGTCTGCCCGGTGGGCCAGCCGGTCGCGTGAGCAGCGCGGCATCGGAGTTCGCCGCGGCGCCGCGGCGCGGCCGGAGGCCGCTCCCACAAGGAACTTTCATGTGGCGAGCGTCTTGGCCGCCGCCGCGGTGCGCGCGGCGCACCCTACGCGTACAAGCACGTAGGGTAGACAAGCGCCGCGCAGTCCACCAGCGGCGTGCGGTTCGGTGGACTTCGCTCCCGCTCGTCCACCCCACGGGCCTGCGTCACCGCGATTTCTTTGCCCCTCGATGTCCCTTGGAGGGACCGATCGCCCCCGACGGCGCAATGGCTCAGGCCGCGCCGTCCTGCCCTCGCGTCGCGGTCGGCTCCACTTGCAGACCAGCGATAACCCTGCGGATCAGCCCCAAGAAGATGGCGCGCTCGGCGGGCGCGAGCCCTGCCAGTGCCTTTTTGTTCACCGCCTCGGCCGCCGCCGTCGCCAGGCCCTCCAGTGCGCGCGCCGCCGCGGTCAGCCAGATGCGCTGCGCCCGGGCGTCGGCAGGGTCCTTGCGGCGCTCGATCAGCCCGTCGCGCTCCATGCGCGCCAGGGTGTTGGCCATGGTCGGCTGCTCGATGTCCAGGTGCTCGATCAGCTCGCGCTGGGTCAGGCCGTCGCCTTCCCACAGTACCAACAGTGCCGGAAAGGTCCCGGTACTAAGACCTAATGGCTTGATTCGCAACTGAAGCTCGCGCGCGAACAGGCGCGCCAGATGGTTGGCGAGATAGCCCGCCGAGTCGTCTTTGTTGAAGCCCATGCCCCACGCTAACACTTGCATAGCTTGGAATGCAATGTTATATAGCACGCTATCTTTCACCCTCAGACGGAGCCGCATCCATGTTGAAACGCCTTCACCCCGTCGCCGGCGTGCTCGCGCTGCTGACCATCCTGACCTTCTGGATGGCCACGATCCTCGCCGAAACGTTCGGCGCGACGGCGACCGTGGTCGCCGTCAAGACCGCCATCCCGTGGGGCTTTCTGCTCCTGATCCCGGCCCTCGCGGCGGCCGGCGGGTCTGGCTTCGCGCTCGGGCGTCAGCGCTCCGGGGCACTGATCGCGCGCAAGCGCCGACGCATGCCCTTCATTGCCGCAAACGGACTGCTGATCCTGATCCCAAGCGCGCTCTTTCTGTCCTTCAAGGCCCAGGCGGGCGAGTTCGACTGGCCCTTCTACGCCGTCCAGGCGCTCGAACTGATCGCCGGCGCCGTCAATATCGCGCTGCTCGGTCTGAATCTGCGTGATGGTCTGCGGCTGCGCCCGCGCGCCACCTGACAAGATCGCTGCCACTGCACCGTTGTCGTTGTCGTAATCGTGGTCGGATTATTCGATTACGACAACGTACCCGGGATCTCCCTCACCACATCAGTTCTGATCGCACCCAGCAGACCGCCGGCCGCTGGAGCGTACCGCGGCAGGGCGGTATCCTATCCGCCCCCGTCCCCGAGCGCTCCCCTATGCCCTGGCTGCAACTCTCACTCACCGTCGACCAGGACCAGGCGCCGCTGCTGGAGGCGGCCCTGGAGAACGCCGGGGCCCTGGCGGTGACCCTGGGCGACGCGGGCGATGACCCGCAACTCGAACCCCCGCCAGGGGCCATGCCCCTGTGGGCCGCGGTGCGGCTGCGCGCCCTGTTCGCGGACGATGCGGACGGCGCGCGACAGGTGGAGACCCTGGCCGCGTCCCTGGCCGCCTTGAGCCTGACACCGCCGCTGATCGAGCAGATCGCCGATCGCGCCTGGGAGCGGGTCTGGCTGGAGGACTTCCGCCCGACCCGCTTCGGCCGCCGACTCTGGGTCTGCCCGGTGGGCCAGCCGGCCGGGGACCCGGACGCCGTGGTGGTGGACCTGGACCCGGGGCTCGCCTTCGGCACCGGCCATCACCCGACCACGGCCCTGTGCCTGGAGTGGCTGGACGGGGCCGACCTGCGGGGGCTGACGCTGCTCGACTACGGCTGCGGCTCCGGCATCCTGGCCATCGCCGCGCTCAAGCTCGGGGCCGCCGCGGTGATCGCGGTGGACCACGACCCCCAGGCGATCGAGGCGACTGCGGCCAACGCCGCCGCCAATGGGGTCGCGGACGGCCTGACGCTGTGCCTGCCGGATGAACTGGCGGGGGTCGCGGCGCGCCTGCCGGTGGACTGCGTCGTCGCCAATATCCTGGCGGGCCCCCTGGTGGACCTGGCGCCGCGGCTGCTCGCGGCCCTGGCCCCCGGGGGCCGGCTGGTCCTCTCCGGGGTCCTGGCCGAACAGGTACCGGGGGTGTGCGCGGCCTATGCGGGGCAGTTGGACCTGGCCCCGGTGCAGTTGCGCGAGGGCTGGGCACTCATTGCGGGTACCCGGCGCGCCGGGCCATGCCCTTGACCACCCGCCGCGGGCACCGGCCGGCCGCGCCGCCGCCCGGCTTCAGGGTGCGGCCCCAATGACCCTGGAAAGAGCAGTCGTCCACAGATGAACACAGATGAACACAGATTATTCATTGACTTACGCTTGGTCGGGGGCTCACCTTGCGGGTGATTGCAACAATAGCGATAAGCGCATGACAATCGGAAGAAAATCTGTGTTCATCTGTGTTCATCTGTGGATTTTTGGATGACCCCGGCACCCCCGGCGCCGCCGCGGCCCTTCGTGATCGGCCCCTACCGGTTCGCCAACAACCTGGTCCTGGCACCGATGGCGGGGGTCAGCGACCGCCCCTATCGCGCCCTGTGCCGACGTTTCGGCGCCGCGCTTGCGGTGTCTGAGATGGTCTCCTGCGACACCAGTCTGCGCGGCTCGGTGAAATCGGTCCGGCGCCTGGACTTCGCGGGGGAGGCGGGACCCGTCTCGGTGCAGATCCTGGGCACCGACCCGGGCGCGATGGCCGAGGCGGCGCGCGTCAACCTTGGCCACGGCGCCCAGATCATCGACATCAATATGGGCTGCCCGGCCCGGAAGGTCTGCCGGGTCGCGGCGGGCTCGGCGCTGCTGCGCGACGAGTTGCTGGTGGGGCGCATCTTGAGCGCCGTGGTGCAGGCGGCCGCGCCCGCCCCGGTGACACTCAAGATCCGCACCGGCTGGTCCCCCGGGGAGCGCAACGCGCTGGCCGTCGCCCGTCTCGCCCGCGAGTGCGGGGTCAGTGCGCTCGCGGTCCACGGACGCACCCGCGCCTGCAACTATGCCACGCCGGCCGAACACGAAACGCTCCGCAACCTCCGCTCGCAGGTGGACATTGTGTTGATCGCCAACGGCGATATCGACTCCCCCCAGGCGGCCCGGCGCGTGCTGGACTCCACCGGTTGCGATGCTATCATGATCGGGCGCGCGGCCCAGGGACGCCCCTGGATCTTCCGCGACATCGCCGCGTATCTGGCCACCGGCGCCATCCCGACCGAGCCCCCGCGAGACTGGATCAGGGACCTGCTCCTGGAGCACCTGACGGGGCTCTATGACTTCTACGGGACCTGGGCCGGGGTGCGGATCGCGCGCAAACACATTGCCTGGTACTGTCGCGGCCTCCCCGGGGCCGCGGTCTTCAGAGACTCCGTCAATCGGTCGGACAGCACGCTGGACCAGCGACGGAAGGTTATGGCCTTCTTCAACGAACACCCCGAGCGGGAGGATGAGGCGGCATGACGACAGCGGTTACGGACGATACTCTGGCCCCGGAGCCGGTACACCCAGGGCCTGCGACAGTGCCCGGCGGCGATTTTCAGGTGGTCCAGGCGGATCGCGCCGATCCGCTGAGCAAGTGCGTGCAGGACGCCCTGGCGACCTATCTGCACAATATGGACGGGCACCGGGTCGTCGACCTGCATCGGCTGGTCATCGAGGAGGTGGAGCGCCCACTGTTCGAGACGGTGGTGCGCCACGCCGGGGGTAACCTGACCCTGGCCGCGCGCATGCTGGGGCTCACCCGCAGCACCTTGCGCAAGCGCCTGACGCACTACTCCATCAACCGCTAGTAAAATCGCCCGCTGGGCGATTTTACTAGGTGTAAAACCTTTTACTTGGTCTCTGTGGCCAGGCGGGATTTCAGTCTATGCAAGCGATACGACGGGCGTTGATCAGTGTTTCGGATAAGACCGGGGTGGTGGAGTTGGCGCGGGGGCTGGCGGCGCTGGGGGTCGAGATCCTCTCCACCGGGGGGACCGCGCGGCTGCTCGGTGAAGCGGGGATCGCGGTGACCGAGGTCTCGGACTACACGGGCTTTCCGGAGATGATGGGGGGGCGGGTCAAGACGCTGCACCCGATGATCCACGGGGGTATCCTGGGGCGCCGCGGGACCGATGAGGCGGTGATGGCCGAACATGGGATCGCGCCCATCGACCTGGTGGTGGTGAACCTCTACCCCTTCGAGGAAACGGTCGCCCAACCCGGCTGCGATCTTGCCACGGCGATCGAGAATATCGACATCGGCGGCCCCACCCTGCTGCGTGCTGCGGCCAAGAATCACGCGGGCGTCACGGTGCTGGTGGATGTGGCGGACTATCCGCGGGTGCTGGCGCAGTTGACGGAAACCGGCGGCGTCGATGACGCCACCCGCTTCGACCTGGCGGTCAAGGCCTTCGAGCATACCGCCGCCTATGACGGGGCCATCGCCAATTACCTGGGGGCGGTGATCGAGCACCCGCAGGGCAAGGCCGAGGGCTTTGGGCGCACCTTCAATCTCCAGTTCCACAAGCGCCAGGGGATGCGCTACGGCGAGAACCCCCATCAGCAGGCGGCCTTCTACGTCGGCCGCAATCCGACCGAGGCCTCCGTCGCCACGGCCCGCCAACTGCAGGGCAAGGAGCTTAGCTATAACAATATCGCCGACACGGACGCGGCCATCGAGTGCGTCAAGCAATTCGACGAGGGCATTGCCTGCGTCATCGTCAAACACGCCAACCCCTGCGGGGTGGCCATCGGCACCAGCCTGCTCGATGCCTATGAGCGTGCCTTCAGCACCGACCCCGAGTCCGCCTTCGGCGGCATCATCGCCTTCAATCGGGAACTCGATGGTGAGACGGCGCGGGTCATCTGCGAGCGCCAGTTCGTGGAGGTGATCGTGGCCCCGCGGGTCTCGGCGGCGGCCTCGGCGGCGGTGGCGGCGAAGAAGAACGTGCGCCTGCTCGAATGCGGCGAATGGTCCGCCGCGGCGGGCGCGCGGCTGGACTTCAAGCGGGTCAACGGCGGGCTCCTGGTGCAGGACGCGGATCTCACGCTGATCGACTCATTGCGCACCGTGACCCGGCGCGAGCCGACGGCGCAGGAGTTGGCGGACCTGCTGTTCACCTGGCGCGTGGCCAAGTCAGTGAAGTCCAACGCTATCGTCTATGGCCGCGACGGCATGACCATCGGCGTGGGGGCTGGGCAGATGAGCCGGGTCAACTCGGCGCGCATCGCCGCCATCAAGGCGGAGCTCGCGGGGTTGACGGTAAAGGGGTCGGTCATGGCCTCGGACGCCTTCTTCCCCTTCCGCGACGGCATCGACTCCGCCGCCGCGGCGGGCATCACCGCCGTCATCGAGCCCGGCGGCTCCATGCGCGACGAGGAGGTCATCGCCGCCGCGGACGAGCACGGCATGGCCATGATCTTTACCGGGATGCGGCACTTCCGTCATTGAGCGTACATCCGGCCGCGATCATCGAGGACGGCGCGCTGGTCCATGAAACGGTCAGCGTCGGCCCTTGGTCGATCATCGAGGCGGGGGCCGAGATCGGGGAGGGGTGCCGGATCGAGAGTTGCGTGCGTATCTTTGCGCCGACCCGCCTGGGCGCCTTCAATCGCGTCTGCCACGGGGCCACCCTGGGCGCCGAGGCCCAGGATTTGAGCTTCGACCCGGCACGGGCGCGCCCCCTGGTCATCGGGGACCACAATCACTTCAAGGAGGGGGTCAATATCAGTTGCGGGATCAAGTCCGCGGAGGGCACCCGCATCGGCAGCCACAATTACTGGATGGCCTATACACACGTCGGGCACGACTGCGTGGTGGGGGACCACAACATCTTCGCCAACACTGCCGGTCTGGCTGGCCATGTGGAGGTGCAGGACCACTGCTTTATCTCTGGAGCGGTGGCGGTGCATCAATTCTGCCGGATCGGCTCCTATGCCATGGTGGGAGGGCTGACCGGCGTCGCCCAGGACGTGCCGCCCTTCGCGCTGGCGGACGGGCACCGGGCGCGCCTCGTCGGCCTCAACGTCGTGGGCCTGCGCCGCGGCGGCTTCACCCAGGAGGCCCGCAACCGCATCAAGGCCGTCTACCGGCTGGTCTTCCGCTCGGGGCTGCGCCAGGCCGAGGCCCTGCTCCAGGCCGCGACCGAGCACCCGGGCCCGGAAACCGACCAACTCGTCCAATTCATCCAGTCGAGCCGGCGGGGCCTCATCTCATTCGCGGCACGTCCGGCGGCGGGCACGAGGGGAACCGAATAATCTCTCACAAAGACAGAGATCGTTATGAAGATACTCATCATCGGCGGCGGCGGCCGTGAACATGCACTCGCCTGGAAGGCCGCCCAATCGCCGCTCGCGCGGCGCGTCTTCGTGGCCCCCGGCAATGGCGGCACCGCCCTGGAGCCGGGGGTGGAGAACGTGCCGATCGCCGCGGATGACCTCCCCGCCCTGGTGCAGTTCGCCACGGACCAGGGCATCGGCCTCACCATCGTCGGCCCCGAGGTACCGCTGGTGGCCGGGGTGGTGGACGCCTTCGCTGCCGCGGGACTGCCCTGTTTCGGCCCGCGCCGGGCGGCCGCCCAACTGGAGGGCTCCAAGGCCTTCAGCAAGGCCTTCCTCGCGCGTCACGGGATCCCTACGGCCGCCTATGGCGTCTTCACCGAGGTGGCACCGGCCCTGGCCTATCTGGATCAGGTCGGGGCGCCCATCGTGGTCAAGGCCGACGGGCTCGCGGCCGGCAAGGGGGTGATCCTGGCCCAGGATCTGGCGACCGCCCAGGCGGCGGTGCGCGACATGCTGGGGGCCGGGCGCTTCGGGTGCGCCGGGGCGCGGGTCGTGATCGAGGAGTTCCTGACCGGCGAGGAGGCGAGCTTCATCGTCATGGCGGACGGCACCCACTGCCTGCCGATGGCCAGTTCCCAGGACCACAAGGCGCGCGACGACGGCGACCGCGGCCCCAACACCGGCGGCATGGGGGCCTATTCCCCGGCACCGGTGGTCACGCCGGCGCTCCACGACCGGGTGATGCGCGAGGTCATAGCCCCCACCCTGGCGGGGCTCGCGGCCGAGGGGATGCCCTATGTCGGCTTCCTCTACGCGGGCCTGATGATCGGGCCGGACGGCACCCCCAAGGTCCTGGAATACAACTGCCGCTTCGGCGACCCCGAGACCCAGCCCATCCTGCTGCGCCTGCGCTCGGACCTGGTGGCCCTGTGCCTCGCCGCCCTGGACGGGCGCCTGGATCAGGTCCAAGCGGACTGGGACCCGCGGGTCGCGCTCGGCGTGGTCATGGCCGCCGGCGGCTATCCGGACACCTACGCACAGGGGTTGCCGATCAGCGGTCTGGCGGACCAGGATGACCCGGACGTCAAGGTTTTCCATGCCGGCACGCGCCGCGCCGCCGACCAGACCCTGACCGCGGGCGGCCGGGTGCTGTGTGTCACCGCGCTGGGCGCGACCGCCCGCGAGGCCCAGGAGCGCGCCTACCGCGGGGTGCGGCGCATCCACTGGCCGGACTGCTATTACCGCACCGATATCGGCTATCGGGCCATTGCGCGGGAGGCGTGAGTCAATCCTTAACCCGAAAAAATGCAGTTTAGCCGCAAATGAACGCCAATTGACGCAAATAATCAGAGACTTGGCCTTTGCTGCATGTTCACCGTCCGGGTGACGCCCGCGACGATGCTAACCGATAGATTTATTTGCGCTTATTTGCGTTCATTTGCGGCCAAATACTCTTTTTGGGGTTAACCGTCGCGTGCGCGACGCCGATCTACCGGGACTTGCGCCCACGCCGGTGCAGCGGGAACACGAACAGATATCCAATTGAAAAACGAAGAACCTCCCGACCTTTGGCGCCTGCTCCGACCGCTCATCTTCCGCCTCGACCCGGAGTTGGCTCACCGGCTCACGCTCGCGCTGCTCGGGCGCTGGTCCAGGGTCTTCGACGGGCGCCTGCCGGACCGGGACCCGGCGCGACGGCCCGACCTGGCCCCGCGTCTGATGGGGCTCGAGTTCCCGAATCCCATCGGGCTCGCGGCCGGCCTCGATAAGGAGGCGCAGGCGGTCCCGGCCTGGCAGCGGCTGGGCTTCGGCTTCATCGAGGTCGGCACCGTCACCGCCCGGCCCCAGCCCGGCAACCCGCGGCCACGGCTCTTTCGCCTGCCCGCGGACCAGGCCATCGTCAATCGCATGGGGTTCAACAACGCGGGCGCCGCGGCCATGCAGGTGCAGTTGGAACGGCTGCGCGCGCGCGGCCTGCCGCGAGTACCCTTGGGTGTGAACCTGGGCAAGTCCAAGGTGACCCCGGCCGAACAGGCGGCGGCGGACTATCGCGAGAGTTTCGAGCGCCTGGGCGCACTGGCGGACTATGTGGTGGTCAATCTCTCCAGCCCGAACACCGAGGGGCTGCGGGCACTCCAGACGGTGACCGAGGTGCGGCGCATCGTCGCCGCCATCCAGGGCCCCAATCAGCGCCTCGCGAACCCCCGGCCCCTGCTGCTGAAGCTGGCACCGGATCTGACCGACGGCGACGCCATCGACTGTGCCCGGGCCGCCCTGGACGCGGGCTGCGCCGGGCTCGTCCTGACCAATACCAGCATTGACTTTGCGGGGCTGACCAGTCCCACCGCCAGCTTGAGCGGTGGGCTCTCCGGCCGACCCCTGTTTGCGCGCAGCACCCAGTTGCTCCAGACGGTGCGGACCGCGCTCGGGGCGGGGCCGGTGCTGATCGGTGTCGGCGGCATCATGGACGCGGCGGACGCGCGGGCCAAGCTCGCCGCCGGGGCCGACCTGGTGCAGGTCTATACCGGGCTCATCTACGGGGGGCCCAGATGGGTGCGCTCCCTGTTGCGGGGGCTGCCCCGAGGCTGACGGGCCCGCCGGGATTGCGCGCCGCGGCTCGCGGCTTCAGCCGTAAGCGGGCGCTGTCTCGGCGGGCCGCCGCCCCCAACGCAATGGCCAGCGGTTCTTGAGGCCGTCCCGCTTACGCGTGACACCGCGCAGCAGACCGGGCGGGTATTCGCCGCGACCTCCCCGTAGCCCGGATGGAGCGCAACGGAATCCGGGAGCGGCCGCACGCATAAAGCGGTGAGGGGCGCGCCGATGCCGCTATACAACAGCCGCACGGCACCAACAGTTTGCTGGGACCCTTTCAGGCGCCTCCGTGTTACGCTTGAAAGAACCTGGTTTTCGACGAGCACACCGCAATGCCGCTGGACCGCCACGGGTTCTTGCAGTTCAAGTCACTCCTGCTGGGCCTGGATTGCTGGAACGATCCAAGCCAGCGCCGGGCCTTTCTGCTGGACGCCTTTTGGGGCGAGGAATGGCTCAATCGGCTGCACCGGCAGAGTGCGGGCGAAGAGGCCGCCGTGGAACTGGTCGTACTCCTTCCCCGCCTATCCGGTGACCTATGCCCAGTACCGGGCCTTTCTCGACGCCGCAGACGGCTATCAGGATGCCCGCTGGTGGGTAGGACTCACGCAAGCGTCGGAACCCGGGCGACAACAACGGCCCTACGCGAGCTACCCGGCGGATCACGTCTCCTGGCATGACGCGACGGCCTTCTGCCGCTGGCTGAGCGCGCGGCTGGGTCATGAGGTGCGGCTGCCCGACGAGTGGGAGTGGCAGTGGGCGGCCAAGAGCGCCCGGCACTGGGGGTCCGAGTGGCGGGACGGGGTCGCAAACACCTATGAGGCCGGGATTGGGCGTACCACCGCGGTAGGGGTCTATCCAGGCGGACGCAGCCGGCAGGGTGTTTACGACCTCTGCGGAAACGTTCGTGAGTGGTGCAGGAACCAATATTCACAACGCCAGGACAGGAGACCGGCGAAAACCGGGTCGCGGGTGGTGCGCGGCGGCTCTTGGAGCGGCACCCGGCACGAGGCGCGCGCGGGCGACCGCAGCGGCGTCGGTCCGCACGGCCGCTACGACGACCTTGGTTTGCGTGTCCTGTGCGTCCCCCCCATTCACTGACCACTGAATCACTGACCACTGGCCACTGATCCTCTGTTCACTCTTCCCCGCGCGCCGCGCGGTTTTCCCCGGCCTCAACCAGGTCGTAGGGCCGGAATCCGCGGCTGTACCCCTCGCTGCGGGGTTCACTCGTGCTCAAGTGGGGCAGGGACCGGAGGTCGAGGCTTCAGCCGGTCCCCGCCGCGTGCCCTCGCTTCCTTTCGGTCGGCTCAGGGTGCGCCACCGGCTGAAGCCTCGACCTCCGGTTGCTGCTGCCGCGTAGTGACTGCAACGGCGCCTGGAGTCCAAGGCTTCAGCCTTGGGCGCCGCGCCAAGGCTGAAGCCTTGGACTCCAGGACGCTCGCCCCCTCAGGTCAGCGCCTCATAGATCGCCAGGGCGACCTTCGGATCATCCAGATAGCCGACGATGCCATGGCGGTTGTCGGTATGGTTCTTGACCTTGCCATAGTTGGTCACCGCCGGGGTGACCGGGAAGTTCTTCTTGTCCAGGGGGTAGAGGGCCACCACGTCCCGGTCGTCGTAGGCGTTGTACCAGGCTCTGGCGGGTGTGGGGAACTTGAGCGGCTTGAATTGATCGCGGATCGGGCGCAAGCCGAGCGGGCAGCCGACGGTGAGGTAGAGCGGCACCTTGAGCGCTCGCGGGTCCTCGCGCAGCACGCTGTAACCGACCACCGATCCCAGCGAGTGGCCGACCACGACCATCGGTTCGGTGTCGGTCAGGTCCGCGGCGACGATCTTGTCGATCTCGCTCTTGACGTTGGCGCGGCTCGTGTAGAGATAGACGTCGCGCGTGAAGGCTTCCAGGACCTTGTCGCTGATTCCCGGGGTGTGGGTGTCGAGCGCGCGGAAGATCGCCTGCACCCATTCCCAGTTCTGTGGTCCCTTCGGCTTGGGGTTGGCGCCGTACTCGGCATTGATCTGCTGGTCGGTGATACCGGCGCCTTGGCGCAGGGCCTCGGCCATCGCCGCCTCGAAGGCCAGGAAGTCGGCGTCCGCCGCACCCCCGCGGGTATTGAGGTCGTCCGTGAGGGGCACCGCGGATGCCTTGGTGAGTGCATCGAGCCGATCGCCGTAGAATGGCAGCCGGACCTCGACGGCGGCGGGCAGGGACAGGCCGTTCTGCGCGAGCCCTTTATTCAGTGCCCCCAGCCATTCGTGCTTGAGTGCCAAAGGGTCCTTGCCCTGCTGGCTACGCCCATGAATGAAGACGAGTCTCATGTCAGTTCCCCCTGGTGAAAGGCCGCCTCGATGATGTCCATCCCCGCGGACTCGAAGGTCGTCCACAGGGCGGACCGCAAGTGTTCGCCGGCCGCGGCGAGGGCCAGCGGTAAGTGCACGCCCTTGACCCGCAGCAAACCCCAGCCCTGGGTGAGCATGGGGCAGCCCGGTACCGCCCCCGCGGGCCTGCCGGACAGGGTGCCCGCCAGCATGGCAATGTCGAAGAGGTCGGCGCCGAGATCCCCGCGCAGGTACTCCTGCACCGAGCGGATGCGCTCGCGCAGGCCGGCGTCCGAGTAGGCGTAGGCGGCATAGAGTCCCAGGCTGGGGTCGATGCACTTCAAATAACGGATCTCGTCCGCCATGGCGGCGGCCCGGTCCCGGTCCAACTGGAAGACGCCCAGACCGGCGGCGGCGGCGACCACTGCGCGCAGGCGCTCCAGGCGCGGGCGCTGCTGTTGATAATCGGCCCAGCGCCAGTTGTTGTCCGCGGGGACATAGCTCAGGCTCATGACGCGCCCGCCATCGACGACCAGGCTCCCGACGAACCCGTTCAGCGTCGCGAGCAGGGTCCCGCTCCCATCGGCGAAGCGCAGGATCAGGCTGCCCGTCGGCCGCGCGCCGGGGTGGACCCGCACCAGTGCGGGAGCGCCTGGGCCGCCCGGGGTCACCACCTCGGCGCCGACACCGATCCCGTGGACTGCTGCGACCTCGGCCCCGACGACGGCGAAACCGGTTTGGGTCTCGAAGTGGCCCGGCGCGTCCGCGCGTTCAATCACCGCGAGCGAGGCGTCGAATGCGGAACGCGCCGGCGTGTCCTGCATTGCGATGGAGAAAGACGCGGCCGCCGGTCCGTTCTCCGCGCTGCGGCGCAGTTCAAAGCGCGCCACGTCGGTGACGCTCAATACCGTCGGCATCGGCGGCGCGGCTAAGCCCCTGGCGGCGGCGCTGCGGCGCGGCGCCACGCGGCCCAAATAGCATGCTTCACCGGACTCCACGATTGACTGCGGCAACTGTCGAAGCCGGATCGCCTTGTCCTGGGCGAGCTGGTTCACCTCGCGCCTGAGGTAGGCCTTGAGGCCGCGGTTCGGTACGACCCGGACGGTCTTGCCCTCGACCGACAGGGTCCGGATCATGTCCGGGTCCGGCTGCTGGAAGGCCTTGAGGAAGCAGGTGGTGTAGATGCCTTCAAATTGCCCGGCGCTGTCCGGCAGCGGCATCTCCAGGGCCGGATCGCCGGGCAGGGTGGCAAGAAACCGGTCGACCTCGACCTCGACGCCCGCGGCGGCCCCTTGATTGGGAAAGATCAGGCTGCCCCGGACCCGGTCGGCCCTGAGATCCTGCGGTACGGAGCGGCAGGCATCGGAGATGAAGACGACGCTGGGGATGCCGCACTCGCGGGCCAGCAGGGCGCTTTCGGCGAGGCTGACCGCCTGATTGGGGTCAGCGGGCGCGCCGGACAGCATCCAGTGCTCGGAGCCGTTGTTGAGGAAGCCGTGGCCGGAGAAATAGACGACCAATTGCTCCAGGGTCCCCTGGTCGACCAGTTCGGCGATCTTCTGAAAAAGGTCCGCTGCGGTGACGGGGCCTCGGGTATCGAGACACTTCTCGACGTGAAAGCCCTCCCGGCGGAGCCAATCGCCCACCTTGACGGCCCCTGTCACGGCCGCGGCGAGTACCGGCAGGTTGCCGGTCCTGTTGACACCAATGACGATGGCGGCCTTGTTCATGCTGCTCACTCCCCTTGTCCGTTTAGATGCTGGCACAAGTGCGTGACGGCGCCGCGCCCCGCCGGGCTCAGCCGCCGTCGGGAGACCGCCGCCAAGGTTGAAACCTCGGACTCCTGATCCTCTGCAAACCGCGGCTACTTGTCGAATACCCGCGGCCGAACCCTCAATCCAGGCTGACCTGCACCTGCGCCGCGACCCGCAGTGCCTTGGCCTTGGCCTCTTCGATGTCCGCCCCGCGGGCCAGGGCGACCCCCATCCGCCGCCGTCCGCGGACCTCGGGCTTGCCGAAGAGGCGCAGGTCCGTCCCCGGTTCAGCCAGGGCGGCGGCGAGGTTGCCGAAACGCGGCCGGTCGGACTCGCCCTCGACCAGGATCGCGGCGGAGGCGGCGGGGCCGAGCTGGCGGATCGCCGGGATCGGCAGGCCCAGGATGGCGCGGGCGTGCAGCGCGAATTCGGACAGGTCCTGGGAGATCAGCGTGACCATGCCGGTGTCGTGGGGGCGCGGCGAGACCTCGCTGAAGATGACCTCCTCGCCGCGCACGAACAGCTCCACGCCGAAGATGCCGCGCCCGCCCAGGGCCTGCGTCACCTGACCGGCAATCTCCCGGGCGCGCGCCAGGGCGGCGTCGGTCATGGGCTGGGGCTGCCAGGATTCGCGATAGTCGCCGTCCTCCTGGCGGTGCCCGATGGGCTCGCAGAAGCTGGTGCCGTCGCGGTGGCGCACCGTGAGCAGGGTGATCTCGTAGTCGAAGGGGATGAAGCCCTCGACGATGAGCCGCCCCGCGCCGCTGCGCCCGCCGCCCCGGGCATAGTCCCAGGCGTCGCCGATCTCCTCGGGGAAGCGGACCAGGCTCTGGCCCTTGCCGGAGGAGCTCATGATGGGCTTGACCACACAGGGCAGGCCGATGTCGGCGAGCGCGATGCCGAACTCCTCCGGGGTGTCGGCGAAGCGGTACGGGGAGGTGGGGATGCCCAGTTCCTCGGCCACCAGCCGGCGGATGCCCTCCCGGTTCATGGTCAGGCGCGCGGCGCGGGCGCTGGGGATCACGGTGAAGCCCTCGGACTCCAGCGCGACCAGGGTATCGGTGGCGATCGCCTCGATCTCCGGGACCACATAGTCCGGGCGCTCCAGTTCGATCACCCGCCGCAGTTCGGCCCCGTCCAGCATGGAGAAGCTGTAGGCGCGATCGGCGACCTGCATGGCGGGGGCATGGGGGTAGCGGTCACAGGCGATGACCTCGACCCCGAGGCGTTTCAGTTCGATGACGACTTCTTTGCCGAGTTCGCCGGCGCCGCACAGCAGGACCTTGACGGCGGTGGGGGTAAAGGGGGTTCCGATGGTGGGCATGGGGGCTGTTCTCTAAGTCATTCGGGGTGTTGCGTGGCCGGCTTCGGACGCTTGCACCGCCCGGCGGCGCGGCTCAATCCAACCGATACTGCTTCTCCACCGCCTCCTGGATTTCCCAGGTGCAGGCGAGCCCGGCCGGGAAGCGGATCAGGTCGCCGCGGGTGAAGGCCTGGGGTGTGCCGCCCTCGGGGGTGACCAGGAAGCGGCCGCGCAGGACATAGCAGGTCTCGGTCCTCGTATAGCGCCAGGGCAGGACGCCCGGCTCCCCGCGCCAGAGCGGCCAGCCGTCGACCCCGATCACCTCCAGTTTGGCAGGCGATGGCTTATGTTCCACCAGGATTTCCAGGTCGTCCACTGCATGTTTCTCCAGGCTTGCGGGGTGCGGGCCCTTGATTGTGACGATGCCGCCGCGACTTTGCCACTTTCCGCCCCTGCCGGTCGCTCCCTGTGCCCCCTGAGCGGTGTGTCTGGCGCCCGGCCGGCAGTGGAGCCTGAGCCGCGGTGCCCCGATCCCGCGCGCACGGGCGCAAGGCCGGTCAGCGCGCGGACCTTAAGCAAGAATAGCGGCTCGAGGGGCCAGGACCGACTGATGTCTGAGCGCTGGTTTTTTGGCCTGTGGCCGGACCCGGCGACAGCACAGGCCCTGGCGGCACAGGCCAGGCCGCTGATCCCGCACGGCGTCCGCGCCGCCCATCCGCTGGATCTGCACCTGACGCTGCATTTCCTCGCGCAGGTTTCGCGTTACTGCGTCGTTGGATTGGGGTCTGACGGTGGAGTGGGAGGCCCGGGAGTTCGTCCTCGCTCGCGGGCGCGACGGACAGGTCCCGCGCTATGCGGCGGCGCACCGCTGGTCGCTCGGGGCTGGGCCCTGAGGGCCATGATTTCACCCAAATCTCAAGCCAGGAACATGACCAGGTAAACCAGCCCTGGTGGTTGTAAACCGGCCGCGTGCCTCCCATTGAGGACCTGTGCAAACAGTCTCTCGTCCCATCCAGGCCGACCTCAGGGGTAACCAGCGCGTATGACCGCCGACCGGAATCAAGACTTGCAGGGCGAACTGACCGAGCGCGTGCGCGCCGCGGCTGACGCTGGCCGCCCCCTGGCGCTGCGCGGCGCCGACACCAAGACCTTCCTCGGTCGGGTGACGACGGGCGAACCCCTGGCACTGTGCGGGCACGCCGGGATCATCGACTATCAGCCCAAGGAGCTGGTCATCACCGCCCGCGGCGGGACCAGGCTCGATACCATCGAGGCCGTGCTCGCCGCGGCGGGCCAGCAACTCCCCTTCGAGCCGCCGCGCCTGGGGGCCGGCGCCACCCTGGGCGGCACCATCGCCTGCGGACTCTCCGGGCCCGCCCGCCCCTACGCCGGTTCCGCCCGGGACCTGGTGCTGGGCGCCCGGGTACTGACCGGCCGGGCCGAGGTCCTGCGCTTCGGCGGCGAGGTGATGAAGAACGTCGCCGGCTTCGACTGCTCCCGCCTCATGGTCGGGGCCTATGGCACGCTCGGGGTGCTCCTGGACCTGAGCCTCAAGGTCATGCCCATCCCGCCCTGCACGGCGACCCTGGTGCAGGGGTGCGACCAGGCGCAGGCCCTGGACCTGATGAACCGCTGGGCTGCCAGACCCTTGCCCATCACCGCCACTTGCTGGGCGGACAGCGGCGACGGCGGGCGCCTCTGGGTGCGACTGGCCGGCGCCGCGCAGGGGGTTCGGGCGGCGTGCTCCGTCATCGGCGGCGAGCCCCTGCCGGACGCGGACGCCACGGCCTTCTGGGCCGGACAGGTCCGCGAGCAGCAGCACGGATTCTTCGGTGGGGACCTGCCCCTGTGGCGGATCGGCCTCCCCCGGGCCATTCCATCGCTGGACCTGCCGGGCCCCCAACTCCTGGAGTGGAACGGCACCCAGCGCTGGCTGCGCAGCGCCGCCCCGCCCGCCGTCATCCGCGCCCTGGTCACCCCCGTTGGCGGACACGCCACCCTGTTTCGGGGTGGCGAGCGCACCGGCGCGGTCTTCCAACCCCTGCCGGAGCCGCTGATGGCACTGCACCGCAACCTCAAACACGCCTTCGACCCCCAGGGTATCTTGAACCCCGGGCGGCTGTACCCGGAGCTTTGACGTGCAGACCCAGATACTTGCGCAGTTCCTCGCCACCCCCGCGGGCCGCGAGGCGGACGCCATCCTGCGCAGCTGTGTGCATTGCGGCTTCTGCACCGCCACCTGCCCCACCTACCAACTGCTGGGCGATGAACTGGACGGGCCGCGCGGTCGCATCTACCAGATCAAGCAGGTCCTGGAGGGTCAGACCCCGACCCGCATCACCCAGGGGCACCTCGACCGCTGCCTGGGCTGCCGATCCTGCGAGACCACCTGCCCATCCGGCGTGCGCTATGCCCGCCTGGCCGACATCGGCCGGCACCTGGTGGACGAGCGCGTCGCCCGCCCCTG
Organism: Candidatus Thiodictyon syntrophicum; assembly: GCF_002813775.1. Taxonomy (NCBI): domain Bacteria; kingdom Pseudomonadati; phylum Pseudomonadota; class Gammaproteobacteria; order Chromatiales; family Chromatiaceae; genus Thiodictyon; species Candidatus Thiodictyon syntrophicum. Next base: position 406,333 of record NZ_CP020370.1, read on the forward strand.
GACGCAAAGGCTGCTGCGCACCGCCCTGGTCGGCCTGGTGCCCCACCCGGCGCGCCTCGCCCCGCTGGTGCGGCTCGGTCGTTTGGTCCGGCCGCTGCTCCCCGCCGCGCTCGCCGCCAAGGTCCCGCGGCCCCGTCCCGCCGGGGACTGGCCGGCGCCCCAGGGCCGCCGTCGCGTCCTGGCCCTGGCCGGTTGTGTTCAGGCCATCGCCACCCCGCTCACCAACGCCGCCGCCGCCCGCGTCCTGGACCGCCTCGGCCTGGACCTGATCGAGGCCCCCCAGGCCGGCTGCTGCGGGGCCCTGGCCTATCACCTCGGGGCCCAGGCCCAGGGTCTGGACGCCATGCGCCGCAATATCGACGCCTGGTGGCCCGCGATCGAGTCCGGCTGCGAGGCCATCCTGATCACCGCCAGCGCCTGCGCCGCCACGGTCAAGGACTACGGCGATCTGCTGCGGGACGACCCCGCCTATGCTGAGCGCGCCGCCCGGGTCGCGTCCCTGGCCCGCGACCCCACCGAGTGGCTGTCCGCGGCGGACCTAAGCCCGCTGGGCACCCCCGGCCGCGGCCGACGCATCGCCTTCCACGCCCCCTGCAGCCTCCAGCACGGCCAGCAGATCAAGGGCCTGGCGGAGTCCATCCTCACCCGGCTCGGCTTCGTCCTGACCCCGGTCCCCGACCCCCATCTGTGCTGCGGCTCCGCCGGCACCTACTCACTCACCCAGCCCGTGTTGTCCCGGCAATTGCAGGCCAACAAGGTCGCCGCGTTGGAGTCCGGCGCCCCGGAACTGATCGCCACCGCCAATATCGGATGCCAACTGCACCTGGAGGCCGGGAGCCGGTTGCCGGTGGTTCATTGGCTGGAATTGCTGGATGGGGGCTAATATGGCGCGGGCGGCCTCGATCATCGTTCCGGCCACTTCGGTCACGACGAGGTCGCTGGTCCGCACAGCGGACCCTACGGGCGCGGCGCCTTCCCGTAGGGTCCGCTGTGCGGACCGTGCGCGCCGGCCGGAACGATGATCAAGGCCGCGCGGGCGATGCCGCGTCGCACCCGGCTGCCGATTCGATTAAGCGATGAATTTGTCCTGGGAAGCGTGACCGCCGCTCCGGATTCATTGGATGCCATCCGGCGCATCAATGCCAATCGGAACTGCGCGGACCTAACGGTGGGCAGGTGGGTGATTTATCGTGGCACGTCCCCTACTTCACTCGGAATGGCGACGCCTGTCAAAACAGCACGGCGAGTTGCACCGAGCATCCCGGCAGCCCTGGCAGGGCGATTGGGGCCTGAAGATCGATGGGACCGTGGTCCCGGTAGGTACCGCCCTCCGGTCGACTGAACCGCAGCACCTTGCGGTGTGCGATGTCGACCACCCAGACCTCGGGGATGCCCTGCCGGGCATAGAGTGGGACCTTCACATGCAGATCGTAATGCAGCGTGCTGTCGGCCACCTCGATCAGCAGCAGGACGTCGGCAGCCTCGGGGTGCGAGTGGGCGTAAAAGTCCGGGCGTGGGCGCAGGAGGGCGATGTCGGGTTGGGGCTCGGAACGGGGGCGTAGTACCACCGGGTCCTGAACCGCGACGATGGCGCGCTCGCCGACCGCTTGGGCCAGCAGTCGATTCAGGTGCTTGACCCCGCCCCCGTGGGGGCTGCCGATGGGTGGCATGCTGACAATCTCTCCTTCGATCAGTTCGACCCGGTCGTCCTCGCGCAGGATGCCGGTTTCTCCCATGCGTTGGTAGTCATCGACGGTGAACAGCCAGTGGCGGGTCTGTGCTTGCGCGGTCGCGGGCATGATCGGAACCTGCGTAGATGTGCCGGTGCCAAGGGTAGGCATCCAGCCGCCATCCTAGGACGGATGCTCGGGATCGGCAAGCGGATCAGAGTTGGAGCGGCCCTTGGAGGACGTGCGGTTCTCCCGGCCCAGGCGACAGCAGCGGTTACCGGCAGTGTTGACGCGCGAGGAGGTGCGGCGGTTGTGCGAGGCGATGGACGGGACTTTCGGTATGTCCAAGCCTCCGACCGCCCCGTCAATTCGCGATTCAATCCAACCCAAACGCCTGCAGCACTTTCACCAATCCATAGGCAATGCCGCCAGCCGCCGGGATGGTCAGAAGCCAGGCCCATAGCATCCGCTCGACCACGGTCCAGCGCACGGCGGAGAAGCGCTTGGCGGCCCCCACCCCCATGATGGCGGCGGAGATGTTGTGGGTGGTGGAGACGGGGATGCCGAGGCTGGAGGCAATGGTGATGACGGTGGCGGCGGAGGTCTCGGCGGCGAAGCCGTGGATGGGGTGCAGGTGCACCAGCTTGTGGCCCAGGGTCTTGATGATCCGCCAGCCGCCCACCGCGGTCCCGGCGGCCATGGTGACGGCGCAGGTGAGCTTGATCCAGAGGTCGATGTCGCCGTGGGCGAGCGCCGTTTCGCTCGGGCGCATCCAGTCGAGCCAGGTCGGCAGGGTGGCGAGGGTCCCGGCCTGGTGGGCCGAAACCAGCGCGAGGGCGATGATGCCCATGGTCTTCTGCGCGTCGTTGAGGCCGTGGGCCAGGCCCATGTAGCCCGCGGAGACGAGCTGCGCCTTGCCGAAGAAGGCGTTGCCCCAGCGGGGGCGGGCGATGCGCATGAGGACCCCGCCGCTGCGCGACATGGCCCAGAAGAGGGCGAACAGCACCCCCATCAACAGGTAACCGCCGACGAAGCCCGCGACCGGGCTGCTGACCATCGGTACCACCACCTTCCAGAGGATCCCGGCGCCTTTGTACCAGGGGTCGGTGGGCTGGGACCAGATCACGGCCCCCCATTGTCCATGGGCGGCGGCAATCGCGGCGCCGCACAGGCCGCCGATCAGGGCGTGGGAGGAGGAGGACGGCAGGCCCAGGTACCAGGTCACCAGGTTCCAGACGATGCCGCCGATCAGGGCGCAGATGATGACCTGGGAGGTGACCTCGACGACGCCCTGGTCCAGCAGTCCGGTGGCGATGGTCTTGGCCACGGCGGTGCCCCAGAGGGCCCCGATCAGGTTGGTGGTGGCGGCGAGTGCAACCGCCTGCATCGGCGCCAGCACCTTGGTCGCGACCACCGTGGCGATGGAGTTGGCGGTGTCGTGGAAGCCGTTGATGTACTCGAAGACGAGGGCGGTGAGGACCACCGCGATGAGAAGCGTCAGCACGGCGGCGTCCTCAACTGTTCTTCAGCGCGATCTGGTAGGCGACTGCCCCGGCCTCGCGGCAGCGGTCGATCGCCTTTTCCAGGATCTCGAAGAACTCCTTGATCAGGAACATCTGCTGGCCCTCGTAGCGGCCGGAGTAGAGGTCGCGGTAGAGTTCCAGCATCAGCCGGTCGGCCTCGCTCTCGATCGAGCGCAGGCGGTCGTTCAAGACCCGCATCTTCTCCAGCTTCATGCGGCGCAGTTGCCGGACCATCTCGGCCACCACCAGGGCGGCCTGTTCGAGCATGGCGGCGCGGGGGGCAAAGTCGATCCCTTCCAGGAGCCGGGTGGCCAGTGTGTAGCGTTCGGCGAAGCGCTCCACCTGCTTGGGGATGCGCACCAGGGCGGAGCTCAGGGCCTCGATGTCCTCGCGCTCCAGCGCGGTGACGAAGCTGTTGACCAACTCCTCGTTGATCTTGTCGGCGATGGCGCGCTCGCGCTCGCGGGCGTGCCGGAAGGCGTCCAGCGCCGGGGCCTTGTCGTTGCTGCGCAGCATGACATACAGGGCCTTGGTGCTGTCGGCCGCGGCGGTCGCCGCCTGTTCGAGCAGCCCGAAGAACTGGTTGCCCTTGCCGAAGATCGTCTGGAGCGAAAACATACTGGCGCCTCGGAAGTCAATGGGGGCGGGGCCGCCCGGATGGGGGCCCACGGCCGGTGCGTGCGGGCGCTATGTTACAGTCCGGTTACACCGGTTGTCCTGCCGCCGGACACAATATCGGGAAGTTCCCGCGGCGGGGGGCGAGCGGCTTGGCTTGGCCGTTGGGCGGTGGTGAATTACACTTGAGGGATATTCGTAATTCAGGGTTCGGGCCACCATGCGCAGCCGCTCCAAGTTGGGCCCCGCCGACCGTCGGGAGCGGCCGGAGGAGACGGGTCGATTCCGGGCGATTCCGGTCCGGGAGGACCCCATCGCCGCCTTGCGCGCCAGCGGGAAGGGGGGCGCCACCGCGCGACTGCTCGCCGACCGTCAGGCGGACCGCGAGGGGCAGTGAGCAACTACCTGCTGGATACCCCATGCCCAGAGTCGACACCGATACCTTCTACCGCAACGCCCTTGAGCGCTACGGCCACAATGCCCAAGGCGCCCACTGGGAGTCCGCCCGCACCCAGCGGGTTCGCTTCGCCGTACTGCGCCGCCTGCTGCCCGCCGACCTGTCGGCCCTGACCCTGGTCGATGTGGGCTGCGGCCTGGGCGACCTCTTTCGTTACCTGGAGGTCCAGGGCGACCGGCCGGGCGCCTATGTAGGTATCGATGTGGTTGAGCCGATGGTGGAGATCGCACGCCTGCGCACCGACGGGGAGATTCTGTTGCTCGATGCGCTGCGTGACCCCTTGCCCGGGGCGGACTACTACCTGTGCAGCGGCGCCATGAATACCCTGACCCGGGAGGAGACCCGTCTCTTCATCGAGCGCTGTCTGGCCGCCTCCCGGCTGGGGTTCGTCTTCAACCTGCTGCGCGGCGAGGACGACTGCGACACCTTCAACTACTGGGAGCCGGAAGACATTGAGGCCCTGGCCCAGGAACTGGGGACCGACTGCGCGATCGAGACCGGTTACATGCACCGGGACTTCAGTGCCGCCTTGCGCCACCCGGTGCAGGGTGCGATCAGCACTGATGTCGTCGCGAAGACGGTGTAGGTGTAGGGCGGATGCCCGCAGGGCGATCCGCCATTGCTCAGGCACCGAAGGGGCGGAACCGCCTGCGGCATTCCGCAGCCCAAGGTTTCCGCTCTGATGCGCGGGAGACTGTCCGGTTAATTGTCGGGCCTACCCTTGCCGACCCTGCCCGCCTATTCGGAGTACGCGACCATGGCCCACCGATTCGACCGCATCACCACCGATCCCGCCCGCATGAACGGCCAGCCCTGCATCCGCGGCCTGCGCCTCACCGCCAGGCGCGTGGTTGCGGCCGTCGCACTCTACCCGGACCGCGATGAACTCAAGCGCGAGTACCCGGAGTTGGAAGACGAAGACATCCGCCAAGCCCTGGAGTACGCGGCGGAATGCATCGCTGACGAAATCCTCGCCCTGGACGCGGCGTGACGCCCCTGATGCTCGATCAGGGGTTGCCGCGCAGCACGCCCAGGCACCTGCAACAACTCGGCATCCAGGCTACTCACGTCGCGGATATCGGACTGAGCCGGGCCAACGACAGCCGGATCATCGACCAGGCGCGGTCGGACGGGACCACCATCGTCACCCTTGTGAGAGCCAGGCTCAAGCGGGCGCAAGCGCATTATGCGGCATGGTTAGCGGAGCAGAGGAGATAACGCTATGAGCGATGAACACGACATCCCCGTCCAGGCCAGTAGCGGCAATGTCTTTTCAGACCTTGGCCGACCTGATGCCGAGGAGGCATTGGCGCGTGTGCGGCTGGCCCAACAGATTGCGGAGGTCATTGAACGCAAAGACCTCAGTCAGATCGAAGCCGCGGCCCTGATGGGCATTGACCAGCCCAAGGTTTCCGCTCTGATGCGAGGGAGGTTGTCCGGTTTCTCGACTGACCGACTGTTCCGTTTTGAGTTTCTTCAGCCGGATTGCGGGTAAACGTTTCAATCTTGGAACAAGAGAATCCGTTGCACCTGTATCAACCAGAAACAGCCCTTCCCATGATCTCTCCGGGCTTGCAGGATTCCTGATTGTCACCGTCACATGCGTTGCACCCATAAGTCACCTCAACATTTGCCCGTATCGAGCTTCGCCGAAAGGACGCCGCCCAAGGCGCCAGGAAGTATAAGAATTCTCTCACAAAGGCACAAAGACACAAAGAAGAAAAGGAATGATCACGTCAAGGCGCCAAGCTCGCCAAGACCTACAATACGCTGGATGCAGTATCCGAGTCATCCGCTGGTTGAATTGCCCAACGCCGATAAGGTACTGAAAAGCCTTGGCGAGCTTGGCGCCTTGGCGTGACGACTGCTTGTTCCAGGGTGAAGCCCGAGGCGACCCGGCAGCCCTGTCGGGCGGATGCCCGCAGGGCGATCCGCCATTGCTCAGGCACCGAAGCGGCGGAACCGCCTGCGGCGTTCCGCCCTACGCGGGCTGGTCGTGGAGTCGACGCCGGGGCCGGCGACGAAGAAGCCGGGCGCACGGCGCTGGGGGCAGACCTCGCCAGGGGCGGCATAGGGGGTGACTCAACACTGTGTCGTGAGCCACCTTCGGGCGCCGGTGGCTCGGTGGCCGTCTACCATCGACAGCCCTGCAAACGACCCCAGGTGATCCGTCGGTGTTGATCGATCGTCTCGGGTTACACTCATACTCCTGGTGGTCGAGGCCACCCTCAATTCCCGTCACGTCCGATTCCTAACTCATGAAAATCAAGCCTCAAGCCCCAGAGATCCTCCGCATTCCGTACGCGTCGTTCGATGTGTCGGTACTCCCGAGCAATGCCCGCGAGCCAGGCAGCGACGCGTTCGACAACGCGGTACTCATCTACTTCGCCGCCAAGTATGCGGCGAAGAACTTCGATGCGGCGGTCACTTGCAGCGATGGCATTATCCGGGTGCTGGCGTGGGCGCGCGGCGGGTTGGAGCCGAAGGCGTATGTGGTCGGGCTGCTCCAGCACCGCGCACTTGCGGAAGCGTTGCCGCTTCTCGAAACCATGGACGAGATGATGGAGGACGCGGATATCGCCTATAACCGAGGTATTTGTCTGAGCGAGATGGGGCGGCTTGAAGAGTGTATCGAGCCGCTTGAGCGCTGCCTGAGGATCGACCTGAACTACGGGAACGCCCGCGTTGGTCTTGGTGTGGCATTGGCGCGTCTGCGCCGATCCGAAGAGGCCGAGCAGGTGTTACGTCAGGCACTCGCGGCCGAGCCCCATAACAACTTCGCTGCCCGCAACTTGGCCGCGGTGCTGGCCAATCTCGAAAAGTATGCCGATGCGGTGCCCCTGCTCCGCCAGGTGCTCGCGACGGAACCCGACGATCCCACCGCGAGCTTGGCCCTCGGCGAATGTCTCGAAGCGCTTGGCCCCGACCATAAGAGTGAAGCGATCAAGGTCTACAAACGGATCATGACGCACTTTCCCAATACGCCGCTGGCGGATGCGGCTGTTGCTGGACTCAACCGTCTCGCCAGCGACGATCTACACCGTGCCGGCGCCGACAAGCCGCGGCTTGACGCGATCATGTATATGCAGAGCACGCTGGAGCGCTTCGCCGACCTACCGCAACAGGAAGTCGGCCAGATCGTGTTAGAGATTGCCCGGCTCGGCCAATCCGGGCTTGCCGTCAACGACCCGAGCAAGCGCTATCACCTGAAGACGCTGCCGGGCGATTTCTCGGGTCTTGAGTTGGTCAGTATGATGCATGTGGGCGTGCTGATGTTTGATCCAAACGCCAAGATGCAGACCGGCCTTGATCGGGAATACGAGATCGCTGTCAGCTTATATGGTGATAAGCGCTGATACTGTGAAGGTTCGCGCGAATGTGAGTACAACCGAGGAACCGGATGCGGGAAAACTGCACGTCCGGGTCTGTGGCGGAGGCTCCGGGCAACCGGAGTCCCTACGCCGGAGGCTATTCTTGGAAATTAGCTTAACTTCTTGAGAATGTTCGTTGCCAGATGTTCATTTATCTCGACATGCCGCGGTACGGGCTGAGATTCCCGTCTTCGGATTCTGATACCAGTCGTGCCTGCCGCCGTGGCGTATCAAGACGCAGCCCATTTGTTGTAGCCTGGCGATGAGTTGGCGCCTCTTCATGCGACGGCGAGTTCTCCGACACGGCGTACAGAAGGGATGGCACCGCTAGTCATGTCCTTGTAAAGGTCTCGCAGGTTTTCCTGGAGGTCTTCCAGCGTTTCACCTTGCGTCATGTAATCTGGGTATTCTTCCAGATACCCAAGCCACATGCCTTCATCTTGCCAATACCTATACTTGAGCACTGTCATTGCATGCCCTTACTAGTTAGGATCTTTTACCAATAAAAGGGCTCTGACCCGAATAGCACTGACTTAAGGCGCAACTCTCCGAAAAAGAGAGAAAAAACAGGGGCCGACCGCCGCGCGTGGTAGGCTGTAGGCTGCGATCGAACAACCCGCCACCCGAGGGGCCAGCCACGATGCATTGCGGACCACAGACCAGCGCCGTTCAACGGCATGTCCAGAACTGCACGCAGCAGCCCGAGGCCGACGTCTTCTTCAACCTGCTGACCGGCCCGCGGTTGCTGGAGCGCGCCGCCGCATTGGCCCCACCCCATCGCAACCGCTTGTTTCCGCCTGTGAAGGTGCTGTCGATGTTCTGCACCCAGGCGCTGTCGGCGGACGGCTCGTGCCAAGAAGCCGTCGATGCCGAGGCGCTCGAGGATGGCCCATGGTCTGCCGCGTTGCAAGAGCGACACCGGCGGCTATTGTAAGGCGCGCCAGCGCCTGCCGACGGAGATGCCCAGGACGCTGGCCCGAGAGACCGGCGCGCTGGTATCGGACGCGATCCCGCAGCACTGGCAGTGGCAGAACCGCCGGGTGTGGTTGGTCGATGGCACGATCGTGTCGATGCCCGACACCCGCGCGAACCAGATCCGTTGGCCGCAGCCCGCCACCCAGGCGCCGGGGTTGGGGTTTCCGCACTGCCGCCTGGTCGGGCTCATCGGCTTGGGCAGCGGCGCCCTGTGCGATGCCCTGATCGCCCCCTGCGAGGGCAAAGGCAGCGACGAGCAGACGTTGCTGCGCCAACTCCTCCCGCGCCTGAAAGCGGGCGATATCTTGGTCGGCGACGCGTTCTTTCCGACCTATTTCCTGCTGTGCGCGCTGGTTGCAGCCGGTATCGACGGCGTCTTCGAGCAGTACGGCGCGCGTCGGCGTAGCACGAATTTCTCTGTCGGTCAGAGGCGTGGCCCACGCGACCATCTCATCGTACTGCCTAAGCCGAAGCGTCCCGAGTGGCTGAGTCCAGCCGACTACGCCCGCGTGCCGGCCACTCTGACGGTGCGCGAACTGGCGGCCGGCGGCAAGATCCTGGTGGCGACACTGTTGTGCCCCAGCCGCTATCCGAAGTCGGCGATCAACGCCCTCTACCGGCAGCGTTGGAGTGTCGAACTCGACCTGAGGAACATCAAAACCACCCTCGGGATGGACCAACTCTCCTGCAAAACCCCGGCGATGGTGGAGAAGGAGATCTGGATCTACCTGCTCGCCTACAATCTGATCCGTCTCCTGATGGCACAGTCGGCACTGCTGGCCGACCAGATCCCGCGCCAACTCAGCTTCAAGCACACCGTGCAACTGTGGACCCTGTGGCAACCGTACCGCGACGCCCTCGCCACGGCCTTGATCATAAATCCGGCCAAGACCTAGCGTAGGGCTTGGTTAACCCCCACTGGAGAGCGGCAGGACCCGCGAAATTGTGTACCCTTGGAAGTGCAAACAAACCGAGGGAGAAGCACGATGTTCGAAGGTCCTGCCGGGATCGACTTTAGCGCAGACATCGGGTCGACGCCATCGGGCGTGGTCCGGCGGTCGGCCGGCGGTGGGTCGTGAAGCACCGCTCGCGCCTGGAGCGAGCCGAACAGCGCGGGGCGGCCGTGGCCCGCTTGGCGACGGGGCAGCCGCAACGCCACGTCGCCGCCGAACTGGGCGTGGCGCGCAGCACCTTGCAGGACTGGTGCAAGCCGACCCCGGTCGGCGCGGCCCCGGCGGTGTTGGCAGCCTTCGTGGCGACCCCTGAGGGCGTGCAGTGGCTGCACCAAGTGGTGGTGGCGGCGCACTTCGTCATCACGCTGCACGGCGGTGCCGGGGTGCGGATGGTGTGTGAATTCTTGAAGTTGAGTGGGTTGTCGGCGTTCGTCGGCGCGAGCTATGGCACCCACCAGGCCCTCAATGCGGCCTTGGAGGAGATGGTGGTCGCCGTGGCGCGTGAGCAACGGGCGGCGTTGGCGGTGGGCATGCCGCACCGCGCGATCACGGCGTGCGAGGATGAGACCTTTCATCCGCAGATTTTGTTGGTCATGTTGGAGCCGGTGTCGAACTTTCTGCTGCGCGAACAGTACGCCGCCGATCGCACGGCGGCCACCTGGACGCAGGCGTTGCGCGCGGGTCTGGACGGCTTGAACGTGACCGTGATCCAGGGCACCAGCGACGAGGCCACAGCGTTGCGCCGCCATATCCAGACGGATTGTGCGGCCCATCATTCCCCGGACCTGTTTCATGTGCAACAGGAGGTGTCCAAGGGCACCAGCCTACACTTGGTCCGCCACGTGAAACAGGCGGGCGCCAGCGTCGCGGCCGCCCAGACGTCGCTGGACGCTGAGCGGGCGACCGCGCAGGCCTATGACGCCCAATCCCCGCGTCCGCGCGGGCGCCCACCGGCGTTCGCGCCCCGCATTGAAGCCGCCCTGGCGGTCGTGGTGCAGGCCGAAGCCGATCAGGTACAGGCGCAAGCGCGTCAGGCCGAGGCCCGTGAACTGGTGCGTGAGTTGGGGACCCTCTATCACCCCTATGAGTTGGAGCAGGGACAGGCGCAGCCCGTGGCGCGCATCGCGCAACGCTTTGCCGACGTGTGGACGCGGCTGCAACAGCTGGCCGACGCGGCCGATCTGCCAACGCGCGCCCGTGAGCGCCTGGCCAAGGCGCAGCGCCTGACGATTCAGTTCCTTGCCACCATTACCTTTTTCTTTGCGACCGTGCAGGCCAAGGTCGAGGCGCTGAATCTGCCGCCCGCCGTGGAACTGGCGTTGCTCACGCAGCTGATTCCGGCGCTCTACCTCGAGCGCGTCGCCAATCGCAGCACGCTCGCTGAACCGCGCCACCGTCTGCACGCCCTGAGCCGGCAGTTGCTCGAACCGCTGCGCCAACGCGATCATCCGCTCCAGGCCCTCCCAGAGGCCGAGCGCGCGCGCCTCGAACAGGTGGCCGGTGACTGCGCCGACCTGTTCCAGCGCAGCAGTTCCAGCGTGGAGGGGCGCAACGGCCAACTGTCCCTACATCACCATGGCCGACATCGCCTGAGCGACCGCAAGCTCGAGGCACTGACCGCCGTACATAACTTCCACCTCCGTCGCCCCGACGGGACCACTGCCGCTGAGCGCTTCTTCGGCCGGGCCCACGAAACGCTGTTCGCGCAGGTGCTCCAGCGCATGCCGTTGCCCCCGCCGCCAGCGCGCCGACGACCGCGCCCGCCCAAGCCGCCCGCGCTCCTGCCGGTAGCGGCGTAACGGGGGTGGCCGGAACGATGATCAAGGCCGCCGACCGACACACCGCGGTGGCCGGAGCGATGATCGAGGCCCTCGCCACGGCGTCCGATCTGATGGCCTTGCTGGCCATGATGGCGGAGCAGCGGGTCGGTCTGCGTCCCGGCCGCATCGAGCCACGGGCACTGAAACGACGACCGCGCAACTTCCCGCTGCTGATGGAGCCCCGGGCACTGGCCCGGCAGGACGTTCGACTCCACGGGCACCCCAAGAAAGCGAAGTGAAAGGGCACAGAACTGCATCGGGTCGTCAGGCATAACAGTAACCTGAATCCGTGAACTAATACGGTGCCGTACTCAGGCACACGGCTATCAAAGGGGTTGGAGTCGAGATTTGTGGCGCAGAACTGCGCTAGCGGTCGCGACAAGGTCGCCGGTGCGGCAATTTTGAGCTGGGGAGACGCATGTCAGGGGCCGACCGCATACGCCAGCCAATAGGGTGGGTCCACCGTGCGCATAGCACGGCGGCGAGCGGACCGCACTGCATTCGTCGCAGGGATCAGGGACCGGCCAATTGGGCGTACAAGCGACGGAAGACAGGGACGATCCGGCAACCATAGCCGAAGGCCAGTTTGAGGCGGCGGCCGGTGACGATCAGGCGGGCGGCAACGTACATCAGTTCCTGCATCACGGTGCGCAGGCGTCGCCGCTTAGCCGGGTGGCGGGGCGGGGCATCCGGCCCAAAGAGACCGGTCTGGCCGATCCAGCGCAGGACGTTGTAAGCGAATGCGGCACAGGCCAATACCAGTGCGTTGGTCACAAACTTTCCTGAGGGGAGTCGCTCAATGTCCAGGTCGGTCTTAAATTCGCTGTGGAATTGTTCGGAGGTGGCATGGTCGGCATAGAGCGCAATGATGGTTTCTTCATCGAATTCCAGGCTGCTCCACCAGCCTTCGATTTCAATGTCGGGAATCAGGAGGTGCTGACCATGCTTGTCGATGGTGCGCTCGATAACGCGCATGACGCGGCGCAGAGGGTACTCGTACCCGTCCAAAAAGCGGGTGTCGCGCACCTCGAACAGGGCCACGCGCTTACCCGGGCGCGGCGTGCTCCAGTCGCCGTACTCCTCGGCGTAAGTCAGCCACTGCGTTGGACTTTCTTGGCGCGGGTTCCACTTGATCAGGTAGTGCACCGGGGCGGCGTCCGGGTGCGCCTCATTGTGCGCAATGACCGTGGCGATGTTGTCGAGCGCGTCATTGCCGCTGTCCAGGCGCAGCAGCAACGGCAGCGCGGTCAGTCGGCGGGCCCGCGTCAGCACCCGCTCCAGCAACGCGGGGGTGTCCTTCTGGCAGTGCTGGCTACCCGCCCGCAACTCCCACTCCAAACAGTACCCCTCTTGGCCAAGATAGGCCGCCATTGGGGCGAACCCGTCGTCACCCTTGTAGGTGCGCGAGACACCCTCTTTCTTGGTCTTGGCGTTGTTCAGCGGGGTGACATCCGCATCCAGCGCGACCAGCCCATTGGCCAGCGGCGTAATCGGTGCCGCGATACGCTGCAGAAACGCGATGGATGCATCGAGTATCGGCGCCATGAACACCGCCGCGTGGGCATCAAGGCGCTGGCGCAACGTGACGGCCGAGGGAACCTGGTCGACACCCAACGCCTCAGCGAAATACGGGTCCTGCCGGAACGCCGTGATCGCTTCAAAGTCGCTCTTGCCCAAACACAGCAGCCCGATGTAGCTAGTCAGGATCTTCACATGCGGTATGGCATCGCTCCGGGCCGGCGCCGCTGCGGTCGCATCTTTCGCTAGGTCGGTGTGCTGACTAATCGCCATCCCGATCAGTCCCAATCCCGCGTGGGAAGTAAAATCAGCCTCGGATTTCGCAATGATGAGCCGTCGCACCATGTCACCTGCGGAGTGAGTCTCAAGAATGCGCCATTTTAACTCTATCTCGCTGAAATTCCAACAGATCAACGATTCCGCGGCTCATTTAGATCACTGGCCGAGGAGTAAGATTTAAATGGAGAATTAGCTTAAGTCAGTGCTATTCGGCTCTGACCCCTTTTCCCCGAAGCGGCGGAACCGCCTGCGGCGTTCAGCCCTACGGGGGCTGTACAATGTCACTCGCCCGCTTCATGCAAAACTGCCGCAACAAGTTTGCCTGACAATCGGTAATCATGGAGCAATAATGCATCAAGGACGGGTTTAACGGCATCGATAATTCCAATCCGTTTGGCCTGAAGTAGTGTACCTAGCACGCCGAAAAGGGAAATACCCAATTCGGTCGCGACCAGACGGCCGCGGCGATCATCCAGTAAGACTGCGCACTGGAGAGTGCGGGCCAAGCTTAGCGCTTGGGCTTCGCCTTCGTCCAGTACCATTCGCGCGTCACGAAACAACTCGTCGTCGCGATTCGGGTGAACCTGGGCAAATTCTTGTACAAAAGAAGATACGGCTAACGCGCCCGGCAACGCGCTATCACCCGCCGCCTCACGCAGCACCGCCTGCGGCAGGTGAATGTGGCCGAACACCTGTGGCAGCAACGCGAGTTGACCGCACTTCGCCAGTGCGATCAATGGACCCGCATCGGCAACGATAACGGGCTTTGTCAATCGAAGCCTGCCATCTCTGCCTTGATCTCGTCGGCAGGATAATCCACCACCGGAATCCCCAGGCGACTTACAAACTCTATAAATGCAATTTTCGACATGCGTGCCAATTCCGCGGCCTTACCCGACGAAAATTCACCGGACTTGAATAGATTCACTGCAAGTGCGACATGTACTCCTTCGCGCAACATCGTTTCATCGAAAGGCACGCTGACGAAGAGCGGCTGCCCCTGGTTGGTTACCAACGCAAGTTGCCCGGCCTGTGCCGATTCAGCTAAGGCTTCGGGATGCATCTGAAGGTCGTCTACACTGAAAGCTTGCATATATTCTCCGAGAACCGTAGGGCGGATGCCCGTAGGGCGATCCGCCATTGCTCAGGCACCAAAGCGGCGGAACCGCCTGCGGCGTTCCGCCCTACGCTGGCGGCCATTTTTCTGCTTCATAATTGAGGCTGCCCGCTTTCCCTTAGCCCTAATTATTGCGCAACGGCAGCAGGCCGAGCCCCTTCGATTATCCATTTCCCCGTTCGAAGTTGCTCGTTTAAACATGCTGAGCAAACATTGATTTGCGTTCGATTGGGCACCGTCCAGACGGCAGTGATGGGGGCGCCCTCTTTAGCAACACATACGCTCGTTTGCACGGCGCAGATTCCGAACATGACAACGCCGCTTGGTTCGATTTTCATACTCTTTCTCTCATCAGAATGATGGCGATGTGGCGGACCAAGCCAACCAGCGCATCAGGCGGTCCCTGGCATCCTCGACCAGGTCCTCACGGTCTCGTCGGCCAAGGACTCGATGAAACGATGCGTGAATGCTGGTTTCTGCTTCGTCAAGCAGAACATCGGGAAGTTCTTTGGGCCGACTGTAAGCCAGTGCATGGCGTTCGACGTGGGCATACTCATGCGCAAGGCACGCTAGAACTGACATCCGCGCGTTGGCGTCAACTGCATTTGAACCCGGATAGGCGTTGGCCCCCAAGAATACCTTACGATCAGTCTCACTGTATCCGGTTGTGGTGAAGCCTGAACTCGCGCGACTCAAGTCCAACGGAACAATCAATCCTCCTTCCGTGATCAGCGCCCACGGGCACTGGTTCAGTTTGGTTCTTCCTTATCCTTATGTTTTTTTAGTATTTATATAACCTGGGCTGTCGAACTCTAAGGACCTCATCCCACGAGAGTCCCTGCTGGAGAATCCCCAGAGCCACTGCAGGAACCTGTTTCGTCGTGAAGTGGCTGCGAATAAAGTTATGGACAATCCACAACATATCCAATGTTCTTTGCAAACCAGAAATGCTCTTCGCGTACGTATTCGTTCGGCGGCGATAAGCAGAATTCTTTCGCCGAAATGAAGCGTTCGATGCTTCCAAATGATTAGCATGAATATCGGCTGGCGTCACATCTTGATCGGTTTCTGGATGCTCCGGATGAGGGGTTTCGTATTTGGGACGCGAGTGCCCCGTTCTATCAGTTCCTTTCCCTTTATTCTTAAGGCGCACCTTCACACCCCGACGAAGCACTTTCGGTGGGCGGCCGCGTTTTCCGGTTCGCAATACTTCGTGGCAAATTTCAAACAGGAGATTGCCATACCGACGTTCCCCGTCGGTGACTAGAGTGACATCGCCAGTACGCAGAATGACATCTCTAAGTATTTGTATTGCATATGAAAATAGACTGCGATCCTTTTTCCCGCACTGAAGCGCCCAGATAAATCGACTTGCCCTTTCCATCAGTACGATCGTCCAGCCTTCACAATCCTCCGGGGGGACATTCCTATTCACTTTCGTATAAAGCTCATCACCTTCGATCAGTTGCTCAATAAAGGTGTGCGTCAGGGCATATATGATCAGCACATCCTTGTAATCGGCCAGGCGACGCTCCCATAGGAGCAACGTATTCTTCGCAATCGCGAAGGCCCGGCAGGCGGCGTTCAAGCCGATCCCCTCAGTGCGCGTTTTGAGCACTTGAATGATGAAGCTGGTCGGTTTCCTGAGCCCCTCGATAAGGGTGGCTTTGGTCTCGGAAAAGAGCCTATTGCAACTTTGACATCGCCACAGCAAACGCGTACCATTATGACCGGTTTGATACGTCTTGTGATGCCGACAATTCTGTGAATTGCAATGAGGGCATGTCCATTGTCCGTTCAAGAAGTTCTCACTTATTCAAAAAGTGACGGAAACCCGCGCCGAACTAAATATATTACATATATTTCAATGTCTTGTAAACAGGAATTAAACTGAACCAGTGCCCGCCCACGCCATCGTGCAGTATTCGACTTGGGTCCCGGTAAGGGGAGATGTATTTCGTGTTGCGAACATACTATCAAGCCAGGCTTAAGCAATACGGAATATCAACAAAATATTGCTACCGTTCGGGTTTACTGCAGTCGTTAGAGCGGGAGAGTCCATCGCTAGGGCGCTAAGTCGGAAACCGTGCTCTGTCCCCAGTTTCCCCTTAATTAGCTCCCGAAAAGGTAAGAAAGCTCTTGTTCTGAAACACCATAAATTTTGACAAGAGTCGTACCTTTATGCTGAATGGTGCATATTTTGATTGTTTTTCCATCTTGCCATTCCTCAGTAACATATACACATGAGGAATGACGCCTTGACGAAGGGTTGTACCTATTATCACCATCCATCTGCTTGATTTTGTCGTCTTTAAAGATTGTTATTAAGGTTTCTTCACTATCCTCCCGTCTATCGAAAAGTACCGTCGCAAACTGCTGACTAGAACAGACCTGAAAATCTATGTCATCAAAATTTAGTTCTTTCAACAAATCGCTCATTATATCCCCCTATAGATGCAACAGAACATGAATAACCCAGCAAGCTAGAACGCCGTCTGCGGCGCGCGTTCGCTGTTGACGCTTAGGTTAACAGATTATCTTTCACGCATTCTCGGACAGATTTAACAGATACGCAAGCGCTTGAAACTTCGAGCCTCTTTTTTTGTCCGTAAAAGGATGTTTTGCGAGATTTTTCCGCACGTGGATTGATTAAATTTCACGAAATGGCGTCTCGTTCTACCACTAATTGCTTCCGGTACTATTCTCGTTGATTGCTTTCCTGATAGCCCCTGCCCATTCAAAGTGTAAATCTGAACTGGCCATATCAAACGAGTTAGTTGTTCCCACAGTATGATTCGAGAATCTCCCTTTTCTAAGCATAACAATGAGAGTAAACCTGTCTTTTGACTTTAGTTCGATATTATTATTATCTTTTTGATCTATAGAATAATATAAATTAGAATATAAAGGAGAGGCGTATACTGGCAATGCAATTACCCTCTCTGCGCCGTTCGCATCATAAGATCTAATTGTTACTTTCGTTATATCGAATATAGATCCATGCCTTGTACGGCCGTCTCGGGATTGTCTCTTCGTTCTAGCTGTACCGTTGTAAGCAAACAAATCTTCTTTGCACCGAGGGCAGAACAATAAATACAGTGATCCATTTGCGGTGTCTTTTATTTCAGTAAGAGATCCGGGCACTGGTTCAGTTTGGTTCTTCCTTATCCTTATGTTTTTGTAGTATTTTTATAACCTGGGCTGTCGAACTCTAAGGACCTCATCCCACGAGAGTCCCTGCTGGAGAATCCCCAGAGCCACCGCAGGAACCTGTTTTGTCGTGAAGTGGCTGCGAATAAAGTTATGGACAATCCACAACATATCCAATGTTCTTTGCAAACCAGAAATGCTCTTCGCGTACGTATTCGTTCGGCGGCGATAAGCAGAATTCTTTCGCCGAAATGAAGCGTTCGATGCTTCCAAATGATTAGCATGAATATCGGCTGGCGTCACATCTTGATCGGTTTCTGGATGCTCCGGATGAGGGGTTTCGTATTTGGGACGCGAGTGCCCCGTTCTATCAGTTCCTTTCCCTTTATTCTTAAGGCGCACCTTCACACCGCGACGAAGCACTTTCGGTGGGCGGCCGCGTTTTCCGGTTCGCAATACTTCGTGGCAAATTTCAAACAGGAGATTGCCATACCGACGTTCCCCGTCGGTGACTAGAGTGACATCGCCAGTACGCAGGATGACATCTCTAAGTATTTGTATGGCATATGAAAATAGGCTGCGATCCTTTTTCCCGCACTGAAGCGCCCAGATAAATCGACTTGCCCTTTCCATCAGTACGATCGTCCAGCCTTCACAATCCTCCGGGGGGACATTCCTATTCACTTTCGTATAAAGCTCATCACCTTCGATCAGTTGCTCAATAAAGGTGTGCGTCAGGGCATATATGACCAGCACATCCTTGCAATCGGCCAGGCGACGCTCCCATAGGAGCAACGTATTCTTCGCAATCGCGAAGGCCCGGCAGGCGGCGTTCAAGCCGATCCCCTCAGTGCGCGTTTTGAGCACTTGAATGATGAAGCTGGTCGGTTTCCTGAGCCCCTCGATAAGGGTGGCTTTGGTCTCGGAAAAGAGCCTATTGCAACTTTGACATCGCCACAGCAAACGCGTACCGTTATGACCGGTTTGATACGTCTTGTGATGCCGACAATTCTGTGAATTGCAATGAGGGCATGTCCATTGTCCGTTCAAGAAGTTCTCACTTATTCAAAAAGTGACGGAAACCCGCGCCGAACTAGATATATTACATATATTTCAATGTCTTGTAAACAGGAATTAAACTGAACCAGTGCCGAGATCCGCACAGGCACCTAAATTCTTTCTGCTCCATATGTTCATGGTCGGGCATGACCTCGTTTAGCGCGGACTTAACCTCTTCGATCCCGTATCTATTTACCAATTCACTAATCGAGCATCGCACATCGTCGACATCATTCATATTCTGTTCCAAATGTAGTTCGGGTAAATCTTGTTACACAATAAGAGGTTTTAGCACATTTTGCTTTTGTCCAAAAAAGGATGGATTCTAGGACACGCGGGCTATCAAGGGGAGCCGTCCCCATACCGCTGATAATGTTCTTTCCTGCCTCAGAGACCTCGAACACCTTTATGTGCTGGTTCTTTTGCGTACTACAATTTGATTGACTATTCGTCTGTTGATTTTTTTCTTCCAACTCAGTTGACTCACAGAAAGATTTCGTTTTAATCTGGTTTCCATTAAGAAGTTATACTCTTCCTTAAAAATGTAACCAGATTGGTAAGCATGAAATATTAAATCCTCGTTTGCGTTTGCCGTTTCATCGTCAATTATTCGCCTCAATCCAGAGAATAAGTTTCCAGTATCAATTCCTAAAAATCTCTTTACGCAGACATTTCCGACATAGGTCGTTTTTCCATTGAGCTGGTTTTTAATGTAACAAAGTTCTTTTATTTCTTTTCCGCACGGGCAGTTATCCCAATCCTCTTGCACCTGTATTCTAATGAGCCGCCATTCATTCTTGGCATCATTCCATTCATTAGCGTTGGACAACGGCAAAATGTGTGCCTTCAATCTTTCGAGATTATGCTCCATAATAGCGGTCCCGTACGTAATGACACTTAACGGCTGACCCTAAAGCAGCGTTACCCTTTAAGTTTTTTGGGAACGCCTACCCCCCAAGACACGCCGCCTTTGCCGCTTCGCTTGGGGAGTTCCGGGGACAGTTTACTCAATTCCGCGTGCCGCAGAGCATGAAATAAGTAAGCTGCCCCCGGGACTTCACTGAAGTTTACCCCCAGGCGCTTGGTCCGGGTAGCACGCCCCTCTCTCCACCCGCCAACTCGGCAGATCCCACAGTGTCAGGGTGTCGACGCTACAGGTCTGCACAAACTGGTAGGCCGCCTTCACCGCGGCTTCCGCGGTCGCCTCGAACCCCCCCAAGGTCTCCTTGGCCGCCCGCGCGATCTTCGCCGGAAGCGGCCCTTGCTGCCCGGCCTTCCAGCCGGATGTCGGGTTACGGCGCGTCCGGCTCCGCGACCGATAACGAGGTCCGGCCCGCGCGCCTGACCCGACCTAACAGGGCAACACCCCACCAGCACCTGGAATCCAAGGCGCTAGCCTTGGATTCCAGGTGAGGATCAGAAGAACAGCCCCGTCAGTGGCGACGAGGCGGAGGCGAAGCGCTTGGGGGCCATGCGTCCGGCGAGGAAGGCCTCGCGCCCGGCCTCGATGGCCTTGCGCATGGCGCTCGCCATGAGCACCGGGTCCCGGGCGGCGGCGATGGCGGTGTTCATCAGTACGCCGGCGCAGCCAAGTTCCATGGCTACCGCGGCGTCGGAGGCGGTGCCGACCCCGGCGTCGACCAGCACCGGGACCTTGGCGTTTTCGACGATCGTCAGGATGTTTAGGGGGTTGCGGATACCGAGCCCGGAGCCGATGGGGGCTGCCAAGGGCATCACCGCCACGCAGCCCAGTTCTTCCAGTCGCTTGGCCATGATGGGGTCGTCATTGGTGTAGACCATGACGTCAAAACCGTCCTTGACCAGGATCTCCGCCGCCGCCAGTGTCGCGACTACGTCCGGGAACAGGGTCTTTTCGTCGCCCAGGACCTCGAGCTTGACCAGGTTGCGGCCGTCCAGGAGTTCGCGGGCCAGGCGGCAGGTGCGCACGGCGGTGTCGACGTCGTAGCAGCCGGCAGTGTTGGGCAGGATGGTGTAGCGCTCCGGGGGCAGCACATCCAGGATGTTCGGTTCCCCGGGGGTCTGGCCGATGTTGGTGCGGCGCACGGCGATGGTGACGATCTGCGCGCCGCTCGCCTCGATGGCGCGGGCGGTCTCGGCCAGGTCCTTGTATTTGCCGGTGCCGACCAGGAGGCGTGAGCCGTATTCCTGGCCGGCGATGATGAGGCGATCGGACTGGGCGGGGGCTTGGGACATAACGGGGACTCCGGCTGAGATGCGATTGGGGGATCAGGATAAACCCGCAGGCGCCCGGCCGTCAGCCTTCAACCTTCAACCTTCAACCTTCAGCCTTCCACCGTCAGCCCCCGCCGACCGCCTGGATAATCTCCACCCGGTCCCCGGCCCCGAGCAACTGCCGGTCAAAGCGGCTGCGCGGCACCAGTTCCCCGTTCAGTTCCACGGCGATGCGCTTGCCGGTCAGGGCCAGGGTTGCGATCAGGGCGGCCATGGGGATGGCCTCCTCGACCTCGGCGGCTTCTCCGTTGATTTTGATTTGCATGAGGGGCTGGTCTCCAGGCGGCGTGGGTGCTGGGGCGCGATTCTATCCCAGCCGGGGCCGCGGGGGATGAAGGATGAAGGATGAAGGATGAAGGATGTAGGGGGCTGGACCTCGCGGGTGGGTCGCCTGGCTCCGCGCGCTTCGCTGTCGGCTCTTTCAACGGGTTGGCGCGATTGCAAAATCATGACAGCCTCGCTACCTTACGCGCCGCCCATTCACGCGGGCCGCCCCGGCGTCGCCCCGCCTTGGCGGGCACCGCCAGGCAGGTGCCCGCGAGACCCACCGCCGCGCGTGGCAAACCGAGAAACCCACTCGATGAGGACACTGCCGTGAGCCAATGGTCAGAGGACCTGATCTCGATCGAACGCGCCGGAACCCTGGACGGGCTCTTTTTTCACCGGGTTCGACGCTCCCCGGAGCGTGTCGCCTACCGCTTCCATGACCGGGATGCGGGCTGGCGGCAACTGACCTGGCGCGAGTTGGGGCAGGCGGTGGCGCGCTGGCGCGCCGCCCTGGCGGGCGAGTCGCTGTCCGCCGGCGACCGTGTCGCCATGGTGCTGCGCAACTGCCCGGAGTGGGTGATGTTCGACCTGGCAGCCATGTCGCTGGGGCTGGTCACGGTCCCGCTCTACACCGATGACCGGGCGGACAATGCCGCCTATATCCTCCAGGACGCGGCGGTCAAGGTGCTGCTGGTGCAGGACGCGGGCCGCTGGAAGCGCCTGGCGGAGGCGATCGGGCGCGCGCCCTGGCCGACGCGCGTGGTGCTCCTGGACGGCGGGGCCGAGGCGCTGCGCCTGGCGGGGGTGGACCCGCGGGTCCGGGTCGCCGAGGCCTGGCTGCCGGATACCGCCCCGGAGCCGTCCCAGCGGGAGGCCGATACCGGCTCGCTGGCGACCATCGTCTATACCTCCGGCACCACCGGGCGGCCTAAGGGGGTGATGCTCTCGCATGGCAACCTGCTGTCCAACTCACACGCGGCGGTGACCATCATCGACTGCTATCAGGAGGACGTGTTCCTGTCCTTCCTGCCCCTGTCGCACGCCCTGGAGCGCACCGGCGGTTACTACCTGCCGATGATGACCGGGTCCTGCGTCGCCTTCGCCCGCTCCGTGGCCCAGCTCGCGGAGGACATGCAGAGCATCCGCCCGACGGTGATGATCGCCGTACCCCGCGTCTTCGAGCGGGTCTACGCGCGGATCGCGGACCAGTTGGCCACCCGCCCGGCCCCGGTGCGCTGGCTCTTCCAGTTGGCCGTGGCGGCGGGCTGGCGCAATTTCCAGCGCGTCCAGGGGCGCGCCGGCTGGCACCCCCTGTTGCTCTTGTGGCCCGCGCTGCGCCGCAAGGTGGCGGCACCGGTGCTGGACAAGCTGGGCGGGCGCATGCGCGCGGCGGTGAGCGGCGGGGCCCCACTGCCCTACGCGGTGGCGCGCTTTTTCCTGAGCCTTGGGCTGCCCCTGTTGCAGGGTTACGGGTTGACGGAGACCAGTCCCGTGGTCACGGTCAGCCCGCTGGAGGACAATATCCCGGAGAGCGTGGGCGTGCCCATCCGCGGTGTTGCGGTACGCATCGGCGCGAACGACGAGCTGCTGGTCAAGGGCCACAACGTGATGCTGGGCTACTGGAACAACCACGCCGCCACTGCCCGGGTCCTGACCCAGGACGGTTGGCTGCACACCGGGGACCAGGCGCGCATCGACGGCCGGCATGTCTACATCACGGGCCGGATCAAGGACATCCTGGTCCTGTCCAACGGCGAGAAGGTGCCCCCGGCGGACCTGGAACTGGCGATCAGTATGGACCCCCTGTTCGAGCAGGCCATCGTGCTTGGCGAGGGCCGCTCCTATCTCACCGCCCTGATGGTGCTCAACGGCGACCTGTGGAACGGCCTGGCCCAGGAGTTCGGGCTCGACCCGGAGTCGTCCAAGAGCCTGGACGACCCGCACCTGCTGCGCGAGATGGTCAAACGGGTGCGCCTGGCGCTGCGCGACTTCCCCGGCTACGCCAAGATCCGCCGCACCACCCTGACCCTGGAACCCTGGACGGTCGAGAACGGGCTCATGACACCGACGCTCAAGGTCAAGCGTGCCCAGGTGGTGGAGCGCTACCGCGAGGCGATCGAGCAGATGTATACCATGGACGCCTGACGCCCGCCGCCGAGCGGCAAGCGCGGGGTGCGATCAGAACTGATGTGGTGACCGAGATCCCGGGTACCCTGTCGTTGTCGTTGTCGTAATCGAACAATCCGACCACGATTACGACAACGACAACGACGCCCGGTCCGTGAGAACGTCCGGCGGTCGTGGCAGTGTCCTACGGCCGAAATGTTGATCAAGGCTCGCCCGCCGACGCGCCGCGAGCGCGCCGGGTGTTGCACCGCGGCCCGGGAGTGCCTAGAATCCTCCTCCGACGCGGGTGTAGTTCAATGGTAGAACTTCAGCTTCCCAAGCTGATAGCGTGGGTTCGATTCCCATCACCCGCTCCATCTTTCCCCCGCCCCCTCGTCCGCCCCTTGCCCTGGGCCCGGCTATGCAGCGTCTCTACCAGGCCGCGAACCGGATCGAGGCGCAACTCCTGTTGGACCTGCTCGCGCGCCACCGGATCGACGCCGCGGTGTTCGGTGACTACCTGGCGGGCGCCGCCGGTGAACTGCCCGCCGACATCCTCCCCACCCTGTGGCTGACCGACGAGCGGGACCTGGCGCGCGCCAGGCAACTGCTCACCGACTTCCTGAACCCGCCCCCCGCGGCCCCGGCCGCCGACTGGGACTGCCCGGCCTGTGGGGAGCAGGTCGAGGGCGATTTCGACCTCTGTTGGAACTGTGGGCGGGCGCGGGTTTCCTCTCATTAAGAGCAGTTTAGCCGCAAATGAACGCAAATTGACGCAAATAATCACAGGCTTGGGTTTCGTCGCCTGTTTGCTGTCCTGATGACGCTCGCGACGAGACTAACCAGCAGGGTCATTTGCGCTTATTTGCGTTCATTTGCGGCCAAATACTCTTTCTAAGTTAACGACGTGCCCCCCGACACCTTCTCCCAGGCCCTGCTCGACTGGTTCGACCGCCACGGGCGCCGGGACCTGCCCTGGCAGCGCGAGCCCACGCCCTATCGGGTCTGGGTCTCCGAGATCATGCTCCAGCAGACCCAGGTCGCCGTCGTGATCCCCTATTTCGAGCGCTTCATGGCGCGTTTTCCCACACTCGCCGAACTGGCCGCGGCCCCGCTCGATGCGGTCCTGGCGCACTGGTCGGGGCTCGGCTACTACGCCCGTGCCCGCCACCTGCACCGGGCCGCGGTGCTGATCCGGGAGCGCCACGGCGGGGACTTTCCGACCGCTATCGCGAGTGTCGAGGCCCTGCCCGGGATCGGCCGCTCCACCGCCGGGGCCGTGCTCTCGCTGGCCCTGGGCCAGCGCCACCCGATCCTGGACGGCAACGTCAAGCGCGTCCTGGCGCGCTCTTTCGGGGTCACGGGCTGGCCCGGCCAGGCGGCGGTGCAGGCCGAACTGTGGCGGCTGGCGCAGCGGCTCACGCCCGCCCTGCGGGTGGACGCCTACAACCAGGCGTTGATGGACTTGGGCGCCACTCTCTGCACCCGCACCCGCCCCGCCTGCGAGCGCTGCCCGGTCGGCGAGCGCTGTGTCGCCCGGCGCCAGGGACGCCAGGCGCAACTGCCCACACCCAAGCCATCCAGGCGCCTGCCGGAGCGCGCCACCCTCATGATCCTGGCCCGCGACCCCCAGGGCGCCGTCCTGCTGGAGCGTCGCCCACCCACCGGTATCTGGGGCGGCCTCTGGAGCCTGCCGGAGACCGACCCCGGGCGGGACCCGGCCGATTGGTGCCGGGAGCGTACCGGCGCCGCACCCCTGCGCCTTGAAATGCACCCGCCGCGCCGTCAAACCTTCAGCCACTTCGCGCTGGCCATGCGCATCGCCCAGGTCTGGACGCCGGCTGCCCCCATGGGCATCGCCGACACGGACCGGGAGGCCTGGTGGCAGCCCGGCGCCCTGGCCGCCTTGGGCCTGCCGGCGCCGGTGCGGACCATCCTCGCGGACCTGGTCCCGCCGGACCCCGGGCAGCCATTGCCGCGGGAATAAACGAGGTGAGGTCGTAGTGGACAAGCGCCAGCGCAGTCAACCAACCCCCGCCCCATTGGCGCCTTCAGGCCCCGATCAACCTAGAAAGAGTATTTGGCCGCAAATGAACGCGAATAAGCGCAAATAAATCCGCTGCTTAACATCGTCGCGGGCGTCAACCGGACGGTGCAGATGCAGTAAAGGCCAAGTCTCGGATTATTTGCGTCAATTAGCGTTCATTTGCGGCTAAACTGCTTTTTCTGGGATCAACCATCGCTACAGGAACAAATCAGATGAGCCGTACCATTCACTGCATCAAACTCGGCGCGGACGCCGAAGGCCTGGACCGCCAACCCTACCCCGGCGAACTGGGCAAGCGCATCTTCGAGCAGGTCTCCAAACCGGCCTGGGCCCAGTGGCTGCGCCATCAGACCATGCTGATCAACGAAAACCGCCTGAGCCCCATGGACCCCAAGGCCCGCAAATTCCTCGAAGAACAGATGGAACGCTACTTCTTCGGCGACGGGGCCGAGCTGCCCGAGGGCTATGTCCCGCCGACCAGTTGAGCCGCTCAGCATCGCGGTAGTCCTGCCCGGCCGGCAGGGCACGACCGGTTGCAACTGCGCGACAAGCATTCCCTGAGATGAACTTGTTTAACTTATACGTGAACCGTTCCTAAGGTGCGGCAAGACCGTGGGCGAGCCTGGTGCCCCGTTTCAGCTATTCTTGCGAGCCCCGAAGGGGCGTGATATACCAGCCCAGGGCAACGCCCTGGGATAGCGTTGTTTATTCGGCCTAGCCCTGAAAGGGCGGGACATAAGGAAACGCCGATTAAACCTGGGCTGGTATGTTCGACCCCGTTGGGGTCGATACGCAAGATAAGCTGAAATCGGGTACGAGTGCCTTGGCGTGAGAATTGTTCGTTCCGGGATTACTGGTGCGCTGAGGTAAAAACGCCGTCCTGGAGTGTCCCCAAGGCCGGCCACTGGAAGGCTCGAGCGAGCGCTTGGATCACCGCTTGCGCCAGCGCACTGCCGCCGTCGGAGTTGGTCATCACCACGGCCCCCTGTCCCGTGTTGGGACAGCCGACCAGCCAATTTTGATAGCCGGTATTATGCCCCTGCTTGAGAAAGCAGAGGCTGCGCCCCGTGCCCTGCACCACAAAGCCGAGGCCGTAATAGTCATTGGCTTGCCGGGTCAGCATTTCAGTTGCAATCGCCTGATCGAGCAGCCGGCGCGAGGTTCCGCGAAAGGCGTCCATCATGGCGATGACAAAGCGCGCCAAATCGGCGGGCGTGCTCCACAGCCCGGCCGCGGCCAGTTCCGGGAATACGCGCCACTGTCCCGCCACCGGTTGGCCGTTTTCCAGGTGCCCTGAGGCTGCGTGCCTCGCCAGGTGCGGCGGCAGGGGCTGCAGGAAGAAGCTGTGTCGCATCCCGGTCGGTTTGAAGATCAGCCGCTGCGCCATGTCGGCCAAGCCTCGCCCGGTGACATCCGCAATCAACTGCTCCACTATCTCATAGCCGCCCCCGGAGTAAGCGTACTGAGCGCCGGGACTGGCAACCGCCTGCACCGATACCGATTCCGCCGGCGGCTGCCCATTTAAGATCTCAACGAGTGTGGGCAGCGGCCGGTGCCGGGCGTATCCGGCGAAGCCGCTGAGATTGATCCCCGCGGTCATGCCGAGCAGCCGGCGTAGCGTGACCCGCTCCGCGGGGGCAGGGGAATAGTCCCGAAGCTGCCAGGACTTGAGTTGTCGATTGACATCGCCGTCGAGGCTCAGCCGCCCCACTTGCACCAGCTTCATGGCCGTTGCCGCGGCGACCGACTTGGAAATGGACGCGGCCTGGATCAGGGTGTCCGGGGTAACCGGCGCGCGTCGGCCGGCCTGTTTGACACCATCGGCGAAGGTGCCGACGATCCGGTAATCGGCGATCAGGGCGATACTGATCGCGGGCACCCGGTGGCGCACCAGCGCCTGGTGCAGCGTCAGTGTTTCGCCATCCAGTGCAATCTCCTGTAGCGCTGTTTCCAGGTCCGGCGCTCGCCACGTTGGCGCCGCGGCGGCTGGCCGTAACGACACCAGGAGGCTGGCGGCGAGGCACAGCAGCAGGGCCAGGGTCATCTTGCTCAGCATCGGCGCCATGGTGTCGTCGCTTGCGTTGCCGGGTCGCGCCCTTCTGGAGTCCAAGGCTTCAGCCTTGGCCCGATAAATCCAAGGCTGAAGCCTTGGACTCCGGCCCGGGACGGCCGCAACGATGATCGAGGCCCGACCGCCGCGCCGCGCCAGACTGCTCGGTGCGGAGCAGTTCGCGATAGCGTTGCCAATCAAAGCAAGGCCCCGGGTCCGTCTTACGGCCAGGGGCGATGTCGCTGTGACCGGCGATGCGCTCGGCCGTGATCGCCGGGTAGCAGTCGAGGATGACCCGGGTGCAGCGGGCGAGGACCTCGTATTGCACGGGAGCAAAGGGTTCGGTATCCGTTCCTTCCAGTTCGATGCCGATGGAGAAGTCGTTGCAGCGCGCGCGTCCGTCGAAGCTGGAGCGGCCGGCGTGCCAGGCGCGGCGTCGGCAGGGGACGTATTGAATCAGGTGGCCGTCGCGCCGGATCAGGAGGTGGGTGGAAACGGGGCCGGCGGCCGCGGCGATGGCGAACCAGGGGTGGGCCGCGGGGTCGAGGCGGCCGAGAAAGAGGTCGTCGATGGCGCCGCCCCCGAACTCGCCCGGCGGCAGGCTGATGTTGTGGATGACCAGCAAGTCGATAGGGGCGCCGTCCGGGCGGTCGTCGCAATGCGGCGAGGGGCGGCGGGCGGCGCCCGCGAGCCAGCCGGCGGGATCGATGGCCATGGCCGGGCGGTTGGCCGACGGGTCAGGGGGGCAATGCGGATTCATGTCGGGCCTGCTATCTCATTCATCCCAGGAAGAGCAGTCATCCACAGATGAACACAGATGAACACAGATTATTCATTGGTTACGTTTGGTCGGAGGCTCACCTTGCGATCGATTGTGACAGTAGCGATAAGCGCATGACGATTCGAGCAAAATCTGTGTTCATCTGTGTTCATCTGTGGATTTCAGATTCATCGCTTTGAGTTGCGTTGCGGACCAACCTGCGGCGCGGACTCAGAGATAAGGCAACATCCCCTTGATGACCAGATCGGTCATGCTGACGATGCCCACCACCTCGCCGTCCTCCACGACCGGGGCGCGGGTGAGGAGGAAGCGGGTGAAGAGTCGGGCACAGTAGCGGATGTCCATGTCCGGGGACACCGAGATGACCGGTTTGGCCATGATCTCATAGACATTGACGCGCTCCGGCGCCCGGTCGGGGGCCAGCACATGGCGGGCGATATCGGAGATCAGCACCATGCCGATCTCATCGTCCGCGTCACGCCGTTTGACGATGAGGGTCTTGTTCTCCACATGACGCATGGTCTCCAGGGCGGTGGCCACGGTCGCCATGCCGTCCACCAGGTCGAACTTGGTCTTCATCACGTCGCGCACGCGCACCAGGGGTTTGTCTCGCTGCATGGTCAGATCTCCTGCTCCACGACCTCGGAGAGCTTGCGGATCTGGTGGCTGATGCCGACCGCGTCCTCCACGTCGATCTGTATGGCGATGCCGGTGCCCGGCCGCTCTTCAAAACGACCGACGCGCGCAATGGTCTCCAGGATGGTGCGGCACAGGTGCTCCTCCACCAGCATCAGGATCATGTCCCGCTGGGCCTCGAGCGCCAGGCCGAAAAAGGTGCGGGTCTTCTCGGCGCCCTCACCGCGCGCCTGGCTGATGACCGTGGAGCCGGTGGCGCCGGCCTCTCGGGCGGCCTTGAGTACGGACTCGGTGTCGCTGCTTTCGATGAACACGATGATGAGCTTGAAGTGCATCGCGCTAGTCTCCGTGGGTTAGGAACGGTTCGCTGATAGCTAAATGAGCTTATTAGAGAATGCTCTTAGCGCCGTGGTCGTGATCGTTGTCGTTGTCGTTGTCGTAATCGAGGTTATCGTCGTGCCTCGGATTCTCTCGCGCCCGAAATTGCATCGCCTCTCCGAATACGATTACGACAACGACAACGACAACGACAAGGATTGGGTTTATGTTTAGCTCGTTCTTGACTCGTTGCTCAGGCGCGGGCGCGCCGGGTATACCATTCAGTCAACTGGGCATAGCCCATGACCGTCATGATCGGGAACAGGCTGGCGAAGGCGATGAGCCCGAAGCCGTCGAAGACGGGATTGCGTCCGGGAATCTGACTCGACAGCCCCAGGCCCAGGGCGGTGACCAGGGGGACCGTGACCGTGGAGGTGGTGACGCCCCCGGAATCGTAGGCCAGGGCGACGATGGCCCGCGGGGCGAACCAGGTCTGGATCAGGACCAGCAGATAGCCCGGGATGATGTAGTAATGCAGGGGGGTGCCGGTGATGATGCGAAAGGAGCCGAGCGACACGCCCACGGCCACGCCGATGGCCACCGTGAGCCGCAGGCCCCAGGTGCCGATGGAGCCGCCCGCGACCTGGTTGGCCTTCAGCGCGACGGCGATCAGGGCGGGCTCCGCCACCGTGGTGGTAAAGCCGATCGTAAAGGCGAAGCAATAGACCCAGCCATAGGACCGCCAGTCCTGCAGCGCCGCGGTGTCCGTGGGCGCGAGGCCGAGAAACGCGGGAGCCGTGAGTTGGCTGGCCATCATGTCACCCAGGGGGAAGAGCGCCCGCTCCAGCCCCTCCATGAAGAAGGCGAGCCCTACCACCACCAGCACGAAACCGAACACCACGCGCCCCACCTGAGGGATGGGCCGACGCAGCACCAGGACCTGGAAGCCCACCAGCACGCCGATGATCGGCAGGACGTTACCCGCGGTGTCGAGCAGCATCTGCCCGAGTGAGAGCGCCAGCGAGAGCATGGTCGAAGGACCTGATGCCGTCATCGCAGCATCCCGTAGCCCAGGACGAAGATGATTGGCGTCAGTGCCGCGAAGGCGATCAGCCCGAAGCCGTCGGTCAGGGCATTGCGGCCCTCGATACTGGAGGCCAGCCCCACACCCAGGGCGGCGACCAGGGGTACCGTGATGGTGGAGGTGGTGACCCCGCCCGAGTCGTAGGCGATGCCGATGATCTCCGGCGGGGCCAGGGCGGTCATGCCGACCACGCCGATATAGGCGCCGATGATCAGGTACTGCACCGGCCACCCGCGCAGGATCCGCAGCACCCCGATGACCAGGGCGCAGCCCACGGACAGTGCGATGGTGTAACGCAGGCCGCGCGCATAGTCGGCTTGGGTCGCGGGGGAGGGTTCGATCAGGTTCCCCGCGGCGGCCACTGCGGCCGCCTTCTGCGCCACTGCCATCAGGGCGGGCTCCGCCATGGTGGCGCTGAACCCCAGGGCGAAGACAAAGAGGAAGAGCCACATCAGGCTGCCTTTGCGGGCGAAGTCCCAGGCCATGGTTTCACCCAGCGGGAACAGCCCGAGCTTGAGCCCCTGCACGAACAGGCTCAGACCCAGCACCACCAGGGCGGTACCCCACAGGAGGTCGCCCGGATCGGGGAGCGGCTGCCCCAGGACGACCACCTGAAACAGGCCGATCACGCCGAGAATCGGCGCCAGATCGCGCAGGCTCTCCGCCAGGGAACGCAAAAATTGGACCAGCAGACCTTTCATCGTCGCTGCATCTCGGGGGCGGCTTTACGTAACTTAACGGCGTCCGATTGTGACCAAGTCTGGCCCGAAGCCGCTTTCAGTGCCATGCTAACCCAAGGATGCCCGGGGCGTCGCGCCCGATCGCCGCCAGGGTCAAGGTGCGCCTGGTCAGCGGGCCCGGCCGGCAGGGCGCGGGCCCGGGCGACGGCGACCCACGGCCTCCCGGGGCCGTCCAGGACGCAGGCACAAAAACTGCTTCCCTTTAGCAACGAAGAGCCTAACCATGGAGGGTGATCGCGACCGAGGACCCCAGTACGCCGTTCCGGTTGAAGTCCCCACGAAACCAATGACGACCAGCTTAAAACAGTGCCCGCCCCGCGGACGTGGTGCCTTCCCTTCACCGCTCGCCGGCCACTATATTGCCGGGTGCAGTCAGGTCTTGGGCGGCGTCCTGCCCCCCTTGTTGGCGGTGTTGTTCATCCGGCTCGACGATGCCCTCTATGACCTTGCCGACAAGGCCACGAACAGCCGGCCCTACCCCGTCTATTTCGAGGCGATGCGGATCATCCGCAAACAAAGCCAGGCCATCCAGGCGAGCTTCCTGCGCCTGCTGCGCCAGACCGCGGACAGCGCCGCGGCGGGCCTGCTCGAATGTGATCTGCTGTGCGATGCGGACTCCGAGACGCTGAGCCAGGACCTGTCGCTGTCGCAGGACGCAGACCTGGAAGAGACCCTGGCGGTCAACAACCTGGTT
This sequence comes from Candidatus Thiodictyon syntrophicum, assembly GCF_002813775.1. Taxonomy (NCBI): domain Bacteria; kingdom Pseudomonadati; phylum Pseudomonadota; class Gammaproteobacteria; order Chromatiales; family Chromatiaceae; genus Thiodictyon; species Candidatus Thiodictyon syntrophicum. The sequence continues at coordinate 437,816 of NZ_CP020370.1, forward strand.
TCCAAGGCCGAGTCCAGATACTGCGCCGTGCTCCTGGAAGTCAACGTCTTTCTGGCGCGTCTGCTCGACCGCGAGCAGCTCGACATGCGGTCCAACCCGTTCGGACCCTTCGCGGTCTGCGAGGCGTTTCGCGGCGCACTCAAGGTCGCCCGCCAATTGGAACCTCAGATAAAGCTTGTTATCTACAAGTGTTTCGACAAACAGGTCATGGACCACCTGGGGGACTTTTATCGCAACTGTCTGGACGCGGCGCTGGCGGCGGGACACGTCCCCGCCGACGCAGCCGCGGCGGGTGCCGCGGCTCGCCTGGCGCCCGCCACGGACCAAGGCGAGCCCGGGGCCTTCCGCATCCTGCAGGATTCGGACGGGGTCATCGTCCTGGACCCGGAGTCGGTCGAGGACACCACGGCGGTCGCGTTCGAGACCCTCCAAGGCCTCTTGGAGCGCCGCCGCTCCCCGGCGGGTGCCCCGGCGGCCGCGCCGCTGGTGCTCCCGACCCGCGAGTTGCAGGCCCTGTTGACGCAACTGGGCGCCGCGGTCCTGGCCGCTGGGAATAGCGCCGGGTTGCAGGTGCGCCAACGCCTGCGCAGCGCGCTGGAGTCGCCGGGCGCGCGACCGCGCAGCCTGGAGCCCAATGACCAGGACACCCTGGACCTGGTCTTCATGTTTTTTGAACAACTGTTCGAGGGCAATGCCCTGCCCGAGCCGATCAAGGTCCTGCTCGGGCCGGTGCAGTTCCCCATCGCCAAACTCGCATTGCTTGATAAGAGTTTTTTTTCCCGGCACGAGCACCCGGCCCGGCAACTGCTCAACCATATCGGCGAGTCCGCGGCGGGCTGGAGTGAGGCCGATGGCCGTGGCCCGGAGACCCTCTTCGGGATGATCGAACGGGTCGTCGAGCGCCTGATCCTCGACTTCGACGGTGATTGCCGGCTGTTCGCCCAGATGGACCGGTTCTTCGTCGCCTACATCGCCCACGACCAGGCGCGCACCCGGGAGGCCGAGGCGCGGGTGCTGGCCGGGGTCAGACCCGCCGCCGAGGGGACGGCACAGCAGGCCGTGGCGGCGGCACTGGAGGCCGCCCTGATCCGCTATGCCCAGGTCCCGACGGTGGTCGAGTCCATCCTGCGCCAGGGCTGGCAACCGGTCATGCTCGCCACCTACCAGGGCGGTGGGGCCGACAGCCCCGACTGGCGCGCGGTCCTGGACCTGGTCGACCGGCTCCTGTGGAGTGTGCAACCAAAGACTCACTCCGAGGAGCGTCGGCAGCTCCTGCGCCGAATCCCGGAGATCCTGCGCGCGCTGCGCTCGCGGCTCACCGCCAGCGGCTGCGACCAGCGCCAATTGGCACGCTGGTTCAGGGATCTGCAAACCCTGCACTTGGCCGTCCTGCAGGGTGATACGCACACGGGGTTCGCGCCGACGCGTCCGGCCCGGCCGTCTCTCGTCCCCGCGGTGGCCGCGGTGCCCGCGTCGGGCGACGCACCCGTACGGCCGGCGGCACCCGCCGTTACCCTGGGAGGCTGGATCGAACTGACCCGGGACGATGCGACCCGAGTCCGGCTCAAGCTCGTCTGGCGCAGCCCGGACGGGGCGCGCCTGCTGTTCGTCGATCGGGCCGGCCAGCCCGGTGCGGAGTTCTCCGGCCCGGAACTGGCAGGGCTGATCATGCGTCGGCGGGTGATCCTGCTCGGTCGCGATCATGACCAGTTGGCAGACTGCGCCATGCGCTCAGTGATGGGGCGGCTGGCTTCTTAGCATCGTAGAGCGCAAATTCCGATACCATTCGAGAATAACCATGAGCTTGAAGGAGATCCTGATGGACACTGAAGCGGTGCCCGTGTCGGTCCCGAGCCCCTCGGTGCTGCGCGCCCAACTCCCCGCGGCGGCCCTGATCGAATCCCAGGTCCGCGCCGCGCTGGCGGAGGACTTGGGCAGCGGTGACCTTACGGCCGCCCTGCTGCCGGCCGAGCAGCGCGCCCGGGTCGAGCTGATCACCCGGGAGTCCGCGCTCTTGTGCGGCTGCGCCTGGTTCGAGGCCGTGTTTCGGCTGCTCGGGGCCGGGGTCGCGGTGAACTGGGAGGCGCAGGACGGTGAGCCGATTCGTGCCGGTCAACGCCTGTGCGTCCTCACCGGACCCACACGCGCCCTGCTGACCGGGGAGCGCACTGCCATGAACTACCTGCAGACCCTGTCCGGGACCGCCACCACGGCCGGCCGCTACGCCGCGGCCGTCGCGGGGCTGCCGGTGCGCGTGCTGGATACCCGCAAGACCCTGCCGGGGCTGCGCATCCAGCAAAAATACGCTGTGCGGTGCGGCGGCTGCTACAACCACCGGATCGGCCTCTATGACGCCATCCTCCTCAAAGAAAATCACATCCTCGCCGCGGGCTCCATCCCCGCCGCCCTGGACGCCGCGCGCGCGGCCAACCCCGGCGTTACCATCCAGATCGAGGTCGAGGACCTGGCGGAACTGGCGCAGGCCCTGGCCGCCGGTGCACTCCTGATCCTGCTGGACAACTTCAGCCTGGATCAGCTGCGCCAGGCGGTGGCGCTCAACGCCGGCCGCGCCCGGTTGGAGGCGTCCGGCGGCGTGGATCTCAACACCGTGCGGGCCATCGCCGAAACCGGCGTGGACCGCATCTCGGTGGGCGCACTCACCAAAGACCTGACCGCCGTGGACCTCTCCATGCGCTTTGTCTGAATCCTCCCGCAAGCGCCGCCGCGTCGGCGCTGCGCGCTGTCGGCGCCGCTGCGCTCGACGCGCGGCTAGCGGGGGTCTGACCGTTGGTAAGGCACTCTGACCCTGCGGGCGCCTCGGCCGTCCCGGCGCCCTTGCGCCGGGATATAGTCATATTGACGCGATCCACATCAGGCCCGGCCTGCGGCCGGGCGATCGCACCGCCTCGGGTCTTGAGCCCGCAACCTATGGGGTAGAGTGTGCAGGACCATCGGGCAGACCACAGCAGTGCGCTGCATTTCTTCACCTCGACCCAGGTGTTGAGCGGGTATGTGCAGTGCCCGAAAGAGATGCGGCTGCTCGATCTGTTGAATGGCGGGCCCCGCCTCGGCGCGACCCGCGACCGGGCCTTCTTGGAGATCTCCCCCGCTCCGTCCGGCAACGGCGTCGCTGCACCGCAGGTCCCCAAGACCTATGTGAGCAAGCCAAGCATCCAGTTGGTTGCCGTCGATGACCCCAATCTGGCGCGGGGCGTCGGCGCGCAACCCGACATCAAGCCATACCCGTTTACGCACAAGTCGGCCGTGCGGGTGCACTTACAGTTGCAGGACTACTGCGTCGCGGGAGACCTGCACCTGGCCGCCGGCCAGAGCATCGCCGCCGTCCTCAACGAGGATGCCCAGTTCATCCCCCTGACGGACGCCACCGTCGGTCGCGAGCATGGCCGCGGCGAGCGCCTGTTCACCTCCCGCCCGCTCGTGTTGGTGAACAAGGGGCAAATCGTCTCCTTGCGCCGGGAGTCGGCGGCGGCGTGATGGCGGAAATCAAGCAGTCAGGGAACAACGAATAGGAAATGCCAGTCGCGTCGTTGTCGTTGTCGTTGTCGAGGTTATCGTAGCGCCCCGGATTCTCACGCGCGCCAAACTGCATCGCTTCTCCGATTACGATCACGACAACGACAACGACAACGATAGTGTTGTGCGGGGGGGCAGGTCTTGCGTCTTGCCAGGCCGGAAGCAAGAAGCAAGATCCCATCCCCTACCGGGGGGCGACGCCATCACTGCCCTGCTACGGGAATGTTTGGAAACCGTCGAACCACCAACCACCAGCCATCATCCCCCCAGTTTCTTGAGCAGTGCCGCGGCGTCCGCGGCCTGATCCGAGTTGGGATTGTCACGCAGTACCTTGCGTAGGATCTGGACCGCCTCGTCCTTGCGTCCCAGGGCGTCCAGGGCCACGGCCACGTGATAACCGATCTCCGATTGGGTCGGGAAGGCCAGATAGGCCTGTTGCAGGATCGACAGACCCTCCGTCTTCTTGCCCGCCGTGAAGAGTATCCAGCCGTAGGTGTCGGCGATCTCCGGGCGGCTGGGCGCCAGGTCGTAGGCCTCCTTGGCCACGGCCTGGGCGCGCGCGTTCCCTTCCTTGTGGTAAAGCCAGGCGAGGTTGTTGAGGAGCAGCGGATTCTTCTTTGCGTCGCTGTTCACCACGCCCTCATAGACCGTGATGGCCTCCTTCGGGCGCCCCACCTGCTGCAGGAAGAGCCCGAGCATGGCTTGGGCCTCCAGGTCCTTGGGGTTGTCCTTGGCCCAGCCGGTGAGTACCGCGACCGCCCCGGCCGTGTTCCCGCTCTGGTTCAAGGCATCGGCGAGTTGCCGCGCAATGGTGCTGGTCTTCTCCAGTTCAAAGGCCTTCTTGAAGGGCGTGGCGGCGGACTTGAAGTCGCGTTTGGCGGCAAAGACACTGCCCTCGATGCGATAGCCGACGGCCGATTTCGGGTAGGACTTCTGCAGGGCCTTGGCGCTCTGCATGGCGGTCTCCGGGTCACCGGCGTCCAGCGATACCGAGGCCAGCGCCACCTGGGCATCGACGAAATCGGGTTTCAGCTCCAGGGCGCGCCGGAAGGCCGCCTGCGCCCCCGTATGATCCTGGTCCTTCCAGCGCGCCCCGCCCGCCAGATAGTTCAGTTGCGGGTCCTGCGGGTTCTTGCGCAGGAGTTGGTCGAAGGAGCGGATCGCATTGGGCACCTGGCCGCCCAGCGTCTGGGCGCGGGCGAGCATCTGGAGCGTCGGTTCATCGTCCGGGAAGCGGGTCGCCAGTTCGTTGGCGACCGCCAGTGCCTTGAGATAATCACCGCGGGTGATGTAGAAGCGGGTGAGCAGAAGCCCAGGCTGGGTCACCGTCGGGTTGGCGTCTTTGGCGCGTTCCAGGGCCGCCACCAGGGCCTCGGGATCGTTGCGCAACTCGGCCAGGGCGGCGAGACCCAACAGGGCCCCCAGGTGTTTCGGGTTGGTCTTGAGCACCGTCTCGTACCGACGCTGTGCGGCATCGAGATCCTTGCCGGCCACCTCGATCCGGGCCAAGTTGATCTCGGCGGTGACGAACGCCGGGTCCACCTGCAGCGCCTTCTCGAAGCGCTCCCGCGCGCTCGGCAGGTCGCCCTTGGCCATGTAGGCGAGCCCGGTCAGATTGTAGGGGATGGGCGACTGTGCACGGCGCTGTTCCAGCCCTTTGCTGGCCTCCAGGGCAGCATCGAAATCCTTGTTCTTCAGGTGGGCCAGGACCAGCAGGACATCGGCCTGCAAGATATCCTGGCCCAGGTCCACCGCGGATTGCAACTCATTGATCGCTTTGTTTGTTTGTCCGCCCGCCAAGAGCGTCAGGGCGAGTTGGGTGCGCAGTGCCGCGACATCGGGAGCGCTTTCGACGGCCCGGTTGAGCCACTCCTGACCGCGCTCCAGGTCACCTTGGAGCATGTAGGCGCTGCCGAGCAGGGCCATGGTCTGGGGGTCGGCGCCCTGGACCACGGGCTCCAGGACCTCGATGGCACGGGCGGGCTCGCGCATCTTGATGCGCGCCGCCGCCAACACCTTGCGCGCCTGCAGGTTCTCCGGCGTCGCCTTGATCACATTGGAGAGGTATTGGTCGGCGGTTTCCAACTCCCCCTCACTGTAACGAATGATGCCAAGCAGGAGTTGGCTCTGCAGGTGGCCGGGGACCGCGGTCAGGACCCGGTCCAGATAGTCGCCCGCCTGTTTCCAGTTCTTGTCCTGGAACTCGATGACCCCGCGCAGGTAGATGGTCATCGGTACGTCCTTCTGGATCTGGTCGGTGGCGGTCAGCTCTTTGCGCGCCCCATCCGTGTCCTTCATGCCGATCAGGGCCGTGGCCCGGCCCAAATGCGCCACCAGGTTTTGCGGCTCGGCGCTCAGTACCCGATCGAACAGGGCCAAGGCCGCCGCGTTCTCGCCCTCCGCCCGATGGTACTCGGCGCGCATGAGCAAGGCCTCGGTGTTATTCGGGAAGCGCTCGAGAAACGCATCCGTGGCCTTGATCGCGGCGGCCTGGTCGCCTTCCTTCAAGGCGACGCGCAACAGCCCAAGGCCCGCCCGTTCGCTGCCGGGGTCGGCCGCGGACGCGGCCTGATAGTGCTCGCGCGCCTCGTCAGGCTTGTTCTGCCCCAGGGCCGCATCACCGCGCAGCGTCAGGGCGCGGGCCTGATCAGCGGCCGGCAGTTCGCCGGCCGCCTCCAAGCGCTGCACGGCGTCGTCGAACTTGCCTTGGGCGATCAGGGCCTCGACGAAGTCGAGCCGCCACAGGGAGGCCTCCACCCCCAGGTCGATCGCGCTGCGGATCTCCTTCTCGGCCGCTGCACCGTTACCGATGCGCAGGTAGAGCCGTGCGAGCAGCAGGCGTGCGGTCGCGTCGTTCGGGTTCTTCTGCAGCGCGTTCTTCAACTCGATGGTCGCCGCGCGCAAATCGCCCTGTTCAAGGAAGGTGCTCGCCTTGTCGGTGGCCTCCGAGGCCAGGATTGAGGTGCCCGCAAGACCCGCCAACAGGGCCAGGGTAGCAGTCAGTGTACGTGCGCTGATCCGTCCGGAAGCCATACCAGTTACCTCGTTCAATCGGATAGGTTGTGTTTTTTCATCAGGTTGTAGAGGGTTGGGCGCGTCACACCCAAGAGGTCCGCGGTGCGGGACACATTATTGTCGGTAAAGATCAGGGCCCGCTGGATCGCCCGCTGCTCGGCCAACTCGCGGACCTCGCGCAGATTGAAGGGCTCCTGCGGGACTTCAGTGTCATCCAGATCCAGGTCCGCGGGGCCGATCTCAGTACCGTCAGCCATGATCACGGCCCGTTTGATCCGGTTCTCCAACTCCCGGACATTGCCCGGCCAGGGGTACTGCTCGATGAGCCGCAAGGCGTTGGCGGTGAAGTCCCGGATCGGGCGCTTATGTTGTTCGGCGAAGCGGCGCAGGAACGCCCGCGCCAGGACGACCGTGTCGCCGTGGCGCTCGCGCAGCGGCGGCACCACGATGGTGGTCTCGTTGACGCGATAGAAGAGGTCCTCCCGGAAGCGGCCGGCCCTGATCAGGGCCTTCAAGTCCTGGTGAGTCGCGCACACGACCCGCACGTCCACCGGGATCTCCTTGCGGCCACCGACCCGCTCGATCACCCGCTCTTGCAGAAACCGCAGCAGCTTGGACTGGAGCGCCAGGGGCAGGTCGCCGATTTCGTCCAGAAACAGGAGCCCCCCGTCGGCAAGTTCGATCTTGCCCAGGGTGCTCTTGAGCGCACCGGTGAAGGCGCCCTTCTCGTAGCCGAACAACTCACTCTCGAGCAGGTTCTCGGGGATGGCGGCACAGTTGATCGCCACCAATTTCTTGTCGGCCCGGCCGCTCAATGAATGCAGCATCCGTACCAGCACCTCCTTGCCGGTGCCGCTCTCGCCCAGGATCAGGGTGGTCGCGTCGGTCGGTCCGAGTTTCTCCACCGTGCGGCAGACCTTGAGCATCTCGGGGCTCGCGGCGATCAGATCGCGAAACGGCGAGGTCGAGGCCGCCGACGACAGCTTGCGGTTCTCCGCCTCCAGCCAGTTCAGGCGCCCGGCCCGCTCGACCGCCAAGGTCAGGATCTCCGGGTCGATGGGCTTCTCGAAGAAGTCGTAGGCGCCCATGCCGATGGCGCGGACCGCGTTGCACCGATCGTCATGACCGGTCACGACGATGACCTTGATGGTCGGGGCGATGGTGAGGATCTCCTCCAGGGTGTGAAAACCCTCGCTGGTGCCGCCGGGGTCCGGCGGCAGCCCCAGGTCCAGCGTCACCACCCCCGGCTCGAAGCGCCGCACCTCCGCCAGGGCGGTCTCGCGCTCGCTCGCCACCGCGATCTCGAAACCGTCGAAGCTCCAGCGCAGTTGTCCCTGCAGCCCGGGGTCGTCCTCGACGATCAACAGCCGGTTATTCTTCTCGTTCATCCTCATCAACCCGCGGCCATGGTGAGCCCGGCGGGGGCCGGGGACACCTCGATCGGAACAAACAAGCGGAAAACGGTGCCGTGCCCCGGGACGCTGTCCACCACCACGCGCCCGCCCATGGAAGCCACGAATTCACGGGTCTCATAGGCCCCGACCCCCATCCCGGTGAGCCCCTTGGTGGAGTCGAACGGCTTGAACAGCCGTTCGCGCACGAAGTCCGCATCCATGCCGACGCCGGTGTCGCGCACCTCGATCACCGCCTGACCCGCGCTCCGACCAAGGTGTACGACCACCCGACCGTCGCGCGGCGTTGCCTCCTGGGCGTTCTGCACGATGTGGGAGATCACGGCCGCCAGGCGATCGGGGTCGGCCCGCACGCGCAGGGGCGTCGTGAGCGCCGGCTCCAGGACCGGGGCCGGTTCCTGGGCCGCACGGGTGCGCACCACCTCCGCGACGATCGCGCGCAGATCCACGCCGACGCCGGCCGCGCTCGCGATCGGGCCGCGTAACTGCCCAAGCAGCCGATTCATCTTGTCTACCGAGTTCTTGATGGTCGCGATTGCGTCATCCACGAAGGCCGGGTTGTGGCGGTGCCGCTCGGCATTCTTCGCGACCAGGGAGAGCTGCGCAATCAGGTTCTTGAGGTCATGGACCACGAACGCCGACAAGCGGTTGAAACCCTCGAACTGGCGCGCGTCGGCCAGGGCGCGGGCCGCCCGGTCCAGCGCCAGATAGCTCGAGGCCTGGCGCGCCGCGGTCTTGAGCATATCCATGACTTCCCAATTGACCACTTGCGCGGCGCGTGAGCGCGCCAGTATGACGAAGCCCATGAGTTCATCGTCGTGTCGCAGCGGCACGATCAACCACAGTCGGTCATCGGCGTAGACCGCGGGAGGCAGCTCGAGCGCGTCATAGGCATCGGGATCGCGGCGCAGGTCGGTCAGGTTGATCACCCAGTGGCGGTGCGTCAGGAAGTCGGTGAGTTTGGTGAAATCGGTGGCCTTGTCGAGCGTGTCCTCCGCCAGATTCCAGACTCGCGCATGCTCGTAGTGTCCGCCCTCGTTGCGCAGCCAGAGGATGCCGCCGGGGCTGTCGACGAGTTCGCCCAGGGCGAAGATGACCCGCTCCGGCAGGCAGGCCTGAAGCACCCGCCCGGACAGCACATCGATCAGATGCAGCCACTCCTCCCGATAGTCGTAGCGGTAATTGAAGAAATGCTTGTTGACCAGGACCTTGAGTCGTGACCGCAGGTGCCCGGAGAACAGCAGCACGACCAGAACCATGCCGGCCCCAAAGAAAAACACGGTCTGGATCACCGAACTCCACTCGCCGCCATAGTAGCGGATGTAGTACCCGACGAGCGACATGACGAGCAGATAGACCCCGGCCGCGAACAGCGCGGTGGAATGAAAGACGACCTTGCGGGAGACGAAGAGGTCGAAGGACCACTGGGGATTGCGCGCCGCCGAGACACCGATCAGCGGGGCCGCCAGGGCGCTGACCGCACCCCGGGCCGCCCAGAGGTCCATATCCAGGCGTTGAAACAGCAGCGCGTCCGCAAACAGAAAGAAGTCGAACGCGAATAGCCCGCCGACGCCCAGGCACAGGAATTTGACCCCCCACCGGTGTTGCCAGGGTGTATTGCGGAACACCTGCTCGACGAGCACCAACCCGCCGATCGCGGTCAGCAAACGCAGGATCAGCCGCAGCGACGCCAACTGCGACTCGACGCCGGGCGGCAGCGCCCACCAGAGCTGCGTCGGCGGTAAGACCAGGATCAGGGTCAACAGCAGGGCCGCCAGCCGCGCCTGCCCCAGGCGCCGACCGCGGGGCCCCCGCCCCCCCGCCTGAAGCTCCAGCAGCCGGATCAGAAACAGGATCCAGGCGAGGTTACGCACCGCCTCCGAACCCCAGATCCATTGCACCGGGATGCTCTGCCAGGCCGCTTGAACGGCGAGCACGCCTGCCCACAGCATGCTGGCAAGGACCGCGAAGACCAGCAGGCCGCCCTGCAGGCGGCCACGCCAGCCGGTCAGCAGGACGACGCCCAAGAGCGCGAACAGTGCTGCGCACAATCCGTACCCGAAAACGCCGACGAGGCCGGTACTGGTCAGGGCGTGCGCCGCGGGCATGGGGATCAGCGCGCCCCCTTGCCGAAGACGACGACCTCGACGGTCTGGAGCAGGATCACCAGATCCAGGATCAGGCCGGCGTGCTTGACGTAGTAGAGGTCATATTCCAGTTTGCGTCTGGCGTCCTCGTCATCGGACCCGTAGGAATACAGGAGCTGCGCCCAACCGGTGACCCCGGGTTTGACGCGATGACGCTCGGAGTAATAGGGGATACTGGCCGCGAGCCGCTGCACGAACTCGGGACGTTCGGGGCGGGGCCCGACCAGACTCATTTGGCCCTTGAGGACATTGAAGATTTGGGGTAATTCATCGAGGCGGGTCTTGCGCATGAACGAGCCTAAGGCGGTGACGCGGGAATCGTTCTTGGCGGCCCAACGCGCCACCCCATCGGCCTCGGCATCGACCCGCATGCTCCGGAACTTATGGACATGAAACAGGGTGCCGTGCTGCCCCACCCGCACCTGATGGTAAAGGATGGGGTCGCGCCCCCGCGACTCGATCAGGCTGGCGGCCGCGACCAACACCATCAGGGGGCCGGCCACGACCAACATCACGGCCGCGGCCGCCAGGTCGAACAAGCGCTTGCTGAGCCGCGCCGCGGCACCCATACGAAATCCCCGCGGGGAGAAGAAGATCCAACTCGGATGCAGCAGGTCGATCTTGATGATCTGGAGTTCCTTTTCAAAAAAGGAGAGCAGGTCCAGCACCTCGAAGCCGCTCAACTTGCAGTCGACCAGATCATCCACCGGCAATTTCCCGCGCCGGTCGTCGGCCGCAACCACCACCTCATCGACACCATACTCGATGGCAAGCTCAACCAGGGGCCGATCCGAGCGCAGCAGTTGGGCGCCGTCGAGCATGTCGTGGCTGCGGGGCAGGGGCACGTATCCCACCACCAGGAAGCCCAGGGGACCGCCCCGGGCGACGACCTCGGCAATGCTGTAGGCATTGACACCGGCCCCCAACACCAGGACGCGGCGGCGACGCGACTCAATGTTGACCAGGCGTGCGAACAGTTCGCGCACCACACTGATGCCGATGAAGGAAAAGACGAGCCCCAGTCCGAGGACCCCGCGTCCCATAAACAGGAAGGGGACGGCGAAAAAACCGACCGAGAGCAGGGCCAGGCCGAGGACGAAGGCCAGGCCGATCCGCACCACGAAGGCCGCCTCCTGTTCCTGGGCGTCGCGCTGGTACAGCCCCATGGAAATCATGGCGAGGCTCATGCAGAGGGTGAAAAAGAGCCCGGTGGCGAGAAAAAAGACGAGTGGGACCTCGGTGGGCAGGGCGCTGCCGAAACGCGCGTAGACACCCAACTGCGAGGCGAGGAAAAAGACGATCGCCTCAACCACTCCGAGGTAGACGTAGGTTCTCGACACATTCGTTCCAGCGTTGTTAGGCCTGGCCCACCGGCGCGGCCCGTGATGGTGGTCGGGGCAGCGCGGCAGCAATGGTGCCCCCGTGCGGGTCCCGCGGGTTCGTAATCTGCCGCGAGCGCCTGCGGCGATCACCCAAGCGGCGAAAAACAGAACTGAATTTAGAGGTTTGTCGTGACTGCGCCCGACCGCTCGCCGCGTGCGGGGTGGCCGACGCGGGGGTCGACGACGCTCCCTGGCAGGACCGATTCAGGACCTAATCGTAACACACTAGCGACCGGGGCCGGGCGGGGCGGGGCGGGGGTCGGCGGGCGCGCCGCGCGGCGGGCCGGCACGGTCGCACCAACCGCGGCACGCTGGTAACATGCCGGCCGTTATACCAGCCCACTCCCACTCCCGCTCCCGGCGCCGGCACGCGGGAATCGCCTGAGGCATCGGCTCATGACCCTTGATGTGAATCTGCACAACGCCCGCGTCGGCGTCGTCGGTCTCGGCTATGTGGGGCTGCCGCTGGCGGTCGAATTCGGCAAGCACTATCCAACGATCGGCTTTGATATCAACGCGGCGCGCGTCGCCGAACTGCGCGCGGGGCGCGACAGCTCGCGCGAGGTCGAGCCGGACGACTTGCGGGGCGCGACCCACTTGAGCTACACCGGGTCGCCCGCGGGCCTCGCCGACTGCAACCTCTACATCGTGACGGTCCCGACCCCCATCGATGCCCACAAGTCACCCGACCTGCGGCCGCTGCAATCCGCCAGCCGGATGCTCGGCGGCGTCATCCGGGCCGGCGAGGTCGTGGTCTACGAGTCGACGGTCTACCCCGGCGCGACCGAGGAGGTCTGCGTCCCCCTCATCGAAGAGGTCTCCGGGCTCAAGTACAATCAGGATTTTTATGTCGGTTACAGCCCCGAGCGGATCAACCCGGGCGACAAGGAGCACCGACTCACGACGATCAGGAAGATCACCTCCGGCTCGACCCCGCAGACGGCGGCCCTCATCGACTCGCTCTATCGCTCGATCATCACCGCGGGCACCCATCTGGCCAGCAGCATCCGCGTGGCCGAGGCGGCCAAGGTCATCGAAAACACCCAGCGCGATGTGAACATCGCCCTGATCAACGAACTGGCGTTGATCTTTCACCGGCTCGGACTCGATACCCAAGAGGTCCTGGAGGCCGCCGGGAGCAAGTGGAACTTCCTGCCGTTTCGTCCCGGCCTGGTGGGTGGACACTGTATCGGCGTCGATCCCTATTACCTGACCCATAAGGCCCAGGCCATCGGCTACCACCCGGAGATCATCCTGGCCGGCCGGCGGCTCAACGACAGCATGGGCGCCTATGTGGTCAAGCAGGTCATCAAACTCATGACCCGGCGCGGCTGCCTGTCGGCGGCGGCGCGCGTGCTGATCCTGGGACTGACCTTCAAAGAGAACTGTCCGGACCTGCGCAACACCCGGGTGGTCGATATCGTTGCCGAATTCAAGGAATACGGGATCGTCTGCGACGTCCACGACCCCTGGGTCAATCCGGCCGAGGCCCGCCACGAATATGGGATCGAGGTCATCGCCGAGCCGCCGACGGCGTTCTATGATGCGATCATCCTGGCCGTCGCCCACCGCCAGTTCCGTGACCTGGGCGTGGCGCAGATCCGCGGCTTCGGCAAGCCCGCCGCGGTGCTCTACGATGTCAAACAGATGTTTCCCAAGGAGCAGGTCGATGGCCGTTTGTGAAGCGCTGCCGAGGCACCCCCAATGAGAGTATTAGTCACCGGAGCCGCGGGTTTTATCGGCGCTGCCCTGTCCCTGCGCCTCTTGGAGCGCGGGGATCAGGTCATCGGGGTCGACAACCTGAACGACTACTATGACGTAGCCCTGAAAGAGGCGCGTCTGGCCCTCCTTACCGGCCACCCGGCCTATACTGACCTGCGGGTGGATATCGAGCACGGCGAGGTCCTGCGCGGGGTCTTCGACACCTATGGACCCGAGCGGGTGGTGAATCTCGCGGCCCAGGCCGGCGTGCGCTATTCGATCGAGAATCCGCTGGCCTATGTCGCCACCAATCTGGTCGGCTTCGCCAATGTCCTGGAGGCCTGCCGCCATACCGGCGTCGAGCACCTGGTGTATGCGTCCAGCAGTTCAGTCTACGGCGCCAACACCACCATGCCCTTCTCGGTCCACCATAACGTGGATCATCCGGTGAGCCTCTACGCCGCGAGCAAGAAGGCCAACGAACTGATGGCCCATACCTACAGCCATCTCTATGGGCTGCCGACCACCGGACTGCGGTTCTTTACGGTCTACGGTCCCTGGGGTCGCCCGGACATGGCGCTTTTCAAATTCACCCGGGCGATCATCGCCGGTGAGCCCATCGACGTCTTCAATTACGGCCGCCACCGGCGGGACTTCACCTATATCGACGACATCGTGGAGGGCGTGATCCGGGTCCTGGACCGCCCCGCCGCGGGCAACCCCGACTGGTCAAGTGCGGCCCCGGATGCCGCCACCAGCCGTGCCCCCTATCGGCTATATAATATCGGCAACAACAACCCGGTGGAATTGATGGAGTACATCGCCGTACTCGAAACCAGCCTGGGTCTGAAGGCGCAATTGAACCTGCTGCCGCTGCAACCCGGGGATGTTCCCGACACCTACGCCGACGTGAGTGAACTGGTACGCGACATCGGCTACCAACCGCGCACCAGCGTCGCCGATGGCGTGGCCCGCTTCGTCGACTGGTATCGCGGGTTCTACAAGATATAGCCTTCGCACCTGACATCCGGACAGGCCCTTGGTGTAGGGGCGGGTTTGAAACCCGCCCCTACGTCCGGCTATCACGTCCGAGGGCTGTATGACCCCAGGTGATCAGCGCCGAAACGCACACAGATTCCATGGCCCGCCCATGTCACGCCCTTTCAGGGCTAAGACCAGATACAACAGAGCACCCAGGGCGTTGCCCTGGGCTGGTAGATCGCGCCCCTTCGGGGCTTGTGATCGCCGCGATTGCAGATACACCCTTCCCGGGCCGGACGGGGCATTCGCCCCGTCCGAAACGTTTTCTCCGCACCTGCGGGCTAGTGCCAACGATCGGCGTCGGAATAAACGTTGGGGACGGGGCGAATGCCCCGTCCCGCCGCGGGTACACCCTTCCCGGGCCGGACGGGGCATTCGCCCCGTCCGAAACGTTTTCTCCGCACCTGCGGGCTAGTGCCAACGATCGGCGTCGGAATAAACGTTGGGGACGGGGCGAATGCCCCGTCCCGCCGCAGGCAACGCCCTGGATGGTGCTTGGAGCGCTCCCGCGTGGGAGCAAGTGCGGGCGCTGCGCGTCCCGTCTGGTTACTGGACGCGCAGCGCCCGCTCTTGCTTCCCTGCCCGCGCGTGGGAGCCGGCAGCGCTTAACTTAACGGCATTGATATCTACCGATATCGCCCGCTCCCCTCGGCGGCCTTCCACTGGTTGCGGCCGGCCCGTTTGGCTTCATAGAGCCGGTCGTCGGCCTCGCGCAGGGCGGCGTCCTCATCGGGTTGTGCCGGGTCGGCGAGTGCGACACCGAGGCTGAGCGTAATGGGGTCGGCGATGGGGTAAGGCGTGGACGCGACCGCCTGGCGCAGCTTCTCGGCCACCAGGGCGGCGGCGGCGAGTCCGGTGGCGGGCAACAGTGCCAGGAACTCCTCCCCGCCATAACGGGCAACGAAATCGCTTTCGCGCAGCGTCGCCTCCAGGGCCTGCGCCACCCGCTGCAAGACCTGATCGCCGACGGCATGGCCATGGGCGTCGTTGACGCGCTTGAACAGATCGATATCCATGAGCAACACCGCATAGGGGTTGCCTGAGCGCTTCATGGCCACGAATTCGCTGCGCAGGCGCTCATTGGCGGCCAAGCGGTTGTGCAGCCCGGTCAGCGCGTCATGCCGGGCAAGATGGCGTAACTCCTCATTGGCCAGCGCCAATTCGGCGGTGCGCGCCGCCACCTTTTCCTCCAGTTCGGCATTGAGCGTGCGGAAGCGCTGCTCACTGTCGCGTAGATCGTCTTCCGTCTGCCGGCGCGCGGTCACGTCGACACTGATGCCCGAAAAGCGCAGCGGGGCACCGGACGCCTCGTCGTAAGTCACCTGACCATAGGCATCGAGCCAGCGGATCGCGCCCGTGGGCAGCGGGATGCGGTAGGTTATCGTAAAGGGCCGCCGCTCACGGATGGACTCGGTCATTGCGCGTTCGGTCGGCGGCCAGTCGTCGGGTTGCATCGCGGCGCGCCAGGTGTCCAGACTCGCCTGATTGATTGAGGGGTCCAAACCGAAGAGCCGAAAGAGCGCGTCCGACCAATGCAGCCGGTCATTGACCATGTCCCAGTCCCAGGCGCCCGCCCCGGCCGCGCGTTCGGCCATCGCCAGCAGGTCGTGCGCCTGGCGCAATTGCTCCTCCTGTCGCCGCTGTTCAGTGATGTCCAGCACCACCGCCACGTAATTCGACGCCTGGCCGGCGGCGTCCCGGAGCACCGATACGGCCACGCTCGCCCACACCGTCCGTCCATCGGCGTGCACATAGCGCTGATCGATCATGTAACTGCGTCCGCCGCAGAGCAGGCGTTGGTACAGTTCATCGCTGCGCGCCCGGTCGTCTGGGTGCGTGATGTCCTGCATCCGCAGCGACAGCAGTTGCTCGCTCGTGCGCCCGACCATGGTACAGAAGCGGTCATTGACGAAGGTCAGGCGTCCGGCGGCATCGGTCTCGGTCAGGCCGGCGATGTCCTGGTGGGCCAGGGCGCCAAACCGCTGGTCGACCTCGAACCGGATGGCCGCCTCGCGCGCCTGCGCCAGCGCCTGTTCCATCCGCACGCGCTCGGTGATGTCGAGCAGGATCGCGCGAGCGGACCGTCCATCGGCCGCCCGCAGGGCCTCGATGTCGACGGTTAGCGCCGGTTGGTCGCCGCTCGCCAGTTCGATCCGACAGTGGTGCTTGGACTCGGAGGCAAAGACCCGCTCCAGCAGTGAGTTGAAGGTGGGACGATGCCGCTCGGCCACGAAGGTCCCGAAGCGCTTGTCCTGCAGGCGGGCGCGTTCATAACCCAGCAGGCGTGCCGCGGTCAGGTTCAGGTCGGTCATGGTGCCCCGCGGGTCCAGCGTAAAATAGCCCACGGGCGCGAAGTCATAGAGTTCCATATAGCGTTGCGTTGCCGCTTCCAACTGCGCCTGCGATTCGCGCAACTGCTCGTTCTGCATCTCCAACTCGATCTGGTGGACTTGCAGCTCGAGCAGCAGGCGCCGTGTGTCATCGGTTGACCCTAGGGCCTCCCCGCCCGGCGTGCGTTGGCGCAGGCGCTCTTCCGCCTGGCGGCGCAGTGCGGCGGCATCGCGGTCATGGTTCATGGTTCCTGCCCCGCCGACCCATCGGCACGGGCCGCGGGCAGTCCCTCCGTCCGCTCCGCGAGGCGCTGTTCCAGAAGCGACCGCGCGGTCCGCAGTTCGCCTTCCCGCTGCCTAGCCGCCTCCAACTCGGCGTCCTGGTCGGCGACGCGGCCCCGCAAGACCGACATGGCCTCGCCCATCTTCGCCTCCAGTGACTTGGCGTCGCTGATATCGACAAAGGTGACCACCACGCCATCGATCCGGTTGTCCTGGGTGCGGTAGGGGATGATGCGCACCCCAAACCAGCGCCCGTCATGGGTCGGGGCCTGTTGCTCATGAAAGACCAGCGAGCGCAGCACCTCGCGGCTGTCCGCGATCAAACCGGGATAGTCCAGGCTGCTCACCAGGTCGCTGATGGGGCGGCCGACGTCGCCCGGGATCAGTTTGAAGATGCTGCTGATCTCGGTAGTGAAGCGCCTGACGTGGAGTTGGTTGTCCAGAAACAGGGTCGCGATATCGGTACTGTTGAGCAGATTGGTCAGGTCGTCGCTGACCCGCGACAGGGCCTCTACCCTGGCCTGGAGTTCGTGGTTGACCGTCTGCAGTTCCTCGTTCATCGACTGCATCTCCTCCTTGGAGGTGGTCAATTCCTCGTTGGTGCTTTGCAATTCCTCGTTGGTGGATTGGAGTTCCTCGTTGGCGGAGCGCAGTTCCTCCTGTGAGGTCTGCATCTCCTCGCGCGTGGTCTGCAATTCCTCGCGGGAGCGCAGCAGTTCCTGGGCCATCTCGGCCTGGCGGGCGTCGCCCGCGGCCGGCGCGCCCGGCGCCGGTGCGGTGTGAACCTCCGTGAATACGATCAACACCATCCCCCGGAGCACCGCCGGCTCGGCCAGCGGTTGAACGGTCAGGTCCCAGGGCAATCGCATCACGCTACACTAATATTCGGAGAATCTGATACACGTGTTTTTGGCTTGGCATCCGGTGCTTCAAAAAGCAGCTTCGTCAAGTAGCGTTCATCCCAACCGGCCTTCAAGCGTTTGTTCTTGATGCCGAGCTTGGTGTTGTCGTTCTTCAGCCGCGTCAGCGCGATGTGGCGCAGTACGGCCAGGTTCTCGCGGGCGCCCGGTTCGCGCACGCGGCAGTCATCCTCGCGGAAGGCCACATCGAGACTCCAATGCAGATCGTTCTCCACGCCCCAGTGATCACGCACGGCACGGGCGAAGCGGGCCACGTCGGTGGCGATACTGCCGATGTAGAAGCGAGTTTCGCGGGTGATCTTGCCAGCGACTTCGCGCTGCGACTCGACCATGCCGATCATGTTCATGCCCTTCCACAGGGCGCTGCGCGGTACGCCGGAGAGATCACCCAAGGTCCGGTAGCGGCGGGTCTCCACCCGTCCATGGCCATGCTCGTGGGTTTCGTGCATCTGCGTGTCGACCCCCGCGTAATCCCGCGCGTCGGCATCGATAAACGCCTCCTCGACTTCGGTGGCCAGCGTGCCCTGGTTGCCCTTGAGCGCCAGCACGTAGTCGGCCCCCTGCTCGATGATCTGCTCGGCGATCTTGGTCTGACAGCCCATTGCATCAATGGTGACGATGCAGCCTTGGAGACGCAGCAACGCCAGCAACTGCGGGATCGCCGTGATCTCGTTGGACTTCGCGTCGGTGGCGACTTGCCCAAGGACGACGCGGTTGGCCGTCGCCCACGCGCTGACCACGTGCAGCGCGGCCAGACCCTTGGCCCGATCGTGGGAGCGGCGCAGCGTCTTGCCGTCGATGGCGATGATCTCGCCGGGGATCACTTCACGAATCGACGCCACCCAAGCGCGAAAGCACGTCTCGAATGCTTCCGGCGCCAGCAACCCGAACACCCGCCCGAACGTGTCGTGGGCCGGGATGCCCTTGGGCAACTCCAGAAACTGCGCAAACCACGGCCGTTTCGTGCGTCCGAACTGCGCGATGGCCACCCAGCCGTCCGCGCCGCAGAGCGTTGCCGCAATGGCGATGACGATCATGTCGATCAGGTTGTGGTGGCGCTTGATCGGGCAGCGCGGGTCTTCCAGCGCGGAAAAATGCCCGGCCAGCGACCGATCCAGGGTTGTTTCGCACATCGTCGCCACTCCACAAGACAGAAAAGTCAGTGGATTGTCACGTGATCCTCGTGTTTCGTCTAACAGTAATTGCTAATTATCTGATGCGATTGCCCTGGGTCAGGTCCACGAGCCGATCGCCGTCGGTACCCGTGACCTTGACCGCCTTGACGGAGATGCCGGCCTGCTGCCGCACGGCCTTGTGAAAGACCTCGCTCAAGGCGGTCTTGAGCCCATCGCGGGCCATGGCGAAGAGGTTCAGGTCGACCTTGCCGACCGCCGGCTCCAGGTATCTGCCCGTCTTCCCGCTGATGTACACCAGGTCGCCCTGCTCGGTGGTCAGCACTGCCGCCGGGCCATAGTGCCGCAGCAGCAGGGGTTCGATCAGCGACTGCAGACTCAGGGCCGACAAGGGCACGGGCGCCGTGGGGGGGCGGACCGCCGCGGGGGCGGGCGCAAAGACGCTGGGAAATTCGACCGTGTTCCCCCGCGCGACGGCACGGCGTTGGTAGATCCGGGTCTTTCCGGGCAAGGGGGTAAAGAGATCCTGGTGCTGGCCGATGGTCTCCGAGTTGCCCAGCACCAGGATGCCGCCGGGGTTCAGGCTGTAGTGAAAGAGTGGGATCAGCTTCTTCTGCAGGCTCGCGTCGATGTAGATGAGCAGGTTGCGGCAGACGAGCAGGTCGAGCCTGGTGAAGGGCGGGTCCATGACCAGGTTTTGTGTGGCAAAGATCAGCATCTCACGGATGTCTTTCTTCACCCGGTAGCCGTGGTCATCCTGTACGAAAAACCGCTCCAGGCGCTCCGCCGAGCAATCGGCGGAGATATTCGCGGGATAGCTGCCGACGCGGGCCTTATCGATGGCATCCCGGTCCAGGTCGGTGGCAAAGACCTGGAAGGCAAAGCGCACGGGCAACTGCACCTGCTCCAGTGCCTCGTGCAGGATGATGGCGAGTGAATAGGCCTCCTCGCCGGTCGAGCAGCCGGCGCTCCAGAGGCGCAGGGTCGCGCCATCGGGATGGGCGGCCAGCAGCCCCGGAATGACCGTGGTCTTCAATTGTTCCCAGACCGCGGGGTCGCGGAAGAAGCTCGTCACACCGATCAGCAGTTCCTTGAAGAGCAGGTCCAGTTCCTGGGGATTCTCCCGCAGGTAGTGGACATAGTCCGCGATCCGGTCCAACTGGTGCAGGCCCATCCGCCGCTCGATACGGCGGTAGAGTGTGCTCTTCTTGTAGGCGGAGAAGTCGTGGCCGGCTCGGGTGCGCAGCAGCACCACGACCTTCTCCAGGCCGCTCTGATTGGGGTCCGCCAGCGTCAGGTCGGACGGAAGCACCAGGGGCGACAGGTGCTTGAGATAGGCGAGGATCCGCCCGGCCAGTTCCTCAGCCGGCGCGATGACATCGGCCAACCCGGCGGCGATGGCGCTGCGCGGCATGCTGTCGAACCTGGCCGAGGCCGGGTCCTGGACGAAGACGGCGCCGCCCCGCTCCTTGATGGCGCGCAGCCCGAGGCTGCCGTCCGAGCCCATACCCGAGAGGATGACACCCAGGCCGTGCTCGTGCTGATCCTCGGCTAAGGCGCGCAAGAAGAAATCGATGGGCAGGCGCAGTCCGCGGGGCGCGACCGGTTCCAGCAGGTGCAGCACGCCGTGCAGAATGGACAGGTCCCGGTTGGGCGGGATCACATAGACGTGTCCGGGCGCGACCTTGAGACGGTCCGTGATCTGGGCGACCGGCATGGCGGTGACACGCTGGAGCAGTGCCGCCATGTTGCCCTGGTAGGTCGGGTCCAGGTGCTGGACGACGATGAAGGCGAGTCCGCAGGCCGGCGGGACCGCGCCCAGGAAGAGCTCCAGCGCCTCCAGTCCACCGGCTGAAGCGCCGATGCCGACAATGGGAAAACCCTGGTCGAGCGGCGGGGCGTCGTCCGGGGCGACCAGGGGAGACGCGGCGGGGGCGCCGGGCGGGGGTTGGGCGCTGCTTGGGGAGGCTGCGGTGGACTGACCCTTGGCAGGTGCGGCTACTTTTTTCATGACCCGCCTCGCGGTACGCGACACCGACGGTTGTTGGGAGTTCCGACCACCCGCAACCGGGTACTCCTCAAGTTTAGCCCCGCCGTGGACGCCGGGCAAGGAGGCGCGCAGGAGGCGCGCGGTTGCGGGTGCGAACACCTCTGGCGCAGGGAATGCTTGCCGCACCGTTGTCGTTGTCGTTGTCGTAATCGTAATCGGAAAAGCGATGAAATTTGGCGTGCGAGAGAATCTGGGGCGCTACGATAACTCGACAACGACAACGACAACGACAACGACAACGACAACGACAACGACAACGACTGTGTTGTGTCTATTCCTGACTCGTTAACAAGCACTGCGCCTGGATCAGGTCCTGGGCGATTGGACCCTCGGTTCCTCCTGAGGAAAAACGCTCGCCCACTGGATCACGAGGCCCGGCAGGGTGGCGACTGGGGTCTCGCCCAGGGCCGGGCGGACATCGGGTTTACCGTAGCGCCCGTCCGCCAGGCGGTAGATGAAGAGCACCTGATCCGTCGGGTGCACCAGCCAGTATTCGCCGACCCCGTGCCGCTCGTAGAGGTCGCGCTTAGGCCGCTGGTCCTTCGCGGCGGTGCGGGGTGAAAGGACCTCGATGATCCAGTCCGGCGCACCGCGGCAACCCTTGTCATCGAGCTTGCGCGGGTCGCAGATGACCGCCAGATCCGGCTGGACGACATTCTTGATCGCGTCGTCCGGCTCGTCGGCCTCGGGCAGACGCACGTCGAAAGGGGCCACATAGGGGCGGCACGGTTGACCGAGCAGGAAGTTGGCGACTTGGCGGCCGAGTTCCAACACCACGTCCTGATGAACCCGGGCCGGCGCCGGGCACATGTCGTAAGCCTGCCCGTCGATCAGTTCCCACCGCTCGCCGTCCGGCCAGCCGCGGTAATCGGCATAGGTGAATGATTCGGTAGCCTGGTTCACTTGGACGGCCGTGCCGGTTGCCATGGTTGACTCCTCTGTAGCGGCCCCCTTGTGGGGGAGGGTTGGGGTGGGGGGTTGCAAGGCTAGCCGCTGCCGCGATCGGCCTTGGTCATCATTGCGGCCATCCCGCCGGCGCCTTTCGTCGCGGCCGGGGGCCGCTCCTACCCCGCGTAGGAGCGGCCCCCCGGCCGCGACGGGCCGGTGCGAGTGCCGGCGTCATTGAACAGGAGAACAGCACGCCTTCAGGAGTTCCTCCATGGCGGCGGCAGGCAGCGGCCGGCTGTACAGATAACCCTGCATCTCATCGCAGTGGCGCTCGCGCAGGAAGGCCAATTGTCCATCGGTCTCCACGCCCTCGGCGATGACCTTGAGATTCAGCGCGTGGGCCAGCCCGATGATGGCGGTGACGATCTTGTCGTCATCGTCGTCGGGTATATCCCGGATGAACGACTGATCGATCTTCAGCTTGTCGATGGCGAAACGCTTGAGATAGGCAAGTGACGAATAGCCGGTGCCGAAGTCGTCGATGGCGAGCGTCGTGCCGATCTCTTTCAAGGCCCGCAGACTCGCGATGGTATACTCGGCATCCTGCATGATCAGGCTCTCGGTCAGTTCCAGTTCCAGCCACCGTGCGGCCAGCCCGCTTGCCTGCAAGGCGCCGCGGACGGTTTCCGGCAGATTGCTCTGCCGGAACTGGAGCGCGGACAGATTGACCGCGACCACCGCCGGCGGGAGCCCTTGGCGCTGCCATTGCGCATTTTGCCGGCAGGCCTCGTGCAGTACCCATTCGCCGATCGCAACGATCAAGCCGGTCTCCTCCGCCAGCGGGATAAAGGCCCCCGGCGCGATCGGCCCCAATTGCGCGCTGTTCCAGCGCAGCAGGGCCTCCATGCCGATGATGCGCCCGCTGCCGATGGCCACTTGCGGTTGATAATGCAGCACGAATTCATTGAGCGACAAGGCACGGCGCAGCGCGCTTTCGATCTCCCGTTCGCGTGCCATACTGACATTCATACTCTCGCAGAAGAAGGCGAAGCGGTCACGCCCGGCCTTTTTGGCGCTGTACATGGCGGCATCGGCATTCTTCAGCAGGGTTTCGTAATCCACCCCATCGCCGGGATACAGACTGATGCCGATGCTGGAGGTGACGGTCAGGGTATGCCCCGCCACCTGCAGCGGTTCGTCCAGCACGGCGATCAGCCGGCGCGCTGCGGCATGGACGTCAGGGGGCTCGATGACCTCGTGCAGGACGCAGACGAATTCGTCGCCGCCTAGCCGCGCCAGGCAATCCACCTCACGCATGGTTGCCCGCAGGCGTTGCGCCACGGTCTCCAGGATCACGTCGCCCGCGGCATGGCCCAGCGAATCATTGACGACCTTGAAGCGGTCCAGATCGATGAACAGCAGGGCCAACTGTTCCTTGTTCCGTGCGGCCAGCGCGATCAATTGTTCCACCCGTTGTTCGAGCAGGCGGCGATTGGCCAACCGGGTCAAGGGGTCGTAATGGGCAAGGAACTCGATCTGCTGCATCGCCGCCTTGATCTCCGAGATATCGGAAAAGATGGCGATATAGTTGAGCACCTGACCCTGGGTGTCGCGTACCACGGTAATCGACAGCCATTCCGGGTACGCCTCGCCATTCTTGCGGCGGTTCCAGATCTCGCCTTGCCAGTGTCCGGTGCCCAGCAGACAGTCCCATAATTGCTGATAGAACGCCTGATCATGCCGATCGGACTTCAGCAGTCTTGGGTTTTTGCCGATCACCTCGTTCTGACTGTAACCGGTGAGCTTGGAGAAGGCGCGATTGACGGACAGGATGAGGTTATCCGGATCGGTGATGACGATTGCCTCGCCGCTGCTCTCGAACACCCGTGCGGCCAACTGCAAGGCGTGCTCCGCACGTTCGGACAGGTCGCGCGCCACCGCCCGGGTCTCGACTGCCCGCCCGTCGGCCGCGGCGACCGAGATCGCACTATGGGAGGGTCGGAACAGCAGCGGGTAGCGCTCATCCACCTCGCGCAGCGCCGCCTCCGCGCGGATCAGGCGTGCACACTTGCGCAGTGCCGCGGCGAGGATGTCCAGATTCAGCGGCTTGGTGACGTATTTGTCGACGCCAAGGTCGATCGCCTTTTGAAAGTAGCTGGTCTCCTCGAAGGCGGTGGTAATGATGATCGGGATCGTCGGGCTCATCGCGCGGATGCGTTCGGCCATTTCAAACCCATTCATTACCGGCATCCGGATGTCGGTGATCACCAGATCCGGCTGGTATTGGGTAAAGGCGTCGAGCCCCGCCTGACCATTCGCCGCCAGGTGTACCGTCGCCACCCGCCGACGCAGAAACACGGCCAGTTCCTCACGGATCTCGTCCTCGTCTTCCACATACAGGACCGACAGGCTCCGCAGCTGGGCCTGATCGTCTTGCTCGCCATGACTATTCATTACTGATCCTGCGGCGCCAGCGGCGTCGTTACGGTGAATTGCGCCCCGGCCTCCAGATTGCACGCGGAAAGCCGTCCGCCCATCCGCTTCTCGATGATCATTTTGGACATGTACAGGCCGATCCCCGTGCCATCCGGTTTGGTGGAAAAATAGGGTTCGCACAGCCGCGCCAGCGCCGCTTCGGTAATCCCGCCGCCATTATCGGTGACCCTGACCCGCGCCTGATCGCCGTCGCGATCCACCCGCACGAGGATCTGTCCGCCGTTGGGGGGGCGGGCGAGGATGGCGTCCTTGGCATTGCTGAGCAGGTTCATGATCACCTGTGAATATTCGTTCAGGCGGCCGGTGATGCGCGCCGCCTCGCGGACGTCCGTCACGACGGCGATGCCGTGCGTCTTGAGGCTCGCTGCCATCAGGGCCAGGGCTGCGCCGACGGGTTGGCTCACGTCGAAGGTCTCGGGTGGCGTGTCGGGGCGGAAGAAGTCGCGGAAATCGCTGATGGTGGTCGACATCTTGTCGATCAGACGGTGGGCATCGGCGATCTTTTGCGCCAGGTACTGCGGCGTCAACTCCTGATGTTGTTCGGCATCCTGGAGGTTGCCCAGCACCAGGGCCAGGGCGCTTAAGGGTTGGCGCCATTGATGGGCGATGTTGCCGAGCATCTCGCCCATTGCCGCGAGGCGCGCTTGATGCAGGAGCTGATGATCCTGTTCGCGCACCCGCGCCAGTTGCTCGTTCAACTCCTGGGTCCGGATCTGCACCAGGGCTTCGAGTTGATGGCGATGTTGGTCGAGTTCCAGCTCAGCTTCTTTGCGCCCGGTGATGTCCTGGAAAGTCCCGGAGACCGCAATGATTCGGCCGCCCTCCCGGACGGCCCGACCCAGCGTGTGGACCCACCGGCGATGGCCCTTGGCGGTGAGGATCTCCAGTTGCAGGTCATAGGGCTCACCCAGGTCGATGGCACGCCGCACCGCCTCGATGATGATCGGGCGCGACTCGGGGGTATAGAAGGCGATGCCTTGCTCCACCGTTGGCAGACAGGCCTGGTCCAGTTCGTGGATGTCGTAGATGGTCTCTGTCCAAGTCTGCTGACCTGTTTCCACGTTGAATTCCCAACCGCCAACCCGGGCCATTCGGCCCATTTCGCTCAACAAGTCGCGGTTCTTTTGCAGCCATTCCTGGCTCTCCTTCAGGGCGCGCTCGGCCCGCACGCGCTTGGTCACGTCGAAGAAGGTCACCACGATCTGCTCGAGCTGCCCCTGGTCGTCGCGCAGCGGATGGGCCGCGCATTGCACCCAGGTCGGATCATCGCGGTCGGCCCGCAGTATCCCCAGGATCAGATTCTGCAGCGGCGCGCCGGACGCCGCGACGCGCGCGACCGGGTATTCCTCCGGCGGCACCGGGGTGCCGTCTTCCCGGATGAAACGCCAGGCTGGAGCGACCGCCGCGAGTCCTTGCATCTGCTGGGCATCCAGACCGAGGAGTTGCGATGCCATGGGATTGGAAAAGCGGACGCGGGTGTCGGGTGTGTGTACCACCACCGCGGCGCTCAGGTTGTCCACCAGGCCCCGGTAATCGCGCTCGCGCTCGCGCAGGGCGGCTTGGGTCTCCAGGCGTTCGATGGCATCGGCCGCGGTATCGGCGACCGTCCGCAGCGTGTCGACCACCCAGGCCGCGTCCGATCGGCGGCGCGTATCCGCCAGCGCCAGGGTTCCCAACATCCGGGTCCCGAGCGCCATCGGCACGCACACGAAGGTGACGACACCGAGCGCCCGCAAGGCCGCGAAGGCATACTCGGGCCGCGTGTCGGCGGCGGTCTCGACCAGCGCCTCGCCGCTGGTGGCGACCTGGCCGGACAGCGTCTCCCCGATCGGACCGCGCAAGCGGCCGTCGGCCGCGGCGGGGATGCCCAGGGCGCCGACAAAGACCATGTCACCGCGCACCGCGTCATAGGTCTCCACGGCGACAATCGGGTAGCCGAGCCGGGTCGACAGGAGCGCCGGGAGCGCCTGGCGGAACCCGTGGGCCGAAACAGACGAAACCGCCAAGCACGCCACGGCGCTGACCGTGTCGCGCACCAGCGTGCCCCGCACCCGCTCCGTGATGTCGGTCATGGCCCCTTGGTAGGCGACGATGGCGCCGGCGGTGTCCCGCACGGCGCTCACGTCGGCTGAGATCCAGACCGGCTGTCCGTCCCGCCGCCGGGCCTCGATCTCGAAGCCCAGGGCCCGCCCGCGCTCGGCAAGCAATCCGGCGAGGATCTGCCGCTCCCGGGGGTTGGCATAGACCTGGGCGGCGATGTCGGTGATCTCTGCAATCAACTGTTGCGGGCTTGCGTAGCCGAGGATGCGGGCGAAGGCGGCATTGACCTCCAGGTAGCGCCCCTGGGGGGTCGACCGATAAAGCCCCACCGGGGATGACTCGAACAGGGCCCGATAGCGGCCTTCCGCCTCGCCCGGTTCCTGTTGCGCCTGGCGGCGGGCGGCCCGCTCCGCGGCCAGTCGCCGCGCGTGCAGGCGCGCCCGCAAGAACGCGCCGACCAGCGCGGCGAGCAGCACGCTGATCACGATCTTCTGCGCGATCTCGGCCCCGATTGTGGCGAGCTGCTGCCGGTTCTCGGACTCGACCTGCGCGTGGGTATGCACGCTGCCCAGTGTGGTCAGTGCCAATCCAACGGCCAGCGTGACCCAGACGGGCCAGGACGGGCGCAAGCGGGCGAGGAGATCGCGCACGGTACGAGCCTGGTTCAACCGATGGTGCCCCCTGCGATTGAGGTGGAGTCAAGACGATCGCCGCTGAGTCATTGTAATCCTAACGGGCGCGCGACTGACGCGACTGCCGTTCTGGGAAGGCGATCGTCAGGGGTTTCCCGGTTGACGGCGATTGCCTGATGCGCGCAAACGGGTCCTCCAGGAGCTGCGGCCGGGCTTGTACGTGGACGCTCAGTGCCCCGGGGATCTCGGCTCAAGCCCAGCGGGTCCCCCGGTCTGGCAGGTGCCCGTGGTCGGGATCTCCGATTTCCGAACAGGCTGGGGCTTTTGGGTCTATCCTTATAAAGATGCCGACGGCACGAACAATTTCTGAAATGGGCCGACAGGTATCACGGTTGTCGATCAGCATTCTTGATCGAGAGCCAGTGGGTCATCAGTAAAATAAAAAAAGGGTTGTGACGCCAAGTCGGCTTCCCGTGAGGCCGGTATTCGCGGACGTGGTCGCGCACAGACTGGTGGCAGGGTGCCAGAGGCGTGGCGGCCACGGGGCGGTGCCGGAGGTTCGGTCCTTGCGGTGCGGTCCAGTCAAACTCACAACGAGGAGGATGATCCATGCAAACCCTAGACGGCTACCGCACCATCCATTCGCACCTGCGCGAGATGGTCGATGACCTGAGCGGGCTCCTCACCGAGGAACACCTGCGCATCAGCTCCAACGCCAGGACCGCGTATGAGCAGTTATGCGACCTGGGTGAGGAGGTGAGCAGGCACCTGACCGAAGAGGATCGCAACGTCTTCCCCGCCCTGCTGATGCATGAGGACCCCAAGGTCAAGTCCATTGCCTGGGGATTCATCAGCGGGGAGGGGTTCATGCGCAAGACCTTCGAGGATTACTACCGGCGCTGGCTGAAGCACTGCGATTTCAACTTCGCCGGTGAATTTCTGGCCGAAACCCGGGACATGTTCACCCTGGTCGCGCAACGCCTTGAACGAGAGGAGCGGGTCCTCCTGCCCAAGATGGTCGAGATCGGCATGCTGCGCGAGGCGCGTCAGTCATTCGTGTCGGGTGCCGTGAGGGCCCATTGAAGGCGCATTGCCGGCGAAGCGTGACTAAAGCTGATTGAGCGCATCCAGCAATTCCCCCGGCTCGGCATCGTCGAGCCGGGCGAAGAGGTGGGCAGTCCGGGCCTCCAGGGCCTGGAGGTCGGTGTCGAGGATGATCTCCTTGATGCCGAGCAGTGCCCCCGGCTGCATGCTGAAGTGGCGCAGTCCCAGGCCGAGCAGGAGCCGGGTGAAGCGCGGGTCCCCGGCCATCTCGCCGCACATGGCGACCGGGGTGTCGAGGTCGCGGCCGGCGGCGATGGTGGTGCGGATCAGTAGCAGGATGGCCGGGTGGGTGGGGTCGAACAGGTAGCTGACGCCGTCGTCGAGGCGGTCGATGGCCAGCGTGTACTGGATCAGGTCGTTGGTGCCGATGGACAGGAAGTCCATGCGGCGGGCCAGGGAGCGGGCCGCCAGGGCGGCGGCGGGAACCTCGACCATGGCCCCGATGGGTAAGCGTGGGTCGAAGGCCAGCCCCTCGCCGGTCAGGTCCTCCTTGAGTTGGGCGATGATGGCGAGCACCGCCTCCACCTCCTGCACGTTGGTGACCATGGGCAGCATCAGCCGGATCGGCCCCAGGGCGCTGGCGCGCAGGATCGCGCGCAATTGGGGCCGGAAGAGGGCGGGCTCCTTCAGGCAGAGGCGGATACCGCGTAGGCCGAGCGCCGGGTTGCCGGCTCCGGGGCCGGGCGTTCCAAGTGCCTCGCTGCGCTTGTCGAGACCCAGATCCAGGGTGCGGATGGTCAGGGGCAGCCCCGCCAAGGCCGCGACGATGGTGGTGTAGGTCGCGAGGTGTTCCTCTTCGTCCGGGAGCTCATCCCGGTTCATGTAGAGGAACTCGGTGCGGTAGAGCCCGACCCCAACCGCGCCGTTGAGGCGTGCGGTTGCGGCGTCCTCGGGCAACTCCAGGTTGGCGAGCAGGCCGATGGCGGTGCCGTCGCGGGTCACCGCCGGCCGGTCGACCAGGGTGCGCAGGTGTTGCCGCCGCAGGGCGATGGCGCCGAGTCGTTCGCGGTAATAGGCGAGGGTCCCGGGGTCCGGGTCGGCCAGCACGGTGCCGGTCTCCCCATCGACGATCAGGGGCTCGCCGGGGCGCACATAGCGCGTGACGTTGTGGACCCCGACGACCGCGGGTACCGACAGGCTGCGGGCCAGGATCGCGGTGTGGGACACGGGGCCGCCGAACTCGGTGACGAAGGCGGCGGCGCCGCGATGACGCAGGACGATGGCGTCGGCCGGCATCAGGTCGCGGGCGACCACGACACAACCCTCCAGGTCCCGGGCGCCGGGGTCGAAGGGCAACTGGGCGCCTTGCAGGAAGGTCATGATCTGGTGGACGACGTGCTCGACATCGTCACGGCGGGTGCGCAGATAGGGGTCGTCCATGGCATCGAAGACGCCGACCAGGGTGTCGCGCTGCTGCTGCAGCGCCCATTCGGCGCAGTAGAGTTGGTCACGGATGATCTTGCGCACCTCATCGACCAGGGCCACGTCCTCCAGCATCAGCAGGTGGGCATCGATGAACTCTGCGATATTGAGCGGGGTGGCGCGCGGGACCTGGGCGCGGATGGTCTTGAGCGCCCGCCGGGCCGCGGCGACTGCGCAATTGAGCCGATCCAGTTCGCCCGCCACCTGCGCCGGCGTGATCGGGGTCTGGGGCACACTGGTGAGTCCATGGCCGGTGAGGTAAGCAGGTCCGATGGCGACCGACTGGCTCGCCGCGACCCCGATCCCTTGGAAGGCAATGGTCACTCGTCCTCTCCAAAGCGGCTGCCGATCAGGTCCTCGATCGCCGCCATCGCGTCCGCCTCGTCGTCGCCGCTGGCCTCCACGATGATCCAGGTGCCGCGGCTCGCCGCGAGCATCATGATGCCCATGATGCTTTTGCAGTTTACCCGCTGGCCGCGTCGCTCGACTTCGATGAAGCTCCCGAAGCGGGTGGCGCAGTTGACCAGCTTGGCCGCCGCCCGGGCGTGCAGCCCGAGTTTGTTGATGATCTCAAGGTCCCGGCGCAGCATCGGCGTCAATCCTCCGCGCCCGGTCCAGGGCAGATGCGGACGCCGTCGCGGCCCCCGGCCAGGGCCTTCTCGGTCACGACGTCCAACTCCAGCGCGGCATAGTTGAGGGCGCGCACGACCATGGGCAGATTGACCCCGGCCAGCACCCGCAGGTGCCGCCGCCGCGCGAGCAGCGCGCCGGCGACACGCGCCGGGGTGGCGCCGTAGATATCGGTGAGGACCAGGACCCCGTCGCCGGCATCGAGCCGCCCGGCCATTTGTTCGGCCTGCGCCAGCATCAGGTCGCAGGGGGCGTCGTTCTCGACCTCGAGGGCTTCCACCCGCGTCGGGCAGGTGCCGAAGATCCCGGCGGCGACCCGTAACAGGTCGGCACCCAGGGGGTGGTGGGTGATCAGCAGCAGTCCGACGCTCACGGCAGTTCCCGGTGCCGGACCATGACCTTGTGTCCGCTGCGCTCGAAGTGCCCGCGCAGGGCCTCCACCAGATAGACGGAGCGGTGTTGGCCGCCGGTGCAGCCGATGGCGATGGTCAGGTAAAAGCGGCCATCGGTCTCGAACAGCGGGATCCAGCGGTCGAAATAGGCGGCGATGTCGTTGCGCATGGCGATCACGTCCGGGCTTGACTCGAGGAACTCCACGACCGGGCGCGCGAGCCCGGTCAAGGGCTTGAGCTCCGATTGCCAATGGGGGTTGGGCAGGCAGCGCACGTCGAACAGGAAGTCGGTGTCCTGGGGCAGACCGTGCTTGAAGCCGAAGGATTGCAGGAGAATCGAGGCCTTGGGTGAGGCATCGCCGGCGAGGCGCACCCGGACCAGATCGCGTAATTCATGGACGTTGGTCAGGGTGGTATCGATGCGGATATCGGCGACCTGGCGAATCGGCTCCAACAACTGCCGCTCCAGTTTGATCGCCTCGGCGAGCGGTCGCTCCTGGCGTGTCAGCGGGTGGCGGCGGCGCGTCTCGCTGAAGCGGCGAATCAGGGTATCGGTGTGGGCATCAAGGAATACCACCTGGCACTCGACGCCGCGGGCCTGGGCGGCAAGGATCAGGTCAGGCAGGTTTTTCAGCTCCTCGGGGTTGCTGCGCGCGTCCACGCCGACGGCGGTGTTGCTGAAGACCTCGTCGACGGCGTCCTTGAGCCCCAGGGCCAGGTCCTTGAGCAGGAACAGCGGCAGGTTGTCGATGCTGTAGAACCCCAGGTCCTCCAGGGTGCGCAAGGCGACACTCTTGCCGGAGCCG
Source organism: Candidatus Thiodictyon syntrophicum (assembly GCF_002813775.1). Lineage (NCBI taxonomy): Bacteria > Pseudomonadati > Pseudomonadota > Gammaproteobacteria > Chromatiales > Chromatiaceae > Thiodictyon > Candidatus Thiodictyon syntrophicum. The sequence goes on from NZ_CP020370.1 coordinate 469,173, forward strand.
GAGAGGCCGCTGACGATGACGAGTCTCATGGTGAGGTCCACGGGTTGGTGGGTATGGTGGGATGCCTGGTCAGGCCCCGCCGTCGGTGGGCCCCGGGCGGGGCCCACCGGGCGACGGCGCGGTGGCGACCGGTGTGCCGCCCGAACGCACCTCGGGTGGGTCGGGGCGGTCATTGCTCAGCGCGCGCGCCTGACGGTCGATGAAGTCGACCCCGGCATCATAGCCGCGAATGCGCAGGATCTGGTGGCGTACCGCGGCCTCCACAATGATGGACAGGTTGCGCCCCGGGGCCACGGGCATGGTGATCCGGGGCACGGCCACCCCCAGGATGGTGCTGGCGGACAGGCTCCCCGCAAGCCGGTCGATGCGGTCGAGTTGAGTCTGATCAAGCGGTTTCAAGTCGATGATCAAATTCAGTGTCTTGCGTCGGACCACGGCCCCCTCGCCGAACATGGCCCGGATATTGAGAATCCCAAGGCCGGGCACTGGTTCAGTTTAATTCCTGTTTACAAGACATTGAAATATATGTAATATATCTAGTTCGGCGCGGGTTTCCGTCACTTTTTGAATAAGTGAGAACTTCTTGAACGGACAATGGACATGCCCTCATTGCAATTCACAGAATTGTCGGCATCACAAGACGTATCAAACCGGTCATAACGGTACGCGTTTGCTGTGGCGATGTCAAAGTTGCAATAGGCTCTTTTCCGAGACCAAAGCCACCCTTATCGAGGGGCTCAGGAAACCGACCAGCTTCATCATTCAAGTGCTCAAAACGCGCACTGAGGGGATCGGCTTGAACGCCGCCTGCCGGGCCTTCGCGATTGCGAAGAATACGTTGCTCCTATGGGAGCGTCGCCTGGCCGATTGCAAGGATGTGCTGGTCATATATGCCCTGACGCACACCTTTATTGAGCAACTGATCGAAGGTGATGAGCTTTATACGAAAGTGAATAGGAATGTCCCCCCGGAGGATTGTGAAGGCTGGACGATCGTACTGATGGAAAGGGCAAGTCGATTTATCTGGGCGCTTCAGTGCGGGAAAAAGGATCGCAGCCTATTTTCATATGCCATACAAATACTTAGAGATGTCATCCTGCGTACTGGCGATGTCACTCTAGTCACCGACGGGGAACGTCGGTATGGCAATCTCCTGTTTGAAATTTGCCACGAAGTATTGCGAACCGGAAAACGCGGCCGCCCACCGAAAGTGCTTCGTCGCGGTGTGAAGGTGCGCCTTAAGAATAAAGGGAAAGGAACTGATAGAACGGGGCACTCGCGTCCCAAATACGAAACCCCTCATCCGGAGCATCCAGAAACCGATCAAGATGTGACGCCAGCCGATATTCATGCTAATCATTTGGAAGCATCGAACGCTTCATTTCGGCGAAAGAATTCTGCTTATCGCCGCCGAACGAATACGTACGCGAAGAGCATTTCTGGTTTGCAAAGAACATTGGATATGTTGTGGATTGTCCATAACTTTATTCGCAGCCACTTCACGACAAAACAGGTTCCTGCGGTGGCTCTGGGGATTCTCCAGCAGGGACTCTCGTGGGATGAGGTCCTTAGAGTTCGACAGCCCAGGTTATAAAAATACTACAAAAACATAAGGATAAGGAAGAACCAAACTGAACCAGTGCCAGGCCGCGGACCTCCAGGAAATCGAGCAGGGCATCCGGGCAGGTGCCTTCCAGTTTCTCCGGTGCGACGCGGGCGAACTGGGGTGCGTCGTCGGCGATCAGGCGGTGTCCGCGGCTGATCAGATCGAGCGCCAACTCGCTCTTGCCGACCGCCGGGTCCCCGGCCAGCAGCACGCCCATCCCCAAGACCTCAATGAAGACGCCGTGGATGGTCTTGCGTTCCGCCAAGGCGTGGGTCAGATAGTAGCGCAGTTGATTGATCAACTCTTCGTCCGAGACGGGGGACCCGATCAGGGGGGTGCCGGTGCGTTCGGCCCAGTCCCAGAACAGTGGTTCGGGCTCGATCCCGTCGCAGAAGATCACCGCGGTGGGCCGGTCGGTGAAGAGCTTTTCGATGGTCTCGGCGAAGGCGGTGGCGCCGAGACCGGCCAGGTACACGAGTTCCGCGCGACCGATAACCTGCAGCCGGTTCGGGTGGATGCAGTTGAGCGACCCGACCAGGGCCTGGCCGGACAGGGTCGGGTCGTCCCCGCGCAGCGGGCGGCGGGTGCCGGGCTCAGGGGTGAGCCAGCGCAGCCGGGTGCGGGGCCCGGTGTGCCGGATGAGTGACTGGAGGCTGTCGGCCATGATGGGGCGCCGTGCGCTAGGCGACGCCGAAGACGCGCAGGACGGCGGCGGCGGACCCCGCCTGCCGCAACTGCTGGCGCACCGCGGGATCGTTGAAGCGGCCGGCCAACTCGGCCAGGAGTTGCAGGTGCTCCTCGGTGGCGGTCTCGGGCACCAGCAGCGCAAAGGCCAGATCGACAGGCTCCCCGTCGGCCGCGTCGTAATCGACCCCGCGGGCGAGGGAGACGAAGGCGCCCAGGGACTGGGTGGCCTCCTTGACGCGGGCGTGGGGCAGGGCGATGCCGTGCCCGAGCCCGGTACTGCCGAGCCGCTCGCGCTCCAGGAGACGCTCGAAGATCAGGTCCGGTTTCAACTGCGGATGGTCCGTGGCCAGGAGGCGGGCCAGGGTCTCGAGCAGACGCTTTTTGCTCGCGATCTCAAGACCGCGGCCAATGCGGTGTTCGTTGATGAAGTCGGGCGGTAACATCGGCTACCGCTCCTGGCCGCGGACGCAATGCCGGACGGCGCGGCAGGTACCGCGGCGCGGGTCGCGCAAGTGGGTGCGGGTCATGTCGGCTGACTCCTCTTGGTCGTGCGGGACGCACGCGCCCGTCACACTGGTTCGGATGGCCCCGGGTCGCAACGAAAGACACCTCGAACGGGTGTCCGAGGTGTCCGTGCGTGCCGGCCCGGGTGCGACCCTGTGGTTTATCGGGGTTCGCCCTTACTCGGTCTCGCCGGGCTTGGTGCCGGTGACGGCCACCGGGCGGTGGCTGGCCTTCTTCTCCTTGTGGCGCAGGATCTGGCGGTCCAGCTTGTCGATCAGGGTGTCGATGGCGGCATACATGTCCTCATGGACCGAGTCGGCGAACAGCTTACCGCCGTTCACATGCAGGGTGGCCTCGGCGCGCTGGGCCAATTTCTCCACCGTCAGGATGACGTGGGCGTTGATGACGTGGTCGAAATGGCGAGCCAGGCGCTCGAACTTGTTATCGACGTACCCCTTGAGGGCCTCGGTCACGTCGATATGGTGACCCGTCAGGTTGATATGCATGGTCTGGTCTTCTCCTCTGGTTTCAAACCGCCTGTCAAGCCAGGCGTTTGCGTTCGTTCGAGGGTGGGATGCCCATCGCCTCGCGGTATTTCGCGACGGTGCGTCGCGCAACATTGATGCCCTGATCGGCCAACTCGTCGGCGATCCGACTATCGCTCAAGGGCTTGCGGGCCGATTCATTGGTGATCATCTTGCGGATCAGGGCGCGGATGGCCGTGGATGAACACTCGCCCCCGGCCGCCGTGTTCACGTGGGACGAGAAAAAAAACTTGAACTCGAAGGTCCCGCGCGGGGTGTGCATGTATTTCTGGGTGGTGACCCGCGAGATGGTGGACTCGTGCAGGTCCAGCGCCTCGGAGACGTCGCGCAGGATCAGCGGCTTCATGGCCTCCTCACCGCGTTCGAGAAATTCCTGCTGCAATTCCACGATCTTGGCGGCGACGCGCAGGACCGTGTCGTTGCGGCTGACCAGGCTCTTGATGAACCAGCGGGCCTCTTGCAGGTGACTTTTCAAGGCAATGCTGTCCGCACTCTGGTCGCTGCGCCGGATGAGCCGCGCATAGTCGGCGTTCACTCTTAGTTTAGGCGTAGTTTCCGGATTCAGCTCGACCTGCCACACACCTTCCACACGCCGCACGAAGATGTCGGGTACAACGTACTCCGACGCGGTCTCCGCGATCAAGGTGCCGGGGCGGGGATTCAGGTGCCGGATCACCTCCAGGGCGGCGTGGATCGCCGCTTCCGGGGCGCCCAGCAGGCGTGCCAGGGCCGCCACGTCGTTGCGGGGCAGAAAGTCGAACCCGTCCGCGCAGATCGCGATGGCCAGCGCCTGCGGCGTGGTCTGGCCGGGGGCCGTCGGCGCGCCCTGGGGTAACTGGCGCAGTTGCAGCAACAGACACTCGCGCAGATCGCGGGCGCCGACCCCCGCCGGGTCGAATGACTGGACCCGGTGGATGATGGTGGTGACCTCCTCGGGGGCGATCGTCGGGTCGCCCAGGGTGCTCAGCAGTTCCTCGCAGTCCGTGCGCAGGTAGCCGTTGCCGTCGATGGCGTCGATCACCGCGAGCGCGATCACCTCGTCGCGCGCACTGAGCCGGGCCAGATTGAGCTGCCAGATCAGGTGGTCATGCAGGGTCTCCGGGCGGCTCTGCTGGGAGAAGGGGTCGAAGTCGTTGTCGTCGCTGCCCTGGCTGCCGCTCGGGAGATAGTTTTCGTAGACATCGTCCCAGTGGGTGTCCACCGGGAGCTCGTCCGGCATCTCGCTGGACTCGCCCTGAACCTCGCGTTCGATCGTCTGTTCCTGGACGGTGGCCGTCGGCTCCGGCGTGGCGTCCTGAACCAGGCGGGCGTCGGCGGCGTCGGCGGCCTGGAAGCGGTCGGCCTCATCGCCCTCCTCGAGCATGAAATTGCTGTCCAGGACCTCTTGGATCTCCTGTTGGAGCTCCAGGTTGGATAGCTGAAGGAGCTTGATCGCCTGCTGCAACTGGGGCGTCATCGACAGATGCTGACCAAGTCGAAGCTGGATGGACTGCTTCATCGCGGGGGCTGCGTGTGGGGTGGACCGATCGAGTCTAGCAAGTTGAGTGCCTGTTTTGATTCTAGCCTATTCGGGCGCCATGGCGGAATGGTCTGGGGCGCTCACATGGAGAAATCGGTGCCGAGGTAGACCTCGCGCACCTGCTGGTCGGCGAGCAGTTGCGTGGGAGTGCCGGCGGCGATCATGCTGCCGTCACTGATGATGTAGCCGCGATCGCAGATGTCGAGGGTCTCGCGGACGTTGTGGTCGGTGATCAGGACGCCGATGTTGCGCTCGCGCAGGTGCGCGACGATGGCCTTGATGTCGCCGACCGCGATCGGGTCGACCCCGGCGAAGGGTTCATCGAGGAGCATCACCACCGGGTCCACGGCGAGTGCGCGGGCGATCTCCAGGCGGCGGCGTTCGCCGCCGGACAGGCTGAGTGCGAGTGAGGCGGCGACATGGCTGATCCCCAGTTCCTGGAGCAGTTGTTCGCAACGCTCGCGCTGCTGGTTGCGGTTCAGGTCGCGGCGGGTCTGAAGGATCGCCAGGATGTTGTCGCGTGCGCAGAGTTTACGGAAGACCGAGGGCTCCTGCGCCAGGTAGCTCAGTCCCGCCCGGGCGCGGGCGTGCATCGGCAGTTGCGTGAGGTCGCGGCCGTTCAACTCGATGCGTCCGTGGTCACTCGGGATCAGCCCGACGATCAGATAGAAACAGGTGGTCTTGCCGGCACCGTTGGGGCCGAGCAGGCCGACCACCTCGCCCGCGTTCACCTCGACACTCACGTCCCGCAGGACCTGGCGGTTGCGGTAGCGCTTCTTCAGGTGGGTGGCGCAGAGGGTGCTCACGCGCCGCCCTGCTTGCCGGGCGGGGGTGCCTTGGGGGTGGGTACCGGGGGCGCCGGGGGTGCCGCGGCGGTGCCGGGCGCCGGCGGCTTGCCGTCCTTCTTGGCCTGCGGCGTCATTTGGATCTTCACCCGGCTGTCGCCTCCCGCCTGCACCCGTGCATGGGCCCGATCATAGACGATCCGCTCGCTGGCGATGCGGTCCGTGCCCTGGATCACCAGCGCCTCGCCGGTCAGGATCAGCTCGTCGCGGTCCGCGTCGTAGTCCATGCGCTTGGCAAAGGCCTGCATCTCGCCCTGCTCGCCGTCCAGTTGCTGTTTGTAACTGGCCGGTTCGCCCCGGGCGATGATGTACTTGATCTGGCGGTCGCTGCGGTGGTGGACCGTGACCTGGTCGGCCAGCAGGCGCATGGTCCCCTGGTCGACCTGGACCTGGCCCAGATAAAGGCTGGTGCTCTTGCCCTCGTCGACCTCGACGCGGTCGGCCTCGATCAGCATGGGCTGCGCCGCGTCGCTCTGCAGCGCGACGGCGCTGCGGGTCGTCAGGCCCAGACCCAGGGTCAAGAGCGCGGCGGCCAGGACGGGCAAGGCCCGGGGCGCGGTGGTGGCGATCATCGGTCTGGCGTTCATGGGGCGGCTGAACCAGCATTCCCCTTCTCGGTTGGGGTGGGAGCGACAAAGATGTGGGCGCGCCCGGGAAACTCAGCCCGGGACGGGTGGGCGTACCACAGGCGCACGCCGGCGGCGGTCAGCCAGTCGTTGTCGCTCGCGAGTCTCACCGGCTGATCGCCCTGGGCGTATTCACGCTTGGGCCAGAGCCGCAACTGCGAGGTTGCGAGTCGTAACGAGCGGTTCGGACCGGCACCGGCCCGCTCGATCCGGACCTCGTCGCGCAGGTCGATCTCCTCGCCCTTGGACAGCAGGAAACCCTGTTTGGATTCCACCTTCCAGGGCGGTCCGCCCTCGCGGTCGAGCAGGGTCAGGCGCGGCTGGTCGAGTTCGGCCAGGTCCTCGGCAACATACTGGCGCAGTTGGTCGGCCACCAGATGCCGCTGCGGGCGTCCGTCGGTGTTGGTCTCGATGGCGTCGAGGTCCCAGACCATGTGGTCAGGGGCACGCTCGCGTACGCGCGCGGCCGGTTCCTCGCTCAGACTGCGCAGCAGCCACCAGGCCCCGCCTGCGAGGATGGCGAAGACCATCGCCAGGCGCCCCTGTCGCGTCGTCCACACGCTTTGTCACCTCGCTGTGCATCGGGTTGCGTTCAGGCGCCCTGAAGGTAGCCGCGGTTGATCGGCTCCAGGGTGCCCTGGGCCGTCATCACCAGCTCACAGACCTCACGCGCCGCGCCCCGTCCGCCGGGGGCACTGGTGCACCAGTGGGCGTGTTGGCGAACCAGGGGATGGGCATCCCCGACGGCGATCGCCAGTCCCACCCGGCGCATGACCGGCAGGTCGATGACATCATCGCCCACGTAGGCGATCACCGCGTCCGTGAGCCCCAAGGCCCGCTTGAGCTCCTCATAGGCCGGCAGTTTGTCGCGCTGACCCTGGTAGACGTGGGCCACTCCCAGGCCCTCCATGCGGATACGCACCGCCTCGGAACGGCGCCCGGAGATCACGGCAAGCCTCACGCCGGTTTCTTGCAGCAGCACCATGCCGTGACCGTCGCGCGCGTTGAATGCCTTGTATTCCAGGCCGTCGTCGCCCAGGTACAGGCTGCCGTCGGTCAAGACCCCGTCCACGTCGAAGATCACCAGCCGAATCTGCGCCGCCCGTTCCAGAATATCTTGCATGATCCATTAACCAAAAAAGGGCCACTTGGCCGAAACCGAACGCAACTCGAGTGGCAACTGACCGCTGACGACCGACGACTGACGCCCGACGCCCGACGCCCGACGCCCGACGCCCGACGCCCGACGCCCAACGCCCAACGACCGACATCTACACCACCCCTGCCCGCAGCAGATCGTGCATGTTCAGGGCACCGATCGGGCGGCCCTCGTCGTCGATGACCAGGAGTCCGTTGATCGAGCGGGACTCCATCAGCCCCAGGGCGGCGGCGGCCAGGGACGAAGCGGCGGCGGTGATACCGCCGCGGGTCATGACCGTGTCGATGATCGTGTGGTGGACATCGAGGCCCTGGTCCAGGGCGCGGCGCAGGTCGCCGTCGGTGAAGACGCCGGCCAAGACCCCCTGCCCATCGACGACCGCGGTCATCCCCAGCCCCTTATGCGACATCTCCTCCAGGGCCGCCATGAGCGTGCTCCCCAGGGCGACCCGCGGGACCCGGTCACCGCGGTGCATGATGTCTCCCACATGCAGCAGGAGGCGCCGCCCCAGGGTGCCGGCGGGGTGCGAGCGGGCGAAATCCAGGGCGGTGAAACCCCGGCTCTCCAGCAAGGCGACCGCCAGGGCGTCGCCCATGGCCAGGGTCGCCGTGGTGCTGGAGGTCGGCGCCAGACCGAGCGGGCAGGCCTCGCGGGTGACGCTCACGTCCAGGTTCACGTCGGCCTCCCGGGCCAGGGTCGAGTCGGGGCGCCCGGTCAGGGTGATCAGGGGCACACCCAGGCGCTTGATGGTCGGCAATATGGTCAGCAACTCCGCGGTTTCTCCTGAGTTCGACAGCGCCAGGACCGTGTCGCGCGGGGTGATCATCCCCAAATCCCCGTGGCTCGCCTCCCCGGGGTGGATAAAGAACGCCGGACTGCCGGTGCTGGCCAGGGTCGCGGCGATCTTGCCGCCGATGTGCCCGGACTTGCCCATGCCCATCACCACGATGCGGCCCTCGCAGGCGAGCAGGTAGCGGCACGCCGCGACGAAGTCCGCCGCGATGCGTTCGCTCAAGGCGCCGACCGCGGCCGCCTCGGTCTCGATCACCGCCCGCCCCAGGTCACGGATCCGGGCCTCCTGGCCGGGGGCCAGATCATGCTTGCGGGCGCCGAGTCGGCGTGGTTCGGTCATCGACAATTCTCGGGCGACGGGGTGGTCGGTCGGCGCCATCTTAGGCCCGCCGCAACCTTACACCAAGAGCCGGGTGAAAGCTCGGTCCGGCGCGGTGGCCCCCTCGTACGCCTTTCATGGTCCGGGGTGGCTGATGTTCCCTCCCGGGCCGTTGGCCGGGCCTATCTGCTCCCGGGTGGCGACCTGGCGGGTATCCTCATGGCGACTGGAAATTCCGGCGCTCCTCCAGCCCTGAAGCATAACCGCGCCACCCCAGTCACGGCGCGGGCTGGCGGGGGTTAGAGAAAGTTAATGTTCGCACAAGGGGGTAGACACCGCGCGGCGACTCTGGCAGGATTAATGGCAGGGTAATCGGTCTGCCGTTCCGCCGGGGGGTGGCGATGGGTGCGATGAGTCCAGGACCGTGGGTGCACTGTGGTCGCGTCTTCAGCGTCGAGGAGATCGCCGGTATCCGCCAGACGGTGGCGTGGCTGCCGCGGTTGGGGCGGCGCGAGTTGGCGGCGACGCTGTGCGAGCATTTGCAGTGGTATACCGTGACGGGGGCGGCGAAGGTTCACGCCTGTCGGGAGTTTCTGGAACGTCTGGAGGCGGCCGGGTTGGTGGCGCTGCCCCCGTTGCAGGTCGCGCGGCGTCCCCGCCCGGTCCCCCCGGCGCCGGTGGTGGCGGCGCCGATGCCGATTCACGGCCCCTTGGCCGCGCTCGGCCCGGTGCGCCTGGCGCCGGTGCGCGCCGACGCCGCGGCGGTGGCGCAATGGAATGCGGCGGTCGCGCGTTGGCACCCCTTGGGCTACAAGGGTGCCTTCGGCTACCGGCTGCGCTACTTCATCACCGCGGGCGAGCAGCACCTGGGCTGCCTCCTGCTGGCGGGCGCGGCGCGCGCGCTGGCGGTGCGTGACCACTGGATCGGGTGGGACGCCCAGACGCGCCGGGCCAACCAGGTGCGGGTGCTCAACAACAGCCGCTTTCTGATCTTTCCCCACGTCCAGGTGCCGCACCTGGCCAGCCATGTGCTGGGACAACTGGCGCGGCGGGTGCGCGCCGATTGGCTCGAACACTGGGGGTTTGCGCCGCTGTTGCTGGAGACCTTCGTCGACCCGCGCCACTACGCCGGCACCTGTTACCGTGCCGCCGGGTGGGAACTGCTGGGGGAGACCAGCGGGAGCGGGCTGGCGCGACCGGGCCGGACCTATCACAGCGCCCCGCGCCAAGTCTGGGTCAAGCCCTTGAGTGCACAGTGGCGCGAGCGCTTGTGCGCCGCGTCCGGGGGGACGACGCCATGAGCAAACCCTGCCGCCGCCTGTCACGCGCGGCCATCAAGGAGCAACGCGCGCACAAGAAACAGCAGGAACAGGCGCTACGCCAACAGCAGCGCCAGGACGGACTGATCCCCCGCGTACCCGCGCCGTTACCCAATCGCTGCTCGGCGTACGCCACGCTCGCCGAGGAACAGCAGGCCCGCGAGGCGGCGGTCAGCGGCCAGGTGCGCGTCCTGCGCCGGGAACTGCCCGCGTTGCTCGCCGCCCTGGGACAGATTCCCGAGCCCCGCAACCCCAAGAAGTGTCGGCATCGGCTCACCGTGCTGCTGCTCTACGGGCTGCTGATGTTCGTCTTTCAGTTCGCCTCCCGGCGCGCGGTCAACCGCGAACTGACGCACCCCCAGTTCGAGGCCAACCTACGGCTCCTGTTCCCCGAACTGGAGACCCTCCCGCACGCCGACACCCTGTTTCGGCTGCTGCGCGACATCGACGTGACCCACCTCGAACAGGCGCACATCGACCTGGTACGCCGCCTGATCCGCGCCAAGACCTTCCGCCGCTACCTGATCAACCACGCCTATCCCATCGCCATCGACGGCTCCCAGAAATTCACCCGTGACCACCTCTGGGATGAGAATCTCCTGGAACGTCAGGTCGGGGCCGAGGACGCGCGCCACACCCAGTACTTCGTCTACGTCCTGGAGGCCAGTCTGGCCTTTCACAACGGGCTGGTGATCCCCTTGCTGAGCGAATTCCTCGAATATGCCAAGGGCGATACCAAGGCCGACAAACAAGACTGCGAACGGCGCGCCTTCACGCGGCTCAGCGCCCGGATCAAGACGCTGTTCCCGCGCCTGCCGATCTTGCTGTTGCTCGACGGTCTCTATGCCGACGGACCGGTGATGCAGTGCTGCCATCAGTACCACTGGCAGTTCATGATCGTGTTCAAGGACAAGGACTTGCCTACGGTCTGGGAGGAATTCCACGCGCTGCACGCGGTGCAGCCAGCGGGTTGTCAGCGCGACTGGGGGGAGCGCCACCAGCGCTTTTCCTGGGTCAACGCGATCGACTATGCCTTCTCAAACAACACGCGCCGCCACCTCAGTCTGCATGTGGTGGTCTGTGAGGAGACCTGGGAGACGATCGATGAACAAGGCGCGCGCCTGACCAAGACCGCGCGCCATGCCTGGCTCTCCAGCCAACCACTCAGCCGCGCTAATGCGCATGAGCGCTGCAACCTAGGGGCCCGTTACCGCTGGGGCATCGAGGCCGGCTTCCTGGTGGAGAAACATCAGGGTTACCACTACGAGCACGCCTTTGCCCTGAACTGGAACGCCATGAAGGGCTATCACTACCTGATGCGCCTGGCGCACCTGTTCAACACCCTGGCACGCTTTGCCCGCCATCTGCGCGAGCTTTATCGCACCCTGGGCGTGCGTGGCGCCATCGCCTTCATCCGCGCGTCCTGTGCCGGCCCCTGGCTCGACCCCGCGCGGATGCGCCGCCTGCTCGCCCAGCCGCTGCAGCTTCAGCTCGAATAACCGCCGCCGGGAACGGCGCCCGACCCCGGCACGCCGGCGACCACCGGTGCTGGCAACCGCTGGCCTGGCGAGCGTGACGCATGCCCGAGTACCGGTCCGACAACCCTCCCGGCACCTGCCAAACCTTCTGCCGCAACCCCCGGTCAGGGCCAACGCACCCCGCAGCGGCCAACGCCAGCGCCCAACGGCGCCGACGCCGCCCAATGTCAGCCGGCGGCAGGGTTATGCTTCAGGGCTGGCGCTCCTCAGTGTTGGTTGACGGGCGCTGCTAAGGTCTGGATAATCACTCGTTTTATTTACAAACTTAGCAGCAGGCGGAACCGGTCACCATGGGACGGGGAGGAGACGAGCAGCCCCCTGACGGGGCACCGAGCGACGACGGGTCCCGTGATGCGGCCACTGCGCCTGCCGGTTCCGAATCCACCCGGCTCGCCCCGGTGTCGGCCCCGGTGTCGGCCGGGGGCGATTGCCTGGTGCGGATTCGCGGCCTGAGCTTCTCTCACGGGCCACGGGTGATCTTCGACCGGGTGGACCTCGACATTCCACGCGGTGCCGTGACCGCCGTGATGGGCCCGAGCGGGACCGGCAAGACCACCTTGCTGAAGCTCATCAGCGGTCAGTTGCGGCCGGACGCGGGGTCCATCGAGGTCGACGGGGAGCCGGTTCAGGCGCTGGGGCGCGCCGCGCTCTACAACCTGCGCCGCCGTATGGGGATGCTGTTTCAGAGCGGCGCCTTACTGACGGATCTCAGCGTCTTCGACAACGTGGCCTATCCGTTGCGTGAGCACACGGACCTGAAGCCGGCGATCGTCCGTAAGCTGGTCCTGCTGAAGCTGGAGGCGGTTGGCCTGCGCGGTGCCCGCGACCTGATGCCAAGCGAGCTGTCGGGCGGGATGGCCCGGCGCGTGGCCCTGGCCCGCGCGATCGCCCTGGACCCGATGATGATCCTCTATGACGAGCCCTTCACCGGCCAGGACCCGATTTCCATGGGGGTGTTGGTGACTCTGATCCGCCAGCTCAACGACGCGAGTCGCATGACCAGCATCGTGGTTTCCCATGACGTGCGTGAGACCGCGAGCATCGCCGACTTCATCTATGTCATCGCCGGCGGGCGGGTGATGGCCCAGGGGACGCCGGCCATGATCGCCGCGGAGCGCTCGGCCTGGGTGCGCCAGTTCATGGACGGGTTGGCGGACGGGCCTGTCCACTTCCACTATCCGGCGCCCGCCCTGGCGGCCGACCTGCTGACCCGGGGGTTGGGCTAGATGGGCCGGCGCGCCCGCGCGTTCGCGGACGGGCTCCTGAACCCGCTGGCCCGGCTCGGTCAACGGGGGCTCAAGGCCCTGGCCGGGCTGGGGCGGGCGAGCCTGCTCCTCGTGGGTATCCTGGCGGGTTCCGCGCCCCTGCTGCGGCGCCCGCGCCTGCTGCTTGCCCAGGTCTACAATGTCGGGGTCCTGTCCGTGCTGATCGTGGCGGTGTCCGGCTTCTTCGTCGGCATGGTGCTGGGGTTGCAGGGTTTCTATGTCCTGTCGCAGTTCGGGGCCAAAGAGAGCCTGGGGGTGATGGTCGCCGCCTCTCTGGTGCGTGAACTGGGGCCGGTGGTCACGGCGCTCCTGGTGGCCGGGCGGGCCGGCTCGGCCCTGACCGCCGAGATCGGGCTGATGAAGGCGACGGAACAACTCGCGGGGCTGGAGCTGATGGCGGTGGACCCGGTGCACCGCATCCTGACCCCGCGTTTCTACGGCGGCCTGATCTCGATGCCGCTCCTGGCCGCCCTGTTCAGCGCGGTGGGGGTGCTTGGCGGTTATTTCGTCGGGGTCGGACTCCTCGGGGTCGATGACGGCGCCTTTTTCGGTCAGATGCAGGCCAAGATCGACTTCCGTGAGGATCTCGTCAACGGCGTGATCAAAAGCCTGGTGTTCGGCCTGGTGGTCGCCTGGATCAGCCTGTTCCAGGGGTATGATGCAACCCCCACCTCCGAGGGCGTGAGCCGCGCCACCACCCGGGCGGTGGTCCATTCGGCCCTGGCGGTGCTGGCGATCGATTTCGTCCTGACGGCCCTGATGTTCGGTAATTGATGTTCGGTAATTGATGTTCTGGGAACTGGAGTCATGGCCAAGCAACACACGATCGAGGTCTGGGTCGGCGCCTTCATGGCGGTGGGGTTCATCGCCCTGTTCTTTCTGGCCATGCAGGTCAGCAATCTGAGCGCCAATGCCGCCGCCGACGGCTATCGGGTGAGCGCGCGCTTCACCAACGCGGGCAGCCTCAAGGCGCGGGCCCCGGTCAACATGGCGGGGGTGCGGGTCGGGCGGGTGGAGGAGGTGCGTCTGGACAAGAACACCTATGAGGCGGTGGTCATCATGCGCATCGACAAGGGGGTGGACAGCATTCCGACCGACACCTTTGCGAACATCTTCACGGCCGGTCTGCTCGGCGAGCAGTATGTCGGCCTGCAACCCGGCGGGAGTCAGGACTATCTGCGCGACGGGGATGAGATCACCCAGACCCAGTCGGCCCTGATCCTGGAACAGTTGATCGGTCAATTTCTATTCAAGAAGGCAGAGGAGGGCGGCAAATGATGACGCGACGTTACTTACTGTTACTCGTGACCCTGTGCCCACTGCTGTGGGGGGCGGCCGTGCCGGCGTCGCCGGACGACGCCACGGCGCTGGTGAAGCGTACCGCGGAGAAGATGCTGAGCACCCTGGAGGCGCGCCGCGCCGAGGTGAACAAGAACCCCGCCATCATCTTCGGCATGGTCGATGAGATCCTGGCGCCCCACTTCGATTTCCAGAAGATCACCCAGGGCGCCCTGGGTCCGCAATGGCGCGCGGCCACCCCGGCCCAGCAGAAGGCCCTGTCGGACGGGTTCAAGCAGGTGCTGGTGCGCACCTATGCGCGCTCGCTGCTCAATTACTCCGGCCAGGAGATCCGTTATCTGCCGGTGCGGCCGGGCGCCCGGGACAACACCGTCACCGTCTCCACCGAGGTGCGGGCGGCCGGTGCGAACCCGGTGCCGATCGACTACCGCATGTACGATAACGGCGCGGGCTGGAAGGTCTACGACGTAATCGTCAACAACGCGAGCCTGGTCAGCAATTACCGCAGCAGTTTCGCCACGGAGATCCGCGAGAAGGGTATCGACGGGCTGATCACCAAGCTCGGCGCGATGAACCGCAAGGGCCAGGATTGAAGGCGCGCCTGATCGCGACGGGGCAGCGCGATGCACGGGTCGAAGGGCCGCTGGACTTCGACACTGTGGGTCCGCTGTTGGCGGCGGGTGAGGCGCTGCTGCGGCGCCCCGGTGCGCTGCGGATCGATCTGGGCGGCGTGAGCGCCGCCAACAGCGCCGGCCTGGCCCTGCTGCTGGAGTGGATGGATATCGCCCGCTCCCGCCGGATCACGCTGAGTTATCTGCATCTGCCCGAGTCACTGCGGCGCATTGCCGCCTTTTCCAACCTCGAGGCCCTGCTGCCAGTAGAAGAAGTACGTTAGTACGTTAGTACGGAAGTACGGGAAGAGGGCACTCGCATACATTGCAGCGCCAGCTACGCCGAAGACCTGCTCCCGTACTAACGTACTAACGTACTTCCGTACTTTCTTTTAGAGGTCCTGATGGATAAATTGCTCATCACCGGCGGCACCCCGTTGCACGGGGAGGTGCGCGCCTCCGGCGCCAAGAATGCCGCGCTGCCGATCCTGGCCGCGACGCTGCTCGCCGAGGGGCCGGTGACGCTGACCAACGTGCCGCGGCTGCGCGACATCCGCACCACGCTGGAACTGCTCCGGCGCCTGGGCGCCCACCTGACCCAGGACGCGGATGGGGTGGTGCGGGCCGAACCGCGCCGGCTTACCAGCTTCGCCGCCCCCTATGAGTTGGTGAAGACGATGCGCGCCTCGATCCTGGTGCTCGGGCCCCTGGTCGCCCGCTACGGTCAGGCGGACGTGTCCCTGCCCGGCGGCTGCGCCATCGGCGCCCGGCCGGTCAATCTGCATATCGACGGACTCAAGGCGATGGGCGCCGAGATCACGGTGGAGGGCGGTTACATCCGTGCCCGTGCCGACCGGCTTCACGGTGCCCGGCTGATGTTGGAGACGGTCACCGTCACCGGCACCGAGAACCTCCTGATGGCCGCCGTCCTGGCCCGGGGCGAGACGCTGATCGAGAACGCCGCCCGGGAGCCCGAGGTGGCGGACCTGGCGGACTTCCTGAACGCCCTGGGCGCCCGCATCGAGGGTGCCGGCACCGACCGCATCCAGATCCAGGGCGTCGATCGGCTGGGCGGGGCCGAGTTCGCCGTCATGCCGGACCGCATCGAGACCGGGACCTTCCTGGTCGCCGCCGCCATCACCGGCGGGCGGGTGCGGGTCCTGCAGACGCGTCCGGACTGCCTGGAGGCCGTGCTCCAGAAGCTCAAGGAGTGCGGCGCTCACGTCGAAACCGGGCCCGACTGGATCGAGGCGGACATGCGCGGCCAGCGGCCCCGGGCAGTGGACATCCACACCGCCCCCCACCCCGCCTTCCCCACCGACATGCAGGCGCAGTTCTGCGCCCTGAACAGCATCGCCGACGGGGTGGGGGTGGTGGCCGAGACGGTGTTCGAGAACCGCTTCATGCATGTGCCGGAACTCCAGCGGATGGGCGCCGATATCCGCATCGACGGCCACCTGGCCATCTGCCGCGGGGTCCCAGGTCTGACCGCCGCCCCCGTGATGGCGACGGACCTGCGCGCCTCCGCCGGACTGGTACTGGCGGGGCTGGCGGCGGCGGGTGAGACCCTGGTGGACCGCATCTACCACCTGGATCGCGGCTACGACAACATCGAGGCCAAGCTCGCCGGGCTCGGTGCGGTGATTCGCCGTACCGCCGGGGGCGCGGGTGGGGACGCGAGCCCATCATGAGCACGACTGCCGCCGCTCAGGGCCAGCCGGTCGCATCCCTGGCACTGGACGCACCCCTGACCATCGCCCTGTCCAAGGGGCGGATCTTCGACCAGACCTTGCCGCTGCTGGCCCAGGCCGGCATCCGCCCGCTGGAAGACCCCGAGACCAGCCGCAAGCTGATCCTTGAGACCAGCAACCCACAGGTCAAACTGGTCATCATCCGCGCCAGTGATGTGCCCACCTATTGCGAATATGGTGCGGCCGACCTGGGCGTGGCGGGCAAGGACGTGCTGTTGGAGCATGGGGGCGAGGGGCTCTATGAGCCGCTCGATCTGCGGATTGCGTGCTGCCGCCTCATGGTGGCCGGCCCTTTGCTGCCCCCGACACCGCGCTCCGGGCGCCTGCGCATCGCCACCAAGTATGTGAAAAGCGCCGAGCGCTATTACGCCGCCAAGGGCCAGCAGGTCGAGATCATCAAGCTCTACGGCTCCATGGAACTGGCGCCCCTGGTGGGCCTGGCCGATCTGATCGTGGACCTCGTCGAAAGCGGCAATACGCTCAAGGCCAATGGCCTGGTCCCCCTGGAGCACATCGCCGACATCAGCTCCCGTTTGGTCGTCAACAAGGCCGCCTGGAAGATGAAGCACGCGGCCGTCTCGGCCTTGCTCGGCGTCTTGCGGCGGGCGGTGGCCGGGAGAGAATAGTACGGGAGTACGGGAGGTCGCTGGTCCGCACAGCGGACCCTACGGGCACGGGGGCGTAGGGTCCGCTCTCAATCCTCGAAGCGCCCCACGCCCGGGATATTGACCTGATGCTCGTTGAAGTCCCCCTGGTCCGCGCCCGGGTGGCAGGCGGCGCAGGCGCTGAAGCTCTTGACCTGCGGATTGTCCTTCACGTAGCGGATGGGGACCTCGTCGTGCTTGCGTTTGAAATAGGTGGTCTGGGTGATACGCGGCAGCCCGTCGCCGGTGATCTTTCCGGCCGCGAAGGAGCGGGCGCGTTTGCCGTCGCTGCGGTCCGCTGCATTGGCGTCGAGGTAGGCGAGGAGTTCGTCCTTGAGTGCCGGGTCCAGGCTCGCATCGTCACCGAAGTGCTGGTCCAGGGTGTTCATGATGCGGCCCCAGGCCGCCGCGGGCAGGAGCCCGGGTTGATAGGCGAAGTGGCAGCCGCCGCATTCGGTACGGTAGCCTTCATTGGTCACGGGGGCCAGGTCGCCGCGGGTGCGCGAGCCCTGCGTCGGCGCCCGGCCGCCGCGGTCGTCGTCGTGTTCACTCCAGGCCAGTCCGCTCGCCCCCAGGGCGATCAGGGCCGCGCCCATGACGGTGATGAATGCTGCTCTCATTGGGTATCTCTCCGAGTGATCGTGGGATGGGCCGCCGACCGGCGCGGGGGGGGGCGATGGGGTCGGACCCGGCGGGCGTTCGGCGGCTGCGTGTCTAAAGCGATTGAATATACTTTACGAAATCGCCCTTCTCCTGGGGCCTGCAGTCGCGCCCGAGGGTCCAGCGGCAGTTGCGGCCGAGCCATTTCTCGACCTTGGCGGGGTCGGTAAGGCGCTTGGGGTTGCTCGAGACGGCCAGGGGTTCGATGGGCTTGCCGGTGGCGGCGTGCTTGCCGGACTTGGTGGGGTCGGTGCCGTGGCAGGTGGCGCAACTGCGCGACTCCCCCTCGACCTGGTGTTTCGCCGTCCACGCCTGGGCACCGGCGGCGGCGCTGAAGGGGCCGGCCCCCTGACCCTGGTAGGTGGCAAGCAGATCGTCGCCCGGGGCCGCCGCGGCGCTGTCCGCCAGGGCGCCGACGCCGATGGCAAGGGCGAGAACCAGATGTCTGCTGAAGTTTGCGTTCATAGTTGGGTGTCATTCCTCTTCGTTTCGTTTGTAGCCGTCGATCATGCCGCGCACCAGGTTCTCGCGGTGTTGCAGGCTGCTGAGCGCCACCCCGAGCAGGTGCAGCGGGACCAGGGCCAGGGTCGCCCAGGCGAGAAATTCGTGGATCTCCTTGAAGTCATGCGCGGTCGCGGCGGAGACCCCCAGCAGGTAGGGCGCAAGCGGTCCGGAGAGTTCGCCGGCGCCCAGCACCATAAGGCCGGTCACCGCGGTGAGGCCAAAGCCCGTCATCAGGGCCACCGCCATGGCCGCGCCGGCCGGGTTGTGGCCCAGGAACCGGCGCGGGTGACCGCGCAGGACCTCACCCAGGTAGGCCAGGGTGGCGCGGGGGCCGCGTACGAATGACGACCAGCGGGCATGGCGGGGGCCGATCAGCCCCCAGATGAGACGCATGCCGATCAGGGTGAGCACCGTGTAGCCGGCGAAGGTGTGCAGGCCGAGCAGTTCGTCCTCGGTGAGGAAGCAGATCAGCACGGCGCCGCCAAGCCCCCAATGGAACAGGCGCACCAAGGGGTCCCAGACGCGGACCTGGGCGGGCGGTGACGCGGCGGCGGGTCGCATCGCACCCGGGTCCGCGGTGATGGGGTTCGGATGGTTCATGGTTCGGGTGACTCCCCGGTTAGGATCTCGAGAGTGCTGTTGGTGCCGTTATCGTTGTCGTTGTCGATTGCGTTTGACTTGTTCTTGACCCGTTCCTTATGCGTGATGATGAGGGGCTCAGTCTGCGGGGCGACCCATGAACACCCCCTGAGCGGGCCTGTCAGCGGTTTGTCAGCATGGATTGGCCTAGAATCGGTGCCTATGGACAGACTCAGCAAAGGCGCGGTGTTGGCGATGGCCCTGGCCCTGGCGGCCGGGCCCGGTAGTGCCCATGAGGGTAGCCGCCACGGCGGCCGGGACTGGGAGGACGCCGGTCACAGTTACGACCGCGCCCGCCGGGCCAGCGAGCGCGGTGAGATCCTGAGTCTGACCGAGATCTACCGCCGCGCCGCCGCGCGGTTCCCCGGCCGGGTGCTGGAGGCGGAACTGGAACTGGAATCGGACCAGGGCCCGGAGCAGAAGCCCGGGCACTGGGTCTATGAACTGAAGATCCTGGCCCCCGGGGGGCGCCTGCTCAAGGTGCATCTGGACGCCCATTCGGGCGCGATTCTGGATCAGGAGGAGGATGACTGATGCGCATTCTGGTGGTGGAGGATGATCCGCGGACGCTCGACACCCTGACCCGCGCCCTGGAGGCCGCGGGCTACCTGGTGGAGCACACGGACGACGGGGAAGACGCCTGGTTTCGCGGTGACACCGAGCCCTACGCGGCGGTGCTCCTGGACCTGGGGCTCAAGGGCATGGACGGGCTCGCGGTGCTCAAGCGCTGGCGCGCGGCCGGGCGGGACCTGCCGGTGCTGATCCTCACCGCCCGGGGTGACTGGAGCGAGCGGGTGGAGGGAATCGACGCCGGGGCGGACGATTACCTGCCCAAACCCTTCCGGGTGGAGGAGGTCCTGGCCCGCCTGCGGGCCCTCCTGCGGCGCGCCGGGGGTCAGTCCTCACCGGTCCTCGCGGCCGGCCCCTTGGCGCTCGATACCCGCCAGATGCGGGTGACCCTGGACGGCATCCCGGTCCATCTGTCGCCCCAGGAGTATCGACTCTTGAGCGTGCTGCTGCACCACAAGGGGTCCGTGGTCTCCCAGGGTGAACTGGCCGATCAGATCTACAGCGACGGGATCGAGCGCGATACCAACGGCGTGGAGGTCCTGATCGGGCGCCTGCGCCGCAAGCTCGGGGCCGACCTGATCGAGACCCGGCGCGGCTTCGGGTATCTCATCGACGACCCCGCAGTCCCTTGACCCGGAGAGAAGATTGGCCGCAAATGAACGCGAATGAACGCAAATTAAAGAGAATGAGGAAGGCGGTGGCGTGCGCGAAGCGTCGAGCTCCCCGGAGAACGGCTTGAGCACAGGGCGCCGGCGTACTCGGGTGGCCAGCCGCTCCGGACCAGGGGCGGCGGAAGCACTCCCGGACACGACGCATCATCGCAGTGTTCTCTTATTTGCGTCTATTTGCGTTCATTTGCGGCCAAGAATTTCTTCCTGATGACCCGCCGCTCGCTGCGCTTTCGCCTGCTGCTGGCCGCCGCCCTGTCGATCGGGCTGGCGCTGCTGGTCGCCGGGGTGGGGCTCACGGCGCTCTTCGAGCGTCATGTGCAGCGGCGCGTGGAGGTGGCGCTCGACAATACCCTGGGCCTGATCCTGGGCCATGTCGAGACGGCGCCGGACGGGCGTATCCGCTTCGACCTGCCCCTGGCCGACCCGCGCTTTCAGACCCCTTTGAGCGGGCTCTACTGGCAACTCGAGGACCAGGTGCGGCCCACGCTGCTGCGTTCGCGCTCCCTCTGGGACGCGGTGCTGGACCTGCCCGCGGACGTGCTGCCGGACGGGACCCTGCACCGTCATCTGCTGGCGGGGCCCGCCGGCCAGTCGCTCCTGGTGCTGGAGCGTGCCGTGGTCTACCGCGCCGGGTCCGAAGACCGTCGGTTGCGGGTGGCGGTGGGTCTGGATCGGCGCGAAGTCGCCGCGGCGCGCGCGGCCTTTGCGGTGGACGTGCTGCCCTATCTGGTCCTGCTGGGCGCGGTCCTGATGCTGGCGGCCTGGGTCCAGGTCCGCGTCGGGCTCGCCCCCCTGGACGCCGTGCGCCTGGGCGTGCGCGCGATCCGCGCCGGGCAGGTCCGGCGCCTGCCCACCGATTACCCGGACGAGGTCCTGCCCCTGGCGGAGGAGGTGAACACCCTGCTCGAGGCCCAGGACCAGGCCATCGAGCGCGCGCGCGCCTGGACCGCCGACTTGGCCCACGGGCTCAAGACCCTGCTGGTGGTGCTGGCCGCGGACGCGCAGCGGCTGCGCGCGGCGGGCCACCTGGAACTGGCCGAAGACCTCGACACCCTGGCCCAGACCATGCGTCGGCGGGTCGACCGGGAACTGATCCGGGCGCGGGTGCGGGCGCGGGCGGGGGCCCTGACCGGGGTCGGGCCCGGGAGCGGGAGCAGGGGCGAGCCGGGCACCGGCCCCGCATCCGGCCCGATCCGGGGACCGGCCGGGGCCGGGGCCGACCTGGCGGCGACCCTGGCGCGGGTGATCCGCGCCCTGGAGCGGACCCCCAAGGGGTCCCACCTGGACTGGGATCTCGATTGTCCGGCCGCGGCCCCGGTGCCCATCCTCCTGGAGGACCTGACCGAACTGCTGGGCAACTGTCTGGAGAACGCCTCCAACTGGGCCGCCAGCCGGGTCGGCATCCGCGTCACGCTGGGGGAGCGGGTCTTGGTGCAGATCGAGGACGACGGCCCCGGGGTCCCGGACGAGTGGCTCGCCGACCTGGGTCAGCGGGGCCTGCGGCTCGACGAGCGCACCCCGGGCTTCGGCCTGGGACTCGCCATCGCCCACGACATCTGCGACGCCTACGGCGCCGGGATCCGCTTCGCCCGTGCTGCCCTGGGCGGGCTCGCGGTCACGCTGGACCTGCCCCCGGTGCGCCCCGCCGTGCGGCCCCGGGTCCGGTCCGCGCGGTTGCCCCGCGGGCCGGGGCCGGACTGACCCCGGCCGCCACGGGCGCCACGGGCGCGCCGACCGGCACGCGCGGTACAATGCCCGCCGCCGTGTTGCTTCAACCGCACTTTCCGGGAGTTGTGTCCATGTCAGCCTTTCCATTGAGCTATCGCGTCCAGGGCGAAGACGACTACATGCTGGAGATCACCATCAATGATGCCGGCGCCTTCGTCGTCAACAGCGGCGACCACACCAGCCACGAGCCCCGTCACGGCACCCTCAGCCGCGATCAGCGCGAGCAACTGCTCGCGGCCCTGGAGGGCCTGGGGGAGCCACGGGAACACCCGGCACCCGCGGGCGCGGCGGATTTCACCGCGCAGTTGATCCTGGGTGAGGGTGCGCAGGCCCGGCGCTACCGGTATTGGGAGGGCGCCCTGGAGGAGGACCCGGCCCTGCAGGCGGCGGTCAGGGAGTTGGAACTCATCTGACCTCGGGGCCGCCACCCCGAGGGCGGCGGCAGGCGCAGCGCTGGGCGCCGGGGCCGAGCCGCCGCCGCGCCCGAAACCGGGGGCCGGTCCGTAGGTGTAAACTGCGCGCATCCTGTTTGCCCCCGGTCCGTTGCGATGCCCAGTCCTTCCCCTACCGCACCCAAAACCGCCGCGACCGGGTTGCTCGTGGCCCTGCGTCTGGCCACCGCGGCCACCCACCAGGCGGTGGAACTGCTGCCCGGCATGGTCCGGCTGACCGGACCGGACCCGAGCCCCGCGGATTATCGCCGCTACCTGCGCCTCATGGCGCGGGTCTACGGGACCCTGGAGCCGTCTCTCTATGCCGCCTTGAGCGCCCCGCGGGCGCCGGGCGCCGGCGCGGCGGATCAGCGCTCGCCGAGGCTGGCGGCCGAGCGGATCAGCGCGCTGGGTCTGCGCCCCAAGTTCCCGGCCCTGTGCGCCGACCTCGCCGTGCACGGCCTCGCGCCGCCGGCCGTCGCCCCGGACCTGCTATCCCCGCCGGACCTGAACACCACCCTGGGCGGCATCTATGTCCTGGAGGGTTCGACCCTGGGCGGCCGGGTGGTCGCCCGGCGCCTGCGCAAACACCTGGGTGACCCCCTGCCCGGCGCGACCTTTCTGGATTTCCACGGCGACCAGGCAGCCGCCCACTGGAAGCGGTTGGGGCTCGTCTTGGATGGTCTGGCCGCAGACGGCCTGATTGACCCCGATGGCGTGATCGCGGGCGCCTGTGCCGTATTTCAGGAGGTCTACACCATGCTCGCGACCTTTGACGAGGATCCGCCGGCACCCTGAGCGGGGTAGCCGTCGAGTTGCTCCAGGCCCTCGGCCAGCGGGTCCGGGGCGCCATCGCGCCAGACCTTGAGTTCCATCCCGAGCCTCAGGGGGCCATAGCGCAGATACAGATCCATGCGCCCGGCGCCGATGGTCTTGGGGCCGAACCGGACCTTCGGTAGCGTGTCACACTGCCCTTGCCGATCAAGGGGTGGGAGACCGAACAGGGCGCCGACGCAGGGTTTCAGGAGGTTTACAATGCCCTGGTGACCATTGACCCCGATAACACCCTATCTTGAACGACGCCCACGAGACTGAGCCCCAGAGCGCCGCGGACATCCCTGCTGCCGCGGACCAAAAACCCCATTACATCGCCGGCATCGGCGCCTCCGCCGGCGGTCTGGAGGCCCTGACCCTGTTGGTCGGGGCCCTGCCGGCGGGGCTCAACTGTACCTTCGCCATCGTCCAGCACCTCTCGCCCCACTACCGCAGCATGATGGTGGAACTGATCGGGCGCGAGACCAGCATGCAGGTCAAGGCCGTGGAGGATGGGGAGGTACCGCGGCCCGGCCTGATCTACATCGCCCCGCCCAAGTGGAACCTGCTCCTGCGCAACGGGGTCTTTGCCCTGGTGGAGCCGCGCCCGGACGTGGCACCCAAGCCCTCGGTGAATCTGTTCCTCAAGTCGCTCGCCGATGAGAAGGGTGAATATGCCATCGGGGTGGTCCTCTCCGGGACCGGCAGCGACGGGGCCGTGGGCATCCGTGCCATCAAGGCCAACGGCGGCATCACCTTTGCCCAGTCGCCGGACACGGCCAAGTACTCGAGTATGCCCCAGGCCGCCATCAACACCGTGGCGGTGGACTATGTGTTGCCGCCCCAGGGCATTGCGCACGAGATCGCCCAGTTCGTCCAGCATGCACCACCCTCCCACCTGGCGCTGCCGGACCTGACCGACAGCCAGCGCTTCGGCCGCCTGCTGCTGGAGGTCAGGCGCTTCACCAAGATCGACTTCAGCGGCTACAAGGAGTCCACCCTGTGGCGCCGGGTGCGCCGCCGCATGGCCACCAACCGGGTCGAGACCCTGGAGGAATACCTGGATCTGGCGGTGGCGCGTCCGGAGGAATTGGAGAGCCTGGCCAAGGACATCCTGATCTCGGTGACCTCCTTCTTTCGCGATTCCGAGGCCTTTGCCCGGCTGGAGGGCTATCTCAAGGCGATCCTGGAGGAAAAGCCGCGCGGCTCGGAACTGCGGGTCTGGGTGCCGGGCTGCGCCACCGGCGAGGAGGCTTATACCATCGCCATCATCCTGGCGGAGCTGCTGGGCGAGGGGCTGCGGCACCTCAACATCCAGATCTTCGCCACCGATATCGATGTGGACGCGCTCAACATGGCGCGCCGCGCCACCTTCCCGGCGGCGGCCCTGGGCGAACTCTCCGCCGAGTTAATGGCGCGCTATTTCAACCCGATCGGCGACCAGTACGAGATCGTCAAGGAGGTGCGTGAGCTGGTGGTGTTCGCCCGCCAGGACCTGGTGCTGGACCCGCCCTTCCTGCGCCTGGATCTGATCTCCTGTCGCAACCTGTTGATCTATTTCTCCTCCGAGTTGCAGGCCAAGGTCTTGTCGGTGATGAACTACGCGCTCGCCGACCATGGGCTCTTGTTCCTCGGGCGCTCCGAGAACATCTCCCAGCAGGAGACCCTGTTCGAGCCGGTGGACCCCAAGGCGCGGCTCTTTCGCCCGCGCGGGCGCGGGGCGCGCGAGCATGTGGCGCGCGCCCTGCATACCAGGCTGGGGGCGATCAGCGGCAAGCAGTTGGTGGAGCCGCGGGTTACGGTCAACGCCATCTTCACCCAACTCGCCTTCGAGTCCTATCTGCCGCCCTCGGTCCTCCTGGACGCGCGGCTCTATGTCATTCACACCTTCGGGGATCTCAAGACCTATATCCAACTCCCGGAGGGGGCTCCGCAGTTGGAGTTTCCCAACATGCTCGACCAGGATCTGCGCATGGAACTCCTGACGCTGGTGCATTATTCGCGTACCAAGCGCAAGCCGACCAAGGGCCGGCGGCGCCGGGTTGCCCCCGGCAAGGCCGGGCTGGTGCGGCTCGCGGTCTTTCCCCACCGGCCCCATGAGCCCGAGGAGATGTTCCTGGTCAGCTTCGAGCCGGGCGAGGCCGTCCGGCGTGCGCGCTCCGGGGGCAGCACCACGGCAGTCGGCGATCGGGTGTTGGAGGACGAACTGGTCGCCACCCGCGAGCACCTGCAGACCGTGATCGAGGAGCTGGAGACCAGCAACGAGGAGATGCAGGCCTTAAACGAGGAGGTCCAGGCCGCCAACGAGGAACTCCAGGCGAGCAACGAGGAGCTCGAGGCGTCCAACGAGGAACTCCAGGCCAGCAACGAGGAACTGGTGACAGTCAACGAGGAACTGCTGGTCAAGTCCGCGGAACTCTCGATTCTGAACTCGGACTTCGAGAGCGTACAGAACAGCGTGGACTTCCCGCTCCTGGTGCTCGACACCCAGCTCCAGGTGACGCGCTTCAACAGCGCCGCCCAGCGGGTGCTGGGCCTGACGCCGGCGAGTCGCGGCCGGCCCTTCGGCAACCTGCGCCTGACGGGTGCCTTCGCCGGGCTCCCGGCGGTGGCCGAGCAGGTGCTGCACGACGGTGAGCCCCTGAACCGCCCGATCTCGGAGGGCGCCACCGACTACCGGCTGCACATCGTTACCTACACCGACCATCTGGGCGCCCCGCGCGGGGTGGTGCTGGGGATGGCGGACCAGAGCGAGACGGCGCGCGCCGAACGCCAGGCGCGTGAGCTGCAGGGGCGCCTCCTGGAGGTGATGGACAATGCCACCTCGCTGTTCGCGGTCAAGGACGCGGCCGGCCGCTACGAGTTCGCCAACACCCGTTTCTTGAGCTTCTTCGGGCTGACGCTGGAGGCGGTGCGCGGGCGCACCGATTACCAGTTATTCGACAATGCGCTGTCGGATCGGCTGCGCGAGGGCGATTTCGAGGTGCTGCGCCGCCGCATCCCGGTGGACCGGGATGAAACCGTGACCCGCGGCGAGCGGGTCAATTACCTGCGGGTGACCCGTTTCCCGCTGATGGATGCGGACGGCAACGTGACCGCCGTCTGCACCCAGGCGGCGGATATCAGCCAACAGCGCGCCGCCCAGGAGGCCCTGCGGCTCGCCGCCAACGTCTTCGACTACGCCGGCGAGGGCATCTGTGTCACCGACGCCCAGGGCATCCTGGTCTCGGTCAACGACTCCTTTACCCGCATCACGGGCTTCGCGCGTGAGGAGGTCCTGGGCCTGGAATGCTCCATCCTCAAGTCCGGCCGTCACGCGCCCGACTTCTACCAGGCCATGTGGTCGGAACTGACCGAGCGCGGCAAGTGGCAGGGGGAGGTCTGGAACCGGCGCAAGGACGGCACCCTGATCCCCGAGTGGCTGACCATCAGCGCGGTGCGCGACGAGCAGGGGGCGGTGAGCAACTATGTCGGCATCTTCAGCGACATCAGCGCCATCAAGGCGTCGCATGAACGCATCGAACACCTGGCGACCCACGATGAGCTGACCGGGCTGCCCAACCGCAACCTGTTCAATGACCGCGTGAAACACGCCATCGCCCGGGCCGCCCACCGCGCCGAGCGGCTGTTCGTGCTGTTCGTGGACCTGGACAATTTCAAGGTCATCAACGACAACCTGGGCCATGCCGCGGGCGACGAGCTGCTGCGCGAGGCGGCCCTGCGCATCGCCGAATGCCTGCGCGCGGAGGACACGGTCGCCCGTCTGGGGGGCGATGAGTTCATCCTGCTGCTCGAGGATGCCGATCCGGAACTGGTCGCCGCCCTGGGCAAGCGCATACTCGATTTCCTGTCCGCCTCCTTCCGCGTACAGGGGCGCGATGTCTTCGTCACCGCCAGCATCGGTATCAGCAGCTTCCCCGACGACGGGCAGGACAGCGAGACCCTGCTCAAGAACGCCGATACCGCCATGTACAAGGCCAAGGATCGCGGCAAGAATCAGTTCCAGTTCTTCTCGGTGGAGATGAAACTCCACGGCGAGCAGCGCATGGCGATCGAGACCGGCATCCGCCTCGCCCTCCAGGAGGACCAGTTCAGCCTGCTGTTCCAGCCGGAGGTGGAACTGGCCAGCGGGCGCATCGTCAGCGCCGAGGCCCTGATCCGCTGGACCTCGGGTCCCTTGGGGGAGGTGTCGCCGGCCCGCTTCATCCCGGTGGCGGAACAGAGCGGACTGATCGTCAAAGTCACTGAGTGGGTCATGCGGCGCACCTGCGAGACCCTGCGTGCCTGGATCGACGCGGGGCTGGTCCCGGTCCCGGTGTTCGTCAATATCTCGCCCTTGCACTTTCGCACTGCCGATCTGGTGGCCTGCCTCACGACCCAGACGCAGATCCACGCGCTGAGCCCCCACCTGATCGGGATCGAACTCACCGAGGGCGCCCTCATGGACGGCAGCGAAGCCACCACCGGCGTCCTGCATGCCCTGCGCGCCCTGGGGGTGCGGGTCTATGTGGACGACTTCGGCACCGGCTATTCGTCATTGACCTATCTCAAGCGCTACCCCATCGACGGTCTCAAGATCGATCGCAGCTTCGTCGATGGGATCGCCGATGACCCCGACGACCAGGCGATCGCCACCGCGGTCATCGGGGTGGCCCGCGCCCTGGGGGTCGACGTCGTGGCCGAGGGGGTGGAGACCGAAGAGCAACGCGCCGAGCTGATCGCGCGCGGCTGTACCCTGGCGCAGGGGTATCTGATGCATCGGCCGATGACCGCGCAGGCCCTCGCCGCCCTTCTGGAAGTGATTTCCGAACCAGCAAATTAACTCCAAGGTGACGAATGCGCGTAGCCGACGCGGTGACCGGCTATGCTGTGCGCCCGCGCCGCATTGACGGGACTCCGCCCGCGCCGGGGTGGATGCGCAGCGCCGGGCGACCCGCCGGGCGGCCGGTTGACCGGTCGTCCGATCCGCGGCCGTTCTTGCCCTTACCCGATGTACCGCTCTCGCTCTGCACTCAAGCGCCCCCCGTGCTCCGGGGCCAAGTTCCAACTCGATCAGCGCGAACATAGCCCACCGGTCCTGTGCGAGCCTTGGATGCAATAATCTGCCGCCGCAGGACGGTGGTGCGTGGGTCATCGACGCTCAACCCGCGGGTAAGCGGATGTTGCAGCATCCGTCCCATCATCGCGGGTTGCCGCTCATACGAACTTGATGCGGCGGGCGGCGAAGGCCACCATGCGCAGCAGGAGCCAGCCATGGCGCCAGCGCGAGATATTGGTCTCGCCGTAGCGGCGCGCCCGGTAGCGGATCGGCACCTCCATGATCTTGAGGTTGAGCCGCGCCGCGCCGAACAGCAGATCGAAATCCCCGAACGGGTCGAAATCCCCGAAATAGGCGCGGTTGCGGGCGATGCGCTCGTAGTCGTCCCGCCACAGCACCTTGGTGCCGCACAGGGTGTCGCGGAGGGGCTGTCCCAGGAGCCAACTGAAGGCCCAGGAGAAGGATTTGTTGGCAACCAGATTGGCAAGTTGCATCGCCTCGTCCGCCATGGGGTAAACCAGCCGCACCCCATTGACGAATTCCGCTTGTCCGCCGACCATGAGTACATAGAAGCGTGGCAGGTCCTCCGGCGGGACCGTGATATCGGCATCCAGGATCATCAGGATGTCCCCGGTCGCGGCAGCGAATCCGGTGCGTACCGCGTCGCCCTTGCCCTTGCCGGGCTGTTTGAGCAGCTTGCAGCGCCGCTCCGGGTGGCGCGTAATAGCCCGGGTGATCGCCTCGAAGGTGTCGTCCGTGGAATTGCCCTCGACAAAGATGATCTCGGTGCCGCCGCCCATATCGGGGATACGGACCAGCAACTCTTCGATATGTCCGGATTCGTTGCGCGCCGCGACCACCACCGAGACGCTGGGGTGGGCGGGTCGCGCCTTGCTCAAGGGGCGGGCGACCATGAAATTGGCCAGATCGAGAAAGCGCAACGGCGCAATCCTGGCGAGATAACGATTGACCCAATCGGAGACGCCCGGCACGCGCAATGGCGCCAGCACTTCCGCCCAGGCGCGCAATGGCTGATAGTCCGTGATCTCCAGCAGGTTCTCCATATCGTGGCGGGTCAGCCAGTTCTGGGGGAGATTCGGCGTCGCAATTCCCAGCCATTGCGCCAACCGCAGTGGTCCGCTCCATAAATAGCTGTGGAAATTGAATATCAGTCGGGTATGAGCGGCGCAATAGCGATGAACCTCCTTAAGCATCGTCTGGACGTCCCAGAGGTCGTTGACGAGATCGGAGAGGATCACATAATCGAAGGTTTGCGGCTCGAGAATCAGCGCGTGGGCATCCGCGAGGACGAAATGCAGCGCCGGATGGGCGGTCCGCGCGCCGTCCAGAATCTCCGGGGAGAAGTCGACGCCCACCCCCACCGCTGGCTTGACCGCCGCCAGTAGATCGCCGCCGCCACAGCCTATTTCGAGCACCTGCGCGCCCTCCGGAATCAGGTGCCGGTAGATGGCGCACAAGCTCGCCCGGTAATAGCCCCCCCAAGACTTGGAATCGCGGGTAGCCAGACCCCAAAATGTTCGACGAATCTCGCGGTACTCTGCGGCCTCGGCCGTGAATCGCTGCAACACTGTCACGTATCCTCCAATGGGGCAATAATTTTCCGCTTGGGATCAGGCTGGACCGAATGACTGCGGAGTATCGGCATCATTCCGAAAGATGCTGTTCAATCATATGGACAGGGGCGTGAAATACGGGCGCGGTCTGAGTGGGCGTTCCGGCCTAAGGACAGGGGGGTTGGAACTGGGTGAGGAAGAGCACGTCGGCGTAGCCACCTTTCTGCCGCCAGCCTTCGGCCTCGGTCGCCAAGTCTCGGATCGGTTCCGCCCCGCTGCGGCCAAGTCGAAAGGGTTGGTACCCGAATGTCTCCAGGTATGCAGCGACAGCGCCGACGCAGCTCCCATTCTCTTTCAGCCGTCGCTCGTCCATCTCTACGAACAGGGCCGGGTGTCCGCGGCGCAATATCTCGGCAGCACCGAGCAGGACCCGATGTTCGGCCCCCTGCACGTCGATCTTGATCAGGGATACCACTGGCCAGCCGCGCTCGCCGATCAGGGTGTCGAGTGCAGCCGCCCGCACCGGGACCCCGCTTGCGGCCAAATGGTGATCGCCCGGATGATCTGGATTCACAGCAAGAAAGAGGGTTCCGTCTCGCTCTGCGGCGGCCAGGTGCAGAACTTCGACGCGATTCTGAAACCCTCGTCGGCGAACCAACTCGTGCAACCGCCGGATATTATGCTCCTCCGGCTCGATGGCAAGAACGCGGCCCCCGGCGTCGCCGACCCAGCGGGCGAAGCGGTGGGTGAAAAAACCGATGTTGGCGCCGACATCGATGACCAGGGTGCCGGGGTGGATGAAGGTCGCCAGGCGGTCCACTGGACCGGCCTCGAAGGATTTGTAGGCGAGATAGGACCATTCAAAGAGCCGACGCCCGGGCCCGGTGGAGAGGATGCCGGTATCTCGGATGCGCGCGTAAATCCACAAAAGAGAATTCTGAATACCGCTGTTCATGGCTGAGTCTCCAACTCGGCCGCGACCCGCAGTTTGAGGTACGGTTGATCAAACAGCCGTCTGACCTCAAGTTCGTCACCGCAAAATGCCATAAGTTTCCCATCGTAATGCGACAGATCGTCGTCAACGTATCCAAAATAGGGCTTGGGGAATGCCTGGCGACTTATCGACGACTGAGGCACCCAAACAAAACTCCGGCCTGAAAATGACACTGGCAGGTCACTGTACAACTCTGCCAACCAGGGCCACAGCGATCCATTTGCCAAATCGTCCCGAACCACGGTCCCGTGGAAAGAAGTGGTTGATGGACGCGCGCCGACGATGTTGAGCGTTACGTTGCCACCGCGATTGATCCTGGTGACGACCGTCTTTTCGCCTTCCCCGCACCCGTTGAACACGGCTGATGGCTGTGCCCCAAGGCGGGCCAGCGGGCTGAACGGAAGGAGCAGTATCCCAAGGGCCAGCAACGCGCTGCTCACGTCGAAGGCAGTGCGCGTATCCATGGGTAAGGCGGGGTTGCGCCCCGAAATGGGATCAGGTGTCCTGAATGCGCGTATCCATGCTGTGGCAGCCACGCCGGCGTGAACGAATGCCCCGATCCCAATCGCGACCTGAATCGCATCCACGGCTGCGGTGGCGGCAAAGACCCTGAACCCGCCGTCGGACATCAAGACTGGTGCTGATGCTGCTATACCGAGAGACAGCAGTGCCAGCAGCAGATATAGTGGGTTACGGAGCCGTAACAAGATGGGTAGCCAAGCCAGCCACCAGAAGAATTTTGCGACCGGTGCTGCGGGCCCCAGCACTTGAAAGCCAAAACTCCCGTCGGCGATATAGACCCGAAAGTTCTTGGCGAGGCCGGTCAAAAAGAGCATGGGTTCGGTAGTCAAATTCTGCCAGGCCAAGGCGTAGATGACGTGAGATCGCGCCGTGCCGGAAGCGATTGCGAGAATCTCTGGATGGTCAACCTTCACCTGTTCCCAACCCAGACCACCAACCGACAGACCGTAAAAAGTGTAAGAGAAGTTGCTTTGCGAGGAGGTCATGTCGCCGCCGACGAAAAGCAACAGCCCCGCCTGGAGGGCGAAGCCAGCCAGAATGGCGATTGCAGTGCCTGCGGCCCACAACCAGACGCGGCCGCCACTCAACCAGGCGGCGATTCCGGCCCATAACACCAGGGCCGGCAGAACCAAGAGGGCGCCAGCCCGAGCGTTCAGGGCCACCGACAGCAATGCGCTGCCTGCCAGTACCCAGGGCAGTGATCGCTCCTCGGCCGCGATTATCAGCAAGGCGAGCGCCAGACATCCGAAAATCAAGCCGGCATTCTCGGTCATCGTGGTCGCAAAGGCGTAGTTCATCGCGTAGGCGAGTAACAGGCTGACGCTTGCGAGGGCGGCGACGCCTGGGATATGCGCCGAGATCCGCCGCACCAGAACGAAAATCGCGCCCGCAATAAATGCGGCTTGAAGCAGAAGGACATAAAAAAGTTGCCGTCCGCCGAGCATGTTGATCCCGGCCAAGAATGCTGGATAGGCTGCGCGTCGTTGGCACCACTCTGCAAGGTTGCCGGTGTCGAGGAGCGCGTTGGCGCATGCCAAATAGCCGGACGCGTCGCTGAATGGCAGCCAGCCAGCCACCGCATAGGAGACGCTGTGCCCGGTGGTCCATATCCACATGAGATAGCCGCATGAATAAAGGAGTATGGCGAGCGCCACCGCTGATGCCAGCCGCGGTCGTCGTACGAGGTCCACCGGGGTAAAGAGCAGGTTGGCGCCGGCCCTTAAGGTCCTGCATATGTTGGAAATTGCGACATCACCCGCGCAGTGACGCGTCAGGCTAAACCCGAAGTAGAGCCAAGCCAGGCACCCCAGGCCGTAAGCGAGTAGGGAGGGGCTCAGCGGCACGGACACCTGATAGCGTCGGCCATTGGTACGCGGGTCGCTGCACTCGGCGGCCGAAAACCAGAGTTCTTTCCCCCAATAGGAATAACCAGCCGATCCGGACTTGGCAATCGCTTTGTGGGCGGCGTGCGCGTTCGCCACCGGCTGCCCGTCCTCCCACAGCAGCAACCGTGAGTTGCTGTTGCCGGGTGAGTCTCCGGCGAATTCGACCAACGGCCAGCCCAACGGGTGCTTTTCGATCGCAGCGATATAGGCACAACCTTTGTCATGACGTATATCGGACGTCGCGAGGTTATAGGATCTTACCGGTCCGTAAACCCCCCAGATCCATGCCTTCAGCAACAGCGCGCCAATCAGTAGCCACGCAATCAGGAGGGCCGGGCCAAGCATGGGGTGACCGGTGATGTCCCGGTACGAGGAAAGGCGGTGTGGCACGCATCGCTCCTGAGGGCGCGAATGGGAGTGGGGGAACCCGAGTCGCAACCGGCTGCAGGAACCGCGGGGCCGGGGCGGTGCCGATGACATGTGCCACCAACACAGCGGGCGCCATGCGACAACGCGCTGCCGCCCTCGCAAGGCGGAGTCGCTCGGCCCGCTTGGGGTAAGATAGCAACCACTTGGGCGATCGGTCAAACGCAGCAGTGCCCGATACGCCGCGTAACGGCGCAGAGAGCGCTTTGGAGCCCGCTCACGCCGGTCCCGGCCGGGAGCCGGGGATGGGCTGCCCTTATCTACCCGACGGCAGTCGCAACCAGGCGCTGTAATCAGCGCGGAGGCAAACCCCCGATGACCGATGAAACCGACGACAGCCCCTGGTCCACCTGCGAGCAGGAGCGGCTCGAGCGGATCGGTGCCATCCAGCCCTACGGGGTACTGTTGGGCGGCGAGTTGGGTGACGACCAGATCTGCTTTGCGAGCGCCGATGCCGCCGGGTGGCTGGGTCTGGGCGAGGGGCAAGTGCTCGGCCGGCGCTTGGGCGAGGTCGCGGCACTGAGCCTGGCCGACTTTCCCCCAACGCCCGGCAGTCGCCAATTGATCGCCGGGCTGGTCGAGTCGCCGCGCGGCTGGCTGGACGCGGTGCTGTGCCACACCGGTAGCGGCTGGCTGGCCGAGTTGGAACCGCCGGGTGCCGATGATCCGCCCACCCAAGTCGCCAACCCCCTGCTGCGCCGGTTGTTCCAGGCCCCGACGGCGGACGCCGAGTGGTCCGGCTATGCCGCGGCCCTGGCCGATGCGGTGCGCCGCACCACCGGCTATGAGCGGGTGATGGTCTACCGCTTCCTGCCGGATGCGTGCGGGGAGGTGATCGCCGAGTCCACCGTGGATGAGCGTCCGCGCTATCTGGGCCTGCGTTTCCCGGCCGCCGACATCCCGCGCATCGCCCGCGACTTGTATCGACAGAACAGCCACCGCCAGATCCCCGACATCCAGGCCGTCCCGGTCCCGCTCGAGGTCCTGCCCGGGACCGATCCGGATCTGAGCCGCTCGGACCTGCGGGCCGTCTCCCCGGTGCATCTGCGCTATCTGGCCAACATGGGGGTCGCGGCCTCCCTGTCGTTCTCGATCCTGGTGGGCGGCAACCTGTGGGGACTGGTCGCCTGTCACCACCGCCGGCCCCGCTTCCTGTCCGTGACGGTGCGCGCGCAGTGCGTGGAGTTGACCCAGGCCTATGCGTTGGGGATCAGCGCCTTCCTCGCCCACCAGCGGCTGCGCCGGGTCAGTGGTCTGGACGCGGACCTGGAGGGCCTGGTGGACCTGGTCCTGGACGCGACGCAGCGGCGACACCCCACGGCCGCCTTGGAACGGGGACTATTGGACCTGTTCCAGGCCGGCGGGGCAGCCCTGGTGGATGCCCAGGGGATCAGTGCCTTCGGTCAGGTGCCGACGCAAGGCGAGATCCGCGCCATCGATGACTGGTTCATCGGGCAGCCCGGGGATGAGGTGCTCGCCACCGATCGGCTGGCGGCCGAGTCCGGCCTGATCCTGGACCTGGAGCGCGCCGCCGGGGTCCTGGCGGTGCGTGCTCGCCCCCGCCGGGCGGGCGGGCCGGACCGGCGCTGCTACTGGTTTCGCCCGGAACAGGCGCGCACCGTGCGGTGGGCCGGGGACCCGAACAAGGACGCCGGTGCGGACCCCGCGACTGCGGCGCTCAACCCGCGCCGCTCCTTCGACCTGTGGGTGGAGACCACCCGCGGCCTCTGCGCCCCCTGGGACGACCTGGACCTGATGGCCGCCCGCAAGCTGCGCCTGCTGCTGCGACGCAGCGGGTTGCGGGCGGGGACCTGGCTCTAGCGGGCCGGGACAGCAGGTTGGCGCGCGCATGAACCCAGCACTGAGCGAACCAGAGGTGCCGCAGCCGGCGGCACCGAGTACGGCCGCGCCGCCGGTCGCCGCGCTCGGTGGGCCGCGGTGGTCCCCGCGGGGTGTCTTGCGGGTTCTCTGGTACCTCCTGTCCCGGGGCCTGGCGGCCCTGGCGCTGGGCAGCGCCCTGCTGGTCGGCGCCCTGCGCTGGATCGATCCGCCCGTGTCCTCCTTCATGGTGCGCCAGGCGCTGGTCGCCTGGCGGATCCATCGGGCACCGCCCTACTTTTACCACGCCTGGGTACCCTGGGGGCGCATCCCGCCGGTCCTGCCCCTGGCCGTCATCGCCGGCGAAGACCAGCGCTTCGCCTACCACCATGGATTCGACCCGGTGGAACTGCGCCAGGCCCTGGCCGCCTGGCGCCGCGGCGGGACCCTGCGGGGGGCCAGCACCATTACCCAGCAGACGGCCAAGAATCTCTTCCTGTGGTCGGGGCGCAGTTGGGTGCGTAAGGGGCTGGAGGCCTGGTTCGCCGCCCTGATGGAGGTGCTGTGGTCCAAACAGCGCATCCTGGAGGTCTATCTCAATATCGTCCAGTTCAGCCCCAGCACCTACGGGGTGGGGGCGGCCAGCGAGCGCTATTTTCACCGGGCGGTGGATGACATCACCTTGCGGGAGGCGGCCCTGCTCGCCGCCGTCCTGCCCGCCCCCGGCGCCTACCGCCTGGACCGCCCCTCGGCACGGCTGCAACGACGCGCCGATTGGATCGCCGATCAGACCCAGCGGATCGGCGGGCGACGCTATCTGGAGCGCCTGTGAGTCTGGCCCTCACCGCGCCTGCCGCTAGTTGGGGGCGACCGTCCGCACCCGATATTCACGCAAGACCCACCGTTCGCCCCCCCCGGTCCTCACCTTGTCGATTACGGCCGTGAACCGCGCCGTCTCTTGCACCTCCGCGCCCTGCCGGCTCCAGGTCTGCGGGGTGGCGTGCACATCGAGCGGGCCAACGCCGCCGGGTTGATAGATGATCCCTTCGGCCTGATAGTGCCCCGCCTCCCCGCGCGCCGTCAGGGTCCGGACCTGCGAAAAGGGCAGGGCCTCCCCATCGGCCAAGGGCACCGAATAGGGTGCACCCCGGTGGGCACCCAGGGTTCGGCCGAAATACTTCTCGGTGGTGCGGTCGACCGACTCCGCCGGCACCAGCACCGACAGTTTGTCCCGGCTCACCTTGAGTGTCTTGAACTTGTTGATGTAGTTATGCGCCAGGGCAAAACTCAGCAGGGCGTCGTCGGACAGGCTGCCCGGGGTGAAACTCTCCACCCGCGCCTCGGAGAAGTTACTGAAGAAGGTATCGAGTTCGCGTCTTTGCGCCGTATCGAGTTTCTCCGCCGCCGTCGCACCGGCGATGACGGCGAGGAACAGGGCCGCCGGCCGCGCGACGCCAATGGTCGACCGGGTATTCACTTGATGGTCACCGTGAGTTTATAGGACGCGCTACCGCGGGTGCCGCCGACCTCGATCAGATACTTGCCGGAGGCCGGCAAAGGGCCTTCCCACTTCATCGCATCCTCACCCTCGCCGGCACCCGCCAGCGTCGGTCCGGTGATCGTCGGCACGCCGTCATCCACAACCGATTTGTATCCCGGCTGATAAATCGTGAAGGCCGCATTCTCTTCCTTGGAACTGATACTGACCGTCATGGTCTGGCCGGCATTGGCGGTGATATCATAGCGATCCGTCTCGCCCCGCACGACGCTGGCGGCCAGGGTGGCGGAGGACTGCCCCTTGGGGAACTGGATGGCCTTGCGGACGCCCTCGGCATGCAGGCTGCCGAGACCAGCGAACAAGAGCGCGGCGCAGAGGAATGCACTGGGCTTCATCGACGACTCCGAATACTCGTTTAGCGATTGAGATATGGCAACAAGAGCATTGCTGACGGTGCTTACCCCCAGTCCCTGGGTCGGCCTCGGCCGGGCCGGTGACGCGGCGCAATTGGGGCCGCCCGGCTTCTGCGCAGACGGGCGCTGTTACGCCTTTGCGCAAGTCGGGGTGCTGGACGACTCCGGCCTCCCCGAGGCGGCGGGGGCCGCCGACACCGGCGGCGCCACTGTAAAGCACCGCGATGGTCCGGTCTTCGTGGTCCCGCACGGGGTAGTTCCGGCGACCGGCGCGCGCGGCGCGGGGCACCGACGACCGCGCGCCGCCGTGTCACCGGCCCGCCAGGTGCGTCACGGGCGCGATGGAACCGCTGGGCCACAATGAAAAATGGTCAAAAATTGCCAAGAATACTGGACAGACCAGGCCCATTTGTGGTCAGGTGCGGGCATCGGTCACGGTTGCCGCGGCGCCCCTGCCTCACGGCCATGTTGCGCCCCGACCGCCCCGCCCCGTCGCGCTGCGGGCCGGCGATCGACCTCACCCCCGGCCTTGGGCGGCTGAGGTTCCAATCCCTCTTATGACAGTCGAGAAATTCATCATCATACTGCGCCATTGATGTCCTGCTACGTCGGCATCTCTGCGCCGGGTTTGACTTATGACACGCATCCTGACGAGTCTGTTCCTGACACTGATGCTGGCGGCCTGTGGTGATTCCGGCGGCCCGGCCGTCAGCACCGCGGCGCAGGCGCCGGTCACCGGGGAGTCGCCGGTAAGCCCGCAACCCGCGTTCAAACGGGTTGCCCTGGTCATGAAGACATTGACCAATCCGTTCTTCATCGAGATGGAAAAAGGGGCACGCCGCGCCGAAAAGGAGTTGGGGGTCGACCTGCAGGTCAAGACCGCGGCCCAGGAAACGTCCATCGAGCAGCAGATACAGATCGTCGATGACATGATCGCGGCCAAGGTCGACGCCATCGTCATCGCCCCGGGGGATTCGCAACGCCTGGTGCCGGTGCTGAAGAAGGCCCTGGAGCGCGGCATCAAAGTGGTGAATCTCGATAACCGCCTCGATCCCGCGGCGGTCGCGCAGGCCGCTCTGGCGCCCATCCCATTCATCAGCGTCGACAATGAACAGGCGGCCTATCGTGCCGCGAAGTTCCTCGCCGCCGACGTGGCGCAGCCGACTGAGGCCGCCATCATTGAAGGCATCCGCAGTGCCGACAACGCCAGGCAACGCCTGGCGGGCGCCAAGCGGGCCTTCGCCGAACATCCTGCCATCACGCTCGTTGCCGCTGAAAGTGCGAACTGGAAGATCGATGAAGGCTATGCGGTGACCAAACAACTGTTCGCCAAACACCCAAACGTCAGGTTAATCTTTGCGGCCAACGACATGATGGGATTTGGGGTGCTCAAATACCTCCAGGACACCGGTAAGTCGGACGTCAAGGTGGGGAGCTACGACGCCCTGCCTGAGGCGCTGGAGGAGGTCAAGGCCGGGCGCTTGACAGTAACGGTCGACCAGCAGGCGGCGCAGCAGGGGTTCCAGGGTATCGCGCTCGCGCTGCGACTGCTCAACGGCGATGCCGTGGCTGAGGTCTTACTGATCGACACCCGGCTGGTCACGTCCGCAACCCTGAAATAGGGCACAGCCCGGTTGGCGCAGATCACCGTGCGACGCCCCCGGTTGCGGATCAGTATCACCGCCCGCCTGCTGAGCTACCTGCTGCTGGCGGGTATTGTGCCGCTGCTGCTGCTCGGGGTGTCGGCGTTCGATATTTCGCGTCGCATCATCATCGCGCAGGCCGGTGAGTTTCACCTGCAGCAGATGACCGATCTGCGCGCCTATTTCGGGCTCTATGCCGAGCAGATCGAAAGCCTGGCGGCGAACATCGCCGGCAACGAGGCGATCGGGGAGGCGCTACGGGCCGGCGGGGAGACTGACCAGACGCACCCCGACACCTTCTCCATACTCACGACCCACGCGCAGATCGGCTATATCCTCAACAGCTATGTGCGCGTCAAGGGGCTCGTTTCGATCGATCTGTTCGCAACCGACGATCGGCACTTTCACGTCGGCGACACGCTCGACGTGCGCGATGTCGACACCGCGCGCGTGCAGGCGATGCTGGATGAAGCCCGCCACAGCGCGACCCCGGCCTATTGGCGGGGGATCGAAGACAACCTCAATCGCGCATCGACCAAGAAAAGCGTGCTGACGGTCACCCGGGGTGTGCGGTACTTCGTGCCGCAAACCGGTACCACGGACATGGTGGGATTGCTCGTTATCAATATCGATGCCCCGATCGTCATCAATTCATTTCTGAACGAGGTGAAGACCCCGGAGCATCTGCGTCTGATGTTGCTGGATCGCAATGGTCGCTTCGTCTACCACACTGACCCGCGATTAGTGGGGAAGGAGGCCGCCCCGGCCTTCAAGTCCCTGCTTCAAGCGGGCGCTCCCATCCAGGCGTTGCGGCTCGATGGCGAAGACGTCATCTTGAGTTCCGTATCGGAGCCACGAACCGGCGGGGCCCTCGTCGGCGCCCTGCCGCGCAGCGTCCTGACCGCACCGGTTGATGCATTGATTTATGCAGGCCTGCTGCTGCTCCTGATCGGCCTGGTCGTCATCGGCCTGCTGGCCTTGCGCTTCGCGCGCCTGGTCGTCGCGCCGGTGCGGGATGTCTCCAGGGGTTTCAGCCGCTTGCAGGAGCATCCGGAAACGATTCCCCCGGCGTTGCCGCTGCCGGACACCATCGACGAACTCGCCGACATGGTGGTCGGTTTCAATCGCCATCTCGACGTATTGGCGGCCCAACGGACCGCCGCGCAACAACTGCTTGAGGCACAGCAGGCGGCCGAGGCCGCAACCCGAGCCAAGAGCCGGTTTCTGGCGACGATGTCCCATGAGATCCGCACCCCGATGAACGGCATCCTGGGCATGGCCCAATTGCTCCTGATGCCGGACGCCAAGGAGGCGCAGCGCCGCGACTATGCCCGCACCATCCTCCATTCCGGGGAAGCCTTGCTGAACCTGTTGAACGATATCCTGGACCTGTCGCGCGTCGAAGCGGGCAAACTCGAACTGCAAGAGTCCGTCTTCGACCCGCGGCAGTTGCTCCAGGAGGTCGCCCTGTTGTTCCGCCAGTTGGTCGATGCAAAGGGCCTGACGCTCGACAGTGTATGGAGCGGACCGGCCGGTGTTCGCTATTGGGGCGATCCCCTGCGCCTGCGGCAGATGTTGACCAACCTCGTCAGCAACGCGGCCAAGTTCACGGCGCACGGCGCGATTCACATCGCCGGGTCGGAAATCGGGCGCACTGAGGAAGGCGTCGTCCTGGAGTTCGCGGTCAGCGACACCGGCATCGGGATTGCCCGGGACAAGCTGGAGCGCCTGTTCAAACCGTTCTCGCAAGTCGATGGTTCCATTACGCGCGAATACGGCGGCTCCGGCCTCGGGCTGTCCATCGTGACCAACCTGTCCCAGCTCATGGGCGGTGAAACCGGCATTGAAAGCGAGCCGGGCAAGGGCTCACGCGTCTGGTTCCGGGTCTGCCTGACAGTGGTTACGCCACCACCGCAGCCTAGCCCCGGGGAGGCGCGGCTGCCGACATTAGCCGCGGCGCCGCCGACGGCCCATCCGGGTGTCGCATCCGTCCTGGTGGTGGAGGACAACTTGATCAATCGTAAGGTGATCAATGGCATGCTCAGGAAGCACGGGGCCCATGTCGACAATGTCGAGAACGGCCTTGAAGCCGTCACCTTCATCACGGGCGGCGCCCGCCCGAGCATCGTGTTGATGGACTGTCAGATGCCGGTCATGGATGGCTTCCGGGCGACCGCGCAGATTCGCGCCTGGGAGCTTGAGCATGGTAAACCGCGGGTCCCGATCATCGCGCTGACCGCGGGGGCCTTCCAGGAGGATCGCGACCAATGCATTGCCGCAGGGATGGATGACTTTCTGGTCAAGCCGTTGCGCCTTGCGGATTTGGAGGCGATGTTGACAAAGTGGACCGGCGGGTGACCTGGTGACGTTGCTTACCCCACTGTATTCTTGGCGTCTTGGCGTGAGCAACTGCCGGATTTCGGATTTACGACAACGACAACGACAACGACAACGACAACGACAACGATGGTATTCGACTTGTTCTTGACTTGTTACTCAAATGGCCGCCGGGACCGAGATCGGTGCCGGCAGGGTCAGTACCAACCGGACCTCGTCGTTGCCGACTCGGTATTCGGGCTCGGCACCGGTAAGGGTGCGCATCGCGGGAATGATCTTGCGTCGCACCCCCATGCCGCGGGCGTCCACGTAGCCGTAATCCCGCAGGATGTCCACCAGCAGGGGATTGCGTGGGGAGCGTTGCCCGGCCTTCATTTTCTCGACAGTCATGTCGTTCGGCAGGGGGCCGGGGCTGGCAATCTCGACCCGATCGGAATAGACACACAGTTCCACGTCGCCGGCGCGGGTCCAATCGCGATGGGCGAAGGCATTGAGCAGGGCCTCGCGCAGGACGGTCAGCGGGATGCGCCAGGGACGCTCCCGGCGAATAGTCTCGTCCGATGGACCGGTCTCGCGGCTCAGGAAGGGGCGCAGGCGCTCCAGGGCCAGGTCGATCAGGCCGGGTTCGCGATACTCGCCGGGTTCACTGTTGTCGCCGCCGTCGATGGTCTCGACCAATTCCACCAGGGGTGCGTCGATAAGCTGATCCAGGAGCGCCTCGTAGTCCCGGTCTTCGCCCGCGAACACCATGAGGCGCAGTCCCGCCTGCCGC
This sequence comes from Candidatus Thiodictyon syntrophicum, assembly GCF_002813775.1. Taxonomy (NCBI): domain Bacteria; kingdom Pseudomonadati; phylum Pseudomonadota; class Gammaproteobacteria; order Chromatiales; family Chromatiaceae; genus Thiodictyon; species Candidatus Thiodictyon syntrophicum. The sequence continues at coordinate 510,638 of NZ_CP020370.1, forward strand.
AGCCGCGCCCGTGGGTTCCTGCCGAACAGCAGCAGACCGGCGATGGATGCCGCCCGACCGGACAGCGGCGTTTCGGCCAGCAGACTCAGTCCGATCAAGCGGCGCTCCAATCCTGACGGTTCGGCCTGGAACTCTGCCGCGGGCTCGCCCAGCACCCGGATCAGATAGTCGACCAGTCGTCGATGGTCCAGGGAGTCGGGTCCGGTCCCGGACACCGGCAGGACCTCGGCATGGAACATCTGACTTTCCTGGAACAGTCTCGCCTGCTGCTCCCGGGTCGCGAGTCGGGAGGTATCCCCGACGCGGATATAGATGTCCTCGCGGTTGTTATTGCGAACCACATAAGGTTTGGTCATGCCCTGTTCCAGCGTGATCACCGCGACCCGCCCATCGCCGCCCAGGTCGATCTCCTCATAGAACGGAATAATGGCCGGGTGGACGTACCGACTCACCGTGTCCATCACCCAGGTCTGGACATTGGGTCGCTGCAGACCGCTGATCCGGCCGTCGTCTTCGACCCCCAGCAGGACATGCCCGCCGCGGAAGTTGGCGAAGGCGGCGATTTCCTTGGCGAGTGACTCGGGGCGGACGTCGTCGCGCTTGAATTCGACGCCGGAGCTTTCGCCGTTGGCGATGAGTTGATACAGCTCGGTCTTCAACATCGGTGTCAGTATCCGTATTTGGCCCGGCGCATCTCAAAGGCGGCCTGGCCGCCCTCGAGGATCTCGCTCACCGCATCGCGCACCCGCGACTGATCGATCGCGCCGGATTCCTGCGGATCGATCTCGGCATGATCCTGGTCGGCACGCAGGGTCCCGATCCATTCCGCGTCACCGAAGACCGGAATATTGGCATTATGGGTGGCGAAGAGGAATTGACGGTGCTGCTTGGCGGCCCGCAGCGTCGTTACAATACGGTCGGCGATAAAGGCATTGTCCAGGTGGTCCTCGGGCTGGTCCACGATCAAGGGCTCGTCGCTGTCGAGCAGCAGCAGGTGCAGAATAGCGGTGCACTTCTGACCGGTGGACAGGTCACTGAGCCGACGATAGCGCTCCCCTTGGTGGGCGACGTTGAGATGGATCTCCACCCGCGGGGGCAGTTCCAGTTCCTCCAGCGCCCAGCGCTGGACCGGCGGCAGGCCGGCCAACTGCTCGGCCAGGCCGCGACCGAGGCCGTCCGCGCCGTACAGGGCGAGAACGGCATCCGCCCCCTGGGTCAGGGCCGCGGACAGGGCGGCGATGGAAAGGGTATCGACCCGGTCGAGCCATTCGATCTTCTTGGGACCAACGCCGGGCAGGGCCTGGAGAAAATCGCCCAGGGCCTCGCGATTGCCCCAATTGCGCACCTCGATCCGGAGCTTGCCCTGCAGTTCCTTCTGGTTCAGACGCTTGGCGGCCCGCGCCAACTCGTCGAAGCGCTGCGCCTGCCAGTCACGCCACTCGGATAACAACTGACGGCGCTCGTCCTCGAGACTGCGCACCGCGGCCTCGAAACCAGCGAGCCGCGCCTGTAGCGGCGCGATCGACTCGATGCGTCGGACGAGGTCCATGTACTCGCGGCCGATCGCCTCCCCGGGCTTACCGGAGAGACCGGGGAGGTCGGCGGCGGCCCGCGCCAGTTCGGTCTCGACCTGCGCAACCCCTGATCGCCACGCCGCCTGCTCCTGCTCAAGGCCGCTCGTCAGGGTCGCCAGGGCGGCAGTGATCGCGGTCAGATGCGGGTCCAGATCGGCCGCGCAGGTCGCGATCCGTTCGCGCATGGCGGTGAGCCGCACCCCATGGGGCAGGCCGTCCAGGGCCTTGTCGCTCAGGTAGGTCAGGTCCCAGGCACTGACCGACTCGACCAGGTCCCCGGCGCGCTGGGCGACCTCCCCAAGTTCCTCATCCACCCGCCCGACCAGACCCTTCTCGCGACTGAGCGCGCGCACCGCCGCCAGTTTCTCGTCCAGGTGCAGTTCCTGGTAGCGCGACTCCTGCTCGCGCAGCTTCGGCAATTGCGCGACGGCGGACCTGGCCTGATCCAGGTCCTCGCTCGCCTTGACCAGTTCCCCCCGGTTGCGCGCCAGGGCCGCGCCCAGTTCGGCCCGACGGGGCCCTTCGCAGTCGCCCAGCGGCAGGAAGCGGGCGAGCAGGTTGGTCTTGGACGCCTCATCGGTCGCAATCTTGAGGATCTCATTCTGCCCGTAGATCCCCAGGCGGGGCAGCAGGTCGGCAGGCGTCAGGCAGGACAGGCTGCCGTCCTCATTGCGAACCTCCGCCGGCTCGCCATAGCGTCGGCGCACGAATAAGCGCCGCCCGAGTTGGGTCTGGGAACGCACCGCCAGCGTCACGGCGCCACCGTCGCGCAGATTCTCCTTCAGGATCTCCCGGTGGGTCTTGCGCGCCTCCTCGGTCAGCGGCTGCTGATCCAGGGCATAGCGCAGGGCCTCGATCAGGGTGGACTTGCCCGTGCCCCGACCGCCGATGATGGCGTTGAGATTGTCCGCCAGGTGCAGCCGCAGGCCATCCAGATAGCCGTTATCGATGGCGATGGCCTCGATCTGCGCGTGGGGGCGCTCCGGAGCCTCCAGACGGATGCGGGAATCGGGGTCGAGGAAGGCCTGACGCAGGGCCTCGATCGACGGCTCGGCCATCTTGATCAGACAGGTAGAGGCGACTTTCTCCAGGTCGCCGGGATTCGCCACGTCCCCGGCGCGGATGAAGGCCAAGCGGCGCGTGCGCCGGTAGTTCGGGTCCTGGTTCAGGGCGATGCGCCGCAGGTCGATCTCCTTCAGGTCCTCTGGTGGCCCGGGTAGGTGTCCGGCCAGCACCCAGCGGTCCTCCTGCCAGATGGCCGGGAGCTTGGCCTTGAGCAGTCCGTTGTCTTGGGACATGTGCGGCGCGTACCAGATGCCCCCTTGCTCCTGGATCACCCGCTTCGCGATCCCGATGCAGGTCTGCGTCGAGGGTTCCCCCGGTTGTCTGACATCGACCCCGAGTCCACCGCGCAAATGGGTCAGCTCATCGCCCGAGGTGCCGGGCGGGTAGAGGCAGACCATGTGAAAGCCCTCAGCGCAGGTCAGCTCGAATCCGGGGAAGACCGTGACGCCGGCGGCCGTCAGTTCGTCCGTCAAGGCCGGGTAGGCGCCGATCCCATCATGATCAGCCAGACCGACCACCTGCACGCCCAGCCGGGCACAGGTTTCCGCCAGGTCGGCGTTGAACTCCGCCTCAGTCCGGCCATGATGCTGCTGCCGCCAGCGCTCGGCATAGGCCCAGGTGTTGACCTGCAGGGCGCAGCGCCGGAAGACGGCGCCCGCTGAACGGCTGAGGGCTTCGGTGATGGGGGACATGGTTTGAGATCAGAGCGTTTCAGGATGGAGTCAGGGCTACTGGTCGGGGCAGTGCTGCTCGACGAGACGTTCCGCGATCCAGCGCGTGCAACACAGAGTTCCAGGGTCCTCGCCCGGAGCGAAGAGCCCGGTGTCGGAGAGCAGACTCCAGTTAGCGACGTCCCCCCTCTCGCTTCGCCACGGGTCAGCCCTGGGGTCGGGAAGTACCGCCGCCGTGATACGGTCTTGGAGGCCCTGAGTACGCCCCAATTCCGATGCGAGGCGACTGACCAAGTCCGTACTAACCACCCCGGGAGCGGGCGCGATACCTGTCTTTGGATCGAAGAATCGATCGGCAAGCTCTCGATCCAGCGCGTCCAGTGTGCTGTAGGTCAGGGCGGCGCCCGACGCGTCGTAGGTGTTCAACCAAACCTGGGTTAACCAGGGGTGCCCAGCACAACATGACCAGAGGCGGTCGACCACCTGGTTACGCTCGTGGCCTGCGAGACCTAACCGCCACTCCACGAGCCGCACCAGAGCCCCCTGCGGGATGTTTCCCGCACGCGGAACCGCGGTATTGAACAGGATCGATCCTGACCTGCCTAGAAGGGCCCCGCTAGGGTTCTGCACCCGCCCTGGATCGAATGCGCACAGCAGGTTAATAAAGCGATAGTTCGGATCACGCGCCTTGGCGTTCCTCAGGCTGTGTAGTGCAATGAACAGGGCATCCTGGGACTCGCGGCTCAGGTTCTCGATGCCGTCGAAGAAGAGCGAGGCACAGCGGTTGTCCGCTTGGCGGTAGCGCAACAGGTTCTCGCCGACCCAGGGCACGAAGCCCCGCCAGTCCCGCAGGGGGCTGAGGTTTGCGTCCGGCAAGGCGTCCCGCGCCTGCTGATCCAGCCAGGCAAACAGGTCCGCGGGAGTCATCTTCTGGAAGATATCGCGACCCTCGGGTGGCGATAGCTCGAAGTAGAGTAGCGGGGGGCCTTCCGACTTCAGCCGGGCGGCGAGCCAGCGCGCCGCCGTGGACTTGCCGGTCTTGCGCCCACCCCGAATGCCGAGTGTGAAGGGGCGGATGGCGAGTTGCTGCTCCAAATCCTCCTCGCACTGGCGCTTACAAAAGGCCGGATGACCGGCAGGCAGGTATGCATCGACCGGTACCGGACCCAATGCCTCATTCCCACCGGCCGATACACCGGCCAGAAACCGATCCAGGGCATCTAACTCCTCGGCATAGGTCGCCAACACTGCTGCTGGCACCAGCCCCGGCTTCTTGATCTGCTTCAGCAGAATCTGTCCGACGATTCGCGCTCGGTCATCGCTGAGCGCTCTTTTTCCGTTCAGCCAGTTATTAAGCTGGCCCCGGTTGATGCCTGCCTCCTCCGCCAACTCCCGGCTGGTCAGCCGACCCGATGCCTTGATCAGGCGGGCGATGGAGTGTTGCCAGTTGTCACTCCGGGCGATACCCGCACCAGTGATAACCAGCGGGGCGGGCTCCCGTGCGTCTGATCGCAGCAAGCCCAGTTCCGTTATTGGGGAGCCCACTGCGCCGTTCGGCGCTTGCATTGACGAATTTGATAAAGGCTGACGGGCGACAGTCCGGGAACACTCCCGGACCCAGTCCAACAGGCTCTCATATAGTTGCGCGGATCGATCCTTGGGCTTGCAAATGCTGATGTGATCCTCCTGCAGGGGCACCGCTACCTCACCCGGCAGGTTAGGCTCGGCGCTTGTCTGATCGACTACGACGATGCCCTTCGGTAGCGTGATGGTACCGAGTAGTTCGGGGCGCACCTCAAAGCTCTCACAATAGGTTCGGCAGACCAGTCCGTGGTCATTGTAATAGGACCGGAACCAGTTATGCAGTTCGCGCAGACGCGGGTGATGGGCCGCCAGATCCTTAACCGACTCACTGGTGCGGTAAATGGCGCTTGCGAAGGTAGCGAAGTTCGCGAGATTGGCCCCGGAATGGGGCGTGGCGATGAACGCTATGCCACGGGTCTGTGTCGCGATCTTCTGCCACCGCGGCACCCCCAGGTCATTTGCGTGGCGGAGCAATTGTTTGGCGATGATGCCACCCATACTGTGGCTGACGAACAACAAGGGCCGCTCGCCGAGTCGGTGCGTCGCCAGCCGATCGAGTAATTGCACGCCCTGATCCGCCAATGGCATTGACTGTGCTTTCCAATTCGTCGAATTCGCCGGATAGCCCAGGGTCCAAACTCCGGCGTCCGGGCAGTCTTTGGCCAACCAGAGAGGCCAAAAGGTAGCGATATCGTCCGGATTCGACATCCAACTGGTGAACGCATCGCCGTCGAGTCCGTGGATAAACACGATGTTCAGTGCGTCGCTGTCGGATACCGAGATCGGGTGCAGTCCATGCTGCCTATCAATCTTGGGAATCTCTGTCATCAGCATGGTAGGTTTGCTTTGGAGTTCTCTTGATGATTGGGTAGGACGTGATTCGTATGGCCGGTAAGCCGATCAATTGACTCGGCTGCTTGCAAGCGGCTTCGTCTCCGAAGACAGTTTAACGCGGCCACAAAGATCATGAATAGGTCAATCCCTGCATCTGCCGCCAAACCTGCCAAACATCCCCAGGATCGACCCGACCGGCCAAGGCGGAGCGGTCGAGTATGCGGCTCCAGTCGGCCCGGTCAGCCCGCTCGACATGATCCCTGAATCGACCAGTCTCCTTCGGTTTGAGTTTGCCATAACGATCCCGATAGTCCTCGCCCACCGCCTCCGCAAGCTGACGGGGAACCCCCAAGAGCCCGGCGACCGCTGCCTCCGGCGTGCGGACCCCGTACTGGATGTAGGCCGGCAACATCTGCTGTTCGGCCGTGCTGGCGTCCATGACCGTGTTGTTGGTCAACACCAGACCGCGCAGATAGGCGTGCGCGCCCCAGGCGACCGTCATGGCGACCTTGCTGTGGACGTAGACGCCGGCGTTGCGTACACGATCATTCGCTTCCTTTCCGGGAAACTCGGCGGCGATGGTTTGCACTGGGGCACCATCCATCCACGCCTGGACGACTCGCGCGACGGCCGCGGTATCCATCTCGCCCTCGCCTTTACCGATTCCCAGATTCAATTCGGGGAGCCAGTGCAACGCCTCGATAAGGTGTTCCATGCCTACCGACTTGTTGGCGAGCACTGCACCTGGCCCTTGCTGGAGTAATGAATCGCCGCGGATAGCCGCGTACAGCGAGTCGAAGCTGAAGGAACCCAGGCCGGTGGCATCGGCGGTCTTGAGATAGCCGGTCTGCTTACCGGCAATCTCTCGCAGATAAGTTTGGGCCAGACCGCGCAATTGCCGACTCTGCAGCGGGCCGCTGGCCTGGCTGTTGGCAAGGCTCATTTGCAGGAGTTCGTCCAGGGCGTCGCGCGCCCGGTCGGCACCGAGCGTGGCGACCGCATGGGCGAGGTACTGGAAGAAGGGTCTGAGTTGGGGATAGTTGCGGTAGGCATCCTTGAGGCTGACCGCCGCACTGGCCTGGGCGAGCACTGCCAACAGGGCAGACTGGATGTCGTCGCTCAAGGCGTCCGCGTAACGCTCCCACTGGGCGCGGTGCTTGTGATTGACCAAGACCACGAGTCCCTTGTCGGCCATGCCGACGCGGCCGGCCCGCCCGGCGATGTTCCAGAATTCGCCGGGGGTCAGGTCGCCACCACCCCGCGGTTTATGGACGGAATGGACCAGCACGGTGCTGACGGGGAAGTTCATGCCTTGCGCCAGGGTCGAGGTCGCGGTGATGAACCTGATGGTGCCGGCGCGGACCTGGTCCTCGATCAGGAACCGCAACTCCGATGACAAGGCGGCGTGGTGAAAGGCGACCCCGCGCTCCAGACAGCGCACCAGGACGGATTCGGTACCGTAATCGGCTTGCGCCAAGGCGATGGCGAGGCGCAAGCCGGGTGTCGACTGCTGCGGGGAGAGCAGGTCGCGGCCTTCGGCAAGCTCCGCCGCGGTCTTCTCCGGTTCGGACTTGCTCGCGCTGAAGAAACCGAGCACTGGACCCAGGTTGACGAAGCGACGGGCCAGGTAAACCAGCTTGTCGCGGGCCGAGGAGAGCGGCCCAGAATCGGCGATCACCGGGAGGCTCGATGGCTGCGGATTGGGTCGCTCGCTGTGCGGCTCCCGCCAGGCGATCTCGAAGGCTCGGCGCGGTTTGCGCCCAGCGAGCGTGGCAAGCCCGATCATCAGGCGCGATGGACGCCAGGCGATGTTGATGGGGGCGCCGCGATCCCCGCCCAGCCAGGCGGCGATCTCGGCGGCGTTGTCGACGAAGGGCGTCAGGAGCAACAGCCGGATGTCCTTGCATTCGCGGCGCAGATTCGCCAGCAGCAACTCCAGGCGAACGCCGCGCTCCCCGTCGCGCAACAGGTGGGCCTCATCGACGACGATCAGCCGTACCCGGTCGAACCAGTCGCGATGGGTCCGCAACAGCAGGTCGGTCTTTTCCGGGGTGGCCACGATCACGCCGTCTGCCGATTGAAGCAGACCGAGTTCGTAGGGGTCTTCCTCGAAGGCGCCGCCGGCCGCCGACACCGCGATCTCCAGGTCACGCAGATCGCTGTTGAGCGTTCGCCGAACCTGGGTTGCCAGCGCCCGGGTTGGCGTCAGGTAGAGGACACGAGAATCCTTGCCGAAGGATTGCAGGCTTTGCAGGATGGCGAATTCCGCGAGCAGGGTCTTGCCGGCGCTGGTGGGCATCTGCAAGACGACGCAGACGCGCACCGGGTCGAGCAGGCTTTCCCGCAGTGCCTCCTGTTGGGAGGGCATCAGGCTGAAGATCGGGTGCTCCCGCCCGGCGGCCATGAGCGCACTCAGCAACTCGTTCATGCGCGGGTAGAGACCTTGGGCGGTCTTCCAGATCGAGTCCGAGTAGAGCCGCCAGGCCACGACCTTGACCGACTGGAGCCAGGTCAAGGCCTCCGGGTCCGCGGCCAGTTCCAGATAATCCTGTGCTCTGGTCAGCAGGCGCTTGAGTTCAGGCTCCAAGTCTCGCCGGTCGCCGGATGCATCCGCGACCGAGCCCGACAGCATGTATTCCGAGAGCCGCACCGCGACCTGGGCCAGATGGTACAGACCCATCAGGGTGAAGGCATCGCGGCGCCCGCTCCCGTTACGCGAACTGAGCCACTGGCTGTCGCGGTCCTTCTGGATGGCCGAGAGCCGATCAATGATGGCATTGCCCTCGACAAGGTCGGCACGCGTCCCCTGGCAAGCCATGGAGAGGAGCGCCCGGGCGATGTCCTCCCGGACTTGTTCGGGCCAGGGTTGCTCGTTGGTGCTCGGCAAGCCCGGTAGGCGACGCAGGAAGGCGCGGACCTCGGTGTCGCGGCGGGCCAGATAGCCAACGGCTACGTAAGCCAGCAGATCATCGGCGGATGGGCTGCTGCCCGATTCGGACAGCGCCTCCAGATAGGCCTCCCAAGTCCGAAAGACGGTCAGGTCTGGGGCGGCGGCGGTGGGTGCGGTTGAGGCCCCACGGAGCATCCGGTCCATGTCTGCGGTGAAAAGTGCGTCCTGCAGCCCAGCCACGGCGGCAATGCGCAGACGCCCGACGGCGTTGGGTCGAGCGCGCTCGACGGGTTTCGCCGTCAAGGTGGCCACCAGGCGCGCGTCGTCCAGAGCGCTCACGAGTTCGTTGACCTCGCGGGTCGAGTACAGGTCCTTGAGGACTGCGTTCACGCCTTGCGCGCCTCGCTGAAGACGCGGTGGCCGAAGCGCTCTAGGGGTGCACCGACCGAGACACAAAGTCCCCGCGTCTGGGCGGGCTCAAAGCGCGACTGTGCCACACGCAGGCTTGCAAGATCGTCCAAGTGCGCGGCAACAACCCCGCGAACGATCACCGGGCAGACGACAAGCGGTGGAAGGGATTCACGGCCCAAGGCTTCAAGCATGGCGAGCAACGTGGGCGCAAAGGCCGTCGTGTGAAGCAGGGCAAGCATCGCGGTCAAGGCTCGGCAGAGTTTGTCGGGCTCGCGGGGGACGCGGCAGCATTCATCGACCAGCGCCTTGGACACATCCGGCGGACGCTGGTCGTGGTCGGACGCTTTGACCTGAACCAAGACTAGGGCGACCGCACCGTCGTCCAGATCCAGCAGCCCCCATCCGTCGAATCCCAGCACCGGCTGGTTGGCGTTGCCTTTGGTCGCCTGGGGGCCGGCAGGGAATTGGACCTGATAGACGTCGGCCAGGACCTCCTGAGCGATCAACTCCGCGGCCTCCGACCGGTAGTTCCGGAAGGAAGACGGCTTACCCAACTCAACCTCCGGATCGGGCATCCCGGCACGGATCGCCTGTCGGAGGGCACCCAGATCGAAAAGTGCCGCAACGCCACCGTCTGGTTCGGGGAGGCTGTCAAGCAATTGCTCCCCGTAGGACTGGCGAGCGCGCCGGACGATCGCCGACAGGACGGCATCGCCGTTGGACTCCAGATCCACACTACACCGGGACACCAGCCAGCGATGCCTTCCCGGACCGGTGTCCGCTAGCGCCACGCATCCGTCCAAGCAACGACCCTCCGTTGAACGACCCTCCGTTGAAGTTGCCTGCTAGCTTAGCGGTGATCGCGGCCGAGCGATAGTCGGAGCGGGGCGCACATGCCTGACACCGCCCGGGCGCTGGGCTAGTATCGGTACATCGGGCAGGACCGTCACTACCACCCGCGCGCGGGTAACGCCAGGCAGGGGCTCAAGCAACCGGACCTGAGCATTTTCGTAGACGCCTTCAACTGTGGTCAATAATGTGTCGGTCCTCCGATGAGTGCGTTCCGGATGCGTATCAAGAAGATCTGGAGTCCAAGGCTTCAGCCTTGGATGGTCAGCGCCAAGGCTGAAGCCTTGGACTCCAGGCCGGGCAGCGCTTTACCCCGTCGCGGTCCGAATCCACTCCACCCGCTTGAACATGACCCCATAATAGACCACCGGTATGACCACCAGCGTCAGCAGGGTGGAGACCAGGAGCCCGAACAACAGTGACACGGCCAGCCCCGAGAAGATCGGGTCATCGAGGATGAAGACGGCGCCGGCCATGGCGGCGAGTGCGGTCAGGACGATGGGCTTGGCGCGCACCACGGCGGAGTTGATGACGGCATCGGCGAACGGGGTGCCCGCACGCACCTGTTGATTGATGAAGTCGACCAATAAGATGGAGTTGCGCACGATGATGCCGGCGAGCGCAATCATGCCGATCATCGAGGTCGCCGTGAACTTGGCGCCCAAGAGGGCATGGCCGGGCAGGATGCCGATCAGGGTGAGCGGGATCGGGGCCATGATGACGAGCGGCACCAGGTAGCTGCGAAATTGCGCGACCACCAGCAGATAAATCAGGATCAGGCCGACACCATAGGCGATGCCCATATCGCGGAAGGTCTCATAGGTGATCTGCCATTCACCGTCCCATTTCAGGCTGTATTCATAGGGGTTGCCGGGCTGCTGTATGTACCATTGGGGCAGACCGAGTTGCTCGGTCAGCTTGGCGGCGATGGTGAAGAGGCCATAGAGTGGGCTGTCGGTGGGGCCGGCCATGTCGCCGGTCACATAGACCACGGGCAGCAGGTCCTTGTGATAGATGCTGGGGGTGCGGGTGCTCTCCTGCACCGTCACGATCTCGGACAGGGGCACCAGGGCGCCGCCCTGGGCGCGCACCCGCAGGCTCATCACCTGCTCCAGGTCGGCCTTGTCGGCTTGCGCGTATTCGACCCGGATGGGCACCGCGTATTTGACATTGGCCCCGTGCAGGAAGCTCATGTCCTCGCCGCCCAGGACGGTGGCCAGGGCCCCGACCACGCTCGCTTGGTCCACACCCAGGCGCGCCGCCTTGGCGCGGTCGATCTCGACGATGAGCTTGGGCGCCGGGCTCTCCACCGAGTCGTCCACATCGACGATGTCGGGGGTCGACTCGAAGGCGGCGCGGACCCGGCCGGCGGTGGCGATCTGGCCCGGGTAGTCGAGCCCGTAGACCTCGGCCACCAGCGGGGCCAGGACCGGCGGGCCGGGCGGGGGCTCGGCGATCTTGGCGTTGCCTTGGTAGCGGCGGGCGATCTCCTGCAAGGGGCCGCGCAGGCTCAACGCGATGGCGTGGCTCTGGCGGTCGCGATAGTGCTTGTCGACCAGGTTGACCTGAATGTCGCCGACATTGGCGCCCGAACGCAGGTAATACTGGCGCACCAGTCCATTGAAGTTGATGGGGGCGGCGGTGCCGGCATAGGCCTGGTAGTCGGTCACCTCGGGGACAGTGGCCAGATAGTCGCCAAGCTCCGCCAGGACCCGGGTGGTCTGCTCCAGGCTGGTCCCCTCGGGCATGTCCAGCACCACCTGAAACTCGGACTTGTTGTCGAAGGGGAGCATCTTGAGGACCACCACCTTGCCGACCGCGAGCCAGATGGAGCCGCCGATCAACACCAGGATGCCGGCGAGCAGGAACCAGCGATTCAAATGGCCCTTGCGCCCGATCAGAAAGGGGCCGATGGCGGTCCGGAAGCCGCGCGCGAGGAGCGGGTTGCCGCCCTCGCCTGGGAGCGCGGGCGTCCCGCCCGCGTGTCCCCCGATTGGCGGGCGGGACGCCCGCGCTCCCAGGGGGTCTGCGGCAACCATACGATCATGACGCCGGCCGATCATGAAATTGGTCATCCAGGGGGTGAAGACGAAGGCGACCGCGAGTGAGATCACCATTCCCAGCGACGCATTGATCGGAATCGGCGACATATAGGGCCCCATGAGCCCGCTGACGAAGGCCATGGGCAACAGGGCGGCGATGACGGTGAAGGTGGCGAGAATGGTCGGTCCGCCCACCTCATCCACGGCCGCGGGCATCAGGTCCAGGAGCCGGGCCCGGGAGATGACCATGTGCCGGTGGATGTTCTCCACCACCACGATGGCGTCGTCCACCAGGATGCCGATGGAGAAGATGAGCGCGAAGAGCGAGACCCGGTTCAGCGTAAAGCCCCAGGCCCAGGAGGCGAAGAGCGTCAGGGCCAGGGTGATGATGACGGCCGCGCCGACGATGATGGCCTCGCGCCAGCCGACCGCGAGCCAGACCAGCAGGATCACGGAGGCGGTCGCAAAGACGAGCTTGCTGATGAGCTTCCTGGCCTTGGCGTCGGCGGTGGCACCGTAGTTGCGGGTGACCGTGACCTCGACCCCCTCCGGGATGAAGGTCCCCTGCAACTGCGCGAAGCGCTCGATCACACGCTGCGCGACCTCGACGGCGTTCACCCCCTGCTGCTTGGCGACCGCGATGGTCACCGCGGGGGCGGTCCCGGCCGGGGCGCTGCCGTTCTCCCGAACACCGGGGCCGCCGCCGATCGAGACATAGCTGTGGGGTTGCTCCGGACCCTGCTCGATGCTCGCCACGTCGCGCAGAAAGACCGGGCGCCCGGCGTGCAGCCCCACCACCAGGTCGCCGATCTCATCTGGGCTGGTCAGGAAGGTCCCGGCCTGGACCAGGATCTCCTGGTTGGCGGCAGTGACGCTCAGGTTGTCCACCTCCCGGTTGCCCGCCTGCAGGGCGCGGCGCAGGTCGCCCAAGTCGATCCCGTACCCGGCCAGGGCCTGGGGTTGCAGGAGGACGCGCACCGTCTGGCGCGGCACCCCGACGGTATAGACGTCCCGGGTGCCGTCGACGCGCTTGATCTCCTGCTCCAGGGCATGGGCGACCTGACCCAGCTCGAAGGCGCCGACCGCGGCATCCTTGGACCAGAGGGTGGCCGTGATGATGGGTACATCGTCGATCCCCTTGGGCTTGATGATGGGGGTACCGACACCGAGGGTGGGCGGCAGCCAGTCCGCATTGCTCTGCACCTTGCTGAACAGGCGCACCACGGCATCGGTATTGTCCTCCCCCACCTTGAACTGGACGCTGACCACCGCCATCCCCGGGCGCGAGACCGAATAGACGTGCTCGATACCCTTGATCTCGGACAAGACCTGCTCGGCCGGACCGGCCACCAGGTGCTCGACCTCGGCGGCCGAGGCACCGGGGAAGGGGATGAAGACATCGGCGAAGGTGACGTTGATCTGCGGCTCTTCCTCGCGCGGCGTGACCAGCACGGCAAAGACCCCGAGCAGCAGGCCCAGGATGGCCAGGAGCGGGGTGATGGCGGACGCCTGAAAGCCCTGGGTGATGCGGCCCGCCAGGCCCAGGCGCTCAGTCATGATGGTCTCCCGCCGCTGGGCGAGCCGCGGCCTGGGCCTTCAGCAGCACCCCGGCGGCGATCGGGTCCAGGGCCACCTGCTCACCCGCGGTGAGACCGGACAGCACCACGACATCGCCTGCCAGGGCGCGTCCCAGGCGCACCTGGCGCAAGTGCACCCGCCCGGAGGCGTCCACCACATAGACCCCCTTGACCTCGGAGCGGTGCACCACGCTCGCCTGCGGCACCGCCAATTCCGCCTTCTCGCCCACCACAAAGCCGATCTTCACGAACATCCCGGGGAACAGGCGGTTGGCCCCGGGGGCCGCGGCGGCGGGCAGGTCCACCCGTACCTTGAAGGTGTTGGAGCCGGCATCGGCGTAGGGGAAGACGGTGACGGCCCCGGACTCGAGCGGGGTATCGTCGGGGAGATAGACGAGGGCCCGGGCCCCGGCGCGCACCGGGCCGATCAGGCTCTGGGGCACGTCCACCGTCACCCGCAGGGTATCGAGCGAGATACCGCTGACCAGCGGCTGGCCGGGGCTCGCCATCTCCCCCTCCGACACCTTGCGCTCGGTCAGGATGCCCGAATAGGGCGCGCGGATCTCGGTGTATTTCAACTGCTCCTGGGCCTGGGCCAGACGGGCGCCGGCGGCGTCCAGGGCGGCCTGGGCACCGGCCAGTTCCGCGGTCGCCTTGTCCATCGCCGAATCGGAGACGTTCTTTTTGTCGAACAGCCCCTTGAAGCGTGCGTGCTCGTCGCGCGCCTGCTTCACCTGGGCGGTGGCGGACTTGAGATCCGCCGTCGCCTGGGCCACCCGGGCGCGGTGCTCGGTGTCCTTGAGGCGCACGACCACGGTGCCCTTCTCCACATAGTCGTCCACATCGAACAGGATCTCCTGGACCTGCCCCTGGGTCTGGGCGGAGACGGTGGAGCGGTTGACCGCCTCCACGATGCCGTCCAGGCGGTACTCCCGGGGGACGGTGCGGGACTGGACGACCGCGGTCGCGAGGGCGGTCGCGGCGGCCGACTGGGGCGCCGGTGGGGTCTGGGCGGGGGGATCGACCGCCGCGGGCGGATCGGCGGCCACGGCCTGGAACGCGAAGAGCGCGGTCAGGGTCGCGGACGGCAGGGAGAGACGCATGGTGGCTGCACCGTCTGAATATTAGCAACGCCTGATATAAAGCATAAGGGCGGCGACTGCAACCTCGGCGCGCTGATCGGCCTGGGGTTGCCGCGGGCCGCTGTCCGCACCCACCCCAGGCCCGTCCTGCACCCTCAGCCCGCCCGATCGTGATAGCCCTGCAGATTCGTCACCTCGGCGAGCTGCTTCAGGACCGCGCCTGACCCCGGCGCCTTAGGCGCCACCGGGATGGGCACTGCCCGGGTCCCCGCCGCGCGGACCACATCCCGCGCAGAACCAACCGACGAAGGTTCCGCGTCGCCTGCTCGCCCGGGTCTTCTGCGGAACCAGGAATCGACAACAGGCTGAGATCACTACCCCGTCCCGGGATCAGAGGGTTCGGGCTTGTCGGCGAGCAAGCGCTTCAGCCGCTCGTTCTCGGCCAAGGCTTCGTCCTTGGCGGCCCGCTCCTGCTCCTTGGCGGCCCGCTCCTGCTGCGCATCGGCCCGCGCCTGCTCCTTCGCCGTCCGCTCCTGCTCCGCGTCCGCCCGCGCCTGCTCCTTAGCCGCTCGCTCCTGCTCCTTGGCCGCTCGCTCCCGCTCCTTCGCCGCTCGCTCCTGCTCCTTGGCCGCCCGCTCCTGCTCCGCGTCCGCCCGCGCCTGCTCGACCTCCGCGCGCAGGTCCTCGAATTCGAGCTGGATGCTCTGCTGTTCGCGCAGATAGTCCTGCCGCGCCTGGTACGCATAATAGGCGTGCTCTTTCTCGGAGAAGGCCTTCAGTGTGTTCATGGCTCGCCTCATCTCTGGGGTCTGCATCCACGCGGGCAGGGCGTTCTCGTCCAGGCGCTCCGCCTCGTTGAAGAATTTCAGCCACCGCTGCTGCTCGGTTTCGACCGTGTCGGCGGCGAACTTGCTCAGTTCGAGCAGCCAGATACCGCCGTGGTCCAGAAAGACGCGACCGTGCCGGTCGCGCAACCGGAACTCGTGGGCATACTCCGGGGTATCCGGCAGCAGCGTCTGACCCAGCAGCCAGATGGCGTAGGTGGGGCGCAGCTTGCGGTAGCTTTCGCCCTCCTTGATCTGGCTGCGATAGAGGTTCGCCCAGCCATAGAGAATTCGCGCCGGCAGGTCGCGGTGATTGAGTAGTTGGACCTCGACCTGGAACATCTGGCCAGTCGCGTCGCGGGCCTTGACGTCCACAACGGTGAGCTTGTCGTCCAGGAATTCCTTTTCGTTGTAGGGATTCTGGATCTCCACGGCGACGATCGGCCGGGGCAGGTCCGCGCCCAGGACAGCGTTGAGGAAATGGATCAGCAGGTCGCGATTGGACTCGGCCCCCAGCAGGGCCTTGAAGACGCAGTCAATTTTGGGATCGATGGGATGGCGCATGTTGGCAGTTTAGGCAGGTGTCGCCGGTGCGGCAAGGGACACGGTCCCAGGGAACCGCGCCCGGTGCTAAACCGCGTCCAGAACGAGATGCGTAGTTTCGGCGGCACCGGTCTCGGAAAAACTACGTTTCCCGATGTGGTCGCGGTTTAGTACCCCGTTTCAGCTTCGGGGCTTGATCATGCGCAAGAATAGCTGAAGCGGGGTACTAGGGACACCGGGACGACAGCTTTGCGACCGCTCGAGCGAGACTCGTATCGGCTGTCTCGACCCGAGCGGCCTCTACCTACCCTTGCTTCCGATCGAAGCGGTCGGCCGTCATCACCTTGGTCCATGCCGCGACGAAGTCCCGGACGAATTCCCCATCACCGTCCTTGGAGGCATACACCTCGGCGACGGCGCGTAGCTCGGCGTTTGAGCCGAAGATCAGGTCCACTGGCGTCGCCGTCCACTTCAACTCACCCGTGGCGCGGTCTCGTCCCTCGTAGAGACCGTCGGTGTCCGTCGACTTCGACCACTTCGTGGCCATGTCGAGCAGGTTGACGAAGAAGTCATTGCTGAGCGTCCCAGGGCGCGGCGTGAGCACACCATGTTGCACGCCGCCGGCGTTCGCGCCTAAGCTGCGCAGGCCGCCGACCAGAGCGGTCATTTCCGGTACGGTCAGCCCGAGCAGGTCCGCGCGATCGATCAGCATCTCGGTCGGCGACTGCCGATTACCGGTACCGAAGTAGTTGCGGAAGCCATCGGCCGTCGGCTCGAGGACGGTAAAGGACTGGGCGTCGGTCTGCTCCTGGGTAGCGTCCGTGCGGCCGGGCGTGAAGGGTACCTGCAGTTGGTAGCCGGCTGCGCTCGCCGCCTGCTCGATCGCCGCCGCGCCGCCGAGGACGATCAGGTCGGCGAGCGAGACCTTCTTGCCGCCCGCGGCCCCCGCGTTGAAGGCCGTTTGAATGCCTTCAAGGGTCTGCAGCACCCGTGCCAGCTCTGCCGGGTCATTGACCGGCCAGTCCTTCTGCGGCGCCAGACGAACGCGTGCACCGTTGGCCCCCCCGCGCATGTCGCTGCCGCGGAAGGTGGATGCCGAGGCCCACGCGGTCCGCACCAGTTCGGCGGTGGAGAGGCCAGAGCCGAGGATCTTCTTCTTGAGCGCGCCGATATCCTTCGCGTCGACGACTTGGTAGTCAAGGTCCGGTACCGCATCCTGCCAGATCAGCACGTCCTTGGGCACCGCGACGCCCAGGTACAACGCGCGCGGCCCCATGTCGCGATGGGTCAGCTTGAACCAGGCCTTGGCGAAGGCCAGTTCAAACTCCTTCGGGTTATCGAGGAAGCGCTTGGAGATCGCGCGGTAGGTCGGGTCCAACTTCAGCGCCAGGTCCGTGGTGAACATCATCGGCGCGTGCCGCTTGCCCTCCACATGGGCATCGGGGACCGTATCGGCACCGGCCCCCCCCTTGGGTTTCCATTGGATGGCGCCGGCGGGGCTGCGGGTCTGCTCCCAGTCGAAGGCGAACAGGTTCGTCAGGTACAGCATCGTGAACTGCGTCGGCGACTGGGTCCATGCGCCTTCCAGGCCACTGCTGATCGTGTCCTCGGCATTGCCCTTACCGCACTTGTTGGCCCAGCCGAGGTCCTGCCGCTCGATGGGGGCAGCGGCCGGCTCGGGTCCCACGCACTCGGACGGCTTGCCCGCCCCGTGGGTCTTGCCGAAGGTATGGCCGCCGGCGATCAGGGCGACGGTCTCTTCATCATTCATCGCCATGCGACCGAAGGCCTCGCGGATCTGCGTGGCGGCCGCCAGCGGGTCCGGGTTACCGCCGGGGCCTTCCGGATTGACGTAGATGAGGCCCATCTGGGTGGCGGCGAGGGGGTTTTCCAGTTTGCCATCCTGGCTTACGCGCTGCTGGCCCAGCATGTCGGCTTCCGGACCCCAGTAGACGAGGTCCGGCTCCCAGTCGTCCGCCCGGCCGCCGGCGAAGCCGAAGGTCGTAAAGCCCATATCCTGCATGGCGACGGTGCCGGCGAGGACCATGAGGTCGCCCCAGGAGATGTTGCGGCCGTACTTTTGCTTGATCGGCCAGAGCAGGCGCCGCGCCTTGTCGAGATTGACGTTGTCGGGCCAGCTATTGAGCGGATCGAAGCGTTGCTGGCCGCCGCCGGCCCCGCCGCGCCCGTCCCCCATGCGGTAGGTGCCGGCGCTATGCCACGCCATGCGGATAAACAGCGGGCCGTAGTGGCCGAAGTCGGCCGGCCACCAGTCCCGGGAGCTGGTCATCAGCTCCTTGAGGTCCTTCGTGACGGCCTCAAGGTCCAGGCTCTGAAAAGCCTTGGCGTAATCGAAATCCGCCCCGTAGGGGTTGGACGCCGGATCATGATCGCGCAGTGGCTGCAGGTTGACCTGGTCAGGCCACCAGAACTGATTGGGTCTCGGCTTGCCGGGCGCCGGCGCGGGGTCCGCGGCCGCGGGTACAGCGAGAAAGGCCGCCAGGATGGCCGCGGGAATCGCTTTCTTGAGCATGGGAATCGTCTCCTCGTCTTTTGGTGGGCTGAATGGTCGTGGGCAACGCGATTTCCCGTTGCGTTCCTGCCTTCACGAGCCGGTCTGGAGCATACGCCTGTTGGTCCGAACCCGGACTGGCGCTGCTTTGGAAGGGGCGTTACACGCTGGAAGCCTAGGCTACGGGGTCGATCAGGTCCAAGCGTCGAAACTGATGGAAATGATAGGATACGCGGATCGACATGGAGGCCTTGATCATCATCCCGGCCACTGGGAGCGCCGCACCCCAGTGCGGCGCGATCTCTCAGACGGCTGCGGCGTCGCATGTTGCGGATAGGCCGGGCCGCACTGGGGTGCGGCGCTCCCGGTCGGTCGACCTGACGGCCGACCGAAAAACGTCGCTGGCTGGCTGGACGATCGGGGGCGGATAGGGTCTCGGGCGATCGAGTAGAATGGTCACGCCTGTCGCCCAACCCCAAGGTCGGAACTATGCCGCTGTTGCGTCCATTGGCGGGCGGCCCTCTTTTTTCTATTGTTCCGAGAGTGTTATGCAGCCCTACGACCTGGTGATCGTCGGCGGCGGCCTGATCGGCGGCTCGCTGGCCTGCGCGCTGGCGGATACCGGGCTGCGGATCGCGCTGGTGGAGGCGGTGGCTGCGGATGCCGCGCTCCAGCCGAGCTATGACGAGCGGGTGATTGCCCTGTCCTGGGGTAGTCGCCGCATCCTGGAGGCGATCGGTCTCTGGGGTGCGGTCGCGCCGGAGGCCGAGCCGATCCGCCGTATCCACGTCTCCGAGCGCGGCCAGTGCGGCATCACCCGGCTCGATCAGGCCGAACTCGGGGTTGATGCCCTGGGTTATGTGGTCCCGGCGCGCGCCCTGGGAGCGGCCATCCGCCCGACCCTGGATGGGTTGCCGGGGATCGATCTGCTGTGTCCGGCACGCCTCGTCGGGCTGCGGGTGCAGGGCGATTTGGTTGCGCTGCAGGTCGAGGGCCACGACGGTCTGATTGAATTGCGCTCCCGCCTGGTGGTGGCGGCCGACGGCGGCGATTCGGCGGTGCGGCGCGCCCAGGGGATCACCGTCGAGGAACAGCCCTACGGGCATGACGCCATCATCACCACCATCACCCCGGACCGGCCCCGCCCGGGTTGGGCCTTCGAGCGCTTCACCGACACCGGGCCGCTCGCCATGCTGCCCATGACCGCGGGGCGCTGGTCGGTGGTCTGGACCTGCCGGGAGCAGGAGACGGCGGGGCTGCTGGCGCTGCCGGACGACGCCTTTCTCGCCCGGTTGCAGGGGCGCTTCGGCTACCGGCTCGGCCGGCTGGGTCTGGCGGCACCCCGGCGCGCCTATCCGCTCAAGCTGCTGCTGACCCGTGAGACTATCCATCCCCGGCTGGTGCTGATCGGCAACGCCGCCCACACGCTCCACCCGGTAGCCGGTCAGGGGTTCAACCTGGGGCTGCGCGACGTCGCCGCACTCGCCGAGGTGCTGGCCGAGGCCGCAACCCGCGGCGAGGACCCGGGGGCGCCGGCGGTGTTGGCGGCCTACCGCCAATGGCGCGGCCCGGACCAGCAGACGACCGCCGCCCTCACCGACACGCTCGCCCGGCTCTTCGTCAATCCCTGGCTGCCCCTGCGGCTGGCCCGCAACCTGGGGCTGTTGGGGTTGGACCTGCTGCCGCCCGCGCGTCGGTCGGTGGCCCGGCGCTTCATGGGGCAGGGCGGGCGCACGCCGCGCCTGGCGCGGGGCCTCCCACTGGGGGCTGGCCGCACTGCCCGCCTGGAACCGTGAAGCGGTGTCACCCCAGAAAAGCAGTTTTGCCGCAAATGAACGCGAATTAACGCAAATAATCAGAGGCTTGGCCTTTGCTGCATGGTCGCCGTCCGGGTCACGCCCGCGACGATTCTAACCAGCAGATTTATTTGCGCTTATTTGCGTTCATTTGCGGCCAAACACTCTTCTTGATTCATGCAAAGACGTAGAGAAGAGCGGTTCTATGAATCTTTCCCAAAGGTCGCCTATGAACGCAAATGACAGCGATGTGATCGTCGTCGGCGGCGGCATGGTCGGTGCCGCCTTTGCCCTGGCCTGTGCCGATCAAGGGCTGGGCGTCACGGTGGTGGAGGCCCGGGCGCCGCGGCGTACCTGGCCGGCCGGTGAGGTGGATCTGCGGGTCTCGGCCCTGTCGCGCGCCAGTGAGCGCATCCTGCGGCGGCTCGGGGCCTGGGAGCGGATCACTGAACTGGGGGTCAGCCCCTATCGGCAGATGCGGGTCTGGGACGCGGGGAGTGGGGGCCGCATCCACTTCGATGCCGCGGACCTGGGCGAGCCGGACCTGGGCCACATCGTCGAGAACCGGGTGCTGCAACTGGCCCTGTGGGAGCGGTTGGAGTCGCGCCCCGAGGTCACCCTGGTCTGGCCGGCGACCATCACCGGGCTGCGGCGCACCCCGGACGGCCAGGAACTGGTGCTGGCCGATGGGCGTCACCTGCAAGGGCGGCTGCTGGTGGCCGCGGACGGGCGCGACTCGCTGATCCGCGACCTGGCGCAGATCCCCACCCGCGGCTGGGATTATGACCAAAGGGCCATCGTCGCCACCGTGACCCCGGCGCAGTGGCACCAGGAGACCGCCTGGCAGCGCTTTCTGCCCGCCGGCCCCCTGGCCCTGCTGCCCCTGGCGGACGGGCGCTGTTCGATCGTCTGGTCGGCCGGCGGGTCGCGGGCGGATGAACTGCTGGCGCTGGATGACGCGGCATTCTCGGACGCGCTCACCGAGGCCAGCGAGCACCGCCTGGGCCTGATCCGGGTGGCGGGACCGCGCGCCGCGGTCGCCCTGCGTCTCCAGCACGCGCAACGCTACGTGGAGCCGGGGCTCGCCCTGATCGGCGACGCCGCCCATGCCATACACCCATTGGCGGGGCAGGGCGTCAACCTGGGTTTACTCGACGCCGCGGAGCTGGCCGCTGCCCTGGACCTGGCCCGGCGGCGGCGCCGTGATATCGGCTTGCTCTGGACGCTGCGCCGCTACGAGCGCGCCCGCCGTGGGGACAATCTGGCGATGCTCGCCGCCATGGACGCCTTCAAGCGGCTCTTCGGTACCGATCTCGCGCCGGTGGCGGCGCTGCGCGGCCTGGGGCTCTCCCTCACCGACCGCTGGGCGCCGGCGAAGCGATTGCTGATGGACCGCGCCCTGGGGCGCAATCCCGGCCTGCCGCCCCTGGCGCGGCCCTGAGCCCGCGCCGCCGATTCAGTGTATTTCGGAGTCCACCCCCTTTTTGGGCTTGGAGCGGGGCGGTATTTTCTGTAGCCTTGCGCCCGGACCGGGGGAAGCCTCTGCTTGAGCGTGCGGCCCCGTCTGCCCGCGCCCGCGCCACCACATCTGACACCAGAACGAACGAGGGGAGACCCATGACCGCCAAAAATGCCTTCTATGCACAATCCGGGGGCGTCACCTCGGTGATCAACGCCTCGGCCTGCGGCGTCATCGAGACGGCCCGCGCCCACCCCGACAAGATCGCCAATGTCTATGCCGGTCGCAACGGCATCATCGGCGCCCTGACCGAAGACCTGATCGACACCAACCTGGAATCCGCCGAGAACATCGCGGCACTGCGCTACACCCCCTCCGGCGCCTTCGGCTCCTGCCGTTACAAGCTGAAGAGTCTGGAGGCCAACAAGCGCGAGTACGACCGCCTGATCGAGGTCTTCAAGGCCCACGACATCGGCTATTTCTTCTACAACGGCGGCGGCGACTCTGCCGACACCTGCTACAAGGTCTCCCAACTCTCCGAGGCCCTGGGGTTCCCGGTCCAGGCGATCCATGTCCCCAAGACCGTGGACAATGACCTGCCGATTACGGACAACTGCCCGGGCTTCGGCTCGGTGGCCAAGTACATCGCCACCTCCACGCTGGAGGCCTCCTTCGACGTGCGCTCCATGTGCGCCACCTCCACCAAGATCTTCGTGATCGAGGTGATGGGGCGTCACGCGGGTTGGATCGCCGCCGCCGGGGCCCTGGTCGCCGATCAGGGCATCCCGGTCCTGACCCTGTTCCCGGAGGTTGAATTCGACCAGGACAAATTCCTGGCCGCCGTCAAGGTCAAGGTAGCCGACCACGGCTACTGCATCATCTGCGTGTCCGAGGGCTGCCACTACCCGGATGGGCGCTTCCTGGCCGAGCAGGGTACCCGCGACGCCTTCGGTCACGCCCAGCTCGGTGGGGCCGCGCCGGTGGTCGCGAACATGGTCAAGGACGCCCTGGGTCACAAGTTCCACTGGGCGGTGGCGGACTATCTCCAGCGCGCCGCCCGTCACCTCGCCTCCAAGTCGGACGTGGAGCAGGCCTATGCCCTGGGCAAGACCGGGGTGGAACTCGCCATCGCCGGCCACAACGCCATCATGCCCACGGTGGTGCGCAAGTCCTCCTCCCCCTACGTCTGGGAGATCGGGCACGCGCCCCTGTCCGAGGTCGCGAACGTGGAGAAGTTCATGCCGGCCGACTTCATCTCCGCGGACGGTTTCGGCATTACCGACAAGTGCCGCGAGTATCTGTATCCGCTGATCCAAGGGGAGGACTACCCGCCCTACGAAAACGGCCTGCCCCGCTATGTCACCCTGAAGAACGCCCCGGTGCCCCGGAAACTCGGCGCCTTCGCGCTCTGACACGGCGGGTCGGGAGGGGGCCCCGCGGCCCCCTGCCCAGTGCCCGGCTTTCCCAAGAACAAGGTCCGCCATGACCCCCCGACCAGTCTTACGACCCGATCCCCACCGCATTGCACCCCGCGGCGATTATCACTGCACGGCCAAGGGGCGTATCCTAGGCGGGATCGGTCGCGGGCAGGGGCAGGGGGCACTGGACGGGCCGATTCCGCAACGGGGTTCGAGGCCGCCTTCGACCCCCAACCAGGCCCCGATGTCAGTGGTGCCCCCCGCCCGGCCCACCGTGATTGCGGCCTGATTTCGCCTGTTTTTTAACGTTCTGAGGAACTTTTCTATGTCATCGTTCGGTACGACTTTTGCCATCCTGTGCGCCCTGGTGGCGATAGGATATGGCGTCTGGTCAGTCAAGTGGATCCTCGCGTTGCCCGACGGCACCGAGCGGATGCGCGAGATTGCCGCTGCTATTCAAGAGGGCGCCCAGGCCTACCTCAATCGCCAGTACACCACCATCGCCATGGTCGGCGGCATCCTCGCCGTCCTCATCCTGCTCTTTCTGGGCTGGGAGACCGCGCTCGGCTTCGTAATCGGTGCGGTGCTCTCCGGGGCGACCGGCTATATCGGCATGTATATCTCGGTGCGCTCCAACGTACGCACCGCCCAGGCCGCTCATAATGGCCTTGATGCCGCGCTGCAGGTCGCCTTCCGCGGCGGTGCCATCACCGGTCTCCTGGTCGTCGGTCTGGGGCTCCTGGGCGTCGCCGGCTATTACGCCCTGCTGGGCGGTTCCGCCGGGGATCAGGACCACATCCTGCACGCCCTGGTCGGCCTGGGCTTCGGCGGCTCCCTGATCTCGATTTTCGCCCGGTTGGGCGGCGGTATCTTCACCAAGGGCGCCGACGTGGGCGCCGACCTGGTGGGCAAGGTCGAGGCCGGCATCCCCGAGGATGACCCACGCAACCCGGCGGTCATCGCCGACAACGTGGGCGACAACGTGGGCGACTGCGCCGGTATGGCCGCTGACCTGTTCGAGACCTATGCGGTGACCACGGTCGCCACCATGCTGCTCGGCTGGCTCCTGATCAAGGACACCAGCGCCGTCATCTTCCCGCTGGTCCTGGGCGGCGTGTCCATCATCGCCTCGGTCGTCGGCACCTTCTTCGTCAAGGCGAAGGAAGGCGAGAAGATCATGAACGCGCTCTATCGGGGTCTGATCGTGGCCGGCGGCATCGCCGCGGTGGCCTTCCTGCCGCTGACCATGCTGCTCAACCCGGTCGGCAGCGGCGAGTACGCCGCGGCCTACAGCAACTTCGGCCTGTACCTGGCCGCCCTGGTGGGTCTGGCCCTGACCGGGCTCTTGGTGGTCATCACCGAGTACTATACCGCCACCGAGTACTCCCCGGTGCGTCACATCGCCGCCGCCTCCCAGACCGGTCATGCCACCAACATCATCGCCGGCCTCGGCGTCTCCATGAAGGCGACCGCCGCCCCGGTGCTGGTCATCTGCCTGGCGATCCTGACCTCCTTCTGGCTCGCCGGACTCTACGGCATCGCCATCGCCGCCACCGCCATGCTCTCCATGACCGGCATCATCGTCGCACTCGACGCCTATGGCCCGATCACCGACAACGCCGGCGGCATCGCCGAGATGGCCAAGATGGACGAGAAGATTCGCGCCATCACCGACCCGCTGGACGCGGTGGGCAACACCACCAAGGCCGTCACCAAGGGCTATGCCATCGGTTCCGCCGGTCTCGCCGCCCTGGTCCTGTTCGCCGACTACACCTATGCGTTGGGCGGCAAGACGGAGTTCAGCCTGAGTGACCCCATGGTCATCATCGGGCTCTTCATCGGCGGTATGGTGCCCTATCTGTTCGGCGCCATGGCGATGGAGGCGGTCGGTCGCGCGGCCGGCGGTATCGTCAACGAGGTCCGTCGCCAATTCCGCGAGATGCCCGGGATCATGGCCGGTACCCAGAAGCCGGACTACTCCCGCGCCGTGGACATGCTGACCAAGGACGCTATCCGCGAGATGCTGATTCCGTCCCTGCTGCCGGTGGGCCTGCCCATCCTGGTCGGCCTGATCTTAGGGCCGGTGGCCCTGGGCGGCATGTTGATCGGTACCATCGTCACCGGTCTCTTCGTGGCCATCTCCATGACCGCCGGCGGCGGTGCCTGGGACAATGCCAAGAAGTATATCGAGGACGGTAACTTCGGCGGCAAGGGCTCCGAGACCCACAAGGCGGCGGTTACCGGCGACACCGTCGGCGACCCCTACAAGGACACCGCCGGCCCGGCCGTGAACCCGCTGATCAAGATCATCAACATCGTGGCGCTCTTGATCGTGCCGTTGCTGCACTGAGCCCCGGCGGCCGCCGTGAACCCCGCGCCAGTGGGATTTACGGCGGTCTCCTGGACTACAATCGGCGCTTAATGCGCCTGGAAAAGGACCCGCACGGGTCCTTTCCCGTTTTCGGCATCTTTACAACCAATCTGAGGTTCAGTCATGGATTTATCCAAGGTATCCCGCGGCGACAATGTGCCGAACGAGATCAATGTCATCATCGAGATCCCGTCCCATGCCGAGCCGGTGAAATACGAGATGGACAAGGAGACCGGGGCCATGTTTGTGGACCGCTTCATGTCCACCGCCATGCACTACCCCTGCAACTACGGTTATGTCCCCCACACCCTGTCGCTCGACGGGGACCCGGTGGACGTGCTGGTCCTGGCCCCCTATCCGCTGATCCCGGGTTCGGTCATCAAGTGCCGCCCGGTCGGCGTCCTGACCATGACCGATGAATCCGGCGACGATGCCAAGATCCTGGCAGTGCCCATCGACAAGCTCTTCAAGGGCTATCACAACGTCGCGAGTTTCCGTGATCTGCCCGTGTTCCTGCTCGATCAGATCGCCCACTTCTTTGAGCATTACAAAGACCTGGACCAGGGCAAGTGGGTGCGTGTCGGCGGCTGGAAGGGGATCGACGAGGCCAAGGCGGAGATCCTGGCGAGTGTGAAGATGTTCGAGGACGCCCCGGAGAAGCCGGCGTTCTAGGGAAGTTAGGAGTTAGGAGTTAGGGGATAGGTGGGTGTTTAGGTCGTCCTCTACTCCAGCAACCATCTACTAACCCCGAACCCCTAACCCCGAACCCCGAACCCCGAACCCCTAACTCCTAACTCCTAACTCCTAACTCCTAACTCCTACCATGACCCTGACCCACTTCAACGCCGCTGGCGAGGCCCAAATGGTCGATGTGGGCGACAAGGCAGTGACGCGCCGCGTGGCGGTCGCCGCGGGTCTGATCCGGATGGACCCCAAGACCCTGGCCCTGATCGAGCAGGGCGGGCACCGCAAGGGCGACGTGCTCGGCGTCGCCCGTATCGCCGGCATCATGGGCGCCAAGCGGACCGCCGACCTGGTGCCGCTGTGTCACCCGCTCGCACTCACCCGGGTAGCGATCGAATTGGACGCGCGCGCCGCCGACTGCGCCGTCCACTGCCGGGCCACCGTCGAGACCACCGGTCAGACCGGGGTCGAGATGGAGGCCCTGTGCGCCGTCCAGGTCAGCCTGCTGACGGTCTATGACATGTGCAAGGCCATGGACCGCGGCATGACCATCGAGTGCGTGCGCCTGCTGGAGAAGACCGGCGGCAAGTCCGGACACTGGTCACGCACTGCTGGAGCTATTCCATGAACCCCCTCTATCAGGGCGCGCGCTTCCTCACCGCCGCCTCCCGCATTGAACAGGCGCCCGACGATCAAGGCCGCGAGGTCGCCTTCGCCGGCCGTTCCAACGCCGGCAAGTCCAGCGCCATCAATACCATCTGCCACCAGCGGGGACTTGCGCGCACCAGCAAGACCCCGGGTCGGACCCAGTTGTTGATCTTTTTCAACCTGGATGACGAGCGTCGCCTGGTGGACCTGCCGGGCTATGGCTATGCCCGCGTCTCCGAGGCGATCAAGCTCGAATGGCAGGCCCACATGGCGACCTACCTGGAGCGTCGTCAGTCACTCGCCGGTCTGGTCATCGTGATGGACTGCCGCCACCCGCTGGCCGACTATGACCGGCAGATGCTCGCCTGGGGCCGCCGCGCCAACCTGCCCTGCCTCCTGCTCCTTACCAAGGCCGACAAGCTCAAGCGCGGCGCCCTGCTCGCCACAACCCGCGCGGTGGAACAGGAGGCCGCGCGACTGGCCGGGAAGCCGACCGGGAAAGACGCCTGCCCGGTCGAGGTGCTGAGCTTTTCCGCCTTGGAACAGGTCGGCGTGGAGCCGGTGCAGGCTTGGCTTGATGGGCGGCTTGGGGTCATCCGTCCAGACGCGACTTGAACGGGGGGAAGTCTCCGCTGTCGCGCCTCCATCCATACCTGCTTTGACCGATGTCTGAACTCGTCAATCCCCACGACAAACTGTTCCGTGCTTTGCTCGACGACCCCATTCGCGCCGAGACGCTGATCCGCGAGTATCTGCCGCCCGCGCTCCGGGACCGCCTCGCGGATGCTCGCCCAGAACTGGTCGACGGGACCTTCGTCGATGCCCGGTTACGCGGCTCCCAGAGCGACCGGTTGTTTCAGGTCCGCCTCAAGTCCGGTAAGCCGCTGTTGCTCTATGTCCTGCTGGAGCACAAGAGTACCCCGGACCCCGGGACTCCAATCCAGCTACTCGGCTACTCCGCCCGGATCTGGGAGCGCTACGGCGAAGGCCGGACCGAGAAACTCCGGGCCCTGCCGCCGATCATTCCCTTGGTCTTCTACCATGGCAGTGCGGTCTGGCAGGTGCCCGCTTCCGTGATCGACTGTCTCGACACCGATCCGGAGGTCTTGGACCTGGTACGGGATTTTCGCTATGTGCTGCATGATCTCAAGCCCATCGCCTACGAGCGCCTCTCGGCCGAACGCGCCTTGCGGGCCGGGTTGGCGGCCCTGAAATTCGCCTTTGAGCGGGGCCTACCCCTCGCGGACATGGTGCGGATGCTGGAAGATCTACCCGACGGCGGGATGTTCGAGAAGCAATTCTTCGAGTATGTTGTGGCCGTCTATGACATGCCGGTGCAGACCTTGCTCGACGCGGTCGCACTCGCCAAACCCGAACGGGAGGAGATACTTGTGACCACGATTGCACAACAATGGGTGAACCAGGGTGAAATGCGCGGCAGGGCCCAAGGGATCAAAGAAGGCGAAGCCCAAGGCCAACGTAAGGCCATCCTGCTGGCCCTGGAGACGCGGTTCGGGGATTTGGACATCAAGGTGCGTGCCCACGTCGCAAAAATACCGGACGCCGATCTCGATGTCTTGCTCCGGCGGGTGCTGACGGCATCGACCCTGGAGGGCGTGTTCGACGATAGCCAATGGCATTGACCGCCAGCAAGCCCATCAATGTCGGTCGGCGAGACCCGGACGAATCCCTGAAAAGTGGCGGGCGACTGCGCTTTCTGGCCTCCTATTTCCGCCCCCTCTGATGCAGAGTTAGTATTATAGGCGGCATGGACGAATATCTTGATCTAGACCGCCGATTCAGTCTCCGGACAACGTACACGGCCGACCAGCTTCTTGCATCTGATGTCTTGGGTAAGCGACTAACCTGGAACAACGTGCTGGCGGGGAACTTCTCAGTCATCGTGGGCCGGGCCAACTTTGGCAAGACCATGGAGATTAAGGCCAAGAGCAAAGCCCTGCGTGCCCAGGGGAAGCCTGCGGTCTATGTTGCGCTGCACAAGGT
Source organism: Candidatus Thiodictyon syntrophicum (assembly GCF_002813775.1). Lineage (NCBI taxonomy): Bacteria > Pseudomonadati > Pseudomonadota > Gammaproteobacteria > Chromatiales > Chromatiaceae > Thiodictyon > Candidatus Thiodictyon syntrophicum. Next base: position 539,476 of record NZ_CP020370.1, read on the forward strand.
TCTGGGAGAGGACGACATCCAGGACGCGCTGGAAGCAGGTGACCGCGAGGTCCTGTCGGCATGGAAGCAGTCGAGCGGCGAGTTGATAGCTTTCGTCGACTCGCTGGACGAGGCATCCCTTGGTACCGAAGATGGCATTCAAAAGGCGCTGCGGCGTTTGAGCAAGGCGCTTGACTGGCCGAACTCCGACGTCCGGTGGGTCCTGACCTCCCGGCCGGCCGTGCTTACGCAGGATGTCCTTGAACTGCTCGTGGCAGAGCTTCGCACCACGCTCTACAGGGTTGCCCGCAAGAACTCGTCAGACGATGAAGAGTTCGACACTGCCTTTGCTGAAATGGCCGCTGCCTCCGAAGACGACATTGAGGACGAGCAGGAGATACCTCAGGTTGAGGGCCCAGACTGGGCGATTGGCGATGTTGCGTCCGCAAACGCGGCCAGCAAGACTGAGAACAAGGCGCCAACACCTGAGCAGTTGAAAGTGTATGCGTTGCTACCGCTGGACAAGGCTGGGGCAGCCCACTACCTGGGAAGTCACCTTGGCATACCTCAACCAAAGGAGACGCTGAGCGCTGCTAGGCAGTACGGCCTCGGACGCCTTGCAGAAGGACCTGGGGGCCTGGACATGCTGGCTTACATCGACCCGGTTCAAAATCCGCCCCAGTACCTCACTCAGGTTTTCGCGAAGCTGGTCGAAGCGGTGCAACAGCAACAGCGCACCGATCCTCGTGAACGCCGGGTCGGAAGCCCGCCTCCTGAGAGTCTGGAGGAGGCTATTGAGCGTCTTGCGGGCGCCTCGGCCATTTGCCAGCTTCCCAATATTGAGCTATCACCCAAGGCGCTGCGTTATCGGGACGGCGTGCTCTCAGCGCGCCCAATCATCGCCTCTCTCGTGTCGGAGCAATCTCTGGAATACCTGCTGGGCTCGCGCCTGTTCATTGACTCAGGTCAGCACCAGGTCAAGCTCTACCCGGATGATCTCGTGCCGTTCCTTGCGGCTAAGCGCCTTGGGTCGCTCGTGAAGGGGTGCGGCCTCCGAATAATGTGCCTAACCGTAGCACTCAGCCCCAAACTGGTCGATCTTCTGCCAGAACTGTGCCCATCGTCCGGTGGTCTGCGTCAGTGCGCGTAGGCTGAGCACAATCTTGGCCCCTTTGTTCTTCCAGCGCATCCCGGAGGCACATAGCCGTTGCTTGACCAAGGTCTTGCAGGCGGCCTCGGTGACGCCCGATCCGATCGGCAGTCCCGCGGCGACGAAGCCCGGGTAGTCCATTTGATGGCGATGGTTGGTGAAGTAGGTCCAAGCGCTGAGAACGTCGTCGCGCAGCGTCTGCGAGAGGGTGTGCCGCTGCGACAGGCGCGCGGCCTCGCCGATGAGCAGGTCAAGGGCGGCGGGGTCGTGCTTGAGCGTCGTGCAGTGCGCGCTCTGCCACTGCGCGCGCGGGCCCTCGGCGTGGCGCTGCGGATGGGTCGCTTGGGCGATTTTGCCCACGTATTCCGTTGCATGGAAAAAATCGATCAACTGGCGGTCGGTGTGTTGCTCGAGGAACCGCCAGTTGCTTGCCGCCCCGTCGGCGATGCCCAGGTACAGTGCCTCGGGGAGGTGCCGCTTGACGCGTTGGATCTCGCGCTCCATGCGTTGCCGGAACTCCTGCTTGCCGTACTCGGGTGCCGCAGCGAGGTAGATGGTGTGCTGGCGCTCGCCCTCGCCGTCGTAAAGCGAGAGGGTTCCGACCATGGCTTCGCGCCAGCCCGCACTGTCGGCCATGGGGATCATGGCGCCGTCGAGGCTGACCACGACGGTCGCGATGGGCGTCTCAAGCGCCGGCATCGCGTACTCCCAGTCCTCCTCTTTGGCCGTGGCGATGGTGCCTACCCACTCCGCAACATTTTGAATATACGAGGTAGCGATCGTCCGACCGTGGTTCTGCTCAAGGTCAGTCTGCACCGCGCGCACGTTGAGCTGCGCATACTTGTGGCTGAGTTGACTGGCGAATCGGGGGGTCGCCCCGCGCACGATCCGCGCCTGGTGCTCGAGCGGACAGTAGATCCGCCCGCCGCGCGAGCTTTGGTAGACATAACGCTCGACCTCGACCGGCCCGTAAGGCGTCTGGTACTCCTTCGGATCGCGCCCGCGCGCGGTCAGCTTGATCGCGCCGACACGGATCGCACTGCCGTCGGTGTCGAAACGCTGCAGCGCCTCCTCGGTGGCGCAGCGCCCCACCGCGTTGGTGGCCTCCTGGATGGCTCCTTCCATGTCCAGCAGGCTACCGCTGAGCCGCACCGTTACCTCGACCGTCACCTCGTCACCCGAGATCCTGACTACCTTCGCCACGACTGCACCTTCTCGTCTAGTCACAGAAGGTTACGAAATACTCCTCAAAGGCACATCATGTCAAGGCCGCACCCTCGTGAAGTCTCCAGAGCACGCTCAACAGTTGCTCGCCAACTTCACCTGGCGTTCGACCACTGGCGAGTGCGGGGTCTACCGAGCACTGCTGCCCTTGGCGGGCTGGCTGGCGGTCTTCAGTGCACACTGCCGCCAGGCGATCCTGAACGTGGAGCCTCAGGCAGTCGCATTCTTCGGCGACTTGAAGAACCCACAGGTCCCGCTGGCCGAAGCTGCGAATGCACTTGAGCGCACCATTGAGCGTCTTGTCTCGTCCGGGGATTCGCTCGGGCGCTCGTACTTCACGCTTACGGCTGAGAACTTCTGGCAGGCCGCCAAGCCCGGTATAGAGCCGACGCTTAAACGCCTGTTCGAGAAATTCGGCGCCGATTGGCACGCCAGGAATGCGCTCTTGAATATTGCCGGGCACGCGTGGTTGGATCTCTACCGCGACGCGGTGCTGGATACCCACGGTCGGGATTACTCCAAATTGCTGGATGACCAACTTGACCTTGATTACATATTGTCTCTGGGGCGAAAGGATGACTTCTCCGCCCTGGGCGTCGCACTGAGGGGCAAGCCTGGGCTATCCGAAACGCGCGTGGCTCGCCTTGTGGCAACGCTCGCGTGGGAGCCTCTTGATGCCAGGTCCATCGCAGAGATCACTGGACAGCAGTTTCGCATGGGGCGAACTGCTTCCTCGATTGGTTGGATGCTTACACGCGATGTCGCGGACGAGGCGAGCGATCTTGGCCTTTACCGGCTAACTCGCTCGTTGTTGCTGCGACTTGTGAACTCCAAGGGCGGGCTAGGACACCGTGCTGACAGGTTCCGGGCCGACCGGAATTTCGTTGATCTCGTAATGGGCCTGCTCGCACTGGTCATAACACGCTCAGCGGTTGAGTCCTCGCGAGCGGCCGGGCTTTGCCTAGTGCTTAGCCGCTTTGTTAAGAAGCACCATTACAGCAGCGCGGACTCAACCAAGCTGCGAGCCGCGCTCCAAGCTAACAAGGAGGTCCGCCTTGATCTCCTTCGCGGCCTCATCCATCCCACCGACAAGACGGCTGACGGCATTTTCCAAGCGGTGTTTGTTTTCCACCACATCGACCTACAGGTTGATGGCGATGAGCTTGAGCTTGGGGAGCCAGGCTTCAGTGAACTGATTGAGCAGAGGAAGAAGCATGCCGCTGAACCACCTCGCACCCACAAGGCAACCACGCGACAGGAACGGGGACTCACCGTTGACAAGAAGTCCAAGGCAAGGCTGCTGGCGATCCTTGATGGGCTCCGCGATGCCTCAAACGAGGGCGCTCTGGCTTGGGTGGCCCAGTGGCTGAGTCGCACGATTGAGCAGTCGCGCTACAGCGAGTGCAACTTCGCACTCTTCGAGCAGGCTGCAGGCAGCGAAATTGCTCAGGCCGTTCGTGAAGGCCTTAGCACTCTCTGGCGCAGCAAGGACCCGACCTGGAATGAGGACGAACCCAACGCCACCTACGACATCACCATCGCCGGCTTGCAGGGGTTGCACCTTGACTTGGATGACGGCGTGGGCCGACCGACGCTCAGCGAGCAGCAAGTCCGCCGCGCTATTCGCTATGGCCAGTTCGAGATAAACGGCTACCCCAAGTGGTTCTGGAGCCTGGTGCGCGCCCACGCGCAGGTCGCGACGCAGGAGTTTGGTGTCATCCTAGTAAGTGCGTGCAAGGGGCAGGTGTCGCTGGACAAAGCCGATACGCTCATTCGGCACCTCAACGAAGCGCCTAAGGGCGTCCAGCAGAGCCTTGCTCGCGCAGTCTGGGATTTCATGTTGCGCAATCCCAAACTCTCCGAGTACACATCCGAGGCCGCCTTGGACCTTGCAGCAGCCAATACCGGTGCCATCGACCAAGTGACATTCGAGGGGGAAGCCTGGTGTCGGATAGGCTCCGCATTTGATGAAGAGATTCCGTCGCTTGAGGACGCGCCGGACGTGTTTGACGCCGTGGCCCAGAAGGCGCGGCAGGAGATCGAGAAACGTGTTCACGAACTGAAACGCCGACGCTCCAACGCTGCTGTCTGGGGTTGCTTCTGGTTGTGGACCTACCCAGGCACCTTTCGGCAACGGTGGGATGTATGGCGACTAGAAAACCCATGCGCGGCGGATGTCTTTATGTTTACGCTGGCGGCGCATCTTGGGGAAGACTGTGGCGCGCGCCTCAAGCAGGTAGCTGAGAAGGGCAGCATTGGCCTCAACACCCTCAAGATCCTCTACGAGTGGGTGCATTCGGTGGTCAGGGAGGAAGACGACATTAAGCGCGAGGACGGCCGCGTTTATTCACCGGGTGACCGAGACCACGCCCAAGGCCTGCGCGATGCCTTGATTCCGGCCATCTCGCACGCCAAATCCGAGCACGCCTACGAAGTCCTTGATGAGCTTCGACAGCGAGCTGCTGCCCCTAACGCCAAATATCTGCGCCACGTGCAGTTCATGATGCGCGAGGAGCAATACGCCAAGAAGCCCGTTGCGCAAGCCGACTACCCCGAGTTCGAGAGAAGCTTCGCTCCGCGCGTTTCCGATTATATGTCCTTCGCAATGGCCGTGGAAACGGACTTGCTCGCCGTGAAGAGCCAGATTGAGATAGGAGACTTCAGCCTGCGGCGCTTCTTCAACTCGCTGAACTTCAACCACATCAAGACCGCCAACGACGGGCTCGCGCTCGAAGAGGACTTCCAGGCGCTACTGGGCAGTGAGCTCAACCACGCAGCGGGCAGCCGCTACGTGGTGACGCTCGAGCCCATCCTCCCAGAGGGGACTCGCCGCGATGTGCTATGCCAGACCGGCTCGCTGCGGGCAACTGTCGAACTCAAGATGTCGCTCAGATGGACCCTGGGGGACCTCATTGAGGCATTGGAGAAGCAGCTCGCGGGGCAATACATGAGGGCGCCGAATTCAAAGATAGGCTTCTTCGTTGTCGTGCTCCAGAAACAGCGTGAGTGGGTCGGGCCGGACGACAAGCGTATCGGGTTTGATGAACTCCTTGGCATCCTGAAAAGTAAGGCTCGAGAAAAGGAGAAAACCGACAACTCCGTATACCTGCGTGTGATTGGCATTGATGCCACGCCTAAGGAGGACTTCCGTTCTGCCAGGAGTTCGAGTGAAGCCGTTACCGATGCTGCCACACCAAAATATGCTGACGACGCAGGCAACACCTGGAGCGGCCGCGGCCGCCAGCCGAAGTGGGTTAAGGATGCAGTGAGATCTGGGAAGTTGCTCAACGAACTACTCAATTCCAGAGTTCCGGGCGTCGAACCCATCGCGAAGCTGCGCAACCAACTGCGTAACGAGAAACTCCCATGAATGCGTACATCGTTGTGGAAGGCGAGTCGGATGCGGACCTGATCCGCCGACTCATCCCAGCCGAGTTCAGCGATGGAATTGCCGTGGTGGCGGCCGACGGCAGGTCGTCCGCCGTTTCTCTAAGCAGGACAATATTGGGTGCGCGTCAGACACCGACTGCACTGGTGGTTGACTCCGATACCACCAGCGAGGCCCTGACAAACGAGCAGAAGACGATGCTAAACGATTTGCTACGCTCGGCCGCCGGGGCGACTCCGTATCTGGTCGCACTGGCAATTCCCGAAACCGAGGCGATCCTGTTCTCGGCACCAGAGGTCTTGGAAAGGATCGTCGGAGCGAGTCTGAGCGAAACCGACAGAATAACCGCCAGGTTCCGACCCAAGGAAACGCTCGCGCGGCTCATCCGCCCGGCAGGAATAGCGAGCGTGGCGGATCTCGTCTCCCGCCTTAGCGAAAGCGATCTGGCCCGCCTGCGCTGCGATCGGCTGGTCGCCGACCTCATCGACTTCATTCGGGAGTCTCTCCAGCCCGCGAACGCCGGGTTCCGTCGGACCGGCTAGGAAGGCGCGGAGGCGCTTATCCGGATTTCGAGATGACCGTGGGATAGAGCCGGGCATCGACGAACTCTTTGGCGGACAACATTGAGACTTCGGCAGACCTGGCGATGGCCCATCGCCGCTTTAGCACTTCGGGTGCTATTTCGCCTCAGACCCCGGCTGCGCCGGGGTCCGAGGCGCACGAGCGGTGTTTAGGGTTGAGCCGGGGCCGGCGGTGCCGCCTGCTCCATGGCGCCCTCGTCATAGGGCATCGGCATGGGTCCGGGGCCGCCCTGGTAGGGGCCGGGGCCATAGCCCGGATAGCCGCCCTGGGGGCCATAGCCGTAGCCGCCGCGCATGGGCCGCTGCGGGGGCATTGGGGGCATCGGCGGCATCGACCAGTCGGGGTCCTGCATCGGTGGGTCGCCGGCGCCGAACATGGCCCGGACGGCTTCCAGTTGCTCGGGGGTCAGGGCCTCGACGGTCTTGCGATACTTCTCGAACTGCTCGTGGGCCTCCTTGCGGCGCTGCTCGGCGGCGACCCAGGGCGGGGTCTCCGGCAGTTCGACGCCGCGCACGGCGGCGCGGGCGCGCATCTCCTTCCAGTGGGTCTCACGCATGGCGGCGCGCTCTTCCGGCGTCATCGCCATCATCTTGTCGCAGCTCGCGCGGCGCTCGGCGCGCATGGCGTCCATCCTGGCCCGCGGGTCCTCGGCAGCGGCCGGGGCGGTCGCGGCCGGTGCGGCGGGGGGCGTGGCCACTGGGGCCGTGGCCGGCGCCTGCGCCAGGGCCGGGCCCTGGCTCAGGGCCAGGGCGAGGACGGCGGTGGAGGCGAATGATAAAACCCTGGGGGTATTGAACATCGGTTGGTTTCCTCGTCGTTGATAGCAGTTATGGGGCGGCGGTTCCGATCCCAGGACTGATCCTGAAGTGTTTATTTTATTTGGGCTTCCATGCGGGGCCAGGCACCGTCTCACGGGGGCCGGGCCGGGCGGCGCTCACTGTAACCGATTCGCCCGCGGCGGGGCAGTAGCGCCGCGTCCGCGCGCGCCGCATGCCGGTCGCAAGTTACACTACAGCGCAGCGCAGAACCCGAAACCAGTTCGAGCGCTCGCTTGCCCGCGTTGACCTGCCCCAGTTGGAGTCCCTCATGCGTATCGGCGATCTGATGAACGAGAGCGGGGTCGGATTCGGCACCAGCGGGGCGCGGGGACTCGCCGCCGACATGACCGACCGGGTCTGCTATGCCTACACCCTGGGCTTCCTGCAATACCTTCTCGCGACTGGGGCGGCAGCGCCGGGCTGCGAGGTGGGTCTGGCCGGGGATCTGCGTCCCAGCACCGGGCGCATCCTGAACGCCGCAGCCCGTGCCGCGCTGGACCTGGGGTGCCGTCCCCGCTATTTCGGCCGCATCCCCAGCCCCGCGGTGGCGGCCTATGGCATCGCCCGCGGCAGCCCGTCCCTGATGGTCACCGGGAGTCATATCCCCGATGACCGCAACGGCATCAAGTTCAATCTGCCGACCGGGGAGGTCCTCAAGGCCGACGAGGCCGGCATCCGCGCCCAGGAGGTCGAAATCCCGTCCGCGCTGTTCGACGTCGGCGGGATGTTGCGGGCCGGGGAGCCGCCCGCACTGCCGCCGCAGGAGCCGACCGCCAATGACGCCTATGTGCGGCGCTATCTCGACTTTTTCACCGCCGGCTGTCTCGCGGGCCTGCGGGTCGGCGTCTACGAACACTCCAGCGTTGCGCGGGAGCCCTATCGGGTGATCCTGGAAGGGCTGGGCGCCCAGGTGACGCGGCTTGGCTGGTCGGACCGCTTCATCCCGGTCGACACCGAGGCGATCCGCCCGGAGGACGTGGTCCTGGCGCGGGACTGGGCGGCGGGGGGGGCCTTCGACGCCCTGGTCTCCGCCGACGGCGACGGCGACCGCCCCCTGGTCGCCGACGAGACCGGCCGCTGGCTGCGCGGCGACATCGCCGGCATCCTGTGCGCCCGCCGGCTCGGGGTGCGCGCCTTGGCGACCCCGGTCAGCAGCAACACCGCGGTGGAGCGGTGCGGGGCCTTCGACCGGGTCCTGCGCACCCGCATCGGCTCCCCCTATGTGATCGAGGGGATGGGGCAGTTGCGCGCCGCTGGGCTCGCCCCGGTGGCGGGCTATGAGGCGAACGGCGGCTTTCTGCTGGAGACCCCCATCACCTGGGGCGACCGCACCCTGGCCGCCCTGCCTACCCGGGATGCGGTGCTGGTGGCCCTGACCATCCTCCTCACCGCCGTGGAGCAGGGCCGGCCCGTCTCCGCCCTGGCCGCGGACCTGCCCGCCCGCTTCACCCACAGCGACCGCATCAAGGACTTCCCGACCGCGTTGAGCGCCGCGCGCATCGCCGCCCTGACGAGCGGCGACCCCGCGCGCGACCAGGCGGCCGTGGCCGCGGTCTTCGGCCCCGCCTTCGGTCCGGTCGCCGCGCTGGATACCACCGACGGGCTGCGCATAAGCTTTGCGAGCGGGGAGATCGCCCATCTGCGCCCGTCCGGCAATGCACCTGAATTGCGTGCCTATACCGAGGCCGCCAGCCCCGAGCGGGCAGCGCAGATGAATGCGATCTGTCTGGACCTCCTGGCGGGTTGGCGCCGGGAGTGATCTTGCATTCGGACAGAGAGGGAATCCGCAACGACAAGGATCGTGCTTAACTTGCTCTCGACTCGTTACTAAGGGGGACCCCCCGAACCATGCCCGCACGCCAGACCAAACACGAGTTCAAGACCTGCCCGCGCTGCGGGCGCTTGTTCGAGTGTAAGCTCAATAACCCGGTGCATTGCGACTGCGCCCGGGTCGTGCTGCCGGAGGAGACCATGCTCGCGATCCAGGAACGGTTCCGGGACTGCCTGTGCCTAGTCTGTCTGACCGAGCTGGCGGACGGCGCGGACCTGGCGGGGGCCGGTGAGCGGGGCGCATCCGGGGACGCGCCGATCGGCTGAGGTTCTTTGCCTTCCATCTTTGTTGCACCAGGGCGGTTCATCCTGGCGGGAGTCCCCCGGCTGCGTCGACCCCTGAGCGCTGACTCCTATGACCCTCTCCATCCGTGCCAAGCTCTTCCTGGCCCTGCTCCTGGCCTGCCTGCTGGTGGTGATCGGCACCCAGGCCTTCGTGCGCTGGTCGCTGGAGCAGGGGATCATCGAGCTGGCGGACGCGCGCGAGTCCGAGCGCATTGCGGAGATCGCGGAGCGGCTCACCCTGGTCTACGCCCAGGACGGGTCCTGGGAGGGGCTGCGCGGGGACCTGCGGCGCTGGGTTGCGGCACTGGTCGGCCGCGACCTCGGGCGCGCTGCGGACCCGGCGCCGGGGCGCCCGGGGTCTGATCCGGAGCCCGGTCGGGGGCCGCGCGCGGGTCCCGAGGGGTCGCACCGGGACCGCCCGCCGCCCTGGGTCCGCCGGGTGCTGGCGCAGCCGGGGCCCTGGCCGCCCCCGCTCGCCTTGGAGCACCTGCGCGACCGGGAGCGCCCCATCCCGCCGGAGTTGCGGCTGATGCTGCTCGATGCCGCGGGGACCATCGTCTATGGCCGGGAGGAGCTGCTTGCGGGGGCGCGGCGCCAGACCCTGGAACTGGACGGGCAGCCCATCGGCAGCCTCGCGATCCTGCCCGGCAGGCCTATGACCGAACTGCGGGAAATCCAGTTTCAGGCGCGTCAGGGCAGCCGCCTGTGGATCATCGCACTCGGGATGGTGCTGCTCTCCGGTTTGCTTGCCTCCCCCCTGTCGCGCTGGCTGGTGCGGCCGGTGCGCCGTATCCAGGAGGCGACGCGGCGGCTCGCCGCGGGCGACTTCAGGGCCCGGGTGCGGGTCCAGGGGGGCGATGAACTCGCCCGTCTGGGGCTTGACCTCAACGCCCTGGCCGCGACCCTGGAGGGTAACGAGCAGGCGCGCCGCCGCTGGGTGGCGGACATCGCCCACGAGTTGCGCACCCCCATCGCCCTGCTGCGGGCCGAACTGGAGGCCATGCAGGACGGGGTGCGACCGCTGGGGCGGGCGGGGGTGGACGCCCTGCACGCCGACGTGCTGCGCCTGGGCCGTCTGGTGGGGGACCTGCACGAGCTCTCGGTGACGGACCTGGGGGCCCTGAGCTATCGGATGGTCGAGACCGATGTGCGCGAGTTGCTGGCGGCGGACCTGGACGCCTTGCGCCCCCGCTTCACGGCCGCCGGGCTGCGCCTGGATTTGCACGACCGGGCGCCGGTGCCGCTCCTGCTCACCGCCGACCCGGACCGCCTCTCCCAGGCCATCCGCAACCTGCTTGCCAACAGCCTGAAATATACCGACCCGGGCGGCGGGCTCACCGTGACCCTGGGCGCCGCGGCGGGACGGGTGACCCTGGACTTCGAGGACAGCGCCCCCGGGGTCCCGCCGGAGTCCCTGCCCCGGCTCTGCGACCGGCTCTACCGGGTCGAGGGCTCGCGCAGCCGTCACACCGGCGGGGCGGGCCTGGGGCTGGCCATCGTCAAGAACGTGGTGGAGGCCCACGGGGGCCGCATCAGCGCCGCCGCCGCCCCCGCCGGGGGCCTGTGGATTCACATTGAATTGCCCACCTGAGAGATGCCCATGAACAGCCCGCAGCGCGTCCTGATCGTCGAGGACGAAGAGCGCCTGGCCGCCCTGGTGGCCGACTATCTAAAGGCGGCCGGGTTCGCGGTCCACCTCGACTACGATGGCCTGGGGGTCCTGGAGTGGGTGCGCGCGCACCGGCCGGACCTGATCATCCTGGACCTGATGCTGCCGGGGAAGGATGGGCTGACCCTGTGCCGGGAGGTCCGGGCCGAGAGTCAGGTCCCCATCATCATGACCACCGCCCGGGTGGAGGAGATCGACCGGCTGCTCGGTCTGGGGCTGGGTGCCGATGACTATCTGTGCAAGCCCTACAGCCCCCGGGAACTGGTGGCGCGGGTCAAGGCGGTATTGAGGCGCAGCGCGGGCGCCACGCCCGGCGGCCCCGCGGCCGTCGCCGACCCCGCCGACACGGACCCCTTGACCCTGGACCCGGACCGCCTGCGGGTGACGGCCGCCGGCCGGGATATCGAACTGACCGCGGTGGAGTTTGCCCTGCTGGCCACCCTGCACCAGGCCCCCGGCCGGATCTTCTCCCGGGAGCGGCTGATGGAGCGTATCTACCGCGACCATCGGGTGGTCTCGGACCGCACCATCGACAGCCACGTCAAGAAGCTGCGCCGCCGCCTTCAGGAACTGCTGCCGGAGCGGGAACTGGTTCACTCGGTCTATGGGGTCGGTTATCGGTATGAGGACCGGTAGCGACCGCGCGGTTCCCGCGCGCGGTCGCTTTGGTACCTAACAGAAACGTGAGCGCCTCCCCCCAACCCAACAAAGGAGCGGCCTGGTAAACCCGTAACGCGCGCACGGTGTTGACAAAAAGGTCCTATTATCGCCGGACGGGCTGATCAATTTTTTTGGTCACCAAAGACCTCGCCGAAGAACGCGAGGGGTACGAGCAGGCGTCGGCCGAAGCACCTGAACAGCGGGCGTTGGCCGAGGAACGGGGCCGCCGCGGCGAGGCCCAAGATGCGGAACTTCGGGACCTGCGCCGGCAGGCCGGGGAGACCGCCGCGGAGTTGGGCCAGGTCCGCGGCCACTTTGAGGCCCTGCGGGGGCAGGTCGAGGATCTGCGAGATGCGCGAGCCCGCATTGAGGCCGAGCGCGACCAGGCACGGGCGGCACTCCAGGAGGCCCACGGCGAGGCCCAGGAACGCGCCCGGCGCATTGAGGCCCTCGGGGGGGCGACCTAGAGGCCCTGCGGGGGCAGGTGGCCGCGTCAGCGCTTGAGGGCGCCCGGTCTGAGTGGGACCCTGGACCGGGCGCGTCAGGACGCCGCAGAAGCCGAGCGCCGGGCCGGCGCGGCAGAGACCCAGGCCGAACGCACAGCCGAAGCCCTGGAGGTTGCACAGGCAGCCCAAGCCGGCGCCGAGCGGGTCGCCGTGGATCTGCGCCTGGAGGTGGCCACCCTCACCGAGCGGGCGGCTCATGTCGCCGATTTACGCGCCATCATCGCGGGCTCACAGGTTGGCGCGGAAGTGCGGACGGATGCGTCCGCTCTGGAGCTTGAGGCTGTGCCATCGCTGAAGCCGAAGACTCCAGTCCGGCGCCGGCGGCAGGACCATGCCCCCACGGGTGCGACCGACTGAGGCACTCCCTTAGTAGGCAGAGCAGTAGTCTGCGGGCATATTGTAACGCTGCATGTTTGCAACGCTGCGCATAACAACCAATGCAGTATCAGACTACGCAGGTAACTGCGCTACATAACAATAACTGCATGTAAGAGTGCTGCGCGTAGCAACCAATGCAGCGTAGCAAAAAATTACCTATGTGAGAGTTTGACAATTCGGGCGGACCGGGCAAAGATGCATCCGTGCCCCCCCACGGGTGAGACCGACTGAGGCACCCACTTAGTCAGACAGAGCAGTAATCTGCGGGCATACTATACGCTGCACATAACGAATAAGCGTTTATCCGTCGTGCGCGCCCAACTGACCCCGAGTCGGAGCGCGACGCCGCGCGCGCACGACGGATAAACGTTTGTTGGACTAATCCGCTCCTGGCACGACGCCTGCTGCGGCCGCGGTCCTCTTTAAGAGAGGGAATTGTATCCCTGAGGCCGGGGCGCCGGTCGGTCCCGGACCACGTTGCAGCACCCGGATGCCGCTCGGTGCGGCACCAAGCGGGCCTCCGCAGGGCTCCGCGGGGCTGGACAACGGGCTATTGAGGACGAAGTGTAGCCCATTTCCCGGATGTTGGGCGAGCGCGAACGCAGGCCGCGGGCGGCCTGTCCCGGACGGCCGGCGGGCGCTGAGGCTTAGCAGGTGGCGGGCATCAGCGAAACCCCCTGACCACGCCGTAGCGGGGCCAGGTGCGCGGTGACGTGCAAGCGCCCAGTGCGGCACTTGGGACAGGGATAGCCGTCAAAGGGCGCCGTCGCCGCCGGTGCCGTGGCGGGTTCCGGCGTCGGCGGCGGGGCCGCCAGCGCCGCACGGATCAGCGCCAGACAGCGCGCCCGGCAGCGGTTGGCCAGGAAACCGAAATGACGAACGCGCATGAACCCTTTGGGTAAGACGTGCAGCAGGAAGCGCCGGATCAGTTCCTCGCCGGTCAGGGTCATGACCTTGTTGCGACTGCCGTCGCGGTAGTCCTTGTAGCGGACGTCCACCGTGTCGTCCTCTTCATCGAAGGCCAGCAGCCGCCGGTCCGACAGGGCGATGCGATGGCTGTAGCGGCCCAAGTACTCGATCACGGTGTCGGTGCGCGCCAGACAAGGCTTGGAATAGACCACCCACTCGGGCTGCATCAGGGCGTTGAGGACGCGGTCAACCTCCGCGGCCGTGAGGCGCGACAGTCGCCCGTCTTTGAAGGCCCGGCGCAACCGGCTGACCAAACCGCCGCGGAAGTGCCGCGACAGCGCCCGCACCGGGAACAGATAGGTACTCTTGGCCGGATGCCAGGTCCCGTCGGCGCCAAAGGCCCCGCCCGGCACCAGACAGTGCAGGTGGACATGGCGTACCAGCGTCTGCCCCCAGGTGTGCAGCATCGCCGTCATCCCCAACTGCCCGTCCAGGCGCTTGGGGTCCTCAGCGAAGGCGGACAGGGTCGCCCACACCGTCTCGAACAGCAAGGCGTAGATCACCTCGGGGTGGACCTCGACCCAGCCGTTGAGGGTGTCGGGTAGCGTGAAGACCAGATGGTGATAGGTCACCGGCAGCACCGCCGCACGCTGGCGTTCGACCCATTCCTCGGAGGCCCGGCGTTGGCAGCGCGGGCAATGGCGATCACGGCAGGCGTGATAGAGGAAGGGGCAATCCCCACACTGGTCGCATTCCAGGGCGAAGCCGCCCAGCGCGGCGGTACGACAGTCCAGGATGTGATGACAGACCTGCCATTGGTGCGGGCTCAACGGGTGATGTTCGGCATAACCGGACAGGCACGCCGCCATGACCGCTTGCAGGGAGGTATTAGCCATGGCCGGCCTCCAATTGGGCAAGCAGGTCCAGGGTCCCTTCGCCCTCGCTGGCACTGGGCAGCCAATGCACATAGCGCAGGGTGGTCTGGATGCTGCGGTGGCCCATCAACCGTTGCAGGCGCTCCACCGACAACCCGCCCGCCAATTGATGGGTGGCGTAGGCGTGGCGCAGCCCATGGATCCCGCCGACCGTGGTTACGCCGGCCTGGCGCTTGGCGTCGGTGAAGGCCTTCTGCAAGCCGGTCGGCGACAGCGGCGTCCCGGCGCGCCCGGCGAACAGCCAATCCGCTGGCCGATAGAGGCGCCAATAGTCCCGCAACGCCTCCAGCAGGGTCGGTGAGAGTGGGACCAGGCGGTCCTTCGCCCCCTTGCCCTGGGTGATCCGCAGCAGTCGGCGCTCGCCGTCGATGTCCTGCACCCGCAGGGCCAGGACTTCGCTCAGGCGCAGTCCGCAGCCATAGCAGACCGTCAACATCATGCGGTAACGCGGATTGTCGCAGGCGGCCAGGATGGCGGCGACCGCGCCGCGGGTGAGCAGCTCCGGGATGCGCTGCGGGCGCTTGGGTAAGGTGACCTCCAGGTCGACCGTCGGCCAGCCGAGCACCCGCAGATAGAAGAAGCGGATGCCGTTGTACATCAGCCGCACGCTGGCCGGGGCCAAACTGCGCTGCACCACCAGATGCTCGAAGTAGCGCGTGAGATCGGCGTGCTCCAGGGTGTCCGGGGAGCGCCGGGTGAATTTGGCGAGGTCACGCACCGCGTCGAGATAGCTTTCGTGGGTGCGCGGCGAGAAGCCATGCATCTGCATGGCCGTGATCATCTGCTGACGCAGGGGTGTCATCGTCTGGTTCTCGGTCAACGACCCGGAGTGGGCCGTTACGAGTGTGGACGATGGGGGACGGGGCGGGGCCGCGGGTAACCGTGGGACGGCTGGGCTTATCCGCGCTTCATTCGCTATTCAATGGCGCTGCGGGATGGCCGCGGAAGGCCCCGCGGAGCGGATTAGTTCAACAACAACTGCATGTATAACATTACTGCGCGTAACAACCAATGCAGTATAAGACTACGCAGGTAACTGCGCTGCGTATAGCAACAACTGCACATTAATAACACCGCACACGGCAACCAAAGCAGTATAGAAAAATGCTTGATGGGGGAGGTTGACGATTCGGGTGGGGCGGCATACCTTAAAAGGAAAGAGACTAAACCTGAAGTTTCCGGGTTCTGAAAGCTGGCCAGGGCCAGGCACTTGGGGCCGGGAGTTTTCGCAGGGTTTGGCTGGATCTTCGCAAACCCCTCGAAAATCCCCCCAGCGTAACCCCCCGCCGTTCTGGTACCCCCCTGGAAAAGCCGGAAACTTCAGACTAAACTTAACAAGCATCAAAAACCGGGGATAAAAATGAAGATTGTAAAAACTGCGCCCGCCGTGCCGGCGAAGGGTGCGGCCTTGACATGATGTGCCTTTGAGGAGTATTTCGTAACCTTCTGTGACTAGACGAGAAGGTGCAGTCGTGGCGAAGGTAGTCAGGATCTCGGGTGACGAGGTGACGGTCGAGGTAACGGTGCGGCTCAGCGGTAGCCTGCTGGACATGGAAGGAGCCATCCAGGAGGCCACCAACGCGGTGGGGCGCTGCGCCACCGAGGAGGCGCTGCAGCGTTTCGACACCGACGGCAGTGCGATCCGTGTCGGCGCGATCAAGCTGACCGCGCGCGGGCGCGATCCGAAGGAGTACCAGACGCCTTACGGGCCGGTCGAGGTCGAGCGTTATGTCTACCAAAGCTCGCGCGGCGGGCGGATCTACTGTCCGCTCGAGCACCAGGCGCGGATCGTGCGCGGGGCGACCCCCCGATTCGCCAGTCAACTCAGCCACAAGTATGCGCAGCTCAACGTGCGCGCGGTGCAGACTGACCTTGAGCAGAACCACGGTCGGACGATCGCTACCTCGTATATTCAAAATGTTGCGGAGTGGGTAGGCACCATCGCCACGGCCAAAGAGGAGGACTGGGAGTACGCGATGCCGGCGCTTGAGACGCCCATCGCGACCGTCGTGGTCAGCCTCGACGGCGCCATGATCCCCATGGCCGACAGTGCGGGCTGGCGCGAAGCCATGGTCGGAACCCTCTCGCTTTACGACGGCGAGGGCGAGCGCCAGCACACCATCTACCTCGCTGCGGCACCCGAGTACGGCAAGCAGGAGTTCCGGCAACGCATGGAGCGCGAGATCCAACGCGTCAAGCGGCACCTCCCCGAGGCACTGTACCTGGGCATCGCCGACGGGGCGGCAAGCAACTGGCGGTTCCTCGAGCAACACACCGACCGCCAGTTGATCGATTTTTTCCATGCAACGGAATACGTGGGCAAAATCGCCCAAGCGACCCATCCGCAGCGCCACGCCGAGGGCCCGCGCGCGCAGTGGCAGAGCGCGCACTGCACGACGCTCAAGCACGACCCCGCCGCCCTTGACCTGCTCATCGGCGAGGCCGCGCGCCTGTCGCAGCGGCACACCCTCTCGCAGACGCTGCGCGACGACGTTCTCAGCGCTTGGACCTACTTCACCAACCATCGCCATCAAATGGACTACCCGGGCTTCGTCGCCGCGGGACTGCCGATCGGATCGGGCGTCACCGAGGCCGCCTGCAAGACCTTGGTCAAGCAACGGCTATGTGCCTCCGGGATGCGCTGGAAGAACAAAGGGGCCAAGATTGTGCTCAGCCTACGCGCACTGACGCAGACCACCGGACGATGGGCACAGTTCTGGCAGAAGATCGACCAGTTTGGGGCTGAGTGCTACGGTTAGGCACATTATTCGGAGGCCGCACCCCCGGCGAAAGTCATCATTGTCCGGCCATTGAATACCAACCCACTGCCGCCAATGCTGAAAATTAGTGATTCGCGTCCGCTGTCATCCGCGCAACCGATTCTGCAAAACTCCGCTACTCCCGTATCATCCTCCAATGTTGGGGAAAGTCAGGGCGGAAGAGTAGTAAGGACTGGAGCGTCGAAGCCAATATCTAAGCTAATGAAAAAGCCAACCATAGAGGATTTCTCTATGGAGGAATTCTTGGATAAGCTGTCTTCTACGGGCTGCCTAGAATTGGATCTTCCGGAATGTAAAGAAAAAGAGTTCCGGAGAGCCGTCAGTAAAGCTAGAGCTAGCTATACTAAAGATGGTGGCGATACCCGGAAGGCACGTTCCGAAGTAATCAATAGATTTTTAGATCAGGGCGGGCGCAAAATGGTTACGCTGCGGTATTGTGTAAAGGGGGTTTTATTTCAATCAAAAGGGGTTTTATCAAAAAAATACGGAATAACTAATGTTCGCGATCCTAGTTTGAACCCTGTTGAAGATGAGCTTGACTGAGTGCTGGCTCGCCGAACAATCTGACGTGTCAATCGCGAGGCTCGGGCTAAATGATTTGCTTCGGATGTGATGGTCGTTCCAGCCGCGATCGATGCCCCGATGAGATATCCAGTCGGGGCGCCGATCGACGCTAGACAATCCAAATCATGCCAATTCGGCTTCTCTGGAAAAATTATGAAAACGGCTCAGTGTCAATTATGGTATTTCTCGGGTGATGAAGATCGCCCGAATTGTCTCGATTGTCCAGAATGCGAAAATTATACGCTCATATGCAACGAGGATTCCAATACTGGGTTTGGATGTACTTTCTGCGGAAATGAAGATAGCGATGAAATACCGGCTACCTGCTCTATCTGTGGAGTTAATGCGACTCGCGGCGAATTATCTTCAGGGTTTTGTTATCGTTGCTCCGGCCGTTACC
Source organism: Candidatus Thiodictyon syntrophicum (assembly GCF_002813775.1). Classification (NCBI taxonomy): domain Bacteria; kingdom Pseudomonadati; phylum Pseudomonadota; class Gammaproteobacteria; order Chromatiales; family Chromatiaceae; genus Thiodictyon; species Candidatus Thiodictyon syntrophicum. Next base: position 557,533 of record NZ_CP020370.1, read on the forward strand.
TTGATGAGAATGATTGAAGATTATTTTTTCCTATTAGCTAAGACCCACTACAGTCAGTCAGAATGTTTGTCAACGTCCTCTTTCCTACCGCCCTTCTTCGAGCGTTCGGCCAACAGAGGAGCACCTTATGGATTCCCACGCCTCCCGCCGTCGCGGATCGTCGACTTCGGCGAGACCCAACAGCGCACCGAGCAGGGCGGGCGGCTTCTTGGCAAGCTCCCCGGTCTTGGTGTCGAGCAGGCCAGCGAGCCCCATCAATCCCGCCGCCTGAAACATCTTGTGATCGCGGGCCTTGCTTGCAGCGTCCTTGCGCCCGGTGACGATGTTACCGGCTTTGATCTGAGCGAGCTGATGCTTCTCCGCGGCTTTCTCTGCGGTCCACAGTGCCGCAAGATCCCGCTCTTCGGCAGCGGTGCGGGTGGGTTGGTCAACGAGATCGAGCAGCAGACGTTGTTGATCGTTCGGTTCGGTGAGCCCCCGGATATGTTCCAGTCGCTTTGCTCGCCACTCGTCTTTGCTTGCCATGTTGCCCTGTCCGTTTTTTCTGGGGCCGAAACCACAATTCTACTCCCGCGCGTTTCATCTATGAAACCGCCTTGAAGCGCGGCGAAGAGGACGCGCGCACGCCGTTTCCAGCGTGCTAGGATTGGCCGAAGCCGTAGGGTCCGCTGTGCGGACCAACGACCTCGCGGTTTGTGCGGTGGCCGGGATTATGACCAAGGCCGGCAGCAGAGTGTAGCGCAAGGCTTGCGCAAGCGGAGCGCGCCAAGGGCCGCCAAGATGTCAGCATTCTACAAGCCCTCGATCTCTCCCACATCACGCAGCACCGCATCGATTAGGCTCTGACCAATGACCGACAGTGCGATCAAAGGACCGCTGTCGGCAACGACGACGGGGCTAGTCGTCACGCAACTCGTCCGCAATCTGGTCGTCGTCCAAATTCATGACCGGAATCTGCAAACGACCCAGTTCAAACAAGAACCGTACTTTGCCCATGTCGCAAAATTCAGCAGCCTTGCCGATGGACAGGCGATGCAGTTCAAACAGTTTGACAGCCAGCAAGAACCGCAATTCTGCTGCCAACGCTTCCTGCGTCTGGCCGGAGGTGAGAAGCAAGTCATCCGCGTGGGGAAGGGTCAAGGTTTGCATGACATTTTCCGCTCCGGGCGCGCGGGCGAAGTCTACCCGCGGTCGCGTCCGCCCAGTGTGCCGAGCTGATGCTCCAGGGCGCGGATGCGCTCGCGCAGGGCCTCCAGCTCATCGAGCAGGTCCAATGCCAGGGCGGTCCCGGACAGGTTGAGCTCCAGGTCATGGCGCAGGCGCAAGGCCCGGCGGGCGCGCTGTACCGCGACGCCGTCGAAGCGCCACTCGCCCGGCGCGCCGCCCGCCCGCGGCCGCAGCACCCCCTCACCCACCAGCAGTTGCAGGGTGCGGCCACTGGAGCCGCACAGTTGGGTCAGTTCCGCGAGGGTGACGACAAACCCCTCGTCCATGACGACCCCTTCGATGCGTGTTTCGCTCTTAACCATGGTCTTAGACCCCCAGCTCCGCACGCGGGTTGAAGTGCAACTGCTCGGCCATGTGCTCGAAGACTCGTCGCGCCTCCTCGGTCTTGGCCGACGGCACCACGATCTCCAGGATGACCATCTCGTCGCCCGGCGGATCGCCGGGGAGCCCGCGCCCCTTCAGGCGCATCCGCTTGCCGGTTTGAGACCCCGGCGGAATCTTGAGGTTCACCGGCCCGCCCAGGGTCGGCACCGGGATGGTCGCGCCCAGGGCCGCCTCCCAGGGGGCGATGGGCAGGCGCAACGCGATGTCCTTGCCGTCCGCGGTGAAGTGCCGGTGGGGCCGGATGTCCACCTCCAGATACAGGTTCCCGGCCGGCCCGCCATGCACCCCGGGTGCGCCCTGGCCGCTCAAGCGAATCTGGCGGCCCTGGGTGACCCCCGCCGGGATCCGGACATTGAGCGTGCGTTCGTGGCTGGTCATGTGCCCGTCCGCGCCCACCTCCGGAATCTCCAGGCGCAGTTGGCGGGTGGCGCCCTGGAAGGCGTCCTCCAGGTCGATCTGGACCCGCACGGTCTGGTCCTGGCCGCGGCGCTTGCGCGGTGCGCCGCCCCCGCCGGCACCGGCGCCGCGGAACTCGCGGTTGAACAGGCTCGAGAAAAAGTCGCTGAAATCGCCCGTTTCGTTGGGGTCGAAGTGGAATCCCTGTTGGGGTCCGGCCCCGCCCGGGGGCGGCCGGAAGTCCTGGCCGGCCCGCCAGTTGTTGCCGAGCGCGTCGTAGGCGGCGCGTTTCTGCGGGTCCTTCAAGACCTCCTGCGCCTCGTTGACCTCCTTGAAGCGGGCCTCCGCGTTCGCCTCCTTGCTCACGTCCGGATGGTACTTGCGCGCCAGCTTGCGGTAGGCGCGCTTGATGTCGTCCGGGGTGGCATCGCGGGCGACACCCAGGGTCTTGTAGTAATCCTTATATTCCATAGCAAGGTCTCGGGGCAAGGAGTCGGGGTTGGCGTCGGACGGACTCGAATCAGTGCCGAAGATGGGGATTCACGGCCCCGGTTGCACCGGGTCGCCCCCGCCTGGCTAGAATAACCTCAGAGGGGCAAATCAGTCCGCGAAAAAGGCGAACAACTCGAAAAAGATCATGGCTATTGGCGGCAGCGCTCGTCCATCCATCGCCTTGGCCGCCGCGCCGCCGCGGGCCTGGCCCCTGCACGACCCGGTACCGTAGGGTCCGCTGCGCGGACCAACGACTACGCGCCCGCCCCGGATGGCCCGCCCCCACTGAAGCCCCCGCCCACGGCCGTTCGGAGGGTGCGATCAGAACTGATGTGTTAACGCACATGTCGTAGGGTACGCATCGCGTGCCCGCCAAGCTGCCACGATCGCCGGAGCCGGGTGGGCGATGCCTACCCTGACAGCGACAGCTACCGGACGCTCTCACGGACCGGGCGTCGTTGTCGTTGTCGTTGTCGTAATCGTCGTCGGATTATTCGATTACGACAACGACAACGACAGCGTACCCGGGATCTCGGTCACCACATCAGTTCCGATCGCAGCCGCAGTTCGGTCCGAGACGCCCCCGGCGGACCGAAGCTGGTATCATCCGGCCTTTGCCGTCACCCCAGCGTCTGCGCCGTGAACCCTGCCAAACCTGCAGTCATCCCCCTGACACCTGACGAACGCCGCGCCTCGCTCGGCTTGGCCGGCATTTATGGCCTGCGGATGCTGGGGTTATTCCTGATCCTGCCGGTCTTTGTGCTCCACGCGGACGGCTACACGGGGGCAACACCGCTCCTGATCGGGCTCGCCATCGGCGCCTACGGGCTCACCCAGGCCATCCTCCAGATCCCGTTTGGGATGCTGTCCGACCGGATCGGGCGCAAGCCGGTGATCTACGGCGGGCTCGCGGTCTTTGTACTGGGGAGCGTGATGGCCGCGCTGGCCACCAGCATTGAGGGGGTGATCCTGGGGCGGGTGATCCAGGGGGCCGGGGCCGTGTCCGCCGCGGTCACGGCGCTCGCCGCGGACCTGACCCGGGACGAGGTGCGCACCCGCGCCATGGCCGGGGTCGGCGCCAGCATCGGCATCGCCTTCGGCCTCGCCTTCATCATCGCCCCGGTCATCGCCCGGTTCTGGGGGCTCGCGGGGATCTTCTGGGTCACCGCCCTGCTCGCCTTCGCCGGCATCCTGGTGCTGTGGCTGGTGGTGCCGAACCCCAAGCGCCGCTCCGTCCACCGGGACGCGGAGCCGGTCGCGAGTCAACTGATGGTGGTGTTGCGCGACAGCCAATTGCTGCGGCTCAACTTCGGCATCTTCTCGCTGCATCTGATGATGACCGGCATGTTCCTGGTCATCCCGCCCTCGCTGGTGAAGGCGGGCGTGATCAACGCCGACCACTGGGAGGTCTACCTGCCGGTGCTGCTGCTCGGCCTGTTGGCGATGGTTCCGTTCGTCATCATCGCGGAGGGGCGCGGGCGCATCAAACAGGTCTTTATGGGGGGCATCGCCACCGTCGGGCTGGCCGCGCTCGGGTTCTCCGTCTGGGCCACCGAGTTGATACCGTTGATGATCCTGCTCGCGGTCTTCTTCACCGGCGTCAACCTGCTGGAGGCCCTGCTGCCCTCGATGATCTCCAAGATCGCCCGGGCCGGGGCCAAGGGCACCGCCATGGGGGTCTACTCCACCTCCCAGTTCATCGGCGCCTTCCTGGGCGGCATGACCGGGGGGCTGGTAAACCAGTACCTGGGCGCCCCCGCGGTCTTCGTGTTCGCCGCCTTGTGCGCGCTCGCCTGGCTGCTGGTGGCCGCCACCATGGCCGCCCCGCAGCGGGTGACCAACCAGCTGCTCCCGCTCGGACCCATCGGCGCCGACGGCATCCTGGACCTGGAGCGGCGCCTGCTGGCCGTCCCTGGGGTGCGCGACGCGGTGGTGGTACTGGAAGAGGGGGTCGCCTATCTCAAGGTGGACAGCCGCGAACTGGATTCGGCAAGATTGGCCGCTTTGTCCGCGGCAACCTGAGGACCTGGCAGGGCCGTCGAACTGGTCAGGAGACGCGACGCCCGCGCGCCCACCGGATGGCCTGCCGGTGTCCAAGGTGCCCTGCCGGGGTAATAAGGTGCCCTGCCGGAGTAATTCAGACTAACCATGAGGTGCACATCGTGTCGAAAGGAACCATCAATAAGGTCATTCTGATTGGCAATCTCGGGGCTGACCCGGAGGTCCGCTATATGCAGAGTGGCGATGCGGTAGCCAACTTGCGTATCGCCACCAGCGAGTCTTGGCGGGACAAGAACACCGGCGAGACGCAGGAGCGGACCGAATGGCACACCGTGGTGTTATTCGGTAAGGTCGCCGAGGTCGCCAAACAATACCTTCACAAGGGCTCGAAGATCTATGTGGAGGGGCAACTGCGCACCAAGAAATGGCAGGACAAGGAAGGGCATGACCGCTACACGACCGAGGTCGTCATCGCCGGCTTGAGCGGCACCATGCAGATGCTCGACGGCCGCCCCGGCGGTGGGTCCTCGGTTCCCTACGACGACGCCCCGCGCGGTCCGGCAGCGCCGGCAGCGGCCCCGGCCGGCGGCGCTCGGCCTGCCGCTCCCCCCGCCCCCGATCAGGGCGGCGGTATGCCGTTCGACGACGATATCCCATTTTAGGTCCCAGGGGACCTCGATCATCGTGCCGGCCGCGCCTACCGCGGCGTGGCGCGACGATGCTCAAGCACGGCGGCAGGCCTAGGCGTCGGCGAGATGATCTTCACGCGCCGTCGGCGACCCCGCAAGCCGGTCCCTGCAACCCGCGGCGACTAACCCGCCAGCGCCCTAAGACCAGGCAGTCCATGTCCGTGCGTAAGAAGCAGTCGAGGGCCTCCTGGGGGAGACAGACGATCGGTTCGTTCTCGTTGAATGAAGTGTTCAGAACCATCGGTATACCGGTGATATCACGGAAGCACTCGATCAACCGATAATAGAGCGGGTTGGTCTGTCGGTGCACCGTTTGTACGCGCCCCGATCCGTCCACATGGGTCACCGCCGGGATCAGTGCCCGCTTGTCCTCGCGAATGCTGAAAACCTCGCTCATGAATGGTACATCAACGTCCTCCTCAAACCACTCCCCAACCGCCTCCCGCAACACCGAAGGGGCAAAGGGCCGAAACGATTCGCGGCGCTTGATCTTGGCGTTGAGGAGGTCTTTGATGTCACCGCGGCGGGGATCGCAGACGATGGACCGGTTGCCCAGGGCGCGGGGCCCCCACTCCATCCGTCCCTGAAACCAGCCAACCACCAGCCCGGCAGCGATGGCCCGGGCCGTTTCGCGACAAAGGTCCTCCTCCGCCGCAACCAATTCGACGTGCAGTCCACGCCCCTGCAATTGCATCCGTCGCGCGCCCAGCAAGTCGCCGATCTCCCCGTCGGAGAATGCCGGCCCCCAATACGCATGGTCCATCTGTCCCTCACGACCCCGGCAACCCGAGGTCCAGGCAACCTGCAAGGCCGCTCCCAGCGCACCACCGGCGTCGCCGGCCGCCGCCGGGATATAGACTGCCTTGAAACCCATCCGCCGCTTGATCTTGCCATTGGCCACTGAATTCATGGCACAGCCCCCGGACAGCCCGAGATTCACCCTGGGGAACCGCCGCGCTGCATCGCTCAGCAAATTGAAAAATACCTCCTCGTACCAAGCCTGCACGCTGCTGGCAAGATCCCGGTGACGCTGCGTCAGCGCTTCATCCGGGGACCGTGGCGGCCCCAGCAACCCGGCCAACGCCGACGAATACAGGGCGCCGACGCCCGGCGCGCCCCCCGACCATTGGTAGCTGATCTTCTCCCGGTGGTGGCGGAAATAGGCGAGGTTGAGCGTGAACCCGCCATCCCGGCCGAGCCTGAGTATCTCTTCCATCTCCCGCAGGTAGCGCGGCTTACCGAAGGATGCCAACCCCATCACCTTGTACTCATCGCCATAATTCGGGAAGCCCAGGAACTGGGTCATCGCCTGATAGAAAATACCGAGGGAATGAGGGAAGAGAACCCGGGATTCGACGTGGATCCCGCGGGCATCACCGTAGCCCCAGGCGGCGCTCGCGAAATCACCGAAGCCATCCACTGAGACCAGCATCGCATCGGTAAAGGGTGAGGCATAGAAGGCGGACGCCAGGTGGGCGATGTGGTGTTCGATACGGTGAATAGATGCCCGACAGGTCTGCCCCGGCAGGGTCCGCTCCAACTCCTCGCTAACCGAGGTCCGCCGCAGTCGGTTGTTGATGCGGTCAAGCACTAACGCCAGGGTCGGGCGCTGCCGGACAGCAAAGCGCAGCTTACGCCGCAGGTTTGCGCGCGGATTACTGTTCACCGCGATCCGGTCCAGGTCACCGAGGGTAACGCCCCCCTCGCTGAGGCAATAACATACCGCCAGAGACGGAAAGCCAACCCAGTGCTTGACGCGCCTGAACCGCTCTTCCTCGGCCGCCGCGACGATACGTCCGGCCTTTACAAGGCATGCCGCTGCATCGCCATGGTAGGTGTTCAATCCCAATACGAGCATCGGCTTCAGTCCCCCTGGGGTCGGCTCGCCCGGCTGACAAGGTCCGCGTAGATCTCCATCAGCCGGGCCGCGACCACCTCCCAACAGAACTGCTCCTCTACCAGGGCGCGCGCCCGGGCGCCTGCGGCCCGCAGCGCTGCGTGCGGCAATCCAATCGTGGCTGCTAAGGTGTCGCGAATTGAAGTCCAGTCTGGACCGCAGGAAAACGCGGCACCCCTATGGAATCCGACATCCAAATTGCACTGTCGCGACAGAACAGCGGGGAGGCCATGGGACCAAGCCTCAAGGACCGCAACCGGCAGCCCCTCGCTCAGCGATGGCAGCACAAACAGGTCGGCCTGCGCAAACGCAGTGGCCTTCTCACTTCCGAACACTGGACCGGCGATCTCAACCGTGCTACCCAGCGCGTGCTCCCGCACCAGGCGTGTTAACTCCATAACGTGCCTGGTTGCGCCCCACCCGACGAGGCGCAGTCGCCAGTCTTGATCCAGGCCCGGCTCCCGAAGCAGGAGTTCTCGCCAGGCGTAAAGTAATGCCGGCAGGTTCTTTTTCGGGTCAAGGCGTCCGAGGTAGAGCAGGCACCGGCGAGGGTCCAGAGAGTCCCTTGTACCCACGCCTTCGGCGCGCCTGCGCGGTAGCCAAACGCCGTTTGGTACCGTAAAGATGGCGTTACGCAAGCCATATCTGCGCATTGCACCGGCTTCCGCGGGTGCTAACGCATGGAGCCCCTGGGCACCCGCCAGGCACGCATCTGCATACACGAATGCCGCGGCGAGTTTCCGCAAACGCGACTGCCCAAGCGCCCAAGAGTCCAGCATGCCATGCGGCGAAACCATATAGGGCCTGCCACCGGAGCACTTGGACCAGAGCGTGACGGAGCGCATCGAAAGACACCATAGCCCATGCAGGTGCACGAGGTCGAGATCATTGCCGAGAAGTAGCTGAGTAAGATCTGTTGACAGGCCCAGCTTGGCAGGCCCAATGACATGAAAAGTCTTTAGTTCGACAGCGGGGAAATCGCGCAACCTACCCGACTCCGGGCCCGCATCCCGAGCCAGCACCACAACCCTGCAGCCCCTGAGACCAGCGAGTGCCACTGCCAGGTTGCGCACCACTTCCGCCACCCCACCTCCGTTAGTGCCGATGAAATCGGTCACCAGTCCTATGCGCACCATGTCCAGTCCGTTCCACGCCGAGTGAAACTATTCATCCCAGGCCCCCAACCTTCCGGTTGTTAGTCGATCGAGCGACAACCGGACGACCTGAAGGTATCTCGTGGTTCCCGCCCTTACGGGTGATCCATACTAGCACCAATGCATAGAACAGCGGCCGAGTCGCGGCGCGTAAACCAAGTTGTGAACCGATGCCAAGGCCAATCAGGCATAAGACTACACCAATCTCATAATCCAATCCCGGAGAGGTCCGGGCCTGCTTTTCAAACCATCCGCATACCGCGCCGATGAGCAACATAAACACGCTTCCGAGGTAGCCGAAAGCATAGAAAAGGTCCGCCAACAACGGAGACGTCAAGCCAGTGCTGCCAAACGTACCCATGACCTTTGCAAGATCGCGCCCGATGGGGGGAAGCCCGGTGAACTCGGAGGGTACAGGGTTCAGGTGCCATAGCACCGAAATGAGCGACGCCAGGCCGTCCGGATCGTCAAGTTTCCGTTGTTGCGCCTTGCGTGTCCAAGCGGACACCGCCTCAAGAGGGTTGTCAGCAGGCCCAAACGGTAAGGCCCTAATGCGATGGTGGCGCTGCAGGTCGCTCTCGTCACTGATCACGGCGGCGAGAAAATTACCGACACCAGGATAATAATTGCCCCGCTCATTAAGTCCAATTTGACCCAGATTCCAAGCCAGAAAAAGCGCCCCGACCCCGGCAGTAAGGCTGCGGTTAGTACCGAGACGGAAGGCGATGAACGCGAAGATTCCCAAGGGTGCCCCAGCACCCCGGCTAAATGCCCAAATCCCGGGCAGCAGGGCTACGACCAAGGAGAAGATACCCACCCACCAAGGCGCAGTCAGTGCCCGATTCCGCAAGAGCACCACGGACGCGACGGTCGCGACGACGACGCCTGCCGCGCCCGCTAACACGGCAACCATTTGACTCAGCTTACCGACCGCGTCGCGGGTCGCGAACTGACCGAATCCGCGCGGCAAGTCCGATGCCCAAACCTGTTCGACGCCGCCTGCCTGCACCACCATCGCGATCAGCAGAAAAGTGCTGAGTACGACCAGTATGTAGGGCTTCACGCGGAACGCATCGCTCGCCAGCAGGGCCTTGACCTGACCTCGACGCACCCCTCCCCCCGCCCATGAGTAGCCGAGCAAAAACGCGAACATGCTCAGGGTTGAAAACAAGAGTGCAGCACCAATGAAGCGGGGCACCAGAAGAAAACTGTTCCAGGATCCTTGCAGATAAAAGAGCCAGGGAGAAAGATGGTAGCTGACCCAAAGTAACAGGATGCCAGCAAATCTCAGGCTGGCCAACTCTAGACGGCCGCCGCGAACGAGGTACAACAGCATTAGACCTAACGGCAGCAAGCCGAACAGCAGGTAAGGCAGGAGTCCGTCGGTTGAACGCATCACTATGACTCCCGTCCGCTGCTCACGCTGTCGCCGCCATCAGTCGCCTGCCATAAGCGTCCAAGCTATAGCGCCGTGCCGTCAGGCGCGCTGCCTTGGACATAACGTGCAGTAACTCCCGGTTCCGGATCAAGGATTGGAGTGCCGCGGTGATCGCGTGGGGGTCCGCGGCTCGCACGATGAAGCCGTCCACGCCATCGGTCACCACGGCTCCGGTGTTGGCGGTACAAATGACCGGCAAGCCGGCCGCCAGTGCCTCGTAGGTCACCGTCGCTGAGCCTTCACACAAAGATGGCAGTACGAAGACATCGGCCCACGCGTAGTGCGGTGCGATAGCCGCGCGCGGCACGGCCCCCCGGAGATCGACGTACCTGCGGATCTCTTGTTCGATCACGGCCCCAATCCGCAGGGCGCCGATCATGCGGAAGGCTGCGCCGCGGCCGATGAGGCGCGCCGCCTCCAGGACCTGCGGCGAGCCCTTTGCGATCCCTACTGAACCGACGGTCAACACGCGCAAGGGACCGCTATGCGGCGGGCGGTCGACGTTGAACGCAGTCCCAATCCCATAGGGAACGACTGTACACCGTTCGACCGGTCCTCCGACCTGCCTCACGCCCTCCACGACGAACTGCGAACCGCACAAAACTCGATCCGCCAGCGCCCATTCCGCGGTTTCGCGTGCAACCATAGCAGCGATTGCTTCGGCCCCGATCGGCGGCCCCTCCCACTGCGGGAACAGCTCGCGCTGTTGGTTAATGAGTTGCCAGGCGACGCTCAGCGGGGCACTGGTCTGCTCCATGATGGCCACCAGCCCCTGCTCGCGTGCCGCCGCCATTATCTCGAGGCCCGCGCCATTGAACGTATAGGTAGCCGCGGCCGGGTGCAGACCGCAACGCACGACGCGCCGACAGAATTGCTGAGCACCCCAGACATAGGCTTCGATCAGGGCTGCGGTCGACGCCGCGGCCGCGGTGCGGGCGTGATAGCGCAAGCCGAACGTGGAAAATGACACAATCCTGCGTGGGGGAATGCCATCGGGGACCCTTCCGGCCAGTCGTTGCAACGCGGCGGGGCCGCGGTCTTTCGTCAGGGTGCGGACCAGTTTGGGCCAGCCTTTCACTGCACAGATATCGGTATACAGGCGCTCCAGTCTCCCCGCCTGATGCAGCAGTATCGGAACGGCATAGTGCATGCGGGCGCCAATCTGCGCGACCGATACGGCGGCCGCGCTCGCCGTCGTCGCCGATCCGTCCAGCGCCGGCCTAGGCTTGGTGCCGACTGGCCCTTGGGTCAGCGACTGAGCCATTCGCGCACCCTGCGGCCCCGGCTCTTCACCCATTCCGGCAACCGCGTTCGCATCCCGCTGCATAGCGCGGGGGGAAAACACCAGTCATCGATCGACAGGGGTGGTGACAGGGTGCTAAGGTCCCCCTGAGCCACTCGCGCCAGCAGCTGCCAATAACCTGACGCCATGCGCTCGCTCGAGAATCTCGACACGGCCGCCCGGCGCGCCGCCCGCGCCATCTGCTCGCGGCGGGCTGGGTCCAGCGCCAGCGCGTCGATCGCCGCTGCCGCGGCGCCGAGGTCACCGATCGGGAACAAACAGCCGTCGCGTCCGTGATCGACGATCATATCCGTCACGCCCCGTATCCGCGAGGCCACCGGCACCACCGCGCACGCCATCGCCTCCACGATAGCCTGTCCGAAACCTTCGTAACGGGATGGAGCAAGCAGGACGTCATGCTCTCTGAGAATCCCAGGCACTTGGTGGGAGGAAACGGCAGTGCGCAGATGCGCGGCAACGGCCGCACCGCGCAAGCCTTGCTCGAGCCGGACGCGGTCGGGCCCATCGCCGACAATAGTCAGGTGTGCCGCGGTGCGCAGTCGACGCATCACCTTCGGCAACCATAGGACACCTTTCGAGCTGTCGTCGAGGCGGCCAAGATAGAGTAAGCGTAGGCGCTCGCTGACGCGCGGGGCACCCGGGTTGAACTGATCAACCGCGACGCCGTTAGGGATCGCAAAGACGCGCTCGCGTCCAATTCCGCGAGCGACCAGATCGTCGCGGACGCGGACGGATACGCCCACGATCGCGTTCACATAGGGGGCCAAGGTGCGCGCTGCCGCATAGGCACCGACACTGGTGGTATGGACGATCATGATCCGCGCTACTGCGGGGTCGAGATAACGGATGCAGTTGTTTTCGACGCGACCGCAGAGCGCTCCGACGAAGACCCCACGGTATTGTCCAGTCTCGAGATGGCGCTTAAGCCGCCGGCCCTGCTCGCATTCGTCTTCGACCTCAGGCGCAATCAACTCGCCCTCGTCGGCACCAGCGGGGTGCTCACAGGTTGCAAGGACGCGCGCGCTCTGCGCGCCGACCGCAACCCAGCGGACCTCTACCCCGCGCGACGCGAGGCCCCCGCGCAAGGTCTGAAAGACCCGGTAGGTGCCGCCGAGGTGAGGCGTCGTCAGGAATGCGTAACGGCGCATCACAACCATTCGTTCAAAGTGGGCGAAGCGTGCGGCGCTGCCGCAACACAATCCGCCGGCGTAGTCATGGCCGGCCCTCGTCGCTGTGCTTCAGCCAGAGGCAGAGGATGTCGCCCGGATACGGGTCCGGCAGCAGCAATCCCAATAGGCTTGCGGTGAGTCGCGACAACCGGCGGCTGCCGTGAATCGCGGCGCCCTCGGGGTAGGTCCAAAGCTCGGTGATCGCCAGTCCGTGGCGTAGCAGTAAACGCCGAAACGGATCGAGAAAAATCGGGGTCACGTGGGTCTGGTCGCCGTGTTGGTCAAATTGCCGCAGACGACCGGTAGCGCAGAGACGCAGACGTGTCATCAGCGAAGCGGTGTTCGGCGTTGTCAAGAGAATGCGTCCGCCCGGTGCCAATACCCTGGCCAGCAGGGTAAGAAAACGCCCGAGGTTCGCAATATGCTCGATGACCTCGATGGAGGTAATCAGATCGAAGGCGCTGGGCGCGAGCGGGTCCGCAAGCTCGACGGTCTCCAGGTCGATATGGTAAATCTCGACCCCGGGTAGCGGGTCCGGGACCCGGTCACGATCGACGCCGATCAGGTGCGCAAAGCCCTTGTCTCGCAGTCGTGCAAGCCAAGCGCCTTCGCCGCAGCCGAGATCCAGAACCCGTGTCATCGGGTCGAGGGCGGGTAGTCTCGCGATCAACGCCTCGTGAAGACCCTGGAGGGTTCGCGCGTTCGGCTTGGTCATAGGAGCTTGTCGTTCCTCACGGATCGGAAGGCGGTCGACGACGACCATTGCAATATCAATACAATCAGTGTATTGGCAAGTAACTGCACGCCGTAGCCGGCGAGCATCGCGCAAGCCAACGCCAGTGCACCGGCATCTCGCAGAAGCCAAGTGGTCAGATACATCGTTAGCGCCCAGAGTGTAGTGGTCGAGAGCAGTGTCCAAGCGATTCCGCGCCCCACCAGATCCTGCCATATTACCCCCGAGACGACCAACCCGGGGGCCAAGAGCATCAAGACCCGAACCGCGTCGTTGGCGTCGGCGTTGGCGAAGCCCTTGCCGAACAACGGCATCAACGAGGGGATGGCAGCGAACACGGCAACCGCCGGGATGATGGTCACCGAGAATTGAATCGCGGCGAGTTGCCAGGTTAAACGCGCACCCAAGCGATTCGCCCGCTGTGAGAGCAGGGGCAGAAACGCGGCCGAGGCCGCAAGCGGGAGCGACGTGACCAGGGTTAGCCAGCGTTGCGCAGCAAAAAAGGCGCCGAGCGCCGCCGTGCCGTTAGGCTGATGCGCGATCACCGATTGGCAGATCCAGAGCACGGGAATATGCAAGGCGTGCGCCAGGGCGGTGGGGAGACTAAAGCGCCACAGGACTCTCAACTCGCCGCGACAGCCGCGCAACCCCATGGGAATCTTGGCGCGTGTAAGCGCGCGAGCGGTCAGCGATGCGTAGAGCAGCGCACGCAGGACTTCGGTCGCTACCAAGGCCAGCACCGCCCCCGTGAGCCCGAGATGGCGCACGAGCGGCACCAACAGCGTCAGCGAACAGAGCCCGACAGTCAGCTCAAGCCAGGCAATCACCCGGAATGTTTCAAGACCTTGCAGTATAGCCCGGCAGATGCCGCCGAGTCCGATGAACACCAAGGCCGGGGCGATGAGACGCAGGTGCAACGCAAGTTCGGGGAGTTCAAGAAAGATCGCCGCCAGCGGCCCCGCGCTCACCCACAGTGCAAGCGTGGCCAACGCCGAGAAGCTGACCCCGATGAGCAGTGCCAGCAAGGCGACCCGCCCGGCGCGCTGCGGCTCACCCACCTTGTAGCATGCAATAAACCGGGTGCTCGTCAAGCCAAGGCCGAGCGTCGCAAACACCGAGAAGGCCTGCAGCGTGGTCTGCAATAGCCCGAGCCGGCCATAATCGGATACTCCCAGCAAGCGAGCCAGCAGCACCGTGACCGCGAACGCGGTTGCGCGGGTCAGCGCGTCCGCAATGACCGACCACAATGCCCCGCCCATCAGGCGTTGACGAGTGGTGACAGCGAGCACGGGCCCCGGTCTAAGGCGCACTGCCGGCGTGCGCGTCGGGGCGGCGGTTGAGGGTTGAGAGCGCTTCAGCGGCGTCGCACTCGCAGGCTGCGGCGGGCGCCGTTGCGTACTAGCGGATTCGACGCCAGGGCCGCGGTGAGCGCCGACACCTCCCACAAACCCAACTTGCGCACAGGAAAGCCCTCAATCCAGTCGTCGATCCAGAAGATGGGTTCCGGAAAAAAAAACGGGGCCAAGCGCAGGTTAAGGGCACGAAAGCCACCGTTGTGTGTATCCCGGTTGCGCGTACACTCAGCGTGAGACGTTGTCAGCAGATAGCGAATATCGCTGCGCTCAAGATTGGCAAGGAGGCTGCCAATGTCACGGTCGCAGAGGTGGCATAGCAGGTCACGGCAGAGCCATAGATCGGCGCTCGGCAAGGGGTCGGAGACGATGTCTAGACATCGAAACGCTGTGCCGACATTACCGTAGCGCTGCTGATTGGTCGTGATCAAGGCCTCGACCACGTCGATGCCAAGATAGTCGACCTCCGCTCCACGGTCAACAAATTGGCACCAATGGTAATCACCGCAAGGCGCATCGAGCAATCGGTGGACCCTGAGTGACGTGAACAGCGCGGGCAAGCGCGCGCGCAGATTCTTGGTATACTCAAGGGTTGAACCGGTGCCGGACACCGACTCGTCACTGCCCCAGGAATTCTCGCGGTAGATCGTCGTGAAGACCTGTCGTCTGGTCTTCAAACGGTATCGAAACAACCGGTACACCCAGGCCGCCGCCTCGCCGCCTGGGGCCTGTCTGATCCAGGCGCGTAAGTTAGTCACAGCAACCCCGGGCGCGTGCGCGCGAAGGACTCCAGGGAAAAAACCTCCAACGCGAAGGGGCGGCTTGGGCCGGTCGCGACCGCCGCCTTCGCTGCGCCCCAACACTGAGCGGCGAAATGGTCGAGACCCCAGGCACCGATGTCCGCGTGGGCATTGCGTCCCAGCTGACGGACCCGCTGCGGTTGTGCGTCGATGAACCGCACGAGTTCTGTCAGCTCCTTGACATTCGTAGGATCGATGACGAAGCCGTTGTGGCCGTGTCGCACCAGATCATCGGTGCATCCACAGGCGCTGGAGACCAAGACCGGGAGGGCGCTTGCCATGGCCTCGTTGACGACCAATCCCCAAGGCTCTGACCGGCTGGGAACAATGAGTGCCTCAGCGAGTCCATAATAGCTGGGAAGTCTATCGTAGCCTTGGAATCCGTGGAAATGCACCCCCGCGTCAATCCCAAGAGCCGCAGCCAGTTGCATCAAGCGGGGCCGATCGCTCCCGTCACCGACAAACAGCAAGTCGAGCCCTGCCGTCGTGGTGCCGGCGCGGTAGCGCGCAAATGCCTCGAGCAGCATGGCAAACCCCTTGCGGGGGATGAGCCTGGCCACGCACAGCAAATAGCGCCCGGGCAGATTCAGCGCGGATCGCACCTGTGCCGCGGCGCGTCTTGCCGCCTCCGCCCCGGCAGCGAAATGCTCGTTATCGACCGCATCGTAGCCCTGAAATATGCTCGCCTCCGGCAGGCCCAGAGTACGGAGGTACTGAGCGCTGCGTCGACCGCCGACGAAGGCCGCGCCGGCCCGCCGGACCAGCAGGCACTTCACGCCCTCCCGCCATGCGACCCGCGTCTGATCCGCCGCCGTGCTTTCCGAGGCGATGACGAACGGGACCTGGTGCGACATGGACCAGGCCATCGCCAGTATGGCACTGCTCTGCGACCAGCCATTAACGAATAGCGCATCGGGGCGGGCGTCGTCCAGCGCCCGATACAGCATACCGCGGAGCCTGCCGAACGAGATCGCTCCGGCGTCAGGAGCGAACAGGGTGCGGCAGTGAAGAGCGCGCACTGCATCCCGGGCCGCTGCGAATTCCGGGTATTCGCTGCGACACTTCAACTCGATCACTTTGAGATCGTGTTGGAGCGATGACTGAAGCGCGCGCATCCGCGCGGCATGATAATTGCCGAGATCCGCAATAATCCAGCACAGGCGCACTAAGAGCCCCCGCTCAGCAAGGACTCGATCGCGCCGACAGTATGCGCTTGCGGGGTCAATTCGCTCACCCTTGCCCGCGCGAGATGGCCGGGCCGGTCCGGCCCCGTGCGCAGGCACTCGATAACCGCCGCGGCCAACGCATCGGTGTCGTGACGGTCAAGCAGGATGCCATGGGCGCGCTCACGGATGACCTCCTTGAGCCCTCCGTACAGACTGGACGCCACTACCGGTACCCCGTAGCTCATCGCCTCGAGCGGGGTCATACCCAAGGCGTCCTGGTCCGAATTAAACAACAATACGTCCAGTGCAGAATAAAAGCTCGCCAAGTCCGGCAGGCGGCCGGCCCAGACCACTTGCTGACCGATCCCCAGGCGGCTGGCCTGCGCCTCCAGGGTGCCGCGCAACTCGCCGTCACCGGCGATCAGGAAGTAACAGCCATCCCGTGTCGCAGACACCCGGGCCGCCACGTCCAGGAATACATCAAAGCGCTTGCGCGCGATCAGATGTCCCGCATTGCCGATGACCACGGCGCCCGGCGGCAGCCGAAAATGCGCCCGGGCAATCATCTTATCACGGGCGTCGGGGAGGGGCGGCAGATCGATCGGGTTTCTTACCGTGTGGGCGATGCGGGCAATACCAGATTGGATCGCCTGGGCCTCCGTGCAGACGAAATCGGACGGAAAGGTGATGGCATCGAACCTGGCCAGCGCCATGCTATAGATCAACCGCCACTGCCAGCGTGGCTTCACACCGAGATGGTGGTAATGTATCGCCAGGACTCGACGGCGCGCCGGATCCCGGTCGAGGGCCAGCATGGCGATCAAATTGTGTCCAGTCATCAACAGGGCGTCATGGTCGTGTCGCGCGATGGCCGCTCTGACTGCGCCCAGGCTGCGCCAACCCCAGGTCCCGCGATACGTCAGACCTTCAGCGGCAATCCCGCTCGCCGCCAGCAGCGGCGCGAGTGCCCCCAGTGGGTGGAGGGACAGCAACTCGACCCTGTGACCGCGCTGCATCAACCCCCGCATCAGGCGCAGCGAGGCGACCTCCATGCCGCCGAGGTTGGTGCACTGGATCAGGTTCAGAACACGCACGGAAGTCTCTTGGCGGTCATTTGAGGTCATCCCGATCGGCCTAGGCCTAAGTCACGTCAGGGCTATAACCAATGATGGAGAACCGGCAACGGCGGGGCTGACGCGAGCCGCTCCAAAACGGCCGCCGGATCGCGCACATAGAGGGTGTTACCGACATCGTGGCGCCAGTCTTGCAGCGGACTCAGGCGGCGATCGAACAGCCCAAAAGCAAACGGTCGAAACCCACGGGCACACATCAGCTCATGTACCTCCTGGTCCGTGCGCCGATAGCGTGCGCCGCTGCCGTTGAGTTCCAGCACGACGGCCAGCAGAGGCGCAGCGCCGAGTGTGCGTGTCGCCCCTTCCAGGGCCGGCAACTCATATCCTTCAACGTCGAGCTTTATCAGCGTTGCAGAGCGGTTACCCAAGATCTGATCCAGAGAGCGGAGCGGGATCTGCGCTAGGTGTTCATTGCCATGAGTATCATTGGTCACGAGATGATTCATGGTGTCCAGATCGGTCGTCATCCGCGCGATCTCTTCGCCGGCCCCCACGGCGCAGGTGTGACACTCAACCTGATCGACGATCCGGTTCAAGCAGAGATTCATCTTGAGGGTCGCCATCGCCTGCGGGTTCGGCTCGATCGCAATAGCCACCGCCCGAGCGAACGTCGTCACTAACACTGTATAGGCGCCGACGTTCGCCCCCACGTCAACGAATACGTCGCCCGGTCTTAGGCACAAGGCCGCGAAGGCCATGTCCTGTGGTTCATGCAATCCCGCATAAATGTTCCCGGTGGCCCCGGTCATGCCCCGGCGCACGAGTAATTTCGATGATCCGACAAAGGGCACTACTGCCGCACCGGGGAGCAGCCGGATGGCTAGTTGCCAGCGCAGATATCTGGAGAATGCGCGGACAATGTGTCCGCGATTCAAGGGATGGCTGGCAAGGAATGCGAGGGTGCGCCAAAGCGGGATAACACCTACCGCGGGACGTCGGAGCGTTGCAGGCGGGGTGTTCATGGAAGGGATTTCGTTCGGCGCAGCAGCGGCAAGGGAACCACCTGCGTGGGACTCGCTATCACGAACCAGTGCGGAGTGCAGGTCGGGGGCCGGACCAAGCCCGGCACGGCCGTGAGCGACCGACCCGAAGACCACGGCCTGGCGCTTCCCATGCGCTCGGTAGGGGCGGCAGCGTCGCACGAACACGCATCGGCAGCACGCCGGATGCGCGGCGAGCCGCGTTGTCCGGGGTGGCCCGTTGCTCCCCCAGCTTGCTGAAGTCGACGGGTGTTGCATGGATGTTCAAGGGGCGGTTCATCACTCATGCGATCGCCATCGCGGCGGGCGAGTCGGCGCGGCGCGCCTTTAGGCTGACTGCCCGAGAGTGTGCCATAAAGGACGACCCGTCTGCGACCCCCCGAGGTCGGTCGACTGGGCCGGGGGCAACCCTTGCGGGGCGTTTGGCGTCGCAACGCAGCCGTGGTCCGGATTAGTCTCAGGTCACGCGCTGGACCAAGGCGTTGTCAACCGTCGCCGTATCGGCAATCCCAGCCATTTCTCTAACATTATGATAATGCTTTGTATTATCCTGGGCGCTTCGGTTGCATAATCCCCTGCCCGGGGCTATCGTCTGTACGGCGGAGGCCGTGACGCCGGCCGCCGCAAGACGACGTGCAACCACACTGCGACCGAAGGCCATACGACCGCGACCGGGGACCCCATGGACCGCCAAGAAGCCACCAAATTCATGCTCGACTGCCTGCGGACCATGCTGGCCCGCAACGGCTCCGACCTCTTCATCACCGCGGACTTCCCGCCCGCCTGCAAGATCGACGGGCGCATGACACCGCTCAGCGATCGCACCCTGAGCAGTGTGCAGACCAGTGTCCTGGTGCGTGCCATCATGAACGACCGCCAGGTGCGCGATTACGAGGCCCACAAGGAGTGTAATTTCGCCATCAGCCCCCAGGGTATCGGGCGCTTCCGCGTCAACGCCTTCATCCAGCAGGGGCTTTCTGGTGCGGTGCTGCGCACCATCACGAGCAGCATCCCGGAGCTGGACGATCTGAATCTCCCGCCGGTGCTCAAGGACCTGATCATGACCAAACGGGGCCTGATCCTGGTGGTCGGTGGCACCGGTTCGGGTAAGTCGACCTCGCTCGCGGCCATGATCGGGCACCGCAACAAGAACAGCTACGGCCACATCATCACCATCGAGGACCCGGTGGAGTATGTCCATCCGCACCGCAACTGCCTGATCACGCAGCGCGAGGTGGGGGTCGACACCGAGAGCTGGGACGCCGCCCTGATGAACACCCTGCGCCAGGCCCCAGACGTGATCCTGATCGGGGAGATCCGCGCCCGCGAAACCATGGAGCACGCCATCAACTTTGCCGAGACCGGCCACCTGTGTCTGTCCACCCTGCACGCCAACAGCGCCAACCAGGCCCTGGACCGCATCATCAATCTGTTCCCCGAGGAGCGCCGGGTGCAACTGCTGATGGACCTGTCCCTGAACCTCAAGGCGGTCATCTCCCAGCGGCTCCTGCCCTGCAGCAGCGGCGGGCGCATCGCCGCGATCGAGATCATGATCAACTCGCCCCTGATCCAGGACCTGATTTTCAAGGGTGATGTGCACGGCATCAAGGCCATCATGAAGAAGTCCCGGGAACTGGGGATGCAGACCTTCGACATGGCCCTGTTCGCGCTCTATGAGGCCGGCAAGATCAGCTATGAGGACGCGCTGCGCAGCGCCGATTCAATGAACGAACTGCGCCTCGCCATTAAACTTGAGGGTCACGAGGCCCAGGGTCGGGATATGTTCGCCGACGTGGAAGGCTATTCGATCGTGAAGGACGGCGAGGATCTGATCCCCGACGTTCCCCTCTTTGGCGCCCCGCCCCCCAGGCCGGCGCCGCCGTCGGGCGCAACGAGCGAGACGAGCGGCGGCGTGCCCTTCGGCCAGCCCGAGACCAGCACCGGCCTGGCCGTGGAGACGACCGGTCCGGCGTTGGTCTACCAGGCGGGGGTCCGCAAAGAGCGGAGCAACTGAAGTCCGCACACCGAACCAAGGACCACCCGGCTGGCCGCCGCGGTCCTGAACCGGAGACGCCCGATTGGATATCGCCCCCTATCTCGAAATGATGGTCCGGCACGAGGCCTCGGACCTGTTCTTCACCCCGGGCTCGCCGGTCAGGATCAAGATCGAGGGGATCATCCGTCCGATCGGTGAGAGTCCAGCCTCACCGGAGTTTTGTCGCGAGGCGGTGCTGTCGATCCTGGACGCGGACAAGGCAAGCGCCTTCGCAACCGAGTGGGAGGTGGATTTCGCCATTGCCCTGGGGGACCGGGCGCGCTTCCGGGTCAATGCCTTCCACCAGCGCGGGGAGGCGGCCATGGTGCTGCGCTATATCCGCGCAAGCATCCCCACCGCCGCGGAGTTGGGCCTGCCGCCGATCCTGCCCAAGCTTATGACGCACAAGCGCGGGATCATCCTGATGGTCGGGTCGACCGGGTCCGGCAAGTCCACCACCCTGGCGGCGATGATCGATGCCCGCAACGCCGCCGCCCCCGGCCATATCCTCACCATCGAGGACCCGGTGGAGTTCGTCCACCCCCACAAGCAGTGCATCGTCAACCAGCGCGAGGTCGGGGTCGATACCAAGAGCTACGCCGCCGCCCTGAAGAGCTCGCTGCGCGAGGCCCCGGACGTGATCCTGATCGGAGAGATCCGCACCCGCGAGACCATGGAGGCGGCCATCGAGTTGGCCGGCACCGGGCACCTGGCCATCTCCACCCTGCATGCCAACAATGCCCACCAGGCGCTGGAGCGGGTCATCAATATGTTTCCCCAGGAGTTGCACAAGACCCTGTTCCTGGATCTCTCCATCAACATGCGCGCCATCGTCTCCCAGCGCCTGGTGCGCACCGTGAGCGGCAAGCGCTCCGCGGCCATCGAGGTGCTGGTCAACACCCCGCACATCGCCGATCTGATCCGCGACGGGCGGGTGGACGAGGTCAGTGAGGCGATGCAGGGCAGTAGCGAGGACGGCATGAAGACCTTCGACGACGCCCTGCTCGAGCTCTTTCACGCCGGGACCATCAGCTTCAGCGAGGCCCTGGCCAATGCCGACTCCGGCCCCAATCTCGAGGCCAAGATCAACTTCGCCTAGAACTTGAATTGCAGGCCGCGCATCCGATCGCGGAAATCGTTGTTGACCGACTCGATGTCCTGGTCACTGGCGATGACCTTGGGGATCAGGATGACGATGAGTTCGGTCCGCTTCGAGCCCTTACCGCGCGTCCCGAACAGGGGGCCGGCGACGGGCACGTCGTAGAGGCCCGGTATGCCGGACTTCGCGTCGGAACGGGAGTCTTCTATCAGGCCACCCAGGACCACCGCCTGGTTGGAGCGGACCGCAACCGTACTGGTGATCTGGCGCAATCCAAAGGTGGGGTTGTTGGGCGTATCGGAAGCGACCTTGTTGCTGACCTCCTGGAAGATACCCATCTGCACCAGCCCGCCGGGGGTCACGCGCGGTTTGACCTTGAGTTTGACGCCGACCTTCTTGTACTCATAACTGTTAAGGATATTGGAGCCCGCCTGGAGCGCCTGCTGCTGCTGGGTCTGCACCGGGACTTCTTGACCAACCTCGATATTGGCTTCTTGATTATCGATCACCATGACGGACGGCGAAGACAGGACGTTGACCAGCCCCTGGCTGGCGAGCGCATGGAGATTGGCAATCAGCCGCCCCGGATTGGCGACGATGGCCCAGTTGAAGCCCGGGAAGGTGCGGGCGAGCGCATTCGCCGCCGCGGCGGTCGTCGTCGCCGGGGTGGTCGCGGTCGTGGTGTCGGTCGTGAGGGGGGTCACCGCGTTGCGGTTAGTCGTGACGCCGTCCAGGGAAAAATCACTCTTGTAACCATCGCTGGCGTGCGCCAGCAGGTTCCAGGAGATCCCATACTTGAGATCTCCAGTCAGGGTGATCTCGATGATGGTCGCCTCCACCAGCACCTGCAGCGGGACTATGTCGAGTTGCTTGAGCGCATCCAGGATCTTTTTGTAGTCCTTGGGGTTTGACCGCACCAGGATCGAGTTGTTCGTCGCATCGGCGACGACGCTCACCTCCGAGCTGAGTTGAAAGGTGTGCGCCTGGGCGGTTTGGCCACCGGTCCCACCAGCCCCGCCCGGTACCCCCTGCCCGCCGGACAAACCGCCGCCCGTGCCGCCGCTCTTGCCAAACCCGCTGCCGGTTCCGCTGCTGCCGCCGGTGCTCCCACCCAGGCCGCTGCCCATTTGCCCGATCACCGCGCGCGACCCGATACTCGAGGTGCCGAGCCCCGGGGCGACGCCGCCCGTGGATTGCTTCTTCTCCTTGCCGTCGCCGGCGAAGAGCTTGGAGAGCACGTCCGCCAGGTTCTCGGCGTTGCCGTGCTTGACCCGGTAGACGAAGAGCTTCTCTGCGGCGCTGCCGCTCGCCTCGGCCATATCCAGGCGCTCGATCCAGTTGCGCGCCTGTTGGATGTAGCGCTCCTGCGGCGAGATCACCATCAGGCTGTTGGAACTCTCCACCGGGATGAAGCGGAACAGGCCCTTCATGGGGTTTCCCGATTCGTCGGCCAGCAGCCCCTCCAGTTGCGTCACCACCTCGTTGGCCTTGGCGTATTCGAGCACGAAGAACCCGACCGAGAGACCCTTCATCCAGTCCACATCGAACACCTTGATCGTGTCGATGAGATTGCCCATCTCCGGGCTGGTGCCGGCGACCAGGAGCAGGTTGCGCAGTGTATCCACGCGCACGACGCTGCCCTCCGGGGCCAGCGGCTGGAGGATGCGGCTCATCTCGTCCGCGCTGATGTACTGAAGCGGGATGACCTGGATGCTGTAGCCCGGGGGCAGGGGGCGGGTCGACTCACCGAGTTGCGGGACCAGATTGCCCTGGACCGCGTTGGCGATGGGGACCACCTCATAGGTCCCGGACTTGTAGACGATCGCTGCGTTGTTCATGCGCAGCAGCGTCTCCAGGGTCGGGATCAGGTGCTCGCGCCGCAACGGCCGGCCGGTCTGAAGCGAGGCGACGCCCTGCACCGCCGGGCTGAGCACATAGTTCACCTGGAGCAGGTCGCCCAGGATGACCTTCACGACCTCGCGGATGTCCGTGCCGTCGAAGTTCAGCGTCACATCACCCGGGGTGGTGTCCACGCTGGGGCCGGAGACCCGCCGCACGAAGCTGCCGGTCCCCCGCTGCACCGAGTCCACCGCCTTCTTGGTGTTCTTGTCATCGGACAGGTTGATGCCGGAGTCCTCGACCAGCCCGGCGGTCGGGGCCCCGGACGCGGTGGTCCCGGTCCGCCCGGCGGTCAGGTGGCCGCTGGCGGAGCCGACCTTGATCGTCGGGTCCCAATAGCCGCGCTCGCAGCCGACGAGTCCCAGAACCAACAGGGTTAGGGTCAATGCGGCCAGGGCGGGGCGCCCCGGCCGACGGCTACTGCGGCCGTTGCGGTGCTGGTCTTCGTCCATTCGGTCTCGGTTGGGGCGGCTTCGGCGGCGCGACCCGCTGGTCTGCGCCCGCCGCCTGTTTGCGTTGGGGTTCGCGCGACGGCGGCTTTAGCTGGCCCGGTGCCGCGGGGTTGGGGCGCCCGGCAGGGTTGGGGCGTACCGGCGCCGGGGCTGGTGCGGCGGGAGGCGAGGCTGGCGTCTGGGAGAAATCACGCAATAATAACTCATTCGTCTCGCCCTGTCGCTCAAACACCACGCGGTCGGCCAGGATGGCCTTGACCGACCAGCCGGCTTGCTCGTCCCCGAGCCGCAGGCGTTTGATCTGGGGTGTGCTGGGGTCGGTGATCCAGGCCGAGGTCGCCCCGGGAGAGATCAGGACCGCGCTCAGATCCAGGCCCTCCAAGGTGCCGTCCTGCACCGCCTCGGGCTCAGGTGTCGGCTCGGCGGCCGGCGGCGGCTCGGGTTTGCGCTGGGGTCGGAACAGTGGTCGCTCGGCGACGGACGCATAGGTCTCTTTGGCCTCCGGCGGCGCCGGCGTGGTCAGCGATGCGTCGGCCGCGGCGCCCGGGTCCGCCGCGGCACCCTGGTCCGACTGGGGGGGGCCGACCGGCGACAGCGGGCGCGGCCAGTCCCGCCACTGCAGCACCAGGACGCCCGCCAGCGCCAGGACCAGCAGGAGCGCCGCGGCCTTGATCACGCCTTGCCCCCGAGGGCGAACCCGAAGACGTCCAGGCGCACGGTCAACTCGCCGGCCTCATTGATCGCCGACGGGCGCCGGCCCGCACGGCCGCGTGCCACCTGCTCGGGCAGCTCTCCACGGGCGGACGAGCGCACCGAGACCTGCTCGACGAAGAGAAAGGGGCGCGCCTGATCGAGCTCATAGAGGACCTCGAGCAGGATATCGGTGGTACCTTGGATCTGGACCCGCAGGCGCACCCGCGCCGGCTGTTCGGCCTTCTCCTCGGGCAGCAACTGGGTGCTGATCAGGCGGCCGTGGGCGGCGGTGACGATGTCCTGCACCTTGCGTGTCAGTTCCGCGCCGGCCAGGTCCGGGGTGGGGGCATCGAAATAGAAGGCCTTGAAGTCCTGATTGCTGTTGACCTTCTCCAGTTCGGCGCGCAACCCGGGCAGGGTGGCAATGAGGCGCTGATAGCGTCCGAGTTGCTCCGAGCCGGCGGCGATGGCGTCGCCGAGCCGCCGGACCTCCCCCAGCCAGGGGATGGCGATGGCGGCGATGAGCAGAGAGGGGAGAAGGATCGCCGCACCCCAGACGAGTACACAGTAACGCTTGGTGGGGTTGGCCTGGGTCATGGCGGGGCGGGCTCGGCACGCTTGTAATTGAAGGCGAGGTTGAAGCGTTCCTTGCCGGTCTGGGCCACCTGGGTCACCGGGGAGCGGAACGAGACCCCGGAGATCCCCGGGGCGCCCTCCAGGAGGCCGATCAGGGCCGTGGCCCGACCGGACTCACCGCGCACCTGGACCTCGCCGCTCTGGTATTCGAGGCTTTGCACCCAGGTGTCGTCGGGGATCCGTTCGGTCAATTCCCGCAACATGTCGAGCATGCGCGGCAGTTCCCATTTCTGGCGCAGGACCTCGGTACTGCCGCGCCGCGCCCGTTCCAGTTCCTGGCGGACCTGATCCACCTGCACCGCCTGGGTGCGCGCCTTGCGCACCTCGGACTCCAGAGTCTCCAGGGTACGCGAGCGCTGCCACAGGGGCGTGACCAGTACCCCAGCACCCAAGAGCAGGATCAGGGCCAGGAGCAACTTGCCCGGATCGAGCAGCGGCTGACGGTGGCGCGGGCGCTCGGCCGGGGGCAGGAGATTGGCCTTGGGCCAGGCCCCCTCCCAGGTGACCTGATCCACCGGTGACCCGGCCTCACGCAGGCGCTTGAGCCAGCCCTCCACCAGGTCGCGCCGGGCCAGGGCCAGGTCCAGCGTGAGGCGCGCCTCGCCCTTGCCGCCGCCGACCACGCGCGAGTCATAGACCACCTGCTCCGGCCGGAAGGGCGAGAGCCGGTCCAACTCATAACGCAGGACGGTCGCCAGATTGTCGCGGACCTGGGCCGGCAGCGAGGTGCGGCGGGTCAACACGGCAGTGGCCGGCAGCAGCAGGATGGTCCGGCGATGCTGATCCTTGGAACGGTCGGCCAGGACCCCGGGCAGCGGCTCTCGCCCGCCGAGGTCGAGGGTGCCCAGGACCTCCCGGGTCTCCCCCGCGATCCACTCCAGGTGGGCACCGGGACCGTCCGCACGGATCACCAGGCGCCGATCGCGCCGCGCCAGGTAGCGCCGCACGGGCGTCGGCAGACAGGCGACGAAGCGCTCGCCGGACGGGCGCGGGGCACTGGCCCAAGAGCGTCGCGCGAGCCCGCCCCAGGGTCGTTTCAGAGCATCGATCAGGGCCATGGAACTAATACCGATACGACAACGATGGTGTCTGTGCCTAACCTGTGCTTGACTGGTTACTGAGCGGGCTGACCATCCCGCCTAAATCCGTCACGCTACCCGTCCCGGGGCACCGGGGCGAAAATACCTGGGCAGTGTAAGTCGGGCGCCCCGCCGGGCGCCAGTCAGCCGTTCGGCGCACCGCTCGGGGTCGGCGGCGCCGCTACCAGCCCGAAGCGCCGCCACCGCACCTGGTAGGGCGGGTTCCGGCCGGGCGTGATGCTCACCAGGGCCTCCATGGTCCGGGCCGTCGCGGCTCCCTGCTCCTTGATCTGGATGCGGTAGATGGGTCCGCCGCGGTTGAGCGCGCGCGGGGCCTGGGCGTCCGGCACCACCGGGCCAGTGCGTTGCTCGACCTGGAGTTGGGCGTCCGCGAGCGCGATACCCTGTTGGGCGGCGATCACGGCCGCCGAGGCGAAGGTCAGGTCTACCACGTCGCCTTCGGTATCGACGGTCACCTCCGGGGCCAGGTGCTGGTAGACCTCACGGTTGACCCCCAGGACCTGCTGCAGCTCCTCCACCGCGACGAAGGGGGCGTTCTTGGGCCCCAGCGCCCGCCCGGCGCTTTCGTATTCGCTGGCCTCGGCGCCGTTCAGGAGCTTGAGGTCGTCCTCGTCGCGCCAGTCGATGATGGCGTCGGCGATGGCCTGCGCCTCCTGTTCCTGCGCCCCGAGCGTCGCCAGCAGCGCGGACAGCACCTGCGCGGATGCCTCGTTCAGGTTGATCCGGGACTGCTCGTTGAACACGGCGATGGACAGCGCGTTGCCGTCGAAGTCCCAGGGCCGGGGCGACCCGTCGGGGACCCAATCCGGCGTTTGCGCGGCGTCATCGGCCGCCGCCATGCCACCTGAGCCGCCCTGCCGGACGCTCCCCTGGCCGACATCTTCCGCGGGCGGCGGGGCCATAAAGCTGAAGACGGCATAGGCGATCGCCGCATCCGCCGAGGCGCCGAAGCGGGCCTGCGCGATCAGGTTTTCCGTCAGCGCCGTCTCGGTGCGTCCGGCGGCGGTCATCCCGACCGCCATGACCGTCAGCAGGGTGAGGACCCAGAGGACCAGGACCAGGGCGATGCCGCGGCGCGCACCGCCGCGGTGCCTCAGGCGCGCAGGGCGGGGAGGGCGACGATCAGGTCCGGCCATGTCTGGTCAACCGTGCTCAGGTGGATGCGGATCAGGGCCGGCGGCGCCGGTTGCTCCAGCCACTCCTTATGCCAGGCGGGGTCATTCTCCCCCGCCAAGACCCCGTAGTAATTGATTTCGATCTCCGCCACGCCCTCCAGCAGCAGGGTGCGCCCGAAGGCCCCGGCGGCCGCGTCCTGGTCCAGGGCCGTCCCCCCCAGACCCATCCGCGTGTTCTCCTTGAGCGGCTCCCACTTCACCGTGCCCTCAAGCGTGCCCTCCAGTACCTGCGGGTGCATCAGCCAGCGGGTCAGGATCAGGGCGCGCTGCCGCCCGGCCCCCTCCACCTGCAGGCGCAGGATATAGACACCGGGGACCCCGACATGTTCGGACAGCGGGGCCGCATACTCCACGCGCTCGGCGTCACCGGCGAACACCGGCAGCAGGGCGCCGTCGAACATCAGGCTGACCGGGCGTGCCTGAATCAGGGTGCGCAACAGGAAGCCGTGGGCGAGCCGCACGGCCCCGACGCGCTCGGCGGTGATATCGACCAGGTCCCAGGACCGGGTGCCCACCCGTAACCCGGCAAACAGCAACACCATGATCAGTGAGACCATCGCGAGCGCGATCAGCAACTCCACCAGGGTGAAGCCGCGCGCCGCGCGCGCTCGTCGCGAATCAAGGTCGAACCGGACCTGCATGCTATTGCGCCGGCTCCCCCAGCCGCAGGGTGCTGAGCGTGAGGCGCCGCACCCGCGGGCCTTCCTGCCACAGGGCGGTCACCGTGACCCGATAGGCGGTCACCGCGGGTGCCACGTCGGAGAGCCCCGAAGCCGTGGGCGTCTCGCCGAGTTCGACCGGGACTATGCCGATCTGCCAGGCGAAGCCGTCCTCCGGGTCGCCGGAGACCGGACCCTCCTTGAGCGCGATGGCGCTGCCCACCGCGGCCAGGCGCGCCTGCGCAAGCGCCACGGCGCGGCTGTACTGGGCCGTGGTGATCGTGGTGATGGTGGCGCGCGAGAAGATCTGCATCAAGACCCCGAGCGACACGGCCAGGATCGCGAAGGCGACCAGCACCTCCAGCAGCGAAAAGCCGGCCTGACGACGGCGGCTCACTCCCGTTCCCAGGGTGCCATGCGTACCCGACCGGTGAGCCAGTTGACCCCGACCTGGTAGCCCGCGCCCCCGTTCGCCGTGTCGCGCGTCAGGATGATGACCCCGCCGGTGGAACTGCCGTCCGGAAAGAAGCGCACGGCTCCGCGCCGATCATCGAGCATCTCACGACTGGCCGCATTGAGCTTGACGTGCACCTGGCTGGGCAGGGAGAGGGTGCGCATGCCGGTGAGCGCGAACGTGCGCTCCTGCACATCGACTACCAGCGCGGCATCCGCCCCGGTGCGGATGGCGCTCTCCCGGGCGAGCCGCAGGGCCGCCGCGGTGCGGCGCGCCGCGGCCTTGAGTTCGACCCCGGGAAAGGCCGCGGAGATCAGGGGCGGTACCGCCGTCAGCAGCAGGGCGGCAATGGCCATGACCACCAGCAGCTCGACCATCGTGAAGCCGCGGCCACGGGCGACGCGCGGCCGGCGGCCCCGGGGCGTACCGGACAAGGCGCCGCGGCCTCAGTCCCAGCTCTTCACGTCCGCGTTCTCGCCCTCGCCCCCCTCCCGGTTGTCCGCACCCAGGGTCCAGATGTCGACCCCGCCGTGCTCGCCGGGGAACTTGTATTGGTACTCGAAGCCCCAGGGGTCTTTCGGCACATCGCCCTTCTTGAGATAGGGCCCGTTCCAGTTCGCGGCATTGCCGGGCTTCTTCACCAGGGCCTCCAGTCCCTCCTCACCGGTCGGGTAACGCCCGGTCTCCAGCCGGTACAGGTCCATGGTAGCGCTCAGGTCCTCGATCTGCAGGCGGGCGGTCTTGGTCTTGGAAGACCCCAGGAACTTCATGACCTGCGGACCCACCAGCCCGGCCAGGAGGCCCAGGATGGCGAGCACGACCAGGAGCTCGACCAGGGTGAAACCAGCGGTGCGCTTGGCACAGGACGGATACATCGCGAGACCTCCGAACCAACGAAATGATCCGGGCATTCTATGCCGACCAAGGTCGCGTGGCGAGTGATGGGGCCCCCCGGGTGCGTTGTCGTTGTCGTTGTCGTGATCGAATAATCCGACCACGATTACGACAACGACAACGACAACGACGCCCGGTCCGTGAGAACGTTCTGATCGCACCCAGGCTCCCCGGGGCGGGCGCCGGACGCACCGGTGCGGGAAAGCCATGGCGCCCCCGGCGGGACTCGGGGATAATCCGACGGCTTTTACCCAGGGGATTGTCGATGTTCAAGAACGCCAGGATCTATCGTCTCGGGGCACCCTTCGGCCGCGCCGCCGCGGAACTGGAGGCGGCGCTGGGGACCCGGCGGTTCCGCCCCTGCGGCCCGGTGGAGGTCGCCACCCTGGGGTGGTCGGCACCGCTCGGCGAGGACACCTCGGCCCTGGTGCACGGGGTGGGCGGCTGTCTGCTCCTGTGCCTGCGTAAGCAGGAGCGGCTGCTGCCGTCGTCCGCGGTCGCCGAGGCGGTGGACGAGCGCATCGCCGAGATCGAGGCCGGCGAGGCACGCGACCTCAGCCGCTCGGAGCGCCGCGCGCTGCGCGAGCAGACCGTCACCGAGATGCTGCCGCGCGCCTTCACCCGCTCGCGCCGCACCCTGCTCTATATCGACACCGAGTCCGGTTGGCTGGTGGTCGACGCCGCCAGCGAAAAACAGGCCGAGGAGGCGATTTCACTGCTGCGCCTGACGCTGGAGACCCTGCCGGCCAAGCCCCCGGCCCCCCGGCAGCCCCCCGCCGGCATCCTCACCGCCTGGCTGCTCACCGGCGAGGCCCCGGCCGATTTCATCCCAGCCGACGCCTGTGAACTGCGCGACAGCGAGGACAGCGCGAGCGTCATCCGCTGCAAGGGGCAGGATCTCGCCAGCGAGGAGATCCTGAACCACCTGCGGGCCGGCAAACAGGTCGTCAAGCTGGCCCTGGACTGGGACGAGCGGCTCGCCTTCATTCTGGCCGACGACCTGTCGCTCAAACGCCTGCGCGTCGGCGACGCCCTGCTCGACGAGATCGAGGACGGCGACGACCCGGCGGCGCGGCTCGACGCCGAGTTCGCACTCATGGCCCTGCAACTGCGCGAACTGTTCGTGCGCCTGGACGCGCTGTTCGGCCTGGTCGGCGAGCCTGCTTAGTCGCAGCACCTTGAACACCGTGGCGCCGGTGAAACAACCTGACGAACCGTGTGCGCCCGCCGGGGAGGCCCCGGACCGGCGCCGCCCGGTGCGTAGCTTTGTGCTGCGCCAGGGCCGGCTCACGGTGGCGCAGGAGCGGGCCTTTGTGGACCTGTGGCCGCGCTATGGGGTGGACTGGGTGCCCGGGACGCTGCTCGACCTTGCGGCCCTCTTCGGCAATGAGCGGGCGGTGGTGTTGGAGATCGGCTTCGGCAACGGGGACAGCCTGGCGGCGATGGCGGCGGCCGAACCGCTGCGCAACTGGCTGGGGGTGGAGGTCCACGCACCCGGCGTGGGCCACCTGCTGCTAGAGACCGAGCGGCGCGGGCTTACCAACCTGCGGGTGGTCCGCCACGATGCCGTGGAACTGCTCGCCGGGGGGCTGCCGCCCGCATCGCTCGCGCGGGTCCAGCTCTTTTTTCCGGACCCTTGGCCCAAGCAGCGCCACCACAAGCGCCGCATCCTGACCCCCGCCTTTCTCGACCTGCTGGCCCGCGCGCTGGTCCCGGGCGGGGTCTTCCACGCGGCCACCGATTGGGAACCCTACGCCACCCAGATGCTCGAGGTGCTGGAGGCCCAGGGCTCGCCGTTCGTGAACACCGCGGGGCCGGACCGTTTCGCGCCGCGCCCCGCCACCCGCCCCCTGACCCGCTTCGAGCAGCGGGGCGAGCGCCTCGGGCATCAGGTCCGCGACCTGGTGTGGCGGCGCCGCTGATGGGCGCCCTACGCCTGGAGGCGGTGCGTCCGCGGGTCCTGGCCCCGGTGAACCTGAGCCTGGCGGCGGGTGAGTTGGTCTTCATCTCCGGCCCCTCAGGTTCCGGCAAGAGCCTGCTGCTGCGTGCCGTGGCGGATTTGGACCCCCACGCGGGCGAGGTCTGGCTGGGGAGCGAGGCGCGCTCGACCATGGCCCCGGCCCGCTGGCGGCAACGGGTCGGACTCTTGCCCGCGGAGGCCTTTTGGTGGGCGGATGCGGTCGGCGAGCACTTTCCTGCGACCACCGGGCGCGTGCAAGACGTGGGCGAACGGGTCGCACCAGGGTCCGCGGACGGGGGGCTCGATGGCCTGCTCGCCGCCCTTGGCTTCGCGCCGGATGTACTGGATTGGTCGGTCGCGCGCCTCTCCACCGGCGAGCGCCAGCGCCTGGCCCTGGCGCGGCTGCTGGCCCAGGGGCCGGAGGCCCTGCTGCTGGACGAGGCCACGGCCAACCTGGACCCGGCCAACCGCGAACGGGTGGAACTGGTGACGGCGGCCTATCGCGCCGGTCAGGCCGCGGCGATCCTCTGGGTAAGCCATGACCCGGAGCAGCGCGAGCGCCTCGGCGGGCGGCAGTTCGGTATCCGGGATGGGCGCCTGGGGCCGACCGAAGCGGTGAGCGCGGGCCCCGCCCGCCTGGAAGACGGGCGATGAGTCTGGTCCTGCTCACCCCCTTCGACCTGGCCCTGGCGGCCGTCCTGGTGCTGTTGCTGGCGGCCATGTCCTGGTACCTGCATCTGGGGGTGGAGCGGCGCCTGCTGATCGCGGCGGCGCGCAGCACGGTGCAATTGATGCTCGTGGGGCTGGTGCTCAAGGCCCTGTTCGCGCAGACCAATCCCTGGCTGATCGGGCTCATGGCGCTGTTTATGCTGGCGGTCGCCGGGATCGAGGTCCTGCAGCGCCAGAAGCGCCGCTTCCGCGGGCCCTGGGGCTACGGGATCGGGGCGTTCTCCATGTTCATCTCCTCTTTCAGCGTACTGTTCTTGACGCTGACCCTGATCATCCGGGTGGAGCCCTGGTATCAGCCCCAATACCTGATCCCGCTTTTGGGTATGTTGCTGGGCAACACCATGAGCGGTGCGGCGATCGCGCTGGACACCCTGACGCGCGGCGCCTGGGACGCGCGCGGGCGTATCGAGGCGCGGCTGCTGGCCGGGGGTACCTGGGATCAGGCCATCGCGTCGCTGCGGCGGGACTCGCTGCGCGCCGGGCTGATCCCGATCGTCAACGCCATGGCCACCGCCGGCCTGGTCAGCCTGCCGGGGATGATGACCGGGCAGATCCTGGCCGGCAGCCCGCCCATGGAGGCGGCCAAGTACCAGCTCTTGATGATGTTCGTGATCTCCGCCGGGACCGGCCTGGGGTCGGTGGCGGCGGTGTGGCTCGGCTCCCGGCGGCTGTTCGATGAGCGCGAGCGGTTGCGCCTGGATCGGCTGCGCGACCAGGGGCGCGACCGCGGGTAGTAGGAGCGGCCCCCAGGCCGCGACGGGTAGCCGCAAGGGCACGTGGCCAGCGTTATGATCAAGGCCCGCCCCCGCGGCCGGCGCCCCGTCGGTCCGGTCCTTTTGGGCGCGCCGCTTCACCGGTAAAATCCCATTTCCAGTCGAATCATTGGTGCCGCCGCCGTGCGGCAACGGTAAGCCCCCACCCCTCGAGGACCTCCCGCGATGAAGCACTCACCACCAGCCGCCGCCCCGGCCCTGCTCCTCGTCGCCGCGCTGCTGGCGGCCGTCACCCCGCTCCAGGCCGGCCCGGACCGGCCCGCGGTCGGCAACGCGGCGGCGCCCCCGGCAAGTCCGGCGGCCGCGGCGGCGCCGGCACCGCAAGACGCCGGTGAGCCCGCGACCGGAGCGCCGCCGTCCCTGGAGAATACCTCCTGGTCGCCCGCGGCCTATCGTGCCGGCAAGGCCCTGGTCGAGATCGCCGCGGGCCCGCGTCCCGGCCGCTTTCGCTTCGAGGCGGGGCGGGTCGCCGGCACCGCGGGCTGCAACCAGATCGGCGGCAGCTACACCCTGGCGGGGGCGAGCCTGACCTTCAAGGCGAATATGGCCTCTACGATGATGGCCTGTCCGGAGCCGCTGATGAAGCAGGACAAGGCGGTCGGCCTGGCCCTGACCCGGGTCGCCGCCTACCGTCTGGATGGCGAATTGCTGGAGTTGCTGGACGCCGCGGGCGCGGTGCAGCTGCGCTTCGTGCGGCTCAAGCCCACCCCCCTGGTCGGGCAGGTCTGGCAGCTGACCGGCTACGACAACGGCAAAGAGGCCATCAGTTCGGCCCGCAACGGGACCGAGATCAACCTGGAGTTCCGCGACGACGGCACTCTGGGCGGCTCCGATGGCTGCAATCGCTACATGAGCGGTTACACCCTGAGCGGCGCGACCCTGACCATCGGCCCCCTGGCCAGCACCCGCATGGCGTGCAAGCCGGACGGGGCGGCGCAACAGGCCCGCGACTACGCGGCGGCCCTGGGCTCGGTGACCAGCTACCGCATTGAGGGCGGCGAGTTGCTGCTCCTCACCGGCGAGGGCAAACCGGCCGCCCGCTATCGCACGGAGGTGGTCCGGCCGGTCGAGGTCGAAGTCGCTGCCGGCGGCGGCGCCCTCCCCAGCGGTACGCCTGACACTGCG
This sequence comes from Candidatus Thiodictyon syntrophicum, assembly GCF_002813775.1. Lineage (NCBI taxonomy): Bacteria > Pseudomonadati > Pseudomonadota > Gammaproteobacteria > Chromatiales > Chromatiaceae > Thiodictyon > Candidatus Thiodictyon syntrophicum. The sequence goes on from NZ_CP020370.1 coordinate 591,530, forward strand.
CAGACCCCGCAACCGGCCCTGACGGCCCCCGCCACAAGCACGGCTCCCCAGGGCGGCGCGGTCGGTGGCGGGGAGGCACCGCGGCGGAGCCTGCCGCCGACGCCGACGCCCTAAGGTTCCTTGGACTGCGGATCGCGGGCGACGCCGGATCGGCTACACTGGCGCCCCCGTTCCCGGTCGCGCGAGTCAATCGTCAATATGCACTGTTGGGCCCACAACTCTTTCGTCGTCATGGTGATCGCGCTCGGGACCCTGGGCATGATCGACGCCTGCGGGCAAAAGGGCCCCCTGTTCCTGCCGAAACCGGACGAACAACAGGCCCCGGCGAAGGGCGCGGAGGTGCCCAAGACGCCGGCCCCGACGCCGGTGTCGGCTCCGACTCAGGCGCCGGCCCCGGCCCTGCCCCCGGCGACCAACGCCGAACTGCTGGCATGGCCGGCGCAAAATCCGAGCGGCTGCACCGACGGGTGCTCGGGAGGAGCCAGGTAATGGACCATTTCAACTACCGCGACAACCTGCTCCACGCCGAGGACCTGCCGCTCACCGCCATCGCGCAACAGTTCGGCACCCCCTGCTATGTCTACTCCCGGGCGACGCTTGAGCGGCATTGGCACGCCTTCGACCGCGCCTTCCAGGGGCATCCGCACCTGATCTGTTTCGCGGTCAAGGCCAATGCCAACCTGGGGGTGCTGAGCGTTCTGGCGCGGCTCGGCTCCGGGTTCGACATCGTCTCGGTAGGCGAACTGGAGCGGGTGCTGGCGGCGGGGGGCGAGCCCGGCAAGGTCATCTTCTCGGGGGTCGGCAAGCGGGAGGATGAACTGCGCCGGGCGCTTGAGGTCGGCATCCGCTGCTTCAACGTGGAATCGGTGCCGGAGCTCGAGCGTCTCGACCGGGTGGCCGGGGACCTGGGTGTCATCGCGCCCGTCTCGCTGCGGGTCAATCCGGACGTGGACGCCCGCACCCACCCCTACATCGCCACCGGACTCAAAGAGAACAAGTTCGGGATCGACATCCGGGCGGCCGAGGCGGTCTACCGGCAGGCGGCGCGGCTGCCGCACCTGCGCGTCACCGGGATCGACTGCCACATCGGCTCCCAACTCACCGATCTCGCCCCCTTCCTGGCCGCCCTGGAGCGGGTGCTGGCCCTCGCCGATCGGCTGGCGGCGGCCGGCATCCCCATCGGCCACCTGGACTTGGGCGGCGGGCTCGGTATCCGCTACCTGGGCGAACACCCGCCGGAGCCCGCCGCCTATGCCGCCGCCCTGCTCCATCGCCTGGGCGGCCGCGGCCACGAGATCATCCTGGAGCCGGGGCGCGCCATCGTCGGCAACGCCGGCATCCTGCTGACCCGCGTGGAATATCTGAAACCCACCGAGCACCGGCGTTTTGCCGTGGTGGACGCGGCGATGAACGACCTGCTGCGCCCCGCCCTCTACCAGGCGGTGCAGGACATCGTTCCGGTCCGCCTGGACAGCGCGGCCGACGCCGCCCGCTATGATCTCGTGGGCCCCGTGTGCGAGACCGGGGACTTCCTGGGCAAGGACCGCCTGCTGGCCCTGGAACCGGGCGACCTGCTGGCCGTGCGCGGCAGCGGTGCCTACGGGTTCAGCATGAGCTCCAACTACAACAGCCGGCCGCGCGCCGCCGAGGTCATGGTGGACGGCGGGCAGGCCCACCTGGTGCGGCGCCGGGAGAGCATCGCCGACCTGATGAACGGGGAGTCGCCGCTCCCATGAAGCGCCGTCCCGAACCGGAACTCATGGAGGACGCCGAACAGGCCCTGGCCTATGCCCAGGCCGACTTCTCGGAGTCCAACGCACTCTTCATCAAGCTGCTCGGCCGGCTGGACCCCGCGCCCCTGCACCGCGCCCGCGCGCTGGATCTCGGCTGCGGCCCGGCGGACATCGTCTGCCGCTTTCTGCGCGCCTGGCCGCAGGCGACCTGCGACGCCCTGGACGGCTCCGCCGCCATGCTGGGGCACGCCCGGGCCGCGCTGGACCGGCTGCCCGGGGTCGCCGCACGCGCCCGGCTGCTGTGCGAGTGCCTGCCCAGCCCTAACCTGCCCCAGGCCCACTACGACCTGATCCTCTCCAACAGTCTGCTCCACCAACTGCACAATCCCCAGGTGCTCTGGCAGGCGGTGCGGGCCGCCGCCGCCCCCGGCGCCCAGGTGCTCATCATGGACCTGATGCGCCCCGCCTCCGCCGGTTGGGCCGAGGCCCTGGTGGCGACCTACGCGGCCGGCGAGCCCGAGGTCCTGCGCAGCGACTTCCGCAACTCGCTATTCGCCGCCTTCGAGCCCGCCGAGGTGGTGGAACAGTTGGCGCAGGCGGGCCTGAGCGCACTGGAGGTGGCGGTGGTGAGCGACCGGCATTTGGCGGTCTTCGGCCGTCTGGACGGACAATCTTCCTGATGGCGTTGCGGTTTACCAAGATGCACGGCCTGGGCAACGACTTCGTCGTCATCGACGCCGTGCGCCAGGTGGTCGAACTCGACACCGCGGCCATCCGGCGGCTGGCGGATCGGCACCGCGGCATCGGTTGCGACCAGGTGCTGCTGGTGGAGCGCCCGCGGCTGCCCGGCACCGCCTTCCACTACCGGATCTTTAACGCCGACGGGTCCGAGGTGGAGCAATGCGGCAACGGCGCCCGCTGCTTCGCCCGCTTCGTGCGCGACCAGGGGCTCTGCGATCAGACCGAGATCCCGGTCGGCACCGCCGCCGGTGCGATCCGTCTCTTCATCGAGCCGGACGGCCAGGTGCGGGTCGACATGGGGGTCCCGATCCTGGACCCGGCGCGCATCCCCTTTCTGGCGGATGCGCAGGCCCCGACCTACGACCTCGCGGTGGACGGCGAGACGCTCACCATCGGCGCCGTCTCCATGGGCAATCCCCATGCGGTGCTGCTGGTGGAGGACACCAAGACGGCGCCGGTGGCGCGGCTCGGCCCCCGCATCGAGTCCCACCCGCGCTTCCCTCAACGGGTGAACGTGGGCTTCATGCAGGTGCTGGCGCCGGATCAGGTCCGGCTGCGCGTCTACGAGCGCGGCACCGGTGAGACCCTGGCCTGCGGGACCGGGGCCTGCGCGGCGGTGGTGAGCGGACGCACCCGCGGTCTGCTCGGGCCGCGGGTGCGGGTCAGCCTGCCCGGCGGGGACCTTGTGATAGAGTGGTCGGTCAACGGGGGAGCGGTCCAGATGACCGGACCGGCACAACGGGTCTTCGAGGGGGAGATCGAGCCATGAGAAAGACAAAGGGCGAGGGGGGCGCGGCCGGGGCCGGGGCGAGCGAGGCCGCGATCACCGCAGGGCCCGCACCGGGGGAGGGCGCCGGGGCGACCGCGGCGGCGGCGGTCGCCGCCTATCTGCAGGGTCATCCGGACTACTTCGCGTCCAACCCGCAGATCCTGGCCGAGCTGCACATCCCCCACACCGCGGCCGGTGCGGCGGTCTCGCTGATCGAGCGCCAGGTCAGGGTGCTGCGCGCGCAACTCGAGACCGAGCGCGGCCGGCTGGCACAGCTCATCGCCCGCGCCCGCGAGTACGAGTCCTTCTCCGCCCGCCTGCACGCGCTGGTGCTCGCCCTGATCGCCGCCCCGGATCTTACGCGGGTCAGCGCCGCGCTCCAGGAGGGCCTGATGCACGAGTTCAGCGCCCAGGCGGTCACCCTCAAGGTCTTCCCGGTGGACCCCGCGGTCGGGGACCCCGATCCCCTGGTCGCCGCCTTCCGGGACTTCCTGGAGCGCAAGCACGCCCTGTGCGGCCCGCTTGACGAGGCCAAGAACGCGGCCCTGTTCGGCGATCTGCATGATCCCGCGGGCGAGCAGGTCCACTGCGCCGCCCTGATACCGATCCGCGCGAACGGACGCTGCGGCGTACTCGCCATCGGGGCCGCCGACCCGGACCGCTTCAAGCCCGACATGCGCACCGACCTCCTGGACCGCCTGGGCGAGATCGTGAGCTGCAAGCTGCAGATGCTGCCGCCTGAAGTGCCGAGCGCGGTGACGCCGCCGCCCCCGGCCCCCGCGAGCGAGGACGAACCCAAGCCGACGCCGACCCGGCGCAAGCGCACCAAGAAGACGGTCCCGGAATGAGCGAGCCGGAAGGGAGCCCCATCGAGCCCTTCCTCGCCCACCTGGCCCACGAGCGGCGCCTGGCCGAGCCGACGCTCTGCGCCTATCGGGCGGACCTGGAGCGGCTCACCGCCTGGCTGACCGCGGCCGGCGGGACACCGGACGCCATCACCCGCCTGGACCAGCAGCAGATCCGCCGCTATGTCGCCTGGCGGCACCGCACCGGGGTCTGCGGGCGCACCCTGCAACGCGAACTGTCGAGCCTGCGCAGCCTCTATCGCTGGCTGCTGCGCGAGGGGCGCGCCCAGAACAACCCCGCGGTGGGCATCCGCGCCCCCAAGACGGCGCGCAAACTCCCCGCCACCCTGGACGCCGATCAGTTGTGCAGCCTGCTCGACCGCCCGGTGGATGACCTGCTCGCCATCCGCGATACCGCCATGATCGAACTGTTCTACTCGTCCGGGCTGCGCCTGGCCGAACTGGTCAGCGTCAACTTAGGCGACATCGACATGGCCGACGCCATGCTCAGCGTCACCGGCAAGGGCGCCAAGACCAGGCGGGTCCCGGTCGGCGCCCAGGCGCGCGCGGCCGTGCAGCACTGGCTGCGGGTACGCGCCAATCTGGCCGCGGGCGACGAACCCGCGCTCTTCGTCAGCAGCCGCGGCAGCCGCATCCACCCCCGCACGGTCCGCACCCGGGTCGCCCAGTGGGCACAGGAACAGGGCGCCACCCGCAATGTGCACCCGCACCTGCTGCGCCACTCGTTCGCCAGCCACCTGCTGGAGTCGTCCGGGGACCTGCGCGCCGTCCAGGAACTGCTCGGGCACGCCGACATCAGCACCACCCAGATTTACACCCACCTTGATTTTCAGCACTTGGCCCAGGTCTATGACCAAGCGCATCCCAGGGCCAAGCGTAAGCCATGAAAGGATACCGGGTTCACACAATGGCCCGTTTCATCTCAGCCGCAATCCGGGTCAACGCAAAGTCCGTGGTCAGATCGGCCTTTTTGCGCTTGATCCCGGCGGCAACCCGGGCCGCGGCATCCAGGGCCGCGTTCAGCAACGGCGCCGGGGCCGTATCGACCCAGAAGCTCTCGTCGCTGATCTTGCGTTTGACCTCGAACGGCACGAAGGCCGTGGCCACCTGGTCGTAGACGCTCGGCACCCGCTGGACGGTGAGGCCCCCACCCTGCGCGGTGCGCTCCGCCACCAGCCGTCGGCAGGCGTCGAGTTCCTTCCAGAAGTTGTCATCGGCGTTGCCGAACTTCTGACGCCCGGTGATGAGCCCATAGGCAGTTCCGAGCGCCAACGCCGCTTGGGCGCGGCCGGATCGCTGGTTGTCCGCCTCCAGGTCGGCGACGTGGGCGGTGAGCCGAAATTCCGCGTCCGCCATCTCCTGAAGTCGGGTCACAAAGGATTCTGCATCGGCCTCGGAAAGCGTTGCAGAGTCGTCGAGATCGATCCCGGCCAGGCTATCCAGGTCGGCAATCAGCCGCGGCGCCCAGCCTTCGCCTTCCTGTATCGCGACAACAAAGGCCACGCACTCCAGGTCCAGCCCCTGCGGCCTGACGGCAATGCGGCGCACGCAACCGGGCTGCTCCCATCGCGCGCTCTGCGCCAGGATCGCGTCAAAGACCGGTTCCCCGTAGGTGGCGAACCGCAATGCAGGGCCAAGCGACTCGATGCCCTCCTCGTACAGCCGCCGGTCCGTGGTCAGTGCGGTACCGTCCAGCACGCCGGCAAGGCCGCGGAGCAACAGCGGCTCGCGCCCGTTGCCCGTCAGGTTGACGGCACAGGCACACCCCAGGGCCTTCAGATAAGCGGAACCGGTCAGGACGCCCCAGAGTCCATCCAAGGTGGCCGGCAGCCGCACGGCCGCGTGCGCCTGCTCCAAGCGCTGATAGATCTCATAGACCTCCTGCCCGGTCAGCTCGGTCTCGCGGATGCGCCGCTGACTGAAGGCAATCCGTTGGCGGGCCTCGGCCTCCAACTGCCCCTCAGTCACCTCGCCCGCCGCCAGCCGGCGGAAATCCTCCTCGGTGACCGGCAACATCGGCACCTGTTGATCGCCGACCACGGCGATCATACTGCCCAGCCGATCGAGCAACCGACCGTAGACGATCTCTTCGACCGAGCCCAGATAGCACAGGTTCTGGACGTGGATGTGCGCGTGCAGTTGGCCGATGCGATCGATCCGGCCGATCCGCTGCTCGACCTTGGCCGGGTTCCATGGCAGGTCGAAATTGACCAGAAAATCGGCCGTCTGGAGGTTGAGGCCCTCGGCCGCCGCATCGGTGCAGACCAGGATGTCGATCTGACCGCGCAGGAAGCGCTGCTTGATCTCGTCGCGCTCGGTGCCGATCAGCCGGCCGGTCGCGGGATCGGTGTATTGGCCACCGCGGCCCGAGTAGGTCCCCACCAACAGCCTGGCCTCGGCCTGCCGCAATCGCCGGACGAGGTCTTCCAGGGTATCCCAGAACTGGGTAAAGATGACCGTCTGCCGGACCCGGCCGGGCCGCGCGGAGTCCCTTCGCTGTTCCACATAGCCCAGCAGGGCTTGGGTCTTGGACGAGGCCGGCGCGGCGTCGTACAGGCTGCCCGCCAGCATCCCGCTGAGCTTTTCCAACTCCCAACGGAGATCCGCCTCGCTGCGGTTCTTGAGCAACTGCTCGATGACCTCCGCGTCGCCCTCTTCCTGTTCCAGATCATCATCGAACTGGGACAGGTCGGGGCCAGCGGTGGTCGTGGCGGCCCCCGGCGCGTCCAGCAGATGTTCCAGGGTCCCCTTGACCCGTTCGCGGCGCCGCCGCAGGGTCTCGCCGATGGCGTGCAGACTGGAGGCGAAGCGCCGCTGCAGAAAGCTCAGATAGAAGCCGGTGGAGACCCGCGCCTGTTGATCGTTGGCGGCGGCGACTTGCTGGGACAACTCCTGGGAATAGGATTGCAGGGCCTCGTAAGCCGCCTGCTCCTGCGGCGTGTATTGGATGCGCCGCATTGGCAGGATGTGCCGGTGCGCCAGGTTGGCTGTGAGCCGGCCCTGCTCCTGGTAGACCCGCAGCAGGGCGCGGTTGTGGCGCATCATCACCCGTGAGAGGGGCGCCGAGGCAAAGATGGCACGCAACAGTTGCTTGAGACTTGCCCCCGTCGGCTGGATGCCCCGCGTCAGCCAGTTGTCATACTGGGTCCGGTTCGAGGGACTGAGCACCGTCTGGCGGATAAAGGTTGCCAACTCAGGGTCATGCCGCCCAATCGAGGCTAGCACCCGGCGCAGAAAACCCAGATCCTCGTCCGAAACCTTCTCGCCCCGCTGGATACGGCCCTGGATCTCGTAATACGCCTGGGTCAGGGACGGATCATCCTGGAAGGGCCCGACCCGCCGCGTCAGGCGAAACAGGTCATAGACCTCGATCGGGTCGAGTTGCATGGGTGTCGCCGTGGCGAGCCACAGGGCACGCGTCTGCGGACGCAAGGTCTGGCTGACCGCCCGGTAAAGGTCGCCGTATTGGGGTTGCACGACGGTTCCCGCGGTGGAGTTGCTGCGGCGCGCGTAATGGGCCTCGTCGACCAGGGCGATGTCCCAGGTCTGCGCCGCCAACTCCCGCTGGCGCTCCTTGCGCCGGACCAGCCCGGTGGAGACGATGACCAAGGCCGGCGCAAAGACCGATTTGGCCGGAATCTGTTCCTCCATTGATGCAAATGGCGGATACAGATAGGCGTGCCGAACCTGGGGGCCGGAGAGCGCCCGCCCGAAACGCAGGAAAAACTTGGTCGCCAACTCGCTCTGCCACTGTCGGGCCAGGCTCGCGGGCGGCGCGATCAACACCCGCCGCGCCAGTCCGGACAGGATCAGCGAGCGCAGGGCCAGGCCCGCCTCGATGGTCTTGCCCAGGCCGACCTCGTCGCACAGCAGGAAGCTGTAGGGGTAGGAGGCGATCAACCGGCGCGCCACGATGGCCTGGTGGGGCCAGGGCTCCACCGGGGCCGTGACCATGCCGACGAAGCGGCCGTTGGGCATCCGCGGGGCCTCGCGCAGGATCGCAAACTGGAGCCACTCCAGCGCCGTCGGCCGCGGGACCTGCGGCGGGTGCGCGCTGGACCCATCGATCTCTTTCGGCTCAGCGACGGCGCTGCCGATCTCGATCAGTCGCTCGCGCACCGCCTGGGGCAGGTCCACCACATAGAGCCCCGGGTCCCGGTTGGCCCAGATGGCCTCGAAATCGGCCGCGTAGCTGTCGGCCCTGGCCGCCTCGCGGGTGCCCCACCAGTCGCAGTGCACCCCGATGTTCTCGGCGTTGATCAGCAGGGCGGTGCGCGACTCGTTCAGGGACCCCTCGGCGAGCAGCCGGTTGCCCTCGGCGTCATGGACGACGGCCCATTTCTCGTGGACATAGCCATCCTC